>CANQMN010000011.1 GCA_947624965.1 uncultured Clostridia bacterium
ATCCATATCTACTACAAACTATTAGGCAAATAACCTAATGACCTAAAACGATATTGTCCATTTGCGCAAATAAGTAAACTTTTCTGCGGAAACTGCGGCACGCTTATGACCGCCGAGGACGGAACAAGCCATACAGGTAAGATCTATCACTACTACAAGTGTTTTAATCGCAAGAAAAACAAGGATCAATGCAACAAGAGCAATATTACAAAAGAGAAGCTCGAAAACCTCGTCTTTGAAAATACAATTGAATACGTTTTGAAGCCGCAAGTGATAGATAAAATCGCCTTGGCGGTCGTGGAGAGATTCAACAGCAACATTACAAAGTCCGATTCGCTTGCTCTGCTCGAAAAGGAGCAACAACAGGTTCAAAAGTCCATAAACGGCTTCCTGAACGCTATCGCCAAGGGAGTTGTTACGAAGTCTACAAAGGAAAGACTGCTTGCTTTGGAACAGCAAAATGATATTCTCGAAGAAAAGATTGCATTGGAAAAAGCAAGACAAATTCAACCGCTACAATACGAAACGGTAAAGGCGTTCCTGACTTACTTTGCGAGGAAGAAATACCAAAACGACGAGGAGAAAAACGAATTTTTCAACTCGTTCATCTATCGCGTTGTCCTCTTTGACGACTGCGTGTATATCTTTTACAACACTTCGCCCGACGTGCCGACAAAGGTAAAATTCGACAAGGCGGAACTTGACGAGTTAAAAAGTCCCGAATATAGAAAAAGCACCCAACTTCAACCGCTTGGGTTCAAATTGGGTGCTAATGGCGGAAGGTGAGGGATTCGGACCCCCGGATGGTTGCCCATCAACGGTTTTCAAGACCGCCGCGTTCGACCGCTCCGCCAACCTTCCGTATGGAATTTTCGCAAAAAATACTATTTCGCGCTCTGTTTTTTTGCCGCGATCAGTTCGAGATAGCGCGCGTACGATTCCGCCACCGCTTCGTCCCACGTTCGGTACAGGTCGCGGAACGCGCCTTCTCCCAACCGTTTGAGATATTCGCCGTCGGTGAGCGCGTGCACGATGTGTTTCGCGAAATCCCGCGCATCGTCCTCGCTGAAAATCCCGTTCACGTCCTCGGTCGCGGTCGAAGAGGTCGCGCTCCCGCGGAGAAACACGGTGGGCGTGCCCTGCGAGGCGGCTTCTATCTGGACGAGAGAGCTCGCGTCGTAGAGCGAAGGGAATAAAAACAGGTCCGCGCGGTTGTAGAGATAGGAGAGATGCGTTCTGTCCATGATGCGTCCCGCAAACATGCACGCATCGGCGACCCCGTTCTTTTCCAATCTCTTTTTGAGTTTGTCCTCGTCGGGACCTTTCCCGAGGAACACCATGCGGAATTTCACGCCCGCCTCACGGACATATTTGAGACTGTCCGCGATGAAGAGAATATTTTTGAGCGCGATCAACCGCCCCGAAAAGAGCAGAACGCGTTCGTCTGCCGCGATCCCGAGCGCATCCTGCGCCCATTTTTCGGCGAGCGAAGCGTCGGTCGGAAGGAGATCGGTCGCGTTGTTGCGGATGAGACAGGGGACTTTCAACCCGTATTCTTCCGTAAAAATCTGTTTACAGGCGGAGTTCACCGTCCAGCATTCGTCGCAGCGGTTAAAGACGCGCATGATGGAATGCAACAGGCGGTTCGCGATAAATTTGCTGCCCGTTGCGCGCAGAAAGTCCCGCTTGTATTGGCTGTGCATGGTGGCGACGACGGGGATCCCGCGCTTACGCGCATATTTTACGCCGAGCCGCGAGACGTAAAAGGGGGAATGGATGTGGACGATATCGTACCGCTCCTTTTTCAGCTGTCTTTTGAACGCCCTGTCGAGAAGGGGGAGCCCGATGGGATAGTCGTGTCTGCGCGAAGCGATGCTCTTACAGCGCACGACGCGGTAGGGGAATTCATCCTTGAAACTCTTGTCTGCACATTTGGGACAGTATACGGTTACATCGGCAAAGCGGGAAAGGCGGCGGGCATAGTTGTCCACGACAACGACCACGCCGTCCACCATGGGGAAGTAGACGTCGATGAAAATTGCGATCTTCAAACGTTTTTCGTCCATACCGTTGCTCCGTATCCATGGAATATTATCTTTTTTTTGCGTTGGAATGTCAAGCAAAACGGGGCGGATTCGGAAAATTCGCGCAAAGAAGGACGCTCCCCCGCGGACTTCGATCTCGCAGAGGGGCGGGATTTGCAGAAGGGTGCGCGATGCGCAAAGCTATTCACTCGCCTCGCAAAATCTTTTCGCTATGCGGGGAACGGAAATTTCATAGAACGCTTATGCGCGATCGATGTAGTTCTCGGCACGGTACTGTTCGGAAATGCGTTTCCCCACCAAGGTGATCGCCTTTTTCGGACATAGACTGATGCAGCGATAGCAAATGGTGCATTTTCCGTGCGGCGAGACTTCGCCGCCTTCGAGAGAGAGGTTTTTCATGGGGCAGACGCGAACGCAGTTTCCGCATCCTACGCAGAGCGTTCTGTCTATCTTCAACTTGCGGCTGTAATGCCTCGTCCTGTTGCAGAACCATAGCCGTTGCCCAAGCAGCCCCGCGGCATGCGCGAAGATACTCAATCCGTCGCGCGGGAATTTTCCGCGCCCGATCTGCAAAACCGCCCGCCCGATCTTTTCTTCCGCACGGCGAATGATCTGGATTTTCTCTTCCGCGCTTTTCTTTAAGAGCTTGCTGTCGCACACGCTGTCGGGCATTTTGAGATGCAGACCGCCCAAGACGAACGCGCCGCACTTCTTCAAGAGCCGCGCGGCGCAACCCGCGCCGTCGCCGCTGAACGCGCCCATCGTCGCCACGCACAGGACGTTTTTTCCTTTCCACAACGCCCTGTTTCCGAGAATGAGATCTCGCACCATTTTGGGAGCGTTGGAAAACTGCACGGGATAGCCGAGGACGATATTTTCGTAAGCCTCGATCGTAGAGATCGCGGCATCGTCTTCCATTGCGACGATCGGGGCAGTCTCGTCCAAGAATTTTACGAGTTTTGTAACGCAAAACTTCGTATTCCCCGTGCCGCTCAAATAAATTGCACAATATTTCTTTTGCATCTTGCTCCGCATGTTCCCTGTTTATCGCTCTGATTATAACACGGTCGTGAGAAAAAAGCAAGGCGCGGATCGATACGGGAAAATGCCCGAACGTCCCGCCGAGGCTGATAGGGCGCATTTCCGTTTGAGGAACGCGGCAGAGGTCGCAAGCGTCAGACTTGAAGAAATGAAAACAGCGTTTGAACACATTTTCGGTGTTCAAACGCTATCACCATTGGCGCAGAGAAGAGGATTCGAACCTCCGGTAAGCGTTTAACCTACACACGATTTCCAATCGTGCTCCTTAAACCACTCGGACATCTCTGCAAAGACAATAGTCATTTTACACGAAACGCCGCAAAAAAGCAATCGTTTTTTCGATGTTTCGGCGATTTCCGCAAAAAAAGTTTTTAATTAGCTTTGCCGCCTCTTTGCCGTGGGAGGGGAGGGGGGAAGGAGAAAAGGGGAGAAACGCAGGAAAGTCGGGAAGAGGCGTTTTATCCCGTAACTTTTTCGCCGAAAGGCTTTCAGACACAAAAGGGAACGGGACAACGCGTGTCGTCCGTTCCGAGCTACTTCCGCAAAAATATTTTCGGGCGCAGAAGGCGAGCGGGGCGGTGCGTGCCGTCCGTTCTATGCTTTTACCGAAATATTTTCGCACGCGGCGGCTTTGCCGCCGCGTGCGCCGAACGGAAAAAGGTCCGCCGCTTCCCCACGCCGTCCGTTCCGAGCCGACGCGGGCGCGCAGGGGATAAAAGCGGGGGACAACGTAAAATCGATGACATGGGGTCTGTTTTTTCAGCGAAATTCGGTGAGGTGTTTCCAATAGCGGACGGGCATATATCCCCGCATCTGTTTCAGCCGTTCCCGCGAGGGGATATTCACGCTCGCGTAATAAGTTTTCCAGAGCGACTGCCATTCCGTCTCGTCGGCGGAGAGCGCGACCTCCGCGCGTTCGAGCGGAGCGACGAAGATCGTCTTTCCGTCGCAAACGGCGGCTTTTTTGCGCTTTACGTCGTGAATGACGAAGGGGTATCCGCCGAGACGGGCGCGGAAGTGGGGCGCGACGAGATCGCAGATGTCGTTGTCGGGCGAAAAGGGCGCATAGAGCGCGCCGCTTGCGCTCTCCATGAAGCGCAGAAACCCGTGAAAGCGGTGGATCTCCAAGCCCACGCGGCGCATACATTCGTCCGCGGCGCGGACGGCGTCGTCCGCGAGCATGCCGCGCACGGGTCGTTTCTTTTCGGCGAGCAGGCGGAAATAGGCGAGCGCGACGGCGTCCCTGTTTGCGTCTCCGCTGCGGAGCATCGTGCCGAGGTCGCGCATGCTCTCCTTGTCGAAGGAGAGGAACCTTTGTTCCGCCCGCTTTGCCGCGGCGGCGTCCGTGCGGACGAACGTGCACGTCTGTCCGAGGGAGAGCTGCGCGTTCTGCGACGCGAACACGGCTTCGCGGTCTCCCCATGCGAGCAGGAACGCGGTGAGGAACGCCTCCTTGGTGCCGTCGTAAAAGTAGATCACAGTTCCCCCGTGAGCGCGGCGGCGGCGTTTTCCGCGGCAAACAGGCTCAATTGTTCCGCGTTTTGGGCGCGTTCGCCCGCCGTGAGCAGTCCGCGCACGGCGGCGTCGCTCTTCGCGCCGTAAAATTTCCCGTTCGCGGTGATGAAATGCCGCGCGCGTTTGAGCACGACGCGCATTTTTTTGAGATGGACGAAGTCGAGGGAGGCGTACTGCCTCGCTTCGAGGATCTTATACGCGCTCCGCGCGCCGATCCCGGGGACGCGGAGAAGCAGTTCGAGGGGCGCGCGGTTGACTTCCACGGGGAAGAGGTGCATGTTCCGCAGAGCCCATGCGCATTTCGGGTCCAATTCCAAGGAGAGGTTCCCGTCGTCCTCCACGATCTCCTCGGCGGAAAAGCCGTAAAAGCGCAACAGCCAATCCGCCTGATACAGCCGATGCTCGCGGAGCGCGCCGCCGGGGACGTCGGGCAGAAGGGGGTCGCGCACGACGGGGACGTAGGAGGAATAGTATACCCGCTTCAATCCCGCGCCGCGGTACAGGCGCTGGGAGAGGCGGAGGATCTGTCCGTCCGGCTCGGGGCTCGCGCCCACGATCATCTGCGTCGTCTGTCCCGCGGGCAAGAACTTTCCCTTGCGGTTTTCCGCGCGGAAGATCTCCTTTTCGCGCGCGAGCTTGGAGATGGGGAGGAGCACGCTCGCCTTGCTCTTTTGCGGGGCGAGCAGTTTCAAACTCTTCTCGGAGGGGAGCTCCACGTTGTAGCTCATGCGGTCGGCGTACCGCGCCGTCTCGTTCACGAGCCGTTCGTCCGCGTATGGGATCGCTTTCACATGGATATACCCGAAAAAGCGGTATTCCGTGCGCAATTTTTTCACGGTGAGAAGGAGCTGTTCCATCGTATGGTCGGGGGAGCGGTGCACGGCGGAGGAAAGGAACAATCCCTCGATGTAGTTCCGCTTATAGAAGTCCATCGTCAGCTCGCAGATCTCCTCGGGCGTCGCCGTGGCGCGCGGCGCGTCCGCACTGCACCTGTTTACGCAATATTTGCAGTCGAATACGCAGTCGTTGGAGAGAAGAATTTTCAAGAGGGAAATGCAACGTCCGTCCGGCGTGAAGGAATGGCAGCATCCCGACGCATATCCGTTGCCGATGCCGCCTTCGTTTTTGCGTCCGCTCCCGGAGGAGGAGCAGGAGACGTCGTATTTCGCGCTCTCCGTGAGCAGAGAAAGTTTTTCTTCCGAGATCATACCTCTATTATAGCGCGCCTCTTTGCAAATGTCAAACATTCGTTCGTTCAATTTCGGAAAAAATTTACCGCTTGTCTTTTTGCTCCGCGCATGTTATAATGTTTTCACAAGATTTTCACAAGAGAAACAAGCGAAGATAAAACAAGCGCGGTATAATCATCGACGGAGGAAAGATATGAAAGTGCTTATCGTGGACGATGAAAAAATGATCCGCGCCGTGCTCCGCGAGTACGTGGAGTTCGAGGGCGGACAGGCGGACGAGGCGGAGGACGGCATGGAAGCGGTGCGGCTTGTCCGCGAGCGGGATTACGACGTCGTTCTGATGGACGTGATGATGCCCCGTCTCGACGGGTTTTCCGCCGTCAAGGAGATCCGCAAATTCAAACAGACGCCCGTCATCATGCTCTCGGCACGGGGAGAGGAGTACGATAAGCTCTTCGGGTTCGAGATCGGTTCGGACGATTACGTAACGAAGCCGTTTTCCCCCAAGGAAGTGATGGCGCGCATCCATGCCGTCGTCAAGCGTTCGGCGGGGCGCGCGCAGGAAAACGCCGACGTCTACGAATTTGAGGGGCTCAAAATCGACGTCCGCGGGCGAAGCGTCTATGTGGACGGCGAAAAGGCGGAACTCACCCCCAAGGAATACGAACTTCTCTTTTACTTCGTGGAGAACAGGGGCGTTGCGCTCACGCGGGAACGCCTTCTCAACAAGGTTTGGGGATACGATTTTTACGGGGACGACCGCACGGTGGATACGCATGTGAAGATGCTCCGCGGCAATCTCAAACAGTACCGCAAATTCATCGTTACGTTGCGCGGGCTGGGATATAAATTCGAGACGTAAAGCGGGGAGGCGCGCGCGTGGCGAAGCGGGAGAAACAACGAAAGAGGCGGGCGGGCAGGAGCCTCAACCTCATTTTATGGTTCGCCTTTTCGGCGTTTGCCGTTCTTCTCGTCCTGCTGTACGCCGTCGTGCAGAGCGCGCTCGTAACGCGGCAGTATTACGAAAAGACCGTCGCGCGCATCACGGAGGCGGGCGAAGCAATCGCGCGGGAGATCGCCTCGGCGGCGGACGGGGACGCGGCGGGCGCGCGCATGTTCGAGGCGGCGAACGATTACGGCGTGAGCGCGCTCCTTCTCGAAGAGGACGGCGCGAGCGTGTTCTCTCCCTTCGGCTCGGAGCGCAAGTACGAAGATCTTGCTTCGGCGGCGCGCGCGGAGCTCGGGGAGGGGGACGAGCCCGTGTTCCTCGTCTCGGAGGACCGCATCGTCTACGCCGCGTCGGCGGAATACGGGGGCGAGGCGTGCATCCTGTGCGTGTTGAGCGCGCTGGAACCCGTCAACGCGCTGGCGAGCGGAAGAGTCTGGCTCTCCGTCATCGCCGCGCTGTTCGCCGCCGTGCTCGCGTTCGCGGCGAGCGGCATTATTTCCCGGCTCATCACGAAGCCCGTAACCGAGGTAACAGACCGCGCCAAGGAGCTCGCGCGGGGCAACTATCGGCTGGATTTTAAGAAAGATTATTATTGTTCGGAGATCGGAGAGCTGTCCGAAGCGCTCGAACGGGCGCGCGCGGAGATATCCAAGGCGGATACGATGCGGCGGGAGCTCATCGCCAACGTCTCGCACGATTTCAAGACCCCGCTCACGATGATCAAAGGGTACGCCTCCATGATCCGCGAGATCTCGGGGGACGACCCCGAAAAGCGCAACGCGCACGCGCAGGTGATCATCGACGAGGCGGACCGCCTCTCCGTGCTCGTGGGGGATCTGTTGGAGCTTTCCCGCGCGCAGGCGGGCGTGGGGCGGGAAAAGACGGTGTTCAATCTCTCCGAGGAAGTCTACCGCGTGGCGGCGCGCTTTTCCTATCTCGAAGAGGCGCAGGGCTACCGCATCCGCGTCGAGGCGGAGGAGGATCTGTACGTCTTTGCAGACCGGAGCGGGATCGAGCAGGCGCTCTACAACCTCATCGGAAACGCCGTGGACTACACGGGCGAGGATAAACGCGTGCGCGTGCGGCTCTTCCGCAAGGACGGCGGCGCGCGCTTCGAGGTGATCGATACGGGCAAGGGCATCCCCGCGGACGAGGCGGAGAACATCTGGGAGCGGTACTATCGCTCTTCGCGGACGCATCGGCGTCCCTCCGGCGGCTCGGGGCTGGGGCTCTCCATCGTGAAGAGCATTTTAATGGAGCAGAACTGTCCGTTCGGCGTCATCTCCGAAGTGGGCAAGGGAAGTTGTTTTTGGATCGAATTTCCGCCTCCCCCGGAGGACGGAAGCGAGGGGAAAAAGGAATGAGAGGATCGCGGGCAAAGAGATCGTTGTGGCTGCTTTGCGCCCTGCCGCTTTCGGCGGCGGGGCTTGCGGCTGTTTCGGGCGATCCCGCGCGCACGGCGTCCGCGGCGCGCTATACCGTCGGGGCGGCGGCGTCCGACGCGTTCGTGTCGGAGCGGGGGAGCCTGATAGAAATGGAGCGGGAAACGCTCATTTTCCGCGTGTCCGAGTTTCCCGACGGTCCCGACTGTTCGGAGTACCGCTCGTGCGTCGAGGCGAACTACGTCCTCTACAATCCGTCGTCCGAGGACGTCCCGCTCGAAATGTACGTGCCGTGCAATACGGCGGCGTATTTTTCGGACGGGACGGCGGACTGCTCCATCAGTCTGGACGGGGCGGCGGTCTCGCCCACCCTCCGCCACACCTATTTCGCGGCACAGCGGAACGAGGAATGCCTGCGCGCCGATTCAAAAATAGAGGCGGGGCTCTATGCGGAGGACGCGCCCGTTACCGTGCGCACCTATCGGTGCAATTCGGAAGGGTATCTGCATCTCGTCTTTCAGTACGTGCCGTCCGAGACCGAACTGCTCTTTTGCGGCGCAAAGACGTCGTTCGACAAGACGGGAAAACTGCACGCCGTGCACAAGGGGGGAAGCGACGGCGCGATGACCGTCTATTCCGTCGGCGCGCCCGCGCGGCAGACGGACGCCTATGTTACGGAGGACGCGGCGGGCGAGGGCGAGCGAATGAGCGCGATGTGGTCGCTCCGCGAGGAGACGACGACGTTCGGCGCGCTCGCAGAGTCTCTCCGCCCCGCGGACGGGGAGATCGGCGAAGCGGATTGGTTCAACGGGTGCGTGGATTATCTCGCCGCGGCGGACAAGGGAGGCGTGTGCGAGGCGTTCGACGCCTTCGGCGCGTGCTGCTTCCGCCGCTGGTATCAGTATTCCTTCGTCGTGCCGCACGGCGGCAGGACGACGAGCACGGTGGTCTCCCCGCTCTATCCCGACGTAGACGGCGGTCTATATCGGTACAAATACGACCTCACGCCCGCGCTCCGCTGGGGCGCGTTCGGCGGGATCGATATCCGCGTGGAGACGCCGTTCCGCCTTACGGGAAGCAGTTGGTCTTTCACGGAAGGAGAGGGGGGATATTCCTTCTCGCAGGACTATTTCCCGCTCGGGGAGCTCTCCTTTTCGCTCTCGGAGACGGACGCCGCCGAGCTTCCGTTCAGCCAGTATCATTCGGGTGCGGGAACGGTGGACGTGCTCGTCATCGTGCTCGGCGTCGTCGCGGGGGTCGTCATCGTCGCCGTCGGGGCGGCGATCGTCGTCAAACAGCGGCGGCGCGCGCGCAAGCGGGCGGAGCAAGAGCGGGGCGCCACCGAGGAGGGCAAACTTCCCGACGATGGGGAGGACGGCAAGCAATAAAACGGTCCGCTTCTGCGGACCGCTCCGTATATTTTTTCGGCGGAACTCCCACATTATAGGTATGAAGAAGATCCGTGCGAATCCGCTCGGCAAGACGAGAGAGGAGCGGGAGACCTGCTTCCCCGCGGCGGGCAGGGAGGAGGCGAGACCTTGACGGGGCGCTCCAAGGAAAATTACAACCGCAACTATATCAACTACGTCAATTCGTTCGATCCGCCCACCCAGCATTTCAAGACGTGCGGCAGGGCGTTCCTCGTGGGAGGGTTCATCTGCTGTATCGGGCAGTTTTTCCGCTTTTTGCTCGAATACGCGGGGCTCACGGGGGATATCCTCGCGGGGACGGTCTCCGTCATCCTCATCTTTCTCGGGACCCTTCTCACGGGCTTCGGCGTGTACGACCGCATCGGGAAAAATGCGGGCGCGGGGAGCATCGTCCCCATCACGGGGTTCGCAAATTCCGTCGCCTCGCCCGCCATCGAGTTCAAAACGGAGGGGTACGTCTACGGCATGGCGGCGAAGATGTTCATCGTCGCGGGACCCATCATCGTGTTTGGCGTGAGCGCGGGGGCGGCGGTCGGGCTCGTCTATTGGCTGTTGGGACTTTGAAAAAGTGCGCGCAAACGGTTGCGCGGAGAAAAATTTTGTGCTACAATAAGGAAAAATTCGGAAGGAGAAAAGATCATGGCTAAAATCACGGCGGATACGCTCATTTCGGAGTGCCTCGAACTCAATCCCGATTCCGCGGAGATCCTGCTCGCGGCGGGGATGCACTGCTTCGGTTGCGCGATGGCGCACGGCGAAACGATCGCGGAGGCGGTCGCGGTGCACGGAGAGGACCTCGACGCGCTTCTCGCGAAGCTCAACGAAGGATTAAAATAACAAAAACGCGTCTGCGCGCCCGAACGGTCCCGTTCGGGCGCGCCTCTTTTTCGGAAAATTTTTTGAACCCCTTGCAAAGATGAAAAAATTATGGTACAATCATTCTATATCACAGGAGGGAATGTTATGAAGAAACTGCTTTCTGTCTGTCTTGCGGGCGCGTTCGGCATGGCGGCGCTGTTTGCGGCGGCGGCTTGCGCTTCGGAAGAGGAACCCGAAAAGCCCGACGTCGAAGCGCCTGCGTTCGCGCAAGCGGACGGCACGCTCGCCGTCAGCGCGGCGACGGATGCGGAGACGCCCCGCGTTTCGGAGGATCTGTTCGGTCTCTTTTTGGAGGACATCAACTATGCGAGCTATGCGCTCACCGCGAACATGGTCGCGGATTGCTCGTTCGACGATCAGAGCGCGGGGCTCTCTTGGCATCCGCAGGACTATTGGAGCACGCAGAACGCGACGTTGACGATCGCCTCCCAGGCGGCGGAACGGCTGTATTCCGCCAACCAATATTATGCGGTCGTCAATGCGCAGGCGAACGGGACGCTCTCCAACTCCGGCTACGAAGCGGCGCCCATCGCCGTGGAGGAGGGGGTGGATTACATCGTCTCCTTCTACATCAAGAATGCGGGCGCGGCGTTCAACCTCACCGCGACCGTGAAGAGCACGGGCAGCGCGGGTACGGAATACGGCAGCGTCGTCATTCCCGTCAAGCAGGATGCGGGCTGGGTGAAATACGAATACACGCTCACGGCAACGGGGACGGCTTCCGCGGGGCTCGCACTCGAACTCAAATTCGGGGCGGCGGTGCAGGCGACCCTCGATTCCGTGCGCTTTGAGACGACGGACTCCACCGTCGGCATCAAAAATTACATCTATACCGCCCTTCAAGACCTCTCGCCCAAGTTCATGCGCTTCCCCGGCGGGTGCATCATCGAGGGATCGAGCATGAATACCGCATACGATTGGAAAAATTCCATCGGCGCGGTGAGCTCTTCGGGCGACGACGTCGTGGAGAGCATTCACGTCAAACTCGTCAAGGACGGCGCGGAGAGCGAGAGCGACGTGCGCGGCGACTTCATCGCCCGTACGCCCAACGTCAACCTCTGGGCGTACAACAGCGCCGACGCCAGAACGCACTACTATAACATGGAGTACGCCATCGGCTTCTACGAATACTTCGTTCTCTGCGAACAGCTGCATGCGAAGCCCGTGCCCATCGTCAACGCGGGGCTCTCCTGCCAGATCCAGACGGGCGACGGAAGCAGGACGAACGTCGCGCTGGAAGGCAGACACGGAAACGGCGTGATCGATTACATTCAGGACGCGAAGGACCTCGTCTATTTCGCGCTCGGCAGCGTGAATTCCGCGGATGCGGACGAACGCTATTGGGCGCAGGTCCGCACGGATATGGGGCACGCGGCGCCCTTCGACCTCGAATATCTCGGCGTCGGCAACGAGGAGTGGAGCCAGGAGTACTACACGAACTATCAGCAGTTCCTCGAAGCCTTCCGCGCGCAGGACGCCAACCCGCTCTTGAAGCAGGTACAGCTCATCGTGGGGAACGGTCCCAACTTCGACCAGTGCGAATCCTATTTGGACGATCCCGCGTCGCCCAGACCCGGCGAGGCGAAGTCGAGAATGCTCGCCTATCTCAACAACGAGAAGATCTCCTCCCTCGGGGAGTACGGCATCGTAGACCACCATTACTATATGGGGTATATGGATTTCTTCTCCTACACCGATTTCTATGATAATTACGTCCGCGGCGGAAAAATGGGCTACAAAGTGTTCGTCGGCGAATATTCCGCGAACGACCAGTCCAACTGGGTCGGGAACGGCATGAAGTTCACGCACATCAACAACAGCTGGATCACCGCGCTCTCGGAGGCGGCGTACATGACGGGCTTGGAGCGGAACGGCGACATCGTACAGCTCGCGGCGTACGCGCCCATGTTCGCGATCGCCTCGGGCGGCGGCATGGCGTACAACCCGCCCGGAAACAACTGGGGGGCGAACATGATGTTCTATTCCAACACCCAACTCGCCCTTACGCCCAACTACTATGTCCAACAGCTCTTCATGAAGAACCAGGGCTCCCTCGTTCTCTCGCCGACGCTGACGTTCGCCGCGGGAAAACCGCAGACGACGTACACGAGCCTCAACTACGCGGGCAGCGCCGCCCAGCCGAGACCCGGCACGCCCGTGGACGTTACGATAGACGACATCTATCAGGTGACGAGCATCGACGAGGCGACGGGCGACATCATCGTGAAGATCGTCAACGCGGGCGACAGCGAATTTAAGCTCAACGTTCAAATCGACGACGCGACGCTCACGGGGCTCGCGAACGTTACGGAGCTGTTCAGCGAAGAGCTCACCGACGTGAGCACGCTCGGCAACAACGTGGGATATCCCGAATATTTCACGATCGGCGCGTTCACCGGCTCGACGTTCGGCTACAAGTTGCAGCCTTACAGCGTGACTGCGTTCCGCGTGCACGTCAAGTAAAAAAACAGGGGAGGACCCCGCGCCGAACGGCGCGGGGTTTCTTTTAGCCGAAAATAAAATAGTTCAAAAATTTTTCAAAAAACCGTTGAAAAAAGCCCGCCTTTGTGATAGAATAGGGGAAAAATAAAGGATAGGGGGAAACTGTATGAAAAAATTGCTCTCCGGTATTTTGGCGGGCACGTTCGCGCTCTCCGCGCTGTTTGCGGCGGCGGCTTGCGCGAGCGATGAGGAACCGACGGAAAAGGGCGACCGTCAGGCGCCCGCTTTCTCGGACGCGCAGGCGACGCTCAACATCGACGGCGATCTGAACGCCGCGGGCGTCGTGGACATCTCGGACGACATCTTCGGCGCGTTTTTGGAGGACATCAACTACGCATCCTATGTCATGAGCGACGACATGGTCGACAACGGCTCGTTTGAAAGCATCACGAAAACGTGGAACGACGGGTGGGCGTATTCGGGCGGCGCGACGCTCGCGAGCGAGACGTCGAACGGCGTTTTGAAGAACGTTTCCGAATATGCCGCTAAAAACGTCAATGCGCATTACGGCAGGTTGAGCATCCCCGCGAGCGGCGGCAAGCTCGAAAATCTCGGCTATGCGGCAGTTCCCATCGCGGTAAAGCAGGGCGTGGACTACGTCTTTTCCGCCTTCTTCCGCTCGCCCGATCGGGACGTTACCGTAAAAGTGAGCGTAACGGACGGCGAAAACGTCTATCTCGAACAGGAGTTTACCGTCAAGCAAAACGACGCTTGGATCAAATATCAGAGGACGATCCCCGCGACGGGTACCGCCTCCGAAGATTTGAAGTTGCAGCTCTCCTTCACGGCGGAAACGGCGACGACGCTCTATATCGACGCGGTCTCCTTTGAGACGACGGACGCGACCGTCGGCGTAAAGAATTATATCTGGAATGCCATCAAGCAGCTCTCCCCCAAATTTATCCGCTTCCCCGGCGGCTGCGTCGTGGAAGGCAACGGAAGCGGCGGAGAGGGCATGAGCAACTATTACGACTGGAAAAATTCGGTCGGCGCGGTCGTAACGGGGACCGACGCGGGGGACGACGACGTGCCCGCCGTGCAGTACCTTCTCGATACGGACGGCACGCCCACGACCGTTACGAAGCGCGGCGAGCCCTTCACGCGGACGCACAATCGCGACATCTGGGGCTATGAGATGGACTATGCGATCGGCTTCTTCGATTTCTTCATGCTCTGCGAGAGCGTGGGGGCGAGCGCCGTTCCCGTGCTCAACTGCGGGCTCTCCTGCCAGGGCGGCGTTCCCACCGAAAAGGGCGTCAAGCTCGCGGGCAGACACGAAAAGGGCGTGGCGGATTTCGTGCAGGACGCGCTCGACCTCGTCGAATTTGCGAAGGGCGGCACGGATACCAAGTGGGGCGCCATCCGCGCCGCGCTCGGGCATGAGGCTCCCTTCAAGATGAATTACATCGGCATCGGCAACGAGCAGTCCGAAGCGAAGTACTATATAGATTGCTACGAGCAGTTCCTTCTTCCCTTCAAACAGGCGCGCGCACAGCATCCCGAAGTATACGGCGACGTGCAGATCATCGTCGGCAACGCGACGCAGTTCGGCGATTGCGAAAATCCCGCATTGGGGACGAAGGGCAAGGCGCAGACGGCGGCGGAATCGTACTATGCCGATACCACGAGAAATTCGGACGGCAACGGCGGAAAGGTCATCGACAACATCGCAGGATACGGCGTGCACGATCATCACTATTACAGGAACTATCTCGATTTCTTCCTTCATCACGACCTGTACGACAGGTACACCCGCGGGAGCTCCCGGAGCTACAACGTGTTCGTCGGCGAATATTCCGCCAACGAGGCGATCACGCTCGACGGCGAGGACTACGGCTTCGACGGCTATGAATGGCGCAACAGCTGGATCACCGCGCTCTCCGAGGCGGCGATGATGACGGGCTTCGAGCGCAACGGCGACGTGGTGCAGCTCGCGGCGTACGCGCCCATGTTCGCGCCGTGGTCGGGCAATATCACCAATGGGAAAGGCGAAGTCGCCGACCGTCAGTGGGCGGTGGACATGATGTATTTCACCAACACCGAGCTCACGCTCACGACGAACTACTACGTCCAGCAGCTCTTCATGAACAACGCGGGGACCAAGCTCCTCTCCTACGACGCGATACAGTATGCGAACGGCTTTGCCGAGACGTACGCGCTCGAAGGCAAGTCGGCGCAGAACACCGCGGTCTCCCACGAGATCGATAAGCTGTACTACGTGGCGAGCGTGGACGAGGCGACGGGGGACATCATCGTGAAGATCGTCAACGCGAGCCCGTCCGCGGTGAAGATTAACGTTTCGCTCAAAAACGCGAAGCTCACGGGTCTCGCCCATACGACGGTGTTGCAGTGCGACGACTACAAGGCTTACAACACCCCCGAGACGACGAAAGTCTCTCCCGAAAAGTACACGATCGACGGATTTACGGACAGTTCGTTCGGCTATGAGGCGAAGGGGTACAGCGTGGCGGCGTTCCGCGTCCACGTGAAATAACAAGCGGCGAAAAAAGCCCGCGCATTCTCGGAATGCGCGGGCTTTTTTATTTGACGGCGGGGAGCGTTTCGTGTATAATATGTGCGGCGCAAAAGGAGAACAAAATGAATTACAGAGAAGAATCGCTCAAAAAGCACGCGGAATGGCGGGGGAAGATCGAGATCGTCTCCCGCGTGGAGGTGGACAGCCGCGAAAAGCTGTCTCTCGCCTATACCCCCGGGGTCGCGGAACCCTGCCTTGCCATTCAGAAGGATATCGAAAAGAGTTTCGAACTCACCCGCCGCTGGAATACGGTGCCCGTCATCACGGACGGCACGGCGGTATTGGGGCTCGGGGACATCGGACCCGAGGCGGGCATGCCCGTCATGGAGGGCAAATGCGCCCTCTTCAAGGCGTTCGGCGACGTAGACGCCTTCCCGCTCTGCATCCGCTCCAAGGATACGGAGGAGATCGTTCGCACGATCGAATTGCTCGAAGGCTCCTTCGGCGGCGTCAATCTCGAAGATATCGCCGCGCCCCGCTGTTTCGAGATCGAGCGGCGGCTCAAAGAGGAGCTGGATATCCCCGTCTTTCACGACGACCAGCACGGAACGGCGGTCGTCTCCGCCGCGGCGCTCCTCAACGCTCTCAAACTGGTGAAAAAGAAGAAAGAGGACCTGAACGTCGTCATCAACGGCGCGGGGGCGGCGGGCATCGCGATCGCGAAATATCTCTTGCGGCTCGGCGTGAAGGACGTCGTCCTCTGCGACAGCAAGGGCATCCTCTGCGAGGGGGACGAAAGGCTGAACGCCGCAAAGCGGGAGATCGCCGCCTGTACCAACCGCCGCCGTCTCGCGGGCGGGCTCGCCGCCGCGATGAAGGGGGCGGACGTGTTCATCGGCGTCTCCGTCGCGAACTGCGTTACGAAGGAGATGGTCTCCTCGATGGCGGAGCGGGCGATCGTGTTCACCTGCGCCAATCCCGTTCCCGAGATCTCCCGCGAGGACGCGCTCGCGGCGGGTGCGGCGGTGGTGGGGACGGGTTCCTCCGAAAAGCCCAACCAGATCAACAACGTCCTCGTGTTCCCGGGGCTGTTCCGCGGCGCGCTGGACGTGCGCGCATCGGACATCAACTACGAGATGATGTTCGCGGCGAGCGAGGCGATCGCCGCGTGCGTAACGGAGGAGGAACTCTCGCCCGACTATATCCTGCCTTATGCCTACGATAAGCGCGCGCACGAAGCGGTCGCGAAGGCGGTCGCGGCGGCGGCGAGAAGGAGCGGCGTCGCGCGCAAGTGATCGCGGAAAATTGCCCGAGAAAATCGGGCGGAAACGATTGACGAAACGCGAGAAAAAGGGTACAATAGAATCAGCACGCAAGAAATCCAATCCGAGGAAACCATCGCATGATCACACACGGGAACGAAATCAAGCTGTTTGCGGGAAATTCCAACCGTCCGCTTGCCGAAAAGATAGCGGCGAAACTCAACACCACGCTGGGAGAGGTGGAAGTCAGCAAATTCTCGGACGGAGAGACGAGCGTCCACATCGCGGAGACGGTGCGCGGCAGGGACCTGTTCATCATCCAGTCCACGTCGAGCCCCGTCAACGACAATCTGATGGAACTGCTCATCATGATCGACGCGGCAAAGCGCGCCTCCGCGGGCAGGATCACGGCGGTGATGCCCTATTTCGGATATGCCCGTCAGGACAGAAAGGCGCGTTCCCGCGATCCCATCACGGCGAAGCTCGTCGCGGACCTGCTCTCTTCCGCGGGCGCGGACAGAGTGCTCACGATGGACCTGCACGCCGCGCAGATCCAAGGATTCTTCAATATCCCCGTGGATAACCTGCTCGGCGGTCCCACGCTCTACAATTATTTCTCGGGAAAGCTCGACGAGGATTTCATCGTCGTCTCCCCGGACGTCGGCAGCGTGAACCGCGCGCGGAAGGTGGCGGAACGGCTCGGCTGTCCCATGGCGATCATCGATAAGCGCCGTCCCCGCGCCAACGTGATGGAAGTTATGAACATCATCGGCAACGTCGAGGGGAAGAAGTGCCTGCTCGTAGACGACATGATCGACACGGCGGGGACCATCTGCCAGGGTGCGCAGGCGCTCGTGGACGCGGGCGCGACGGAGATCCACGCCTGTTGCACGCACGCGGTGCTCTCGGGTCCCGCGATCGAGCGTTTGGCGGCTTCGCCCATCTCCGAGCTCGTCATGCTCGATACCATCGACCTGCCCGAAGAAAAACTCCTGCCCAAGATGAAGATCCTCTCCACGGCGGATATCTTCGCGGCGGCGATCGAGAACGTATACCTCGATAAGCCGATGAGTAAGATCTACGATTGAGGAAGAGCCGCCTGCGGGCGGCTCTCTTTTGAAATGCGGAGCAACGAAAATGTTTTTGATCGTCGGACTGGGTAATCCCGAAGCAAAATACGCAAAGACCTTTCACAACATGGGTTTTCTCGCCGCGGGGGACTGCGCGGAACTTCTGCGCGCAAAATTCAAGAAAAAGGAGTGCGAGGCGAGCGTTGCGGAGGGGTATCTCGCGGGCGAAAAGGTGATCGTCGCCCGCCCTTTGACGTATATGAATGCTTCGGGACGGGCGGTGTTGCAGCTTGTGAAAAAGTACAAGGTCTCGCCGCGCGAGCTCGTCGTCATCTACGACGATTACGACCTGCCCAAGGGGCATGTGCGCATCCGCCCTTCGGGGAGCGCGGGCACGCACAACGGCATGCGTTCGGTCATCGCCGAGCTGGGCTTTTCCGAGTTCGCGCGCATCCGCATCGGCATCCGCGAGGAGGGGCTTCAAACGCCGCTCATCGACTACGTTCTCTCCGAGGTGAGACGGGAGGACTACGATCTCTTCACCTCCGCCTGCAAGCGCGCGGCGGAGGCGGCGATAAAACTTGCGCGGGGCGAGGCATTCGACCGCGTGATGACGGAATATAACGGATGAAAGATTTCTTTTCGTACGAGAGTTTAGGCGGGGAATTCCCGCCTTTTCGGCGCGATTTGGAGAGCGGGCTTCCCATGGCGGCGGTCGGCGTTTCGGACGCGCAAAAATATCTCATCGCCGCGCTCACAAAGGGGCGGTCGGTGTATCTCACCGCGGACGCGCTGTCCGCCCAACGGGCGCGCGACGCCATCGCCGCGCTCTCGGGCAAGCGCGTCGCCCTGCTCGCGGCGAAGGACGAGGTGCTCACCTATCGGAAAGCGCTCTCCAAGGACGCGCTCTACCGCCGCCTCACCGCGCTCTACGAGTGGCAGACGGGGGCGGACGTGCTCGTGTGCGACGTGGAGGCGCTCGTCCAGCTCGTTCCGCGGGAAGTAAAGGCGTTTCATCTGCGCGCGGGCGGGGAGACGGACATGCGCGCCCTCGTCGCCGCGCTCGCGGAGGCGGGCTATTCGCGCGAATATTCGGTGGAAGCCAAGGGCGCGTTCGCCGTGCGCGGCGACATTCTCGATATCTTTCCCGTCAACTGCGAACGCCCCGTGCGCATCGACTTTTTCGGCGACGAAGTGGAAGCCATCAAGCCGTACGACGAACTCACGGGGGAACGTTTTCCCCTGCTCGAAACGTTGGACATCGTGGCGGCGACGGACGTCTCCCTCTCGGAGGGGGACGGCGAACGCATCCGCCGCGCCTTGCAGGAGGAGATGAAATTCGCGCCCGCGGCGGGCGCGGCGCGCGTGCGGGAGATCGCGGGCTCGCTCCTTTCGGACGGGACGGTCTCCGACTTTTTGTTGCCCCTTCTGCAAAATTCCTGCGACTTTTTCTCGCTTCTCGGGCGGGACGTCCTTCTCATATTCGATGAATGCAAGCTCATCCGCGACAAGTTGGACGGGCTGTACCGCGAGCATGCGGAGCGGTTCCGCCAACTGCGCGCGGGCGGGGAGGTCATGCGCTTTTCGGAGCGGCAGTACGTGGACGAGAGCCGCTTCTCCTCCTTTTCGGGGTCCCGCACGCTCGCGCTCATGACGTTTACGGGCAACGTCGGCTTCTTCGACCCCATGAAGATCTACTCCTTTTCCTCCGCGCCCGTAAGGCGGTATCTCGGCTCGCTGCCGGACCTCATCACCGACCTCAAAGCGTGGAGAAAAACGGGATATCGCGTCATGCTGTGGTGCGGCACGCCCGAGCGCGCGGCGAAGATGCGGGAGGCGCTGTCCGAAGAATATCTTCCCGTCTCGCCGCTCCCCGCGCGGCTGGAAGATCTTTCGGGGATCGCCGTGCTCGAAGCGCCGCTCGAAAAGGGCTTCCTCGTCCACAGTTGCAAACTCGCGGTCGTGGGGACGTCCGATCTCTACCCCAAAGCGGCGGGCGCGCGGCGCATCCGCAAGCGGAGGGGGGATCTGTTCGTCGCGCCCGAAGTGGGCGACTATGCCGTCCACGAAAAGTACGGCGTGGGGCGGATCACGGGCACCGTGAAGATCGAGACGACGGACGGCATCAAGGAGTACGTCTCGCTCGAATATAAGGACGGCGATACCCTGTACGTCGCCGTCGAACAGATGGACGCCCTCTCCAAGTACATGGGCGGCGATTCGCCCGCCCTGTCCAAGATCGGCGGGGGAGAGTTCGAGCGCGTGAAGGCGCGCGTGCGCGCCTCCCTCAAAAAGATGGCGTTCGACCTCAAACGGCTGTACGCCGAACGGCAGGAGAGAAAGGGGTACGTCTTTCCGTCCTTCCCCGAGGAGATGGAGGAGTTCGAGGCGGCGTTCCCGTACGAGGACACGCCCGACCAGCGCACCTCGGTGGACGAGATCCTCGCCGACATGTGTTCGGAGAAGGTGATGGACCGCCTCCTGTGCGGCGACGTGGGCTTCGGCAAGACGGAAGTCGCCCTGCGCGCGGCGTATCTGTGCATTCTGGCGGGGCGGCAGGTCGCGCTGATGTGCCCGAGCACCGTCCTCTCCGAACAGCACTACCGCACCGCGTGCGAGCGGATGGCGGATTTCGGCGTGCGCGTGGCGGCGCTCAACCGCTTCCGCACCGAAAAGGAGCAGGCGCGCATCCTCGCCGCCTGCGAGAGGGGGGAAGTGGACCTTCTCATCGGCACGCACAGATTGCTCTCCAAGGACGTGAAATTCCGCGACCTCGGGCTCCTCATCCTCGACGAGGAACAGCGGTTCGGCGTGGAGCACAAAGAAAAAATAAAGAACTACAAGCGCGACGTAGACTGCCTCACGATGACGGCGACGCCCATTCCGCGCACGCTGCACCTCTCCCTTTCGGGCATTCGGGATATCTCCACCATTCAAACGCCCCCGCATGCGCGGCTGCCCGTGCAGACGTACGTGGCGGAGGAGACGGAGACCCTGCTCCGCGACGCCTGCGTGCGGGAAATCGCGCGGCAGGGGCAAATTTTCGTCCTCTACAACAGGGTGGAAAGCATCCACGCGTTCGCCGAACGGCTCGCCGCGATCGTCCCCGAGGCGCGCGTCTGCATCGCGCACGGGAGAATGGATAAGTCCGAACTCGAAGGGAACGTGTTCGGCTTTTACCGCGGCGAATACGACGTTCTCGTTACGACGACCATCATCGAGAACGGCATCGACCTGCCCAACGCGAACACGCTCATCGTAATCGACGCGGACAGGTTGGGCATTTCCCAGCTCTACCAGCTCCGCGGAAGGGTGGGGCGGGGGACGCGGCTCGCGCACGCCTATTTCACCTACAAACCGGAGCGCGTCATGACGGCGAACGCCGCCGAACGGCTCAAAGCCATCATGCAGTTCACCGAGCTCGGCTCCGGCTTCCGCATCGCGATGCGCGATTTGGAGATCCGCGGCGCGGGGAACGTCCTCGGCGCGGAACAGCACGGGCACATGGATAAAGTCGGCTACGAGCTGTATGCGAAGATCCTGAAAGAGGAGCTCACGGGCGTTCCGCAGGAGAGCACGGACCTCGACATCAAGGCGACCGCGTTCATACCCGAAAGCTACGTGGAGTCGGGCGCGGGGCGCATGGACTGTTACAAACAGATCGCGGAGATCCGCTCCGCGGCGGATTACAAGCGGGTCTGCCTCTCCATGGAGGAGACGTACGGACCGCTCCCGCCCGAGACTTTGAACCTTCTCGTCATCGCGGTGATGAAGTGCTATGCCCAGAAGTTCCGCGTCAAAAAGATTTCGGTCGGGCAGAAGGGCGGCGCGCTCGAATTTCCCGATCTCGACGCGCTCTCGGACGGGCGGCTCGCGGCGGCGATGGAAAAATACGGCGACCGCGTGAGCCTGGATATGACCTCCGCGCCCGCGCTTCGCTTCCCCGCAATGGGCGACAGCGCCAAGACAATGGTGTTTATGGCGAAATTTCTCAAATTTGCGGCAACTTTTGCGTGATTTTCACGCAGAAATATTTGCTTAATTTTTGGAAATACGTTATAATAGTTAAGAATGAGCGGGACTTTCCGCAAAAGCACATATTGCATCGGAGTTACCATGAAAAAGAAACTCAAAACGGGCATCGCGCTGTCTCTCGCGGCGGCTATGGCGTGCGGGGCGCTTGCGGGGTGCGACCTTGTTACGACGGACGGCGATAAGGACCTCATGCAGGTCGTCGCAGAAGTGAATATCACGTGGGGGGACGATTTCGCGGAAGGCGGCGTCTATGCGTCCAAACACTACGACGAAGTGCTTCAAACGTCCGAAATTTTGAAGCGCGATCTCGTCGCGCTGTATCTCAGCAGAGGCGCGTCCTACCAGAATTCCTACGGCTGGACGTATGCGGACACCTTCGATACGCTCCTCAACGATATCCTCATCGAGAACCAGATCTATCTGCAATACGCGCAGATCTATTTCTTCGAGAACGGCTCCATGGACGAAGAGGGCAACCGTACGACGTACAGCGTCGAAGCGTATAAACAGGCGATCGCGGGCGAGTTCGAGGACGACGCCGCGCGCGATATCGCGGGGCTCTCGTACTTCCTCACGGAGGAGGAGCGCGAAAAGGCGGATTACGATCTCCGCGTTACCTTCAACAACACGCTGGACAACAGCGAGCCTTCCTTCATCAAATCGGAGGACGAGCACGACCACGACGAGACCGTCCGCACGACCCCCACGGGGTTGGAGACGACGGACGAAGATTTCAGCCTTCCCAAGACGGCGGAGAGCGGCGCGGACAGCTACGCCATCTACACGGGCATCAACCACCTCTCCGAGTGCGGCACGTACGAAGCGGTGGAAGGCTCCACGGCGACCTCCCGCAAGAAGGCGTACGCGCAGTTCCTCTCCAATCTCCGTTCCAACAACCTGCTCAAAGACGGCGAGGACACCACGGACATCGAGGGGCTCTCCTATTACCGCCTCGAACGCAAGAGCGCGTACGAATCCGCGGTCATCAACAAACTGACGGAGACCTTCGCCTACGAGGAAGAGCAGAAACTCAAAGCGAACGACTATCGTTGGGTACAGGACAAGCTGTCCACGACCTATACGACGCAGAAGGCTTCCTACGAAAAGGATCCCGAAGGATACGAGACGCAGCTCGACAGCGTTTCGGATACCTCCTTCCTCTTCTACGCGCCCGATAATTACGGATTTGTCATCAATATTTTGCTCCCGTTCTCCGCGTCGCAGAAGAACAAGCTCACCAATTCGGAGAACGACGAGGGCAAGGATACGAAGTTCCTCGCGCGCGCCGCGCTCTTGCCCAACGTGAAGGCGACCGACCAGCGCGGGACGTGGTTCACGGGACAAGACGATTATTCCTTCGTCTCCGAAGACGGCTATCAGGGTACGCTCGCCAATGCGGCGGAAAGAAAGTATCTCTTCTTCGAGGACTGCATTGCGGACGCGGACGGCAATACGAGCTCCCGCTACCAGCCCATCAAGAACTACTACGGGAAATACACCTACAACGGGACCGTGGAAATCAAAAAAGAGGACGCCGACGGGCACAAGACGTACAAACTCACGCCCAAGCCCATCGGGATCAACGATTTCATCGGCGAAATGGAGGGCTACCTCAACAGCGTGCTCGGCGCGGGAAAGGCGCACGGGAGCTATACGCCGAACTATTACGAGCAGACCGAATTTACCGATCCCGTCTCGGGCGCGGTGGATTACGAGAAGTTTATCTACTACAAGGGAAGCGTGGACGCAGACATCGACCTCGGCGAAATTTTCAAGTTCGGTTCGGACGCGAACAAGGCGCTCTCCGTCATAAACGAGCTCTCCTTCGCGTACAATACGGATACGGCGGGTCTCAACACGTATCTCGGCTATGCGGTCTCCCCGTACACGACGGACTTCGTGAAGGAATTCGAGGCGGCGGCGCAGATCGCTGTCGAGAGCGGCGCGGGTTCGTACGTCGTCGCGCCCTCCGATTACGGTTGGCACATCATGTACTGCACGTTCTCTTATAAGGACGCGTACGAGAGCGGCGTCTCCGTCTACGAGTTCAAGCCCGCGGACGTCGCGACGGAGGGGACGTTCTCCAACCTCTACTTCGAGGCGTTGAAGAGCAGCGCGGTCTCCAATAAATCCAACATCGAGCGCACGCGCGCCGTCAACAAGTACGTGGAAGATTGCAAGCAGGTCTATCAGGAGAGATACGAAGATCTTCGCTCGCTCGGTTGATCGTTCGGAGCATTCATGGGTATTTGGGAAGCGATTTGGAAATCGGCGATTTTAGGTACGGTGCAGGGACTCACGGAGTTCCTGCCCGTTTCTTCAAGCGGACATTTGTCCCTCCTGCAACGCGTGCTCGGGTACGACCTTGCGGGCGGGAGCATGATGTTCGTCAACGTCATGCTGCACCTCGGCACGCTGTTTGCCGTCGTGCTCGTCTTTTGGCGGGATATTTTGGGACTCTTCAAAAAACCCTTCAAAACGCTCCTCATGCTCATCGCGGCGACCGTTCCCGCCGCTGTCGTCGGCGTCTTTGCGGGGGACAAAATAGACGAAATTTTCGCGGGCGCGCAGGGACTTTTATATCTTGCGATCTGTTTCGCGTGTACGGCGGCGATGCTCCTTGTGTGCGAGCTCGTCGCGCGGCGCTGTAAGGCGCCCAAACCGCTCGGCTGGCGGCACGCCGTTCCCATGGGGCTCATGCAGGCGGTCGCGCTCTTCCCGGGCATCTCGCGGAGCGGCTCCACCATCGTGGCGGGCACCGTCTCGGGCGCGAAGCGGGAGGACGTCGCCAAGTTCTCCTTTCTGATGAGCATCCCCATCATTTTGGGGAGCGTCGCCATGGAGCTCAAAAACCTCATCTTCCCGGGGGAAGGGGGTGCCGCGCTCTCGATGGGCGGGGCGGAGATCGCGGGCATGGCT
Organism: uncultured Clostridia bacterium; assembly: GCA_947624965.1. Classification (GTDB taxonomy): domain Bacteria; phylum Bacillota; class Clostridia; order Christensenellales; family Borkfalkiaceae; genus Gallimonas. Next base: position 24,696 of record CANQMN010000011.1, read on the forward strand.
GTCGGCGTTTTGTGCGCCGCCGCGTTCGGATTTCTGTCCGTGAAAGTGATGCTGAAAGTCATCGGCAAGGCGAATTACAAGTGGTTCGCGCTCTATCTCGTGCTCCTGTCCATGACGTGTTTCTGGCTCGACGCGCTGGGGATCTTGCTTTAATGCATACTTTCTTTGCCGCGGCGCATACTGCGGATATCGGAGGTGAACGATGAAACTGAATTGCGGAGACGTATGTCCCAAGACGGGTTCGTACAAGGTCGTCAATTCGCAGGGCAAAGTCGTGAATACCATTTATGTCGGAGAGGGCGAAACGATGCCTCCCACGCAGTATTCCGATTGCCACTACGAATGGGACAACTGAAACCAATGAGAAAGGGCGGGAAGCGTATGCTCCCCGCCCTTTTCGCGGTTTTCGGAGAAAATCTTGCGAAATCGCACAAAGCCCCCCGCGTAATTCTTGTAAAATTTCCCCGTATTTGTTATAATAAGGAAAACACGGTACGGAATTTCTATGCAAGCGATCTGTTTCCGCGACGTCGCCTTCTCGTACGGGAAGGGGGATTTCGCGCTCAAAAACTTCAATTTTTCCGTCGAGGAAGGGGAATTTGTCGCCGTACTCGGGCACAACGGGAGCGGGAAATCCACGCTCGCGCGGCTCTGCAACGGCTTGCTCCTCCCGGACGGCGGGGAAATTTCCGTGTTCGGCGAGACGCTCACCGAAAAGAATTTGTATGAAGTCCGCAAAAACGTGGGCGTCGTCTTTCAGAACCCCGATAACCAGACGGTCGCCTCCATCGTGGAGGACGACGTGGCGTTCGGCGCGGAGAACGTCGGTTTCTCGCGCGAGGAGATCGGCGCGCGCATCGACTTCGCGCTCCGTGCCGCGGGCATGGAGCAATTCCGCGGCGCGACGGTCGCGCGGCTCTCGGGCGGGCAGAAACAGCGCGTCGCGATCGCGGGCGTGCTCGCGCTCAAACCGCGCGTGATGGTGCTGGACGAATCCACCGCCATGCTCGATCCGCGCGGCAGGCGGGAGATCCTCGAAGTGGTGCGCCGCCTCAACCGCGAGGAGGGCATCACCGTGCTCCTCATCACCCACTTTATGGAGGAGGCGCTCGCCGCCGACCGCGCCATCGTCATGAACAAGGGGGAGATCGTCATGCAGGGCGCGCCCGCGGAGATCTTCGAGCGGCACGAAGAGCTTGTTACCTATAACCTCGCTTTGCCCCGCATCGGGGCGATCTGCAATCTGTTGCGGGAGGGCGGAATTCCCGTGCGCGATACGCTGGACGTCGAAGAACTCGCGGAGGAGATCGCGAAATGCGTATCGTAGCCGAACATCTGAATTATACTTACAACCCGCACTCTCCCTTCGCGACGCAGGCGTTGAAGGACGTTTCGCTCACGATAGAGGAAGGGGAGTTTTTCGGGATAATCGGGCACACGGGTAGCGGAAAATCCACGTTTGTCCAACATCTCAACGGGTTGCTCCGCCTGCCCTCTGCGCGCAAGCGGCGCAAAAAAAAGGCGCGCGGGGGAAAGCTCCCCGAAACGGTCCTCCGCGTGGGGGACTTCGACCTCGCCGATAAAAAGACGGATCTCCGCCTTCTCCGCAAGAAGGTGGGCATGGTCTTTCAATATCCCGAATACCAGCTCTTCGCCGAGACCGTCGCGGAGGACGTCGCGTTCGGCTTGAAAAATTTCGAGAAAGGGCTCACCGACGAACAGGTCGCGCTCGCCGTGAAAGCGGCGCTCGAAATCGTGGGGCTGGACTACGAGGCGGTGAAGGACGCTTCGCCCTTCGACCTCTCGGGCGGACAGAAGCGGCGCGTCGCCATCGCGGGCGTCGTCGTTACTCGTCCCGAAGTCCTCGTTTTAGACGAGCCCGCCGCGGGGCTCGACCCGCTCGGCAAGCGCGAACTCATGGAGCTACTGCACCGTCTGCACGAACAGTGGTGCAAGACGGTCGTCATCGTCTCCCACGATATGGACGAGATCGCCGAAAATTGCACGCGGGCGGCTGTCTTTTCGGAGGGGGAGATCAAATATGTGCTCCCGCCGCGCGAACTGTTTTCGCACACGGAGGAGTTGCGCGCGCTCGGGCTGGACGTCCCGCTCACCGCAAAGCTCTGTCTCGCTTTGAAGGCGCGGGGCGTGGACGTTGCGTGCGACTATACGACGGAGGGCTTCGTGCGCGGCGTGCTCGCGCTCCGCAAAGGGGGGAAACCGTGAAGGACGTCTCGTTCGGGCAGTACTATCCCGTGGACTCCTTCGTCCACAAGCTGGATCCCCGCCTGAAAATCCTCTTTCTCATCGCGTTCATCGTGGCGATCTTCGTCGCGTCGAACTTCTATGGGCTTGCGGCGTGCGCCTTCGTGCTGCTGCTCGCGATCGTCTTTTCCCGCGTTCCCGTACGGAAAATTTTCCGCGCCGTGCGCGGCGTGCTCTTTCTCATCGTATTCACGGCGGCGCTGAATATTCTGTTCCACAGCGGCGAGGAAACTTACTGGGCGGGTCCCGCCGTCTACTGGGAGTGGGGGATCTTTTCGGTAACGCAGGAGGGCATTATGTTCTCCCTGTTCCTCATCACGCGCCTCGTCCTGCTCATCGTCTGTTCCTCCATGCTCACCTATACGACGACGCCCGTCTCGCTGACGGACGGCATCGAGAGCCTGCTCACCCCCTTGAAGTGGGTGCGTTTCCCCGTTCACGTGCTCGCGCTCGTGATGAGCATCGCGCTCCGCTTCATTCCCATTCTCATGGACGAGACGGAACGCATCAAGAACGCGCAAAAGGCGCGCGGGGCGGATTTCGATTCGGGGAACCCGTTCAAGCGCATCCGCGCCATCGTGCCCATTCTCATCCCGCTCCTTCTCTCGGCGTTCCGCCGCGCGGACGAGCTCGGCGACGCGATGGACGCGCGCTGTTATTCTTCGGGCAACCGCAAGCGCATCAAATATAAAAAACTTCGCTTTTCGTGGCGGGATCTCATCGGGTTTTTGCTTGGTGCCGCGCTCATCGCGGGCGTTGTCCTGCTCCGCATCTATCTGGGGGCGCCGCTGTGAGATACGTATTTACGGTGCAGTACGACGGCACGGATTTTTCTGGCTATCAGAAGCAGAAGGACCGCCGTACGGTGCAGGGGGAATTGGAAAAAGCCGCGCAGAATGTGTTCGGCGCGCCCGTGCGCGTCTGCGCGAGCGGGCGGACGGACGCGGGCGTCCACGCGGTGGGGCAGGTGTGCCATGCGGACGGGGAGACGAACACCCCCGCGGAAAAGCTCGCCGCGCGTTTCAACGCCGCGCTCCCGCCCGACGTGCGCATCGTAAAGAGCGCCGCCGCGCCCGCGGGGTTCGATTGCACGCGCTCCGTGCGGCGCAAGACGTATGTCTACGCCGCCTACTTCGCGCCGACAGTATTGCCGCTCCTCGAACGATATGCCGTGCGGCTGGCGGAGAAACCCTCCCTCGCGCGCATGCGGGAGGGGGCGCGCCTCCTCGAAGGGGAGCACGATTTCAAAGCGTTTTCCGCGACGGGATCCTCCGCCAAGACTTCGGTGCGGACGATCTATTCCTTGGAGGTCTCCGCGCACACGCTCCTGATGGGGGAGCTCTTTGAAATACGGGTAACGGGAAACGGCTTTCTGTACAATATGGTGCGCATTCTTGCGGGCGAACTTGTTTCGATCGGGCTCGGAAAGGGTATGAATGGCATAGAGGGCGCATTTCGGACGGGGGAGCGGTCGCTCCTTGCCAAGACGATGCCCGCAAAGGGACTGCGCCTCGAAAAAGTGGAGTATGACGCGCCGATTTTCGGCGAGGAGGAATAAATGGAATTTTTTGAACTGACTTCGATCCCGCAGACGATCTATCAAGTCTTTTACGGCGGGATCACCATGACTCAGCTTTGGATCAGTCTGGGCGTGGCGGGCGGACTCATGCTCGTCTGCCTGCTCTTCGGCGGGCTCGGGCTCATGACGATGGCGAAGAAAGCGGGGGTAAAGCACGGCTGGCTCGGCTTTTTGCCCTTCGCCTGCACCTATTTTGCGGGGAAACTCGCGGGGGAGACGACCTTTTTCGGCTCCAAAATGAAGCGCGCGGGGCTGTACGCCATGCTCGCGGAGATCTTCTGCGTCGTGGGGAACGTGTTCGTCCTCGTGCTCTCCGTCTATCTCTCCCGTCCCGAATTTTATGAATACGGGGTAGACGAGCTCGGGGAATATTCCCGCTTCGCGGCGGAACTCGTTCCCGAGGGCATGCGCTGGACGGTGAATTGCTCGCTCGCGATGGAAATTATCACCTATCTTGCGGGCTTCGTGCAGTTGTTCTTGTTCTGCATCCTCTACAACGCGCTCTTCCGCAAGTACTACGCGCGCAGTCCCTTCCTCATGACCTTCCTCTGCGCCGTCCTTCCCCTGCGCGGGTTTGTGCTCTTCGCGGTCCGCAACAATACGCCCGTGGATTACGATGCGCTCATGCGCAGGCGCATGGAGGAGATCCGCCGCCAACAGCAGCAGTACGGACAGTACGGACAATACGGACCGTACGGCGGCGCGCCCAATCCCCCCGCGGGCGGCGCGCAGAACGGCGGGGAGCCCTTCGGCGATTTCCCGGACGCCAACAAGGACGGTCAAACGGGGGGCGGCGACGCCAAAAACGACAGCCCGTTCGACGATTTTTAGAAAAAAAGGTCTCCGCGCAAGCGGAGATTTTTTTGAAATCGTTTTACAAACGGCGCGCGGCTTGTTATAATGGTATAAACGAAGATTATAAAACCGCGCGTTTTCGCGCAAATACAATCGATACGCTTATAGAGGAGAGCCATGCAACTGATTTCTGCGATCGCGACGGCGCAGGGGCGGGGCGGCGTCGCCGTCGTCCGCATGAGCGGCGAAGGCGCGCTCGGCGTCGCGAAGAAGATGTTTTCCCGCAAGGGAGAATTTACGCCGAACAGGATGTACGCGGGGGAGATCGACGGCGGAAGGCTGCGCGATTTCGGCTACTGCGTCTATTTCCGCGCGCCCCGCTCGTTCACGGGGGAGGACTGCGTCGAATTTCACTGCCACGGGGGGACGGAGCTGGCGCGCGCCGTGCTCGAACAGACGGTCGCGCTCGGCGCGCGGCTCGCCGAGCGCGGCGAATTTACGCGGCGCGCCTTTCTCAACGGAAAGCTCTCCCTCTCCGCCGCGGAGGGGCTCGCGGACATGATCAACGCGCAGTCCGCGGCGCAGGCGCGGGCGGGGTACACCCTCTACGGCGAGGCGCTCACGCGGGCGTGCGCGCCGCATCGGGCGGCGCTGCTCGAATGTCTCGCGGGCATCGACGCCGCGCTCGATTATCCCGAGGAGGACCTCGCGCGGGAGACGGCGTTCGACGTCGCCGAAAAGCTCCGCGGCGTGCGCGACGGGCTCGCCGCGCTCGCGGGGCAGTACCGCGCGGGGCGGAAGATCAAAGCGGGCGTCAACGTCGCGATCTGCGGCAAGCCGAACGCGGGCAAGAGTTCCCTCCTCAACGCACTGCTCGGCTATGAAAGGGCGATCGTCTCGGACGTCGCGGGGACGACGCGCGACCTCGTGGAGGGGACGTTGGAACTCGGCGGCGTGCTGTTCCGCTTTACGGATACGGCGGGCATGCGGGAGAGCGCGGACGCGATCGAACGGGAGGGCGTGCGCCGCGCGGAGAACGCCATGAAGGCGGCGGACGTCGTCGTGTGGCTCAAAGAGGAGGAAGCTCCGCCCGCGGCGGAAGTCCCGCTCATTCTCGTCGGCGCGAAATGCGACGTCGTGCGGCGGGAGGGGTGCGACGTGCTCGTCTCCGCCCGCACGGGCGAGGGCTTGGAGGCGCTCAAACGGCTCGTCTACGAGCGCGGGTTCGGCGCAGAGAACGACGGGGCGTATCTGCTCGAAGCGCGGCACTACGAGGCGCTCGCGGAGAGCGCGGCGGCGGCGGCGCGCGCGGTGCGTGCGGCGGAGAGCGGGCTTGTCCCCGAGCTCGTCGCCGAGGAAGTGCGCGCGGCATGGAGCGCGCTCGGCACGGTGAGCGGCGAAACGGCGTCCGAAGAGATCGTAACGGAGATCTTTTCCAAATTCTGCGTCGGGAAATAGGCGCGCGGAGGGAACGATGGTCAATCTCGAACTGTACAGGGTCTTTTATACGGTCGCGAGGTGCGGAAGCCTCACAAAGGCGGCGGAGGAGCTCTATATCTCCCAGCCCGCCGTCTCGCAGGCGATCCGCCAGCTCGAAAACCAGCTCGGGACCCAGCTATTCAACCGAAAGCACAGGGGGATGGAACTCACCGCGCAGGGCGGCGAACTCATCTTCCGCGACGTGGAGCGCGCGCTCCAACTGCTCGGCGGGGCGGAGGACAGGCTCTCCGAACTGCGTTGCAGTGCGACGGGCACGCTCCGCATCGGCGCCTCGGAGACGATCTTCCAGTATCTTCTCTCCGAAAAGATCGTGGAGTATCACAAGCTGTATCCGCAGGTGAAGATCGAGCTCATCACCGACGTCTCGCCCGAGATCATCGGGATGCTCAAAACGGACCGTTGCGACGTCGGCTTTCTCAATCTTCCCATCGGGAAGGAGGAGGGCATCGTGCTCGCCGAGAATATCCGCCTTCTCCACGACGTGTTCGTCGCGGGCGAGGCGTTCTCCGAACTGCGGGAAAGGAAGCTCTCCGTCTGGGAACTGCGGAACTATCCGCTCCTGCTCATGCAGCCGCACACCGTCGCGCGCGCCGCATTCGATCACTTCGCGGAGAGCCTCGGCGTAAAATTTTCGCCCGCGATCGAGGTGGACAGCTGGGGATTTATGAAACAGCTCGTCGCGGACGGCATGGGCGTCGGGTGCCTGCCGCGGGAGTACGCGCTTCACAAGCTCGCGGACGGGCGGCTGTTCGAGCTGGACGTCTCGCCCGCTTTACCCGTGCGCTCGGTCGGGCTCGCGCTCCCGCAAAATCCGAGCATGTCGTTTGCGCTCCGCGCGTTCGTCGCGCTCTTCCGCAAATAGGGGAGCTCACAGCGCGCCGCGCCCGCGGAAGAAGGAGCGGTTGAAGCGGACGGAAGGGTGATCGGGCGCGAGCTCTTCCGCACGCCTGTGCGCGCGCAGGGCGCCCGCCTCGTCCCCGAGCGCAAAATAACAGCAGGTGAGTTCGAGCAGGGGCGTCAACGTGCGGCAGAGCGGCTCGTCGAAGTCGCCCTCCTCGACGTGGGAGACGCACCGCATCGCGCTCTCGTACCAAAACGCCGCTTCGGCGTATTTTTTTTGCGCCTTGAAGCGCGCGCCCGCCTCGCAACACACCGAGGCGCGCGGCGGTCCGTAGAGAAAACTGCGGAAGAGCGCGGCGAGCGAGCCCTCGCCGTCCCCCTGCGCGAGGCGGCAGCGGGAAAAAATTTTACACGCCTCTATTTTGTTCACATACCAGCCGTCCCCGTCCAAAAACTCCCCGAGCACGGCGACCGCCTCCGCATACAGGCGGTGGTAATAGAGTTCCCGCCCGTAATAGAACAGATCGCGCGGGGAGAGCGCGCCTTCCTCGGCGATCTGTCTGCGGTAGATGTCGAGGTTGCGCGCGCCGCGTTCCTTCTCGCTCCCGAGATGGCGGACGTGCAGGGGGAAGGAACAGATCTTGCCGCACGGGACAACGCATTCGTGCACCCGCCCCGCAAAGCGGAATCCCGCCTCTCTCCGGAAGAGCCGCTCGCGGAGGTAGGAATAGACGGCGTTCCCCGCGCCGTCGAAGGCAACGTCGTAGGGACAGCGCACCATATCGGGCAGATCGCGCGCGAGCATTTCCCGCAGCGCGGAAAAGTCGCCCTCGGCGGGACAGAGAACGTCGTCCGCGTCCAGCCAGAGAAGGTAGTCGCCCGTCGCCTTTCCGAGGGAGAAGTTGCGGGCGGCGGAGAAGTCGTCCCGCCAGGCAAAGTCGTAGACGAGGGGCGTGTACGCGCGGGCGATCTCCTTCGTCGCATCTTCGGAGCCCGTGTCCGCTATCACGATCTCGTCCGCCAGTTCCTTCGCGCTGTCGAGACAGCGTTTCAGCGTCGCTTCCTCGTCCTTTACGATCATACACAGGGAAATCTTCATCGCGCAATCACCTCTTTTTCTCTGTCAGGATATGATGAAATAGGGCGATATGTTTCCAAGGAGGAACGCCCTCCCGCGCGGAAACGTGCGGGAGGGACGCCTTTTCATGAGGAGGAAACACCATGACAATCAATCAACGCTGCTGTGTGTGCGGGTGCAACCCGTGCAGGTGCGGCGGCTATTTCGGACAGCGCGGCGCGACGGGCGCCACGGGCGCCACGGGCGCCACGGGACCGGCGGGTCCCGCAACCGTTACCGTAGGGCAGACGATCACGTCGGAGCCGGGTACGGCGGCATCCGTTACGCAGACGGGCGGGGAGAACGCGATCCTCACCTTCACCATCCCCCGCGGCGCGACGGGCGCAACGGGTGCAACGGGTGCGACGGGTCCGCAGGGCGTGCAGGGCATCCAGGGCGTGCAGGGACCGCAAGGTCCGCAGGGCGCGCAGGGGATCGCAGGTCCCGTCGGCGCGACGGGCGCGACCGGCGCCACGGGAGCAACGGAACAAGTGCTTTAAGGGAAAAATTAGAAGCGGGAAGTTGTAGTGAAATAGTCCGTGAAGCAACCTTCACGGATTTTTTTGCAACATTATTATCCGAATGAACGCAGAACCCCGGCAATTTGTAATGTTTGCCGAGTTATCGTCTTGACTCTTGCTTTTCTTATTAAGATATGCTATAATAAAATTATCATAGACGTTTCAAGAGAGACTGTCGAGCGCGCAATCAAATTGTTAAAACAACGGCTATATTGAGCGCGTCCTTATTGTACAAGACGGGACAATGGAGAGCTTTATAGAACGAAAAATCGCGCGACACCTTTTTCTTGGGGAGAAAACATATAAGAAACTTTCGTTCTGCCTCTTTTTTGCGAAGCGAATCTTACTGAAAACTACAAAAAGAACTCGATAAAGCGATTCTTGGGCACCACGAACATAACACAACATTTACCAAAGGAGATATCAAATGAAGACCTTATCCGAATGGAGCAACAAATTCTTTGAAATGCTCGACATGAGCGGTTATTCAAATCCGGAAACCGCCGAAAGCGATAAACTTTGTTTTCAAAACGCATTAAAACAGTTCTTGTCGAGCGGGAAGAAAGAGGACGCATTCTCTGTCTACTTCTGTTTCAGCGAGATCTTTCAGTTGTTCGGCAAGGGGTATGAAAACACCAAAAAGCTACTTGAAATGCTTTCCGACCATGAATATCATTCCGGAGAATTGCTGTCAAAGCATCGGGATCATTATTCCCATTCGGTTTACGTTTTTGCACTCGGTCTTGCCTTTTATACGGGGGACCCCGCCTTCCGCAGGAACTATCTTTCTTTCTATCACCTCGATGAGAACGGACATTCCGCATTTAATTTTTTGAAATTCTGGGGCATGGTGGCTTTGTTCCACGATATCGGCTATCCATTCCAACTTGCACATGAACAGATCAAGACCTATGCCGAAGAGGTATGGGTCGGAGACCTTACGGGTATGTTCAAAGGCACATTTAAGGGCATGTTTAAGGATAAGAAAGAGGAAGAGGAGGCAGAAAAGAAAGCGGAAGACGAAGAGCGAAAGAAACGCTTATCCCTCACGCCATTCGTCTCCTATGGCAATTTCGAGAAGTTCATCACGCTCAACGAATCTGCACGCAAAAAACTTTCGTCGGTTTTTCCCGATGCAAAGTCATTTTTTACTTATAACGATCTTCTCGCTTACGGTTTGCAGAAGCGGGAGGGTTACGATCCCGAAGCTGTTTGCGGAAAGCTTACCGAGCGTGTAGTCAATCAACCGGATTTTATGGATCACGGCTATTTCAGCGCCGTTATTTTGGCGCGGCAGCTGTTTTCGCTATCCGAATATCATTTCGATATGCAGTGTCTTGATGTTCTCACTGCGATCCTTCTGCATAACAATTTCAATAAATACGACGCACCCGACAAGCACCCGATTCATTTTGAAGAGCATCCGCTCGCTTATCTTATTATCTTGTGTGATGAACTTCAATGTTGGGATCGTCTCGCATATGGAAAAATCAGCAAACGGGCTCCGATCGCGTGGGACTTCGCTCTCGATATTTCGGAGAACATTTTGCTTGTTACATATACATACGAATCTTTTGATACGCGTACCTACGTCGGTGATGACTTGAAACTGAAAGTCGAGCTTAACAAAAATTATGTCGAGATGGAAAACGGTACGTTTGAGGAAAAGATCCGTAAATATGTTGTTACGCCCCTTCGCATTATCGTAAAAACACAGGAAAAGAAAAAACAGAAAAAGGCAAATTTGTATGCTTCCGACGATAATTTCATCGGCTTATGCGACCTCGCAAAAGCGATTCACGCAAGCTATAACGATCATTGCATGTCGCTCAGCAGCAAATTTATCAGCGAAGACTTCGGGAACCTCGATCTTGAATTCAAGCTCTCCAATATTGAACAAGCAAAATCCTATGGATATAAACTTGAACTTATCAACTGTTTTTACAGCAGGAAAGATCTCGATTATCCCGTAGTGGAAGATTTTAATCGCGTAGAGGCGAATTACACAAATAATCTCGGCTTCTTGTGCCGCGAGGAGCATGTCCGTTGGGTCAAAGAAAAACTTGCCATGGGTTGGCAGTATGGCACCGATTACACGACCCGTGAAGAGCGCAACCGTAAAAAAATCCATAAGGATATTGTCCCCTATGAGATGCTGACAAAGGATGAGCAATCCAAAGACGAGCTCATGGTAAAAAACATCCTTGATCTTCTGAAAAAATTCGATAGTAATATCAAAATTTACAATTATCGTACCGGCAGAAAGCCCAATCTTGAAATCGCGGGGACCGGACATCGTTACTTCAACGACGATACCGAAAGGCTGAAAAAACGCGTCAAGGAGATTTTGGAACAATATAGCAAGTCAAATCACGTGATCGTGCGAACATGTTTTGCTTACGGTGCAGACCAGCTCATCGCGGAATGCGCGTTGGAATTGGGACTTACATTGAAAGCCGATCTTCCCATGCCCATCGAGCAATATATCGAAAATGTCCGTCAGGACGTCCTTTCGCACGGGCGGGAATTTACCGAAAAGGATGAGCTTAAAATGCGGCATCTTTTGGCGCAGACCGTCGTGTGCAGGATTGTGGAAGATCCGAAATTTACTTATGCGGAAGCCAATAAGTATATCGTTAATAAGTGCGATAAACTAATTGCTCTCTGGGATAAAAAGGAAATTCCGCTTGAAGATTATGATGGTAGGCCCATCAATCGTGGCGGGACGTATGATTGCATTAAAATGGCGGAAGCGCACAAAAAGGATGTGATTGTCGTCGAATGTAACCGTTGATGGAGGATTGATATGAACCTGAACATCGCATGCTCGATTGCCCTGGGAATTTCTCTCCTTTTGATCATTCTTTCGATCGTATTGGGCACCTTGTTGCATCGCTCGGAGTTAAAGAGCACGGGACTTGAAGGGCGACGGAGGATCCTGACCTCTTTTCAGATTTTCCTACTGTGCTTTTTCTTTGCGGCGGTTTCAATCTTCTTTCCCGTCTACTATATAGATTACTTGGCGGCGGAAACGGGTTTTCTCAGAATCGTAAAAGCTTTTTTGCTCTCCGTGCAAAATGTTTTGCGCCTCATCACGCTGAATGGAGAGTTCAATAACATCCGCGACTTTTTAGCAGATTTTTCGCGCGTGAATGCCGTTTTGGGAGAATGCTATTCGATTTATGCGGCGATCATTTTCTTGGCGGCGCCTCTTCTCACGGCGGGCTTTGTTCTCTCCTTCTTCCGGAATACCTCCGCAATGCTTCGGTACAGCTTGCGTCCCTGCCGGGAACTGTATGTGATGTCCGAACTCAATGAACGTTCGCTCGCCTTGGCAAAGAATATCTTGGGAGAGGGGAAGAGAGGAAGGATTGTAATTTTCGCCGACGTCTTTGAAGATAACGAGGAGCGAAATTACGAACTTGTCTTTATGGCGCGGCGCATGGGTGCGATTTGCGTCAAGAAAGATGTTACCGATCTCGGACTAAAATATGCAAGAAGATGTAGGCGAAAAGTTTACCTTATCGGGGCGAATGAAGACGAGAACATTGGGCAGGCGTTGAAGCTCATTCACCGGCACAGAGGGACAAAATACGATAGCAATGATTTGGAGTTTTATATCTTTTCTCAAACGGCAGAGAGCGAAGTCCTGCTCGATTCGGTCGATAACGGAAATATGCGGGTAAGGCGCATCAACGAGAGCAACAGGCTGGCTCTTTCGGAGATGCAAGCGCATCCGATCTTCGGGGGGATCGAGGGGCAAAAGGAAAAGCGAGTTCGAGTCGCTCTCGTCGGATTCGGCGGATACGGAATGCAATTCTTGAAAATGATTTGCTGTTTGGGACAAATGCCGGGTTGGGACGTTGAGCTCCATGTATTTGATATGGAGAATGCCGAGGGGCGGCTCAAAGCGGTGGCGCCCGAGCTAATCTCGCTCAACGGCAAGCAGATCGTAGGGGAAGCGGAATACAAGATTGTATTCCATGATCCCGTTGACGTAAGGTCATCAGAGTTCATTGAGGAATTTGTTTCGGCGGATGACTATACGGGCGTCTATGTTGCGCTCGGAGAGGATGAACTGAACATCGAAACGGCAATGCGCCTCATGTCGGCGTTCAGGAGAACGGGACATTCCGCTGCACCGATCTATGCCGTAGTGTATGATCCTACAAAGGCGGAGATCGTGTCGGGTAGCGGGCTGAAAAACATGGAAGGCGAAGAGTACGGAATTGTATTTATCGGTGCGTTGCATCGGTTCTATTGCTTGGAGAACATCGAGCAGCGGGAGCAGGAAGAAAAGGCGGCTATCCTCCACATGCAATGGGCGGAGACGGAGGCGGAAAAGAAGGAGGCAAGAAAAAAGTTCGAGCAATACGAATATTATCGAAGATCATCGATGATGCAGGCGATTTACCGTGATTTGAGGACAAAACTCGGTTATGTTCGGGAAAGCGACGAAACGCCGGAGGGTAGAGCGAACAACGATACGTTACGGCTATATGAGCATCGACGTTGGAACACTTACATGCGGGCAGAGGGGTATGTTTACGGGGAGGAAAAGGACCATATTGCAAAGACTCACCCGTTGCTGATCTCCTTTAACGATCTCCCCGAAGAAGAGAAGAAAAAAGACGACTTTTGATTTGCAGGTGAATCTTATGGATGTACGGGAAAATTTTGCTAACATCTTTTTAAGTTATCATTCCAGCAAGGTGGAATTGGTCGCTCATTTATCTAAAATTTTAGAGAAAAACGGCATCCCCACATGGTATGCTGCCAAAGATATCAGGGCAGGAGAAAATTGGGACGGTGCGATTCATGCAGCCATCAAATGCTGCCGTGCCGTTGTGCTTCTTTTCTGTGCTCAAGCCGATGCAAGCATTCAAGTAAAGAGAGAACTTTCCCTTGCGGACAAATACAAGAAACCCGTTTTTTGGGTCAGGGTCGAACGCGTTGAGCCGAACAATCTTAGTTATTTTTTGACGGCAACACAATGGTTTGATTGGCTTGATATGCGTGATGCAACGATTGAGAAATTGATCAATGATATTCAGTCGAATACCGTGGAAACTTATACTGAGAAAAGCACATTGTCGGTAAAAGAGCCTGACTTTGAAGTGGACTCTGGATGGGCAAAGGGTGTAATTGCGTTTTCCACGGAGAGAGAAGCTGCGGAATGTGCCGCCCGTGTCTATTTTACTGCTGCCCAAAAGAACCCGGATTCATCGGTGATTTTGCCCACAGGGCGAAGTGCAACGATGATTTTCAGGGCGATGGTGCGGATGGCAAGAGAAAATGAAGGGTGCCCTTTCGGCGAAGCGCACTTGATTTCGGATACCGAAACTTTCGGAGTGTGGAAAGAACATGAAACGAGCAGGACCCGTCACATCCATGAGTTATTGATAGACCCACTGACAATGATGGGTAAGGCTCCTTCGGCAGAGCAACTTCATTTACTTTCCGGCATTTATACCGATAGCGATCCGGTAAAAAGCGCTCAAAAAACGATCAGGATGTTTCCGCCCTCTGTGCACGGCGTTTCTGTGTCCCCGGTTGGAGAGATTCTTGCTTACGAGGTTGGTACATACAATGAAGTGGATGAGATCATTGACGACGGACCTCGTATCGTGGAAGTCGGAGAGCACAGCAAAAAATATATAGATCCGAACCAACCGTCAAAATCCATTCTTACCATTGGGTTGGGGACCGCGATGTCCGCGGGCATTCTTTTAATATTGGCATTTGATATACAGAAGGCTAATATTGTTCGCCGTCTACTGACGGGAACGATTACGGCCGGAATCCCCGCTACAATTTTACGTAAACATCCGAACGCATATATTTTAACAACCGAAAGCGTTGTCGCTGACGCAAATGTGAAGGATTTAGCAATTACTCAAAAGACAGCGAAAGAGGTTGCCGAATGGATCATCTCGAATTAAAGGAAAATGAAATTATTGTTTTTGATTTTGATGGCACCATGTGTCGTCTTTTCAAAAACTACGATCTTGCTTCGGTAGTACAGTCTTTACAAGCCGCAATGAGCACTTTCGGTGTCGATTTTTCATTGTCAAACGATGCGTTTGATGTCTTTATGGAAATCGTTTGCCAATTAAAAGATGTGGACAAAAGAGAAGAGGCACTTTCTTGCGCCGACAAAATTATTACAAAAGCAGAGATTGAGGCGGTAGAAACGGGGGAACCCGTACTCGGGGTTGAAGCCATGATGTCGTTTTTGTATTGCAACCACTACCGTTTTGGAATTTCTACGAATAATTCTGAAGCATGTGTTCGGGCTTTTCTGAAAAAATATTGTCAAGCTATTCCGATCCCTATTGTAGGGCGACAGGGGACTAAGCCCGAATTGATGAAGCCAAATACATGGTCCTTGGACAGAGCGATCGAGGAATTAGCTGGGAATCCCCAGAACACCATTTTTGTCGGGGATACCGAAAGAGATTATCAATGTGCAAGGAGGGTAGGCTGTCACTTCTTGGGGATGGCGGCAACTGAAAGAAAACGAATAAAATTATCGGCATTCTTATCGGAAGAAAACATTGTGTCCGATTACTATAGCTTGATGAAACGAGTCATGTGAGGCGGCTCATTTTCTTTTATATCGATTTTCCGTTGCGGAATTTGAAACCCGCAACATCGACGTTAAGAAGGGGACAGGTCAGGAAAGAACCCGCCTCCAACCCTTCGATATCGTAGGGAATTTTAAGGACTTCAAGGGACGTACAGCCATAAAAGCCGCCTTCCGTCATTCGTTTTACCGTATTGGGGAGGACGGCTTTTTTCAAAGAGGCGCATTCTCTGAATACGGCTTCCCCAAGTTCCTCTACGCCGTACGGAACGATACATTCTTTCAAGGAGGCGCAACCGCGAAAAAGCGCTTCTTCGAGCTTTTTCAAACCGCTCGGGAGAGACACCGTTTTCAACGCCGTACAACCGCGGAAAGCGGCAACGCCGAGATGTTCTATTGAATTAGGCAGAAAGATCTTTTCGAGCGCACTCAAATCAAAAAAGGCACCTTCTTCTACTCGTTTGACGGTGGCGGGCAGGATGATTTCTCTAATGGAGTCCGATCCGCGCATCGCATTCTTTCCGATGCGGGTTACAAGCGCACCGCAAATGGTGCTGGGGACGACTACTTTTCTTGATGTGCCGCGGTATTGGATAATTTCAATGCCGTCCTCCGTCTTTCGGTATTTGAAATCGTCATAGACGCCGCTTTCGTCCGCGGCGCCCAATCGCTCCGCTTCACGACGATCTCGGGGATGTCGGAAAAGTCACCCGCGAGCGGAGAGTGAGGGATGTATTTGTTCTTGTCGCTGAAAGTTGCATCGAGGATGCGATTGCATTGAGAAGAGGTGCCGAGGTAGAAAGAAAGCGGCTTGTCTCCGACGTGAATGCCGATTATTTTCGCTTCCGTCTTTTTGAATTTTTCAGAAGCAGTTTGCAATTCGAGGCAGACACTCGGGGAGGCGGCGGAGTTTTTGCTGAGATAAACCAGCACGCCGCAACAGTTCGGTTTTAATAAAACATCGAGCGCTTTTCTGTCCCATTCCTCTCCATAGGCGATAGAGCGGTCATACCAAAGGCGGACGCCGTGCTTTTTCAGTTCCACGATATCGGAAAGGACGAGTTTCGCGTCCTTGTGGGAGTAGCTGATAAAGAGGAAGGGCAAATCTCCGATCTTCGCTTCCGGAAGGTCGTCTATGACGTCTTCTCCGTAATAGTCCGACAGCCCCTGTACCAAAGTATCGATCGGCATTTTCTTTTTTCGGACGGTCGGTTTTTTTTCGTAACCAAGCAAAAATATTGCAACAAGCTCATCGCCGCCTTGCAAATATGTTTCGAGTTCTTGTTGCGCGTTCTGCGTGTCGCAGACGATCAGACTCCCGAGGCCGAGGTCGGTGGCGGTCAAAGACATATTTTCGAGACAGGCGCCGAGGGAGAGATAGATGCTTTTATCCGAGGTCTGCTCGCGTAAAGCGAAAACGGCGATCGCAGTCGGTGCCGAACGGATGATCTTTGCCGATTGCCGCACCGTACTCCTTATAGCGGTGCATTCCGCGGAGCGTGCCATTATATCGGAGCAGAAGAACTTTTGCTCGTCGGTGAGCACCGAAAACCGCCACGGTTGGCAATTTTTGGCAGAGGGAGCCAAGCTGCCTGCTTCCAGTACCTTTCGGATTGCAGTTTCGGGAACTTGTTTTGCGTCATAGCTTCTCGTGCTGTGCCGCTCATAGATCGCCTCTTTCAAAAGCATATATCTGCCTTATCCGATTGTTTCTTAATGATTTTATATCCGCATTCGTTCAGGAGCCAATCGATGTCGTCCATAAGCTGATAATCATAGCGGATGACATCGGTCTCCTCCTCCGTCTTTCCGGAGACCTCCGCGACGATCTTACGGAACTCTATGAGCCCCTCCATTGTCGTCAAGTTGCCGTGTTTGCGTTTTTTCAGCACTCCTTTTTTGTCCAGTGTTTGAATTTCTTTTTTGCTGCACGGGATAAAGCCGTTGGCGATCAAATTCGCGCACCAACGCTGATGCTCCTGTACGGCAAGATTTCGGCGCAGAGAGTGGCGGAGTTGTTCTGCGTTGGAATACTTCCATACTTGTTTTTCCGCTACCTCCAAATCGGACGGTGCACGTTTATCGTTTTCCTCATACTGCCGAAGAAATTCTTCCGTGCAGTCGTCTCCTTCTCTTGCATAATCATATCCACACAGTTGCAGTTTCATTCGGGCGCTCAGGCAGGCATAGATATTGGATTCGCGTTGATATTCTTTGAAGGAATACCACTTGTTACGTGCTTTTTCCTGAATTGCCTCATTGTCCAAAATAACGGAGTCGGAACGGCTTGATCTTTTCACTTCGTCCTCCGCCGTGTAGAGGAGATGGCGGAGCCGCGCCATCCGCTCGATTTTTTCCCGCAAAACGATCTCCGCGTTGTAGACGCAGTCGTTGTCGGAACCGAAGAAGATGATATTTTCAAAATCCCCGCCGAGCGCCTTCGCTGCCTTTGCATCGCGTATTTTTACAAATATTTTTACGGGGGAATGCACTTCCCATTCCTGCAATTTTTGTTGCAACTTCTCCGCCAGTTCGATATTTTCCATATCCGTTCCGTAAGAGATGATGACATAATTATAGGTTTTCTCTTTCATTAACGTGGGACGCATGGAGGAATAGAACTCGGGATGGGTCACTTCGAGAGGGTATTTGATTACCTCCGCGGGCATCGGGAGAAGAGGAAGAAATTCGCTTTCCCTTCCTTTGTAATAATTGAGGAATTCCTTATATCTCAAATACCCGTGGTGTAGATCATTGCTGTGCACTTCGGTCGTTTCGGTGAATTTTCCTTGCGGATAATACCGATCGTAGATATGATATTTCACGGGCTTGGGTAGGAGTTTTCCGTCTCTTTCGGTGAGAAACTGATTGTTTGAAACGGAGGCGAGAAAAAGACTTTCATTGAGCTTCCCGAACCCAATCATAAAGACATTCAGATCAATCTCATCGCGAATGGTTGCAGTCGAACAGTCGATTTCGCGTTCCGTCATGAATTGCGTCATGGGATAGCGATCGATAAAATCGACCGAGATCAACTGGTGGCGGTTGATGAAGCGGAGAATACCGTTGGAAGATTCTGCGTAGTGCGAGAAAATCTCCGCATTCGTCTTTGCGGCAAAAACATACACCGCAAGGCCCGCTTCACTCATCAGGGGGATGCTTGTCAAATTGGCAGCCTCGATGAGCGAAAAGATTTGTTTGACGTAAATCAAGCTCTTTTCATCGTCATCGAGCGCCATGATCACGGAGACTTTCCGTTTTTTGAAATTCCCGAAGAGATTTTTGAGCCGTACCCCGAGGTCGTCCCCGGACTTCAACCGGTAAGTTGCGGCATGGCGGAGATAGGCTTCGTCTTTGACCTCGGGAGTAAGTTCGCCGAAGAGGATTGCGGCATTACCCTCGGGGACGGAGGAGAGAAGATTCAGCGCATTTTTACCCGTTCCGATCACCGCAACGACTTTTTTACGGAATTTTCTCGCCCGAAAGAGCACAACGCGGTTATAAAGCCATTGTCCGCAGAAGGACAGGATGAGCATAAAAGTATTGAGGATGATCAGGGAAAAGAGGAATTCGATTGCAACATGATAGAGTACGTTTTCAGTCAAAAGAGGTGCAACAGTATTGTAGTCGAATTTCAGGACTACTGCCTCGATACATGTACGGATGGAAAGCCAAACGGCACCGTCTATGGACTGCCCGTTGAAGCGATAGGCGAGGAAGAAGAGGGGAACGCCGGCAATGTAGGCGAATGCGAACTTCCCGCGCTTAAAACTCTTTACGCGTTTTAGCCGTTCTTTTCGGGAATCCTTCAAAAGCCAGACGGTGATCGCCGTAAGTAAGGCGAGCATGTAGATGAGTGTGAGAATAATGACGATGTTCATAAAACCCCATCCGTGCGCGAATCGCTTTTTTGTATTATAACATACATCGAGAGAGAAAGCAACGGAAAATTCAAAAACGTGGCGAAAGTGAGGCACTAAGGAAAAACTCTGCGAAAAAATGTTTCAAAGCCCCTTCAAACTGTTGACAATAGAAGTGATGGACGTGATATAATAATGACGAAAAACATCGCAGGATATTTCACGATTCCGAAATCGAGAGAGGAGAGAATATCATGAAAAAACTTATTCCCGTCGGTCTGGCGCTTGTATTCGGGCTTTTGACGTTTACGGGTTGTGACTTTCTTCCCGTTGGAACGGACAGTGAAACAGAACGCCCTTCCGTCTCCGAGATCCTTCCCGAAGAATCGCCCGAAACGCCCGACGAAGGCGAAAACTCTAAGGAAGAACAGCAGACGCCCGCCGTATCTCCGCTTGCCCTGCTCGAAACGGTCGATATCTCCAAGGCGTTCGGGGACCGCGAGGCGGAAGACTGGTCTTTCGTGTTTGAGGCAGCGGGGGAGATGAACGCCTCTTATGGCTTCCGTCTGACGTCCGAAATTAGCGACGAGGATAAGTTGAACTTTGAATGCGGCCTAGGAATTGGACTTGACGATATCTTCGGAATTCGTTCCAAAGAGGAGAATACCCTTGGTGTCGAATTGTTCGGCGGCGGTAAGGTGAGCCTTCTTCTGAACTATCGGGGACCTTCCAAAGATTCGGAGCCTCTTCAAAAGAACTTCAACGTCGGCTTCCGTCATGACGGCGACATTGTTTGGTATGCGGGAGAAGGAGAGTCCGAGACCCGCATTTCCTTGGACGAAGTAAAAGAAAAGATTGAGACGGCGGCGATGGTTGCGGCATCCGATCGGATGGAGGAGGCGTTTTCGGTCATCCCCGAAGAACTTGAAAAGGGGGTCTCCCTGCGTTTCGCCGTGGAAAAACTCATGGACCTTGGTTTCACGGTGAGCATTGATGATTCTGACGGCATTGCAATCATGCTGACGGCGAATGAGGGGTTCTATACGGACCTTCTCAACGATATGCTCGAAAAGCTCATACCCGCGAAATGGCTCAACTATCTTCCGCGTACCGATTTCGGATACGAACGGACGGTCTTCGATATTCGTTTGGCTTTTGGCGAAAACGGACTGTTTCGTGAATATTCCATGAGGAGCGACGTCGCTTTGACGGCTTCTTTGGAAGTCCGCAAACTGTTTTCTAGTGAGAGCACAATGAAAGTGGGCGGTGGGTTTTCGTTTACTGCACAATGCGGGGAACTTTCAAATGCAACCGTAAAGCAGTAAAGTTTTATCGAATAAAATTTATGATAAACGAGGCGAATGCGCATTCTTTTTGTTGAATTTGCAAAAGATATCGTACAAACATACCCATTTGAAAAAGAGGGGACATACAACTTTTGCCACATGAAATGCGTTCGTTATGAGATATTCTTGACTGCTCGGCAAAATAGTAATTATTGTTGACGTCTGCGCCAAAATATGAATCCGAACCCGAAGCCGATATTTGTCGGCACGGCGTTCGGATTTTTTATAGGAACAAATTGACTTGTTATTTTAATATATGATAGTGAAGTATCGGTTCTATGTGATCGTTATAAGCGTCAACTTTATCGGCAAATAGATCTGCCGCCGTTTTAAATTATATTTCACGGCGTCTTTCTGAAAGCATACGATTGTCGCTTTTCAATGATTGTTTCTACATCCAACCAAAGAGAAGTTTTTCTTGCAATGTTTGTCCCATCTTTTTAGGTTTTCCTTATAAACGCAAATCAACAATTCAAACGGAAGTGCAGTTATCCGCATGAAACCACGTTAATCTTCAAGCAGTGTCAGCACTGCTTTTTTCTTTTTTTCGGGAAGTTTACGGTATTGCTCAATCAGGTGCTTTTCCTGTGCGCTGACGATTTCGTTTTGTTCATCCTCCAAGAAAAACTGCGCGGGCGTGATCCCGAACGCCCGACATAGGCACATGAGGGTATCAAGGCTGGGCAGGGAATTTTGATTGGGTTTTAACAGCGTTGCCACCGTCGATTGCGTAAGTTCCGCCTCCAAAGCGAGCTGGTTCGTGCTCCACCCGCGTGCGTCGCGCAATTCCTTGATTCGTTCAATGATATCCATGATTTCATTATAAACAAAATTCCGATAATTAAGTAGCGGAATGTCGTTGACTAATTATCGGATTTTCGATATAATAATGTCGTAATTTCGATAAACGGGATCAAGAGGAATTGCCGACCAAAGAACAACAAACCAAATCAAAGGAGCGGGTGCGGGCGCACGGGGAGGTATTCACTGCCGAGCGGGAAGTGAACGCCATGCTCGACCTTGTGAAAAACGAGTGCGAGCGCATCGAGAGCCGCTTTTTGGAGCCCGCCTGCGGGACGGGCAATTTCCTCATCAAAATTTTGGCGAGAAAGTTAAACGTCGTGGACGCGGTCTACCGCAGGGTGCAGTACGAATGGGAGACGCGTGCCTTTCTCGCCGTTTCGAGCATTTACGGCGTAGAACTTCTGCCCGACAACGCCGCCGAGTGCCGCACACGTCTCTTTGATTATTTTCTCTCCCGCTATCGGGCGCAGTTCAAAAAGACGTCCGAGCGCTATCTCAAAAGCATCCGCTATCTTTTGGAGAAGAATATCATCTGCGGCGACGCGCTCACGCTTCTTACAAGCACGGGAGAGTCGATCGTCTTTTCGGAGTGGTCCTTTGTGAGCGGGAGCAAAGTCCAGCGGCGGGATTTCACGATGAACAGCCTGTTATCCTGTCACCCCGAGCAGAGCCGTGGCGGCAAGCAAAATACGCTCTTCGACTTGTCGCCCGAAGAAAAATTGCCCAAAGAGGTGGGGAGATTTCCCGCCGTGCATTATTTGGAGATCGCAACCTATGAAAGCCATACATAACCCCGACGTTCTCTCTTGCCTTGCCAACCTCTCGAATGATGAGGTGTTCACGCCGCCGAGTTTGGCAAACGCGATGCTCGACCTCTTGCCCCAAACGCTGTTTGAGAGCAAGGAGACCAAATTTTTGGACCCTTGCGCAAAATCGGGCGTGTTTTTGCGGGAGATCGCAAAGCGGCTGATGGCGGGATTGAAGGAACAGATCCCCGACGAACAGGAGCGCATCGACCATATCTTTACCAAGCAACTTTTCGGAATTGCGATCACGGAACTGACGGGGCTGTTGTCGCGGCGGAGCGTGTATTGCAGTAAGACGGCAAACGGCAGATATTCGGTGTGCACAAAGTTCCAAGATGAAGAGGGGAATATCAAATTTTTGCGGACAAAACACACCTGGAAGGACGGGCGTTGCGTTTACTGCGGGGCGAGCCGCGCGGAGTACGACCGCGACGAGGCGTTAGAGAGCCATGCGTACACGTTTATCCACGGCGAGGAGGTTTTCAAGATGCAGTTTGATGTGATCATCGGCAACCCGCCCTATCAACTCTCCGATGGGGGCGCACAAGCAAGTGCAATTCCCATCTATCATAAATTTATCAACACAGCAAAGGCATTAAAACCGCGGTATCTCACAATGATTATTCCGTCCCGATGGTTTGCGGGGGGAAGGGGATTGGACGACTTCCGCGATGCAATGTTACACGATGATAGAATACGAAATCTTGTGGACTATCCCATTTCTTCCGATTGCTTCCCGGGAGTGGAGATCAAGGGCGGTGTTTGCTATTTTTTGTGGGACAGAGAATATCACGGCGATTGTACGATTACGACCATACGGAATGAAAGCATATCTACCCAAATTCGCCCTTTAATGGAGCATGGAGCCGATATTTTTATTCGTTATAACGAATCGGTTGGAATTTACCGCAAGGTCACAAAGGGCTTGGAGCACAATTTTTCCGAAATCGTCAGTGCGCAAAAACCATTTGGCTTTCGTACGTTTTTTGACGACTTTATGGAACACGGCGACAGTAGTTATATTAAAATTTACGCAAATAAAGCCGTGGGATATTTACCGAAAGATATCATCATCTCCCAAAATGCAGATTGGGTAGACAAGTGGAAAATTTTAATTACAATGGCGTATGGCGCGGGAGAGGATTTCCCGCATCAAATCATAAATAAACCATTTGTAGTAGAGCCGCACACTTGTTGTACGGAAACCTATCTTGTGATAGGTCCATTTGAAAGCAAGCAAACTGCGGAAAATGTTTTGGCGTACATGAAAACAAAACTTTTCCGTTTCATGGTTTTGTTGCGAAAAAACACACAGCACGCCGCAAAAAATGTTTATTCTTTTGTCCCCATGCATGACTTTTCAAAACCGTGGACGGATGAAGAATTATATGCGAAATACGGTTTGACTGATGAGGAAATTGATTTTATCGAGAGCATGATACGTCCCATGAAATAATTTTGCAAATATACAAAAATTTTTCATAAAATATGTTTAGCGCGCTTTGCAAGCGGGTATTGTAATAATAGAAAAATTTAACGCCCTCAAACGGCAAAGGAGAAATAGAAAAAAGCATGGAAGTGTTTTCTAAAAAAGAGACCTACCTCAATTACGATAGAAATATTAAATATTTATTGAAATTTGTACGGGAAGAATATTTAGAGTACCTGTTGACCAAAGGGTTGTACATGAACCAAGTGAATTACTTCGTATCACCCCACCGCGATGACGATGGGCAATATGATTGTTGGGAAAGTTTATGTTCAAGCGAATTGAGCTTGTATAAAAATAGAAATAGGCCTATTTGGTGCTGCACGGCAATTTCAATTAGCGACATTAGTGAAGGAATAGTCAAGCTGGATAAAAGATTACTTACAGACTTTTTCAAAAATAAAATACAAGAAGGAAAGATAGTTCTTATTGATTTTAAGCAGTTTGTTGAAAGACTTTATACATCTCCAGACGAATACGAAATGAACTTTGGGAGAATAAATTATTATTCGCACCCAAAACAAATTGGGGAAAGGTTTCCTAGCAATGACTGGTCGGATAGTATCTTTTTGAAGTCAAGAAAATATAGCTATCAAAAGGAATTTAGAGTCGCTATAAACCGTGCTTGCGGAGTTCAAACCGAAAAGAGGAAAATATTTAGATTTTTCCATGATTTTGACGTTATAACCTCTTATGAACCTTATGAATATTATTTGCCGGATATAAAATCAATCAGTAAAATCTTTTCGGCAACAGAACTGGAGATCGGTAAAGACTTTTTTAACCTAAAAATATGTTAGTTAAAAGGCAGGGATTTATGCTTTATCAACGATTGCTATTAGGTGATTTGAAAAAGCGATACGCACATTATATTGTGGATTGTCTAACCCCAATAGGTTCCTATGCAAACATTCTACTGCATAATTTTGCGGAATTTCTTTCCGCTATGGAAACATATCAGACGTTTCTAAATGTTTTCGAGGGTTGGTAAGAATCTATGTCAAACAACTTTTTTCCATCGCGCGGCGACACGCAACCCAAAATCTACGCTTACAGCGACAGTCGGTTTCCGAATATGCTCAAAATCGGATATACCACAAGGAGCGTACAAGAACGCGTCGCCGAACAGTACCCCGTGGAACTTCCCGAACGGTCTTACAAGATCGAACTCGAAACTTCCGCCATGCGCTCGGACGGGACGGCGTTCACCGATCACGACGTGCACCGTCTCTTGCGGGCGCGGGGGTTTTCAAGTCCCGGCGGCGAATGGTTCAAATGCGGCGTGAAGGACGTGGAAGCCGCCATTCTCTCCCTCAAACGCGGCGCAGAAGTGCAGGAAAACCGTCATCTCGACTTCAAAATGCGCCCCGAACAGGAGGAGGCGGTTTCCCGCACGGCGGCTTATTTTTCCGAATACATGGAGGGCGGCAAACCGCCGCATTTCCTCTGGAACTGCAAAATGCGCTTCGGCAAGACCTTTGCGACCTATGAACTCGCCAAGCGCATGAACTTCACCAAAATTCTTGTGCTCACCTTCAAACCCGCCGTGCAGAGTGCGTGGCAGGACGACCTTTTGAGCCATGTCGATTTTGCGGGCTGGCAGTTTCTCTCCCACGACGGGCTCACCTATGAACAGGCGGATAAAACCAAACCGTTTGTCTGTTTTGCCTCTTTCCAGGACTTTTTGGGGAAGAATGCGGCGGGCGGTATCAAGCTCAACAACGTTTGGGCGCACAATGTGCTGTGGGATATGGTCGTCTTTGACGAGTATCACTACGGCGCATGGCGCGAGAAGGCGAAGGAACTCTTCGAGGCCGAGGACGACAGGGAAAAACGCGCCGAGAGCGGCGGCATGGACTACTTCAACGAGGACTACATGCCCATTTCCACGCGCTCTTACTTGTATCTATCGGGCACGCCCTTCCGTGCGATCGCGGCGGGGGAGTTCATCGAAGAACAGATCTACAACTGGACCTACTCGGACGAACAGCGCGAAAAACAAAATTGGGACGAAACGCGCGGCCGCAACCCCTACGAAGCGTTGCCCCGCATGGTCCTCATGACCTATCAACTGCCCGACAGCATCAAGGAGATCGCCGCCATGGGCGAATACGATGAGTTCGACCTCAACGTGTTTTTCTCCGCCGAGGGGGTAGGGGAGTTCGCGCGCTTCAAATATGAGGACGAGGTGCAGAAGTGGCTTGATCTCATCCGCGGCGCGTATTTGGAGACGAGCATCGATAACTTGCGCCTCGGCGCGAAGAAGCCGCCGCTGCCCTTTTCCTCGGGAAGATTGCAAAACATTCTTCTGCACACGGTGTGGTTCCTGCCGAGCGTCGCCGCCTGCCACGCCATGCGGAATTTGCTCGCCGAAAAGCGCAACACCTTCTATCACGACTATCATGTCGTCGTCTGCGCGGGCGCGG
This sequence comes from uncultured Clostridia bacterium, assembly GCA_947624965.1. GTDB lineage: Bacteria > Bacillota > Clostridia > Christensenellales > Borkfalkiaceae > Gallimonas. Next base: position 50,630 of record CANQMN010000011.1, read on the forward strand.
ATGCGGGGATAGGGCTCGCCGCTCTCCCGCCCGTAAAGGCCGCCATGGAGGAGCCGCTCGAAAGCAAGTCCATTACGCTCACCTGCGGGAAACTCACGACGGGGGTTACGGTCAAGCCGTGGACGGGCATCTTTATGCTCCGCAACCTCACGAGCCCCGAAACCTATTTTCAGGCGGCGTTCCGCGTGCAGTCCCCATGGACGGTCAAGAACCCTACGGGTCTCGACCCCAACGCCGAGGAAATTTTGAAGCACGAATGTTATGTGTTCGATTTCGCGCCCGACCGCGCACTGCGGCAGATTTCCGACTATGCCTGCCGCCTCAACGTGGACGAAGAGAGCCCCGAAAGGAAAGTTGCCGAGTTCATCAAATTTCTGCCCGTTCTCGCCTACGACGGCAGTAGCATGAAGCAGATCGACGCGGCGGGCATTCTCGACATCGCAACGAGCGGCACGACGGCGACCCTCCTTGCGCGGCGGTGGGAATCGGCGCTCCTTGTCAACGTGGATAACGCCACGCTTCAACGCCTCATGGACAACCCGCAGGCAATGGAGGCTTTGCGCCGCATCGAGGGCTTCCGCTCCCTCAACGAGGATTTGGAGACGATCATCAATAAATCCGAAAAGATCAAAAAGGCAAAGGAGACGGCAAACGAGCGGGAACTTTCCAAAACGGAGAAGAAGGAACTCTCTGAGGACGAAAAGGAATACAAGAGCAAGCGCAAGGAAATCCAGCAAAAACTCATTAAATTCGCCACCCGTGTGCCCGTTTTTATGTATCTCACCGACTACCGCGAGCAGACGCTCAAAGAAGTCATCACGCAGTTGGAACCGGGGCTTTTTAAGCGCGTGACGGGTTTGGACGTGAAGGATTTTGAACTTCTCGTCAGCCTGAACGTGTTTAACGCGCCGCTCATGAACGACGCCGTGTTCAAATTCAAGCGCTATGAGGATAGTTCACTCTCCTATACGGGCATCAACCGCCACGCCTCCGAAACGAAGGTCGGCGGCTACGACACCTCCTCCCTCCGCACGGACATTTACGACGAAACGGCTTGATTTTCTTGGCGGAAATGTACAGCAAGATCATGGAGGTCAAGACGCAGGCGAACAGTGGCGAGCGCTTGGATGGTCTCGCAACAATGGCGCAGTTGAAGGCGAAATATGCAAAGTAAGTACGGCTTTCGCTTCACGCCGCTTGCCTTGCGGGACATCGACGAGGCGCTTTCCTACATTGCGGAAACGCTTACAAACGGACAAACCGCGGAAAAACTTTTAGGCAATATCGAGAAAGCAATAAATGCCGCCTGCGAATTCCCGTTTTCTTCTGCCGATCGCAAGATTTTTCTCGTGTAGGACGAAAAAATTCGGCTTATTCTCGTGGATAATTATTTATTTTTTTATGAAGTGAAAGAGGAAGAAAAGCAGATCGATATTTTGCGTTTCTGCTACACCCGTATGAATTTAGCGAAACTACCTTTGGGAAAGCAATAAAATTCCGAATATCAAGCAAAAGAGGGCTTGCGGTAATTTGCCGCGAGCCCTCTTTTGCTTGCCGCGAATGCAACACCTACGAAAATCGGCAAGAAGCATTAGGGATGGTTTCCCTATCCCAAGCGGGGAAGGTGCGAAGTGCCACTGCTTCATTTCTTGCGCTTGATTCGCCCTCGGGGGGGGTACTTTGAAGAAGCGAGAAACCCGCCTTTTGTTTTATAATTGTGGCGCAAGTAAAACCCGGCTGTTTTTCTGGGAAAAAGTAGCAAGTCTCCCGTCGCATTCACAGACAAGCGAATAAGTCGTATTATATCAAAAGTAACATCAATCGATGGGAGCGAAAATACGGACAAAAAAGAGGGCCGGAACAAAAATAACAATAAGGATTTTTCGATTGATTACATAGTGGTGGGCGAAAAGATCGAAACCGAAGAACGCGAGATCAGAATCTATTACAAGTTTTTGCAGATGAAGGAAGATTCGCAAAAAACAAAATAAAAACCGTCCCATAAGGCACAAGAGCAACGGAACGGGTAACGGATGGGACGCAGAAAAAATCACCGGAGAGATCCGGTGATTTTTTTGAAAACAGATTGCCGAAAAGTGCAAACATACCGAATTGTGCATTTACATGCCGCCCGCGCGCGGGTATACTGAGATCAAGAAGATTTGGGGCGGTTTGCCGTTTCGGCGTATTCGGTGGGGGAAGAGCCCGTCTTTTCCTTGAAGATGCGCGAAAAGTAGGGAACGCTCCGAAAGCCGCAGTTGTAGGCAATGTCCGTTACGGTGAGGTCTCCCGCTTTGAGAAGGGCGCAGGCTTTTTGCAGGCGCAGGCGGATGAGATATTGCTTGGGCGAATAGTGCATGCAGGAAGCGAACAGTTCGGTGAACCGCCGTTCGCTCAAATCGCACAAATTCGCGAGCAGGACGTTCGAGACGTCGTCGCAACACATGTGTTCGCGCAGATAGTCGAGCGCGGGGCGTATCTTCGCCGCCGCCGCGGCGGGCGCATAGGAGGAAGTCTCCAACCGTTGCAGTTGCGCGACGATCTGATAGAGAACGCTCTTGATCTCGGCGTCGCGGCACTTCCCTTCCCTATGGTAGGCGCAGGCGAGACGGAAGAGATTTTCCAGCTCCGCCGCCTTTTCCCGAAGCGCCCTGTGGTAGGGCGGGACAGGCTCCGTTTGGTACAACTCGAAGTCGATGACATAGCATTCGATGGGGGTGTACCGCCGTATGGTGTAAGCCGCTCCCTGCGGAAGATAGAGAAAACTTCCCCTGTGCGTCTCGACGGTGCCGCCATGGAAATCGTATCGGCTGTCGCCGTCCGCAAAGAACGTGAAGGCATGCAGACGCCGCGGCTCCCCGCCGATCAGCTGGACGGGGTTCGCGGACAGACGCCAACAGTTTGCGATATGGGAAAAATCGAAATTTCCGAAGAGCTCCTGTGCCATACCGCAATTATAGCAAGCCGACGAAAAATTGTCAAGCGTAGGAAGAGATCGGGCGTTTCGCCCGAACGGGAGAAATAAGATGAAGGACTTTTACGAAAACAGAGAGTTTATCCGCGACGAATACCGCTTCGCGCATTGGGACCCCGAGAGCGGGCTCCCCGCCGAGGAGGTGGAGGCGAACGTGCGCAAATTTTACAAAGAGAACGCGCAGATGCCGCCCGTGTTGCAGCGGGCGTTCGCCTTCCGCTATATTCTCGAAAACGCGCGCATCGAAGTAAATCCGCATACGCCCTTTGCGGGAAAGATCGAGCTCGGCTGTAACTACCAAAACCAGTTCGCGGGCGCGGGATATTTCGAGCGGCTGTATTGCGAAAGATATCGCGATATCTTTTCCGCGCGGCTCCCCGCGGAGTGGGCGAAACGCTTGCAGGCGACGAAGATGGGCATCAGCATCCCGGATACCGATTTCTGGCACATCTGCCCCGATTGGGACCGCGTGCTCGGGCTCGGGATCCGCGGGCTCATGGAGGAGGCGGAAGCCTGCCGCAAGGATATCGAGCGGCGCGGCGAAGCGGACGGGGAGACGGAATACTTCTTCGGCGCGGTGGAAATTTGTTACGACGCGGTCCTCACGCTCATGCGCCGTTACATCGCCGCGGCGCGCGCAAAGGGCTGCGTTGAGTACGCCGATTGCATGGAAGCTCTTACGATCCGTCCGCCCGAGACGCTGTTCGAGGCGATGCAACTTTCTCTCTTCTTTCTCGAAGTCGTGGAGATCGGGCGGGAGCGCGGGCGCACGCTCGGCGATCTCGACGCGCTCTATCTTCCCTATTACAGGCGGGACGTGGCGCGGGGGATCCTCGACGAGGCGAAAACGCGCGAGCTGTTCCGCTACTATTTCAGCAAGATCAACGCGGGGCGGCGGTACGCCAACCAGCCCGTCTGTATCGGCGGGGAACGGGCGGACGGGACGACGCTCGTCTCCGATCTCACCTACCTCATGCTCGAAACGTACGACGAGCTGGACATCTACAATCCGAAGATCCACGTCAAGTGCGACCGCAATACGCCCGAAAAACTTCTCCGCATGCTTGCGGCGATGATCCGCAAGGGGAACAGCAGCATCGTTTTGCTCAACGACGAGTCCATCATGAAGGCGTACGCGCGGATCGGCATTCCGCCCGAGATCTCCTACCGCTATTTGCCGCTCGGCTGTTACGAGCCCGCGATCCCCGGCTATGAGGACGCGCGCATTTGCGGCGGCTGGATCAACCTCGCGAAGGGCGTGGAGTTTGCGATCCACGGCGGCTACGACGGCATGACGGGGGAACTGTTCGCCTTCGAGACGGACAGGGAGCCCGCGACCTTCGCGGATTTTCTCGCGATCGTGAAACGACATCTCAAAAGTTTCGTGGATTTTGCGATGCACAACATCCTCGCGCAGGAGACGTACGCATACGAAGTCAACCCGCACCCGCTCTATTCCTCCACGCTGTCCGACTGCATCCGCAACGGCAGGGATGTGTTCCGCCACGGTATGAACGTGCGCAACACCTCGCTCAAAGTGTTCGCGGTCGGCACGGCGGTGGATTCGCTTCTCGCCGTCAAGAAGTATGTCTATGAAAAGAGGGCGCTCACGCTCCCCGCGTTGAGCGAGATCCTCAAACACAACTGGGAGGGGCACGATGCGCTCCGCGCCGCCATTTTGCACGAGCGGGCGAAGTGGGGGAACGGCATCGCGGAGGCGGACGATCTCGCCTGCGAGCTCTACGGCTACATGGCGTCCCTCATCATCGGCACGCCGAACGGCTACGGCGGCGTCTTTCGCATGGGGGCGGATTCGGTCAACTTTGCGGAAGTGTACGGGAAGGGGACGGGCGCGTCGGCGGACGGCCGCCTCAACGGACAGCCGCTCTCCAAAAATCTGCGCCCCGTCAACGGCATGGAGCGGTTGAGCGTTACGGGGCTCGTCAATTCGGCGAGCAAGCTCGATCCGAGCTGGTTTGCGGACGGCGCGCCGCTGGACATTCTCGTGCACCCTTCGGCGGTGCAGGGGGAGAAGGGGCTGGACGCGCTCGTCTCGGTCATCCGCACCTATTTCGGCAACGGGGGCGTCTCCATTCAGGGCAACGTCGTGGACGCCGCCGTGCTCGAACGGGCGGCGGAACACCCCGAAGATTATCAGGATCTGCAAATCCGCGTCTGCGGTTGGAACGAGTATTTCGTGAATTTGAGCAAAGAGGTCCAGCGCGACTTCATTTTGCGGGCGAAGGAGAACGCGGTATGACACGGGGCGTCGTCCTCAACATCAAGCATTTCGAGATCCATGACGGCGACGGACTGCGCACCACGCTGTTCTTAAAGGGCTGTCCGCTCCGCTGTGCGTGGTGCCACAACCCCGAAAGTTTACAGCCGCGCCCGCAACTCGCCTTTTACAGCGGGAAGTGCGTCTCCTGCGGGCTCTGCGCGGCGGCGTGTCCGAACGGCGCGCACGCCTTCGAGGAAGGGCGGCACGTGTTCCGCCGCGAACGGTGCGTCGGGTGCGGAAAATGCGAGAATGCCTGCCCGCAGAACGCGCTCAAAGCGTTCGGAAGGAGCGTTGCGGCAGAGGACCTCCTCGAAGAGCTCACCGCGGACAAAAAGTTTTACGAAGCGACGGGCGGCGGCGTTACCGTGTCGGGCGGGGAACCGTTGATGCAGGCGGATTTCTGCGCGGAACTTTTGTCCCTCCTCAAAGAGAGGGGGATCGATACGGCGGTGGATACTTCGCTCTACGCCCCGCGTGCCGCAATCGACAAGGTCGCGCCGTTTGCGGACGTATTTCTTGCGGACGTCAAGGCGTTCGACGGGACGCTGCACGCCGCATGCACGGGGCGGGACAACGCGCTGATTCTGGAAAACCTCGCCTATCTCGACGGGGCGGGCAAGCGCATCGAGGTACGCGTTCCGCTCATCCCCACGGTGAACGACGGCGAGATGGAGAAGATCGCGTGCCTGCTGTGCGGCTTGAAGCATTTGAGCGGGGTGAAAGTTCTCTCCTACCACAGGCTCGCGCTCGCAAAATACGAGGCGCTCGGGCTGGACTACCGTCTGCCCGCCGTGCGGGAACCCACCGCAGAGGAGCGTTCCCGCGCCGTCTCCGCCTTCTTGGACGCGGGGCTCCCCGTCCTCTCCGAATAATTTCCGCGGGAGCATCCGCTCCCGCTTTTTTACGGCTCGTTTGTGCAGACGGACACGGACGAGCCGTTTTTTCATACAAAGAAGAGAGAAACTTCGCGGGGGAGGTGCGCGCGTGGAGCAGAGAGAGGAAAAGGTCCGCGCCGTTTCGCGCAGGGAGGATTCGGTGTGCGGGAAGCGGTACGCGGTAACGCGGTATTTTTCGGGAGGGAAAAAGTTGGGAGAGATCGTGGCGGAGGTCGCCGCCCGCCGCGCCGCACGGGAAACGGAGCCGCCGCGTGAATAAACTTTCAAATAAAATAGGGATCTATATGAGGCTTTCCCGCGACGACGAAAAGGCGGGCGAATCTGCCTCCATCGAGCATCAGCGGATGCTTTTGCAAAAGTTCGTGGCGGACGGCGGAGGCGCGATCGCAGAAGAATATGCGGACGACGGCTATTCGGGCACGAATTTCGACCGCCCGGGCGTAAAGCGGCTTCTTTCGGACGCGCAGACGGGGAAGATCGACACGATCGTCGTAAAAGATCTTTCGCGGTTCGGGCGCAACTACATTCAGGTCGGGCAATATATCGAAGTATCATTTACATAAGGACGTAAGAAAGCAGCCGAAGTCAATGTAATCTAAAAGAGTCATCGCGAGGATGGCTCTTCTTTTTCTATCCATGAAATTGTTTATTCGATCGTGCGGAGGATGGCGTCCAAATTGCGGTAGCCGTAGACAATGCGCACGATATAAACGGTTCGTTCCGCGGGGATCGGCTTATAGTACAGGATGAAGTTGTCGATCGGAACTCTCCTCACCTCTTTGTCGGGAAGGGACTCGTTCTCGACGAGCGCACCCGTTTCGGGATAGGCGCAGAGCGTATCGATATGCTCAAAGATCTTTTTGCCGAGAAGCGCCGCCGCGGACGGGTTTTTCAACTCATTGCAAATGTAGCCGAGGATCTCGTCGAGGTCGGCTTCGGCGCGCTCCGTAAACCGATAGGAATATTCAGAAGCCATATTTTTCACCGAGCTTCTTTCTTACGGCAGAGCCTTCCACCGTTTTTCCCTCTTTCAGATCGGCAAGCCCTTCGCCGACAAGTTTTGCCTCATAGATCTTGCTCATAGTCCTTTCATAGTAGTCGATATCCATGACTACCAACCTTCCGTAACCGTTTTTCGTCACGAACACGGGACCGTTCTCCTCTGCACAGCGGCGCTCGATCTCCACCGTGTCCTTCAAATCTCTCATGGGAATGATCGTCATAATTTCACCTCACGGTATTATATTCTTCCTGTGGCTAAATTATATACCAAATTGCGACATTTGTCAAGCGGAAAAGCGAGAAATTTCAAGAGACCGCCGAAAGCGAAAAACGGCGGCTGTTTGCCGCCGCGTTGTGTACGCAGAATAGTGTATTCTATGTACCAAACATTAGATATTATAGTCGGTTTGCGCTTTCAAGTCAACCGAATGACGGCACAATCAGACAAATTCTCCTATTTTTCACGATATGCAACTCCCGAACAGTCTTGTTTCAGTACATAGAATACACTATTCCATGTACTTTCCGAAAAATCTTTAAGGAAGGTAATAGAGCAATGAAAGGAACAAAGATTTTAAGCGTTGTCCTCTCTGCCGTACTTGCGGCGTCCGCTATGGCGGCGTTCGGCGGGTGCGCTCCGAAAGGAGAAGATCCCAATGTAGTTTGGGGAACGGCTACCGAAGCGGAGTTCAACAAAGAGGGCGCGTATTCTACGACGGTATCCGTGCAAGACGCCGCTTTCCCCGCGGATGTTTCCGTGGGCGACGTCTCCGTCCTCTATAAGATCGAGGACGAAGAAGGATACGCAAATGCGGTGCAAGCCGCGGACGGGAACGAGGAAGCCGTCGATCTTGCGGATTACACCGAGACGGTGACCACCCAAGTAAAGACCGTAACGCGCACGAACGAACACACGCTCGAAGTCACGTTCACGGATGATAAGGCGGACGTGAACAGACCCACGAGCTACGGCGTTACGGTAAACCGCGCGGACGGCGATAAGGAGAAACACATCCTCGCGCCCGTCACGGTGAACTTTCCCGAATACACGCTGACAAGCACGGTCGATTCCGTGTCGGCATACGCAAACCCCGTAAGGATCACCCTTCAACTCAACGACGGCGAATTTGCAAGCGGCGTGAAGAAAGAGGACATCACGCTCGCGGGTTCTTTCGCAAATCTCTCCGTGCAGTCGTTGAGCGCGGCGGGCAAGAATCTCACGATGCAACTCTCGGGCGAGATCGAGAGGAGCGAGAGTTCCAACGCCTATTTAGACGGCGTGATCAAGGTCGATAAAATGGCGGTGGAAAAGAACAGCAAGACTTTGAAGGCGCGTATCCCCGTAGACAGCGAGAGCCTCCGCCTCGATCCCCAAACGCTCGCAGTAGAGAACGGCAATGTGAAGGTGGACGTCGTTTTGGGCGGCTATCGGTTTTCGCCTTCCGCCGCGGCAAACGGCTTCCAAATCAAGGAAGCGGGAGAAGAGGACGGCACGTTGCAAGACGTTTACAGCGTAAGCGCCTTTGCGTTGGAAGAGGACGGAGACAACAGCCGTGCGACGCTCACGATCGGCGGGACGAACGCAAAGACCAAGACGGACGCGGCGAAGGCTCTTTCGGGCAAGACGCTCGAAGTTGACGTCTCCGCGCTCACGGGCGCAACGGAAGCAGTCTCTTCCGTCATCGACATTGCCCCCGCGGACTTCTATCCCGTCTTTGACTATGCGGAAGTGAAGAACGGCGCGTTCAATATTACGGTCGAGCTGTATGCGCAGAACGGCGTATTTGCCGAAACGCTCAACAAGAACGCCGTGACGTTCGCAAAAGATTTCAAGGACGCGAGCGCGACCTCTCTCACGCGCACGGGCGACTACACGGCGGAACTCGTTTTCTCCGTCCCTACGGAGGAAGCGGCGGTCGAGGACATGAGCCTCGACGGCTCTATCACCCTTGCGGCAGGTTCGCTTACGAGCATCTTCGGCGAGGCTTCCGAAGCGTGTGAATATTCCCGTATCTATGACCAAGCAAGCATGGGACGCTTCTCCGCGGACGAGATTTCAACATTAAAAGGGATCGTCGGCGGCTTCGGCAACACCGCGTTCGGTACGGTTACGGATGCCCTTTCGGGCGTAGGCGCAGTAGGTTCCGCGGTCTATACGGGGCTTGAACTCATCGGCGTCATCGAATCCTCGAAGAAAAAAGAGGATAAGATTTATAGTTATTTGCAGTCTATGGATAAGAAATTGGAAGAGATGTTGTCGGGTGTCAAGCAGATAAATGCCACACTTGCCAAAAAAGGCGTCAACAGCTTCTTTACCGACCCCTACGGGACGATGATCAAATACAGCCAATATTGCGCCCAACATTTGAGCGACGCGCGGGCGCTCTATTTGGATTCGAAGGAGTTCCCCACGGATATTACGAAAGACTCCGACAAAGCGTATGTCCAAAAATATCTCGCCGCAACGATCAAAGCGATCAATGACCACAACCTCGACAACACGGGAGACTTTGCCAAGCTCCTTGAATACTACACCAACGTATGCTCCAATCTCTCCAACCCCACGGGGAATGCGATCGACGATTACGATACATACATGACGTATTACTACAACTTTGAGGCGCAGACGTATAGCGACCGCGAGGAGTTCCGCGAAACGCTGAGACTCGCGCTCTATACGGCGGACATTCTCTTGGGGGCGTATAAATATTACAGCCTTGACGAAGAAACGCGCACCAATCCGAAAACGGCTGAGTCGGCGAAGAATGTTTATGCGGGGATCGACAGTGCATATTCCGCGGCAGTCGATATAATCAACAGCAAAAAAGTCGTTCGCAGAACAGACAGGGCATCCCTATTTGTATCAACAGGACTTGGAGATAGTCTTACTCTCAATGGAAAGACTAACTTTTACACTGTGGGCGAGACGATTGCACAAGCGTGGCACAGCGTGAAAAATAGCATGACAAGTAATTTAATTGAGATGAGCGATGAAGAGATCAAAGACTTCAACAAGCGCATGAAGGGCGCCACCGTGGGCGAGGAGTTGAACGGCATCGGTTTAGGCGATACGGCTGGTGGCGGCGTAAGCTTCAACGATGGTAATGTTATGAAGTATGCCCAGTCGCGCGGCTGTGATAAATTTGTATTCTGGGACAGCTATGACTACACCTGCTATGTGTTCGCCGATGAAAGCAAAACTTCCTACGGATACTGCTCCCTTTCTGCCAAATCGCTCTCAAAGTCAACGTCGTCGGCGTCGGACACGGATTTTGTGACTTGCTCGAGGTATCCGACGATTAGTAATTGTCTTGTACTGTGGAATTGGTGATTTTTTCGTCTAACTTTCTCGGGGCGCGCGAAATGCGCGCCCCGAAATTATAATTTGAAGGAGGGAGCTATGCCGAAATTCCGAAGGATCATGAGCCTGTTTATGGGGCTGTTCTTTCTCTTTGCGCTTTTCGGCTGCGCTCCGAAAACGCCGCAAGAGACGCCGATGGGCGAGAGCGGCACATGGAGCATCTATCTGTACCTCTGCGGCTCCAACCTCGAAACGAAGATGGGCGCGGCGGGACACAATTTGGATGAAATTCTCTCTTCCGAAATTCCCGAAAACGTGAACGTCGTCATCCAGACGGGCGGCGCGAAGAAGTGGCGCTCCCATGATATTCCGAACGACAGCCTTTGCCGCTACACGGTGAGAGACGGCAAACTTTCCCTTCTCGAAGCGCTTCCCCTTGCGAACATGGGAGCGGAAGAGACGTTTGAAGCCTTCCTTACATATTGCGTTGAAAACTATCCCGCCGAGAAGATGTGCCCCATTATTTGGGATCACGGCGGCGGGAGCTTGAACGGCGTTGCAAACGACGAAAATTTCGGCTTCGACGCGCTCTCTCTTGCCGAAATGGAGGGCGCGCTTCTAAGCGTTTCTTCGGGCATGACGGACAGATTCGAGCTGTTCGGCTTCGACGCCTGCCTCATGGCAAATTTGGAGACGGCGGAGATGCTTGCGCCCTTCGCGCGCTATCTTCTCGCTTCCGAGGAGATCGAGCCTTCGGGCGGGTGGGACTATTCTTCGCTCTTTTCGGCGATCGGAAAAGATAGGAGCATTTCGGGCGGAGAACTCGGCAAAGCCGTCTGCGACGGGTATTTTGCAAAGTGCGAGGAAAGCGAAAAGGAGTCTACCGCGACGCTCTCCGTGACAGACCTCGAAGCATTCGCCGCCGTGGAAGAAGCGTTCGATTCGATGACTCGGAAAATGGGAGAAAAGATAGGCGAAGCGACGGGGATCAGAACCGTTGCGCAGAGCGCCAAAAACTCCCAAAAATTCGGCGGCACGTCGGACATAGAAGGTTACAGCAACCTCATCGATCTACGGCATTTTGCGGAGAACGCCCAAGACCTCGAAGAGAGCGCGGCGGTCATTTCCGCCGTGGAAAAAGCCGTCCTCTATGAAGTCAAGGGCAAAGTCAAGAGCAAGTCGGGCGGGCTGTCCTTCTTTTATCCCCTCCACTACGACGAAGAACAGCTCTCGGAGTATTGCGGCGGGATCTGCCCTTCTATGCCTTACCGCGAATATCTTACGAGGGTGTACGGGAATATCCCCGAAGAGCCGATCGTGTTCCTCAACAAGGGGAGTGTCTTAAAGGACGGCTCGTTTTCCATTCAACTTGCGGAAAGTTCGAGAAATTATATCCTCTCCATCGAGTTCGACCTCGTGGAATACTCCGTGATCGAAAACGGGGACGAATTGCGGCTCGGGCATTCAAAATTCGGGCGGGACAACGATATTTTCCGCGACGAGGATACGCTCTCCTATCACAGCAATTTCCGCGGGATATGGCTCGCCTTAAACGGCTGTAAACTGTTCGTCACGCCCGTGGAAAAGACGGAAGAATATATCATCTTCACCGCCCCAATCTTTTTGAACGGCGAAAAGACCAACCTTCGCTTTGCCTTCATTTGGGACGACGCTTATGTGAACGGCGGCTATTATAAGATGTTGGGCGCATGGAACGGGATCGACCCCGTGACGGGGATGTCCGATAAAGAGCTGACTTTGATAAAATCTACGGACGAGATCACGGCGTACTATCCCTATCGGGAGGTCGTGCGTTCGGCGGACGGCGAGTGGCACTTCGGAACGCTTACCATGCGGGAAAAGGAAGTTCCCGGGGGCGAATATACCATCGAAGAAGATCCGCTTGAAAACGAAATTTATATCTATCAGTTTGTCGTGACGGACATCTTCGGGCGGGAATACTATTCGGACGCCGCGGGGATGCTCATGACGAAAACTTACGATGAATTGAAAGCAAACCCGCTTTTGGACGGGGAGTATGCCGCCCGCGTCGATAGAGTGATGGAAGCAGAGGGTGAATCCGTCCTCGAAGCGCTGTAAGGAGAGAATATGAACATTCATGATACGCTCGTTTACGGAAAGCGCGGCGGATTTGTATATTTAAGGTACGTTTCGATCGTTTTCTTCTTTATTTCTCAGGTCGCCACCTATTTCGTCATTCTCAACGCCATCACGCAGGCGACGAACGCGCTGAACGCCCTTCAATCGCACGACCTTCTCGGGATCGTCAATTCTCTCGTCTCTTTCAAAATTGACGGAGCGTTCGGGACAGTCATTGAAATCATGCGGAATTTGGGCTGTCTCGTCATCCCGCTGTATTTCATTGCGACGATCTCCTTCGTACTCAATCTCAACCGCGGGGAGATCGGCAAGATCACCCGCCGCACCGCGCTTATCGCCATTCTGCTCTTTTTTGCGGAGCTTATGGCTTATGTCGTCATTCTCGGCGTCGTCATCGTGTTGGTGGACGGTCTCTTTACGATGATCGCAACCGAATATACGGACGTCGTTGACATCGTGGATCAAGTCATCAAGGCGTTCAACTCCGAGGCACAGCTCATCCCCTTCGAGAGCGCCGAGGCTGCCATTGCTTACGCCAAGAATTTTGCGACCGAACGGCTCACGCTCGTGCTGGTCAACAATATGCCCTCGTTCAATATCTTCCTCGATCAGCTCCTGTGCCTCCTGATGTGCATTTTCTTCTGCTTCCGTCCCAAGTGGGCAAATACCAAAGCGAAGAGGGTATTGTTCCGTTGTTTGGGGATCCTGCCCGTTGCCTATATTGCGGCGACGTTCATCATGAACGGACTGATGCACTCGGGCATTGTATTCCCCAATCTTACGCTGATGAGCCTGTTCCCCGCAAAGAGACTGCCGCACTTTTTGTTCATAGTCTGCATTCTGTATTGCAACCGTACGCAGACCGTGAGGGGCGGGAAGCAAGACCTCGTATTCGGGTACGTTCCCTCTTCCAAAAAAGAATACCGACCGTATCCGCCCGTGTTCGAGACGGCGAAGGAAGCAAAAAGGCGTTCGCTCCATACTGCGTTCTTTTTGAGCGTCTGTCTCTTCCTTTTAAGCGCGATCGACTTCTGCTTGGGCTTTCTGCCGTTCGCCGCAAAATGGGGACTCGGCAAGTCCTATTACGCCGTATTCTGCATCCCGTTTTTGTTCTTCTTCGACGAGAGAAAACCCGTTGCCAAGAAGGATTACACGATTTTCTCCCTCGTCTATTTCGCGGTGATTGTCGTTGTCGTTCTGATCTATTTGTTCTTCTGACCTTTCGGAATATTTTGCGCGCGCGGAGAGAGCGTATATGGACGCAATTCAAAAAACAGCCGTGGGCGACCGCGGCTATTTCCTTTTCCGATTTACAAAGTTCTTTGTCAGAAGCATAGAACGATTGTCTTTCGTCGGCGGCTTGGGCGCACCCGCCATGTCGGGGTGTTTCTTGATGAACAGTTTGTAGCGGGCAATAATGCGTTCCTTGCCGTGAGGGAACAGAATTTTATCTCGGTATTCTGCGACGGTCATTCCTTTGGATGCCGCCGCTTTTTGCACCGCTTTCAAAAACTTCTCGTTCGGTCGGCTGTCTTTGATGCCGTACTGTTTCATGAGCCTGTCAAGTTCCAATTCGAGCGCAATAAAAAGCTGTTTCGCCCATGGTTTCAATTTCGCGGCGTGTTTTTTGTAGAGCCGATAGCTATACTTGCTCAATACTTCCCGCGCGTTCCTCGGCGCACGGTCTTTCTCCATAAAGAAAAGGCACAGCCACTTGAAACCGAAGCGGATGAGATACTTCTGCCCGCGGAACAGAAAGAGATACCGAAGCAACATTTCCTGCGGCATTTGCAGGAGAAAGTCATAGAGAAATACGTCGATGAAGTTCTCCGACTTCCCCGTCCTCATATACTTGCGGTATTCGAGTTCCGCTCTTATCTCATGGGGAGAAAGACTGCCGTCGTCTATCATGTTCCATTCGATAGCATCCTCTATGACCTTCATTCTCCGCGTGATATAGCTCTCGGACTTGCCCATAACTTCGGCGATCTTCTTCTGCTTGAAGTGCCGCTCTTTGGCGTAGATGTAGATGTCCAAATCTTCATCCGAGAAGGTATTCAGAGTGCGCTCCAAATCGAGCGCGTTCACCCAAAAGTTTTCGTGATTGAACCTGTCCCCGTACTGTTGAATGGCATCGAGGGTGTTCATATAGAACCGATTGACTTTCGGCTCGTACTCTAACTTTTCTTCTTCTCGGCGGTTTACGGTGTAATCTTCGCAGTCCTTTTTATGGAGTGCGTTCCATTGTTCAAGGGTAACTTCTACGGACTTCCTCGATGTATGGCGGTCGTAGACCGTCTCTTCTCTTCCGTACTTGTATTCCGTGTGGCTCGTCTGATAACTCTCCATGTAGTAGTAAAGATAATAGCCCTCTCTCCCGCTCGGCACGGGTTCTCGGTTGAGAAGTTTGGGCGAAAAGAAGCCGAACTCGCGGACAAACGGCGGCTTACGCTGTTTGTGGATATGGCACGGACGGATATTTATGACGGGTTCGTCCTTGTAGAAATCGTCGTTCATAAAACCATTATAACACAGGAAATATGACAGAAACAGGTCATCTGCCAAAATTTTTTAACTTTTTTTCCGTGGGCTGAAATTTATCGGAAAAATCTACGCTACTTATATAGACGAGGGAACATTATAGCGGAGAACACTCTATTCTTTGCCGTGTGCTATCCCTAAAAAATTTTTCCGAGATTTTTTGCAAAACGTGAAATTTCAAGGAAAAATCTACGCTACTTATATAGAGGGCAGATATTAGCAAGACGGCATTGACCGTCTTTTTTTATGCCCGAAAGCAACAAATTCGAGGAGGAAAAACGTCGTGAACACATCGTAAAAAGCGGAAGCAAAGGATGCCGTCGAAAGAGCGACGACGGCAAGCAAAAAGGAACCAAACATTTACAGGAAAACCATGCCCGTCGGTATGGCGAGGTACGCATTTGGCTTGCCAAATGCCGAGCGGAAACGCTCGCCTCGTTAGGGGAACTCCATTCCCCTAATACCCCTTGGGGAGAAACGGCGGAAGAACAAAGAACAAGGAGGAAACATTGGAAAAAAGAAGAACAAGACCTTATGCCTACACGTTCCGAGCGAGTGAACGGGAGAGAAAGCTGATCGACGCGAAGCTGAAAGCGAGCGGCAAGACCATGACGGATTTTATCGTGCAGAGCATCACCGAGAAGCCCGTCGTGAATATCGACAGCGGCGCGGAGATTTTGTCGGAGTTAAAGCGGCAAGGGAACAATCTCAACCAAGCCGTCAAGAACAATTACTTCGGCAAGGCGACGGAACGGGAACTTCTCTCCTGCGTGGACTTATGCAAGGAAACGTATCGGAAGTTGCTTGCCGCTATCGGGGGAAGCTGATGCCGCTTTTGAAATGCAAGGAAAGCAAGAGTACGCCGCACAAGGCAATCGCCTATATCACGAGGGAAGATAAGGCGGCGTTCGTGAGCGTGAGAAACTTATTCGAGGATGAGGATTATGCCGAGCAATTCGAGCAGACGGTGCGGCTCTACGGCAAGGGCAAGAAGTATGAGGAACGGAAATTTTATCACTTCAAATTGTCCTGCGACCGGAAAGACAATGTGTCGCCGCAGTACGCACACATCTACGCCGAGGAATTGGCGGCGCGGCTATTCCCCGACTGCGAATGTGTCATCGCCACCCATACCGACACCAAGACCGTACATAGCCATATCATCGTCAATGCCGTTCATCCCTTGACGGGGAAGAAACTGCGGATAAGCCCGCGGCAGTACACGGCAATGAAGGACGAGGCAAATCGGCTCGGAAAGGAAATGGGCTTTTCCACTTTGGACTTTCGGAAGAAACCGAGGAACAAGCGGACGAGCGCGGAACAGCATATCATCCTCAAAGGCGGGACGAGTTGGAAAGAAGATTTACGGGAAGTCATCGAGGAAGCGAAGCAAGTAGCCACCACGCAAGAGGAGTTTATACAGCACTTGAAACTCTACGGCGTGGAAGTCACCCGAAGCAAGACGGAATACTCTTTCCTGCACCCCGAAAAGAAGAAAGCCATCCGAGGGCTGAAACTCGGAGAAAATTATACGAAAAAGGAGATAGATTTTGTCATTGCCAAACGTCAACACAGGGGAAACCCCTCAACCACTCGTTCAGATACAGGAGATGAACAAGAAAAAGAAAGCGGACTTGGAAAACAGCCTGCTGAAAGAAGCCTTGATGATATCCAACGAGAACTGCAACAAATTGATACAACAGCAGAATACGCTCGTCGCGGACTTGATTTCGCAAGTGGAGAGCGTGAAAGAGAGCAACGATTGGCACGAGGCGCAGTTGGAATCGAACACAAACCGAGCGATACGGGAAATTCGGCAAATCACGGAGAGCGAAAGGACGTTCAAGGAGCAGGTCGGCAAGGAAATAAGCGCGGCGGCGCGGGCAGTAGCAAGTGAAGCCACGGGATATGTAAGGGAGCAGATAGATGAATCCACGCGGGAAGCAAAGAAAGAACTTTCGGCGTGCGCCGAGGAACTCTCCAAACAGCGCAGGGAGTTTCAGACGCAAGGGCTGTTCCGAAAAATCCTCTTTTGGGCTACTCCCGCGCTTCTGCTCGTGCAGACGGTGATCCTCGCCTTTCTGCTCATAACCTAACCGTTTCGTTCCCCCTGCACAAGCCCACGCAAAGGGTGGCGCGGATAAAGGTCGTCTCGCCTTATCGGAGACAAACACAACGGCGCAGGGATACAGGTGTCCCGTCGAGAAAAACGGAAGAGAGATATATCGGGATTGAAAGAACGAACTGCGCCTATATTACGCCCGCCACAGGCGGGAAGTATCACGCACATAGGATTGCGGAGGAACATAATATGAAAATATTGCAAACCTAAAA
>CANQMN010000012.1 GCA_947624965.1 uncultured Clostridia bacterium
TGTATTATATACGATTTACTTGTACAGGCAACGTGCCATTCATGAGATGTTATATAAAAACACGCATCATGAAGAACATTTTTAGAGGCCTTTACTTCTATCAACAGGGGAGCTGCATCATTTTTATCAATTTGCGATTGTATATCATATCCTACCAAATTACTTTCAATAGAAATCCACTTTGGGGAAACTCCTGTGCGATTTTTTTCATATTGAACTGTTCGTCGCTCGCCCTCTCTTCCTATCTTAGCATTTTCTTGGTCTGATCTCCCCCGAATAATTGTTGACAACGTATCCCACCATTTTAATGCAATCATATCAATATTTTTATTTAGAAGCTCTGCCTCAAAAAAACAAGCTCTTTCGTCATCAGACATGAACAGTGAGGCCTCTTTTCTTCCATAGGGGATTCGGCTACTCCATATGGGGGAGCATTTGAGCACATAATCTTCAAGCATATCGAGTCGATATGCTTCTTCGTTTTTATACAATTGTAAAATATGCTCGCCTCGTGGTGTTAAGATAAGTTTTTCTGCTTCAACCTCTACCCAACAACAACGCTGACAGAAATCTGATATATCCTCAATCGCAATGGAATCAATCTTACAATACGCAAGTTCCCCCAGTGAGATAACTCGATGATTATCAAGCTGCTGTAGTAAAACTATCGCAGAAGTAATCACATTTGCAGAAAGCCTAATCATCGGAGTCCTCGCTAAAGAAATAGTTGATAATCGTCTGGGCATCACCCGTCGTCAAACAATCTTCATCATCAGCTTCCTCATCGAAAGCCACCTCATCGATTGAAACAGTCAATGACGCATCATTTAAAGCACGCGCCATCGTATTTACTTTTAATGCTAATCTTTCACGAACAACTTGATCTATGCTATTTTCACATTCTACAAACTCCACACAAGGATGGGCATCTATAGGAAGCCCTAACCTGTGGATTCGATCTTCCGACTGCATATAATGGGCGGCATTAAAAGATCGGTCAAGGTAGATTGCATTTTGACAGACCATATGCAAGCTAATTCCTTCCGAGCAGGCTGCGGGATTTGCAACAAGCACCATACAGGAAGGATCATCATGAAAACGTTTGATTTTTCCCTCTCTAGTATCACTGTCTGTATCTTCTCCTGCATCAATTCCCCCGTGAATATATTCCGCCCCCAAATCGCTTAACCGCAAAGCAATGAGTTCCACATTCCTAACAAAAGATGTCCAAATAATCACTTTCTTGTTTTGTGCCGCAAGTTCTCTTGCGCGTCTGCATACATAATCTATCTTTGGTCCATCAGTTTGAAGCAATAAATTTCCGACACGGCGATCAAATGCAAAACTCATATCATCCGCCAGTAGTGAAGGGTTTGATACAAATTCCATCACTTTTATAATACATTTCCCAATCCTGCGCAACTCCAAACGAGATATATCGGTCAAAGACGGAATCAACTGTCTACGAACCTCTGATTTAAGTGTTTTATATATTTCACGCTGAATTCGCGGCATCGGAACAGAAACAACATTATGAGTCAGTTTGGGTATCCCAAGTTGTTCTTTGGTAGTACGGACATATATTGGTTGTATTAAATTTATAACATTTAACTCAGTCACATCTTTCGTCGGATAAAGATATAAAAACTGTGGAACTAAATCTTTAGGACTCTGCGGCATAGGAGTACCACTCATAATGAGCTTGCGTTTGGGTAAATGAGCCAATTCAAGTATCGCATCTGCACGTTTGATGGATTTTCCTCCCTTGATTCGATGACTTTCATCTAGGAACATAAAGACATTTCCCGCAGACAACATTCCGGCGATTGCATCTTTCACTCGATGGAGTTGATCATATGTTATCAACATGAATCTGGGACCAGCTTGTAGCGCAGATTGGATTGACGCTTCTCCTCCTTGAAGACGCACGAACTGATACAGGTGTTTGCCTAAACACGCATCCAATTGTTCTTCCCATGCTCCAAATGCGTTCTTGGGCGCCACCACCAACAATCTATCACTCTCACTCGCATTTATAAAGAAAAACGCCAAAGCCTCTGTCGTTTTGCCTGCTCCGGGGACAGAAAACGTAGCCGCACTCGGCAATTGTGAGATTTTTATGAGATTCCGTTTTTGATTGTCTGTCAATGGGCGCACAAAACCTACGCTCAACAATTTTTTTGAAATTTCCGATTCGCTTCGAGGGGCGAGTGACAAAGCCATGCTGTAAGAATTATCATTGGCGTTCTTCAGCATGGCTTTCGCCAAATCAGAAAAAACAACTTTGTACAAATCCCTACGCGCAGCGAAAAATTGTCCTATAAACGTTTTTATGGACAAAAAATATCTCCACGGGAAAACGATCCTTTGATCGGTATACGACATCGCTGGTATAGGAAGGCAATCCCAGAGAAAACGGTATAATTCTCTCCAAGCATGATCATTCGACAGATCGCTTGTTATACAAATTTGCTCTGTACGATTAAGGTATTCAATACGGATATCCATCATTTTTTTATCCAATCCCGAAGTGCCACGCATGCTCCGTCGATATTATCAAGTTGTTTTGAGACCCCCTCTTTACTCATTGAATCATCAAGTCCGGAAATAGCGTTCGTTAAGCATGTCGCCGCCTTACAGATTTGATCGAAAACAAAGCTCTTCTTTTTCTTTTCTTTTTCAAGCTCATCCGAAGTATCCAAGACATTTTTTACTATCTCGGCAACCGAGACGGGCTCTCCGGCCAAACGGATCCCCGATGCAATTTGCGTATTTAAATCGCCAGAACTTCCACCATCTCCGCTTGTTAACAGGGAAAGATCATCATCTTTGCTATCATCCACATGAATATTAAAATCTTCTTGGAGCTTTTTTGCAATCGCTGACAAATTGGAAGCAACTTTGGGAATTCGCTTATAAAGTCGCTCCCCCAAAACAGGAGATTGGAGCAATGCGTAGACAATCTCTTGAAAAAGCTCTTTGTCTCCAGGGCTGATAATTTTCTTTCGTTCTATTACTATCTGTTGAAAGGCATACCATTGTTGATCAACCAAAGACCATTGATCAGGTTTCCCAATAGCCTGTAAGTATTGCGATGCATATATATAGCTGTCAATATATGTTCGAATCTCTTCAACTTTTTTATTTTGTCTTCTTGCGATTTCATTGATATCGACACCATCTTCAATCTTTTCAAAATAGTCTGCCGCAATAGTATGCCACACATACTCCGCCTTCATATCGGAACTAATCTGTAGTGCTACTTCAAGATCATACATCCCCTGAGGGTCGTTATCGGGCAAAACTGCAATCCTGACTGTTTGAAAGTGCGAATACTTCGTCTTATCGCTGTAATATAATTCACGCCAAGCGCAAAGACGCCTGTTGCCATTAACGACAATCCCGTCATTAGAACAAATAAGAGGCTCCGTTTGTTGCAATTTATCGTTATTTTTAAAGGTTTTAAGAAGATTTTCTTTGTCGATCAATTTTTTAAGTATTTGATGTTGCGTTTCTTGAGCGACAATAGAAGATGGATCGCTGGTAAAAATATCTCTTGGAATCTCAGTATGCGATGATAACCATTCCTTCTGCAGGCTCTTCGTCCTAATGTTTTCAATACGATATACAGGAAGCGCAATAGGCACTTCAATGACGGGAAGAGGTCGATATTTCCCGCGATAATAGATATAATGCTTATCTAATCTTTGAGGGTCTCTCAATGTCTCAGAAATCTTTAATACCCTCTTCGAGTTCGGATAACCAAAAGAATAAATTTGTTCCCATTTCATTTTACTTGTCCTCCGTTCCATCAAATCCAATTACAACAAGCGGCATAGTTATAACTTGGCTAAAAATAGGAAGTTCTCTAACTAACCGCTCAAAGTTCGCCATATTAGATCCAAGTTTAAGGGCTGTTTTACTTTGTGGGATTAATATAATACCTGTAGATATCTTGCCTTTTGTATATAATGTTTGCAATTTGAGAAGATCTGCATATATACGGCCATAATTCCCCGTTTGAAAACACAAACCAACCCCATTCATATAGGAAGAGATTGTAATGCGAGAAGATACATCTAAGCGATATTCGCCCGTCCAACCTTCTTTTTCCAATCGCTCACGGATTATTTTCTTCAAAACTACAACCGACTTTTTTGATATGACAGGATGAAGCTCATCGACAATCGTCTTCACATTAAAAATAACACTTTGCGGGACAACCCGCAATCCACTCCTATGATCATGAATTTGCATCTTCATTGGTAGTTCTCCATTCCGCTGGAATTTTCGATAAAGCACTAATACGGGGATCATAAATCGGCTTGTCATACGGACGATATTCAATCGTCCCATTAAGCGTTTTTTCGAGCCGATCTCTTCCAATCTTGATATAATCTTCCATAATTTCGCATCCCCAAAAATTTCTTTCATGTAGCAGTGCAGCAACTCCTGAGGAGGCGACACCGGCGAAAGGGTCGAAGACTAAATCCCCAGGTTTTGTCAATGCGAGGACTAACCGTTCTATCAGGCCAACAGGAAATTGACACGGATGCGAAGTTTTTTCAATGTGATTTCCCTTAACATTTGGGATATCCCAAACATCTTCGGGATTTTTACCTTTTGGATTTCCAGAGAGTTTCCCTTTGTTCTCTCCCCGATAAC
This sequence comes from uncultured Clostridia bacterium, assembly GCA_947624965.1. GTDB lineage: Bacteria > Bacillota > Clostridia > Christensenellales > Borkfalkiaceae > Gallimonas. Next base: position 4,666 of record CANQMN010000012.1, read on the forward strand.
TACGCTTGCCCGGATATTTAGCCGGAATCCGAACATCATCTAAGTTAAATGTATAATCATCACTTTTGGTATACCAAAGGACAACCTCATAGCGTCCACTAAAACGATTTTTATTATGTAAGCCATGTCCAAAATGCCAAATGATACGATTTCGCAAATGCATATTTAATTTTTGGAATATTGGAGCAATGGCAATATCAAGAGGCGTTATGCTTCCGTTCTCAACGTAATTACCAACTTGCCAGCAAATACTACCCGTATTCTTTAAACGCGAGTATATCTTTTGGATGATTTTCTTCTGCCATAGTATATATTCATTAAGTGGAACTTGTTTCTCATATTCTTTCCCAATATTGTAAGGAGGAGAAGTAACCACTAAATCAAAAATTGGCTTGCGAGGAAGTGAATCAAGAAATTGTTCTATATCCATCAAGAACAATTGACTTTTAGTGCTATCAGGCAAAGCACTCCGCAACACTTGTGATGAGATTTCTATCGACATTTATTTCTTCCTCCAAAATATAGTCGTTAAAACATATTATATCAAAATAAGCTATACTCGTCAACTTTTATGTAGGCGGTGAAAGGTTCAAATTCTCCCACGTTTTGACTTTCAATTAGGCTGTTTACTGAATTACATCGTAACACCCTGTAATTGTTTCAAAGTGAAACACTATCTCGTGTCTCGCTTGGGTAATCTCAATACTCCGTCAGCAAAAATCCAAGATACAGCGGAATGGTAAGAATATTATCGGTTTTGCCAATATTGTACTGCCCAAGTTTAATGACGCCAGCGACATGGTATTTTTCAGGGTGAGCCAAAATCGTTTTTGCGCTCTTAGTGTTACCAGTTGTGGCTTTGACTTCCACGAGGTAACACCCGCCCTTGTATCGCGTCACAAAGTCGATTTCAAGCCCCGAATCCTTGTGATAGTAGTAAAGTTTTCTGCCCATCTTCACAAAAATATCGGCAATTAAGTTTTCAAAAATCGCTCCCTTGTAACCGTAAAGGTTCCCCTGCAAAATATCGTACTGCGTGCCATCCTCGAGCATACTCACGAACAGCCCCGTGTCGTTCATGTAGACCTTAAAAATGTCCTGCATCGCATTTCCGTCCAACGGGAGTTCGGGAAGTTCAAGATTATAACAGCGTGAAACGATCCCCGCGTCCTCGATCCATTGCAGACTGCCCGCAAACTTCGCCGCGGTCGCCCCCTTCTTCACCACGGAATATTGAAACTTTTTGTTCTCCTTGCTCAATTGTTTGGGTATAGATTGGAAACACTCCCTTATCAGCGGCTTGTTCTTGTCGTCGGCGTACTTCACCATGTCGTCCTCGTAGGAACGAATGATGTCCCGTTGAAGCGTCAAGACGGCATTCATCTGCTTGGTATCAACGAACTTTTGCACCACTTCGGGCATTCCGCCGACAACTGCGTATTGCAACATGAGCTCCTGCATTTTATTGTGCAGAGCCTCGGGCACGGGCGTAGCGTTCTCTAAGCACTTTTTTAATGTATGAATGACCTGCTCCCCTATCCCATTTGCCCACAAGAACTCCTCGAAGTCGAGCGGCTTCATTTCGATGAGCGTTTCCGAACCCACGGGTACGGACTTCGGTTGCTTGCCATAGCCTTTCACGCCGAGAAGCGAACCCGTGCCGATGACGTCGAACCTGCCGTCCTCTTTGAAAAATTTCAAAGCCGTCCGCGCCTCGGGACAGTCCTGAATTTCGTCGAGAATGATGATCGTCTCGTGCGGCACAAAGATTGCCTCGTCGCCGAGGAGCGCGGACATCATGATGATGAGGTCGTCCACTTCCAGCGAGCCGTTGAAAATGGAAACGTAGTTTGGATTTTTGAGGAAATTCAGATAGACGACGTGCTTGTAGTTCTCCTCCGCAAACCTTCTCACCGAAAAGGTCTTGCCGCACTGCCGTTGCCCCTTGATGATGAGCGGGCTTTTGTTCGGGGTATTTTTCCATTCTTTCAGAACGTTTTCGATCTTTCTTTTTAGCACAATACCGCACCTCTTTGCTTTTTACAGTACCATTATACCACGGTGCGAAAACTTTTTCAATGGAGTTTAGAAAAAATATAAAAACTTTTTCAAACGACTTTTGTCGAAAGATAAAATTTTTTCGAGCGAGTTTGAAACGCAATTATATAATCTCTCTTTTATTCCGGCCCTTATGTGCAGTCGCATAATCAAAAGAAATTTCTTGAACCCAAAAAAGCGACAACCTCGAAAACAATTCGAGGTTAGTCGCTTTTTGCTATGCCTTATTCCACCACCCACACAAACCGTTCGGTAATGTTCCCTCTGTATGCACGGTGGATTTGCTCACGCCGAAGTGCGCCGCGCAGGCGCGCACCGTGCAACCCGTCTCCGCGATATACGCCCCGTTCCGCCGCGCGCGCTCCGCGATATATTCCCACATCCGTTTTTCCCCCTTTTTCGACAAAGGATACTTATATCTATGTCGATTATCCGAGGTTTAGTACGGAGCGGGACAATTCGGGCGCGGCGCGTCAGTCGTCCGCTTTGCGGTATTTCATCGCGTAAATTTCCTTTGCCGTCCACTTTGCCGATTTGAGCGGTCTGCCGCGCGTCAGCGTCGTATCGATGGGGACGTCCTCCGTCGAGATCTCCGTCATCGTGCCGTCCTCCGTTACGACGGCGAGCAGATACGGCACCGTAACATAATCGGCGAAGAAGATCTTTTCCTCTTTAAGCGTCGCGATCTTCACGCCCTTGCAGTTGCGGTTGAGGGGATCGATCTGCGCCGCGATGACGCGCTTGTATCTGCCCCCCTCGATCGCGATGACGATCTCGCCCTCGCCGTCGATCTGCGCGGCGAACAAGACCTCGTCGCCCTCCCGCAAGCTGATGCCCTTTACGCCGTTGGACGCCCTGCCGTAGCAGGGGATATCGTTTTTCTTCGCGTTGAGGCACATGCCGTTCCGCGTTACGAAGAAGAGCGTTACGCCCTCCTCCTCCCAATCGGGGAAGACGGAGAGGAGCGCGTCGTCCGCGTCCACGCGCATCCCCGTAAAGAAGGGCTTGCCGACGTTAAATTCGCTCCGCGCCGTGCGCTTGACGAGCCCCTTCTTCGTGACGAACAGAAGGTTCCCCTCCTCCGCGCCCGAGCGGAACACCGCGACGGGGCGCTCCTTTTTATCCGCCTCCTCGAAGAGGTCGGCGAGCTTGTACCCCTCCTCGCCGAATTTTTTGGCGCAGTCGCCCGCGATGAGGCGGAAGCAGTTGCCCCTGTCCGAGATGAGGACGGCGGGCTCGTCCGAGAGCAGGCGCTCGCTCGCGACGATGACGGCGGAACGCCGAGACTTGCCCTCGACGGATTTTTCGGAGAGGTTGAAGTTCTTCTCCGAAAGGCACTTGAACTTTCCGTCCGCCGTGATGCAGAGGAGCGCGGGCGTCCCCGGTTCGCGCACGTCCGCGCGCTCCGCGTTCGCATCCTCCGCCTTGTACACGAGGATGGACTTCCGCGGCGTTTTGTACTTCTTTTTGATTTCGAGCAATTCTTCCTTGACGACGCCGTATTGCAGCCGCTGGCTGTTCACGATCGCCGTGAGCTGCTCGATGAGCGCTTTGAGCTCTTTCAGCTCCTCTTCGAGCTTGTACACTTCGAGCTTGGTGAGCCGCGCGAGGCGCAGATCGAGGATCGCCTGTGCCTGCCGTTCGGAGAGGGAAAACCGCGTGCGGAGCTTATCGCGCGCATCCGCCGTGGATTCCGCGCCCTTGATGATTTTGATGACCTCGTCGATGTTGCGCACCGCGATGATGAGCCCTTCGAGGATATGGCAGCGCTCCTTCGCCCGATTCAGATCGAAGCGGGTGCGGCGGAGCACGACGTTGCGCTGGAACTCGACGTAGTAGCGCACGATGTCTATCAGTCCGAGCGTCTTGGGCTTTCCGTCCGCGATCGCCACCATGTTCATGCCGAAGGTGATTTCGAGATCGGTGTACCGCCAAAGCGCGGCTTCGAGCCGGGCGACGTCGGCGTCGGCGCGCACTTCGATGACGGCGCGCATGCCGCTGCGGTCGCTCTCGTCCGTAACGCGGAGAATGGGCTCGAATTCCTTCTTCTCCTCTTTGAGTTCGGCGATCTTGCGCAAGAGGTTCGCCTTGTTCACCTGATAGGGAAGCTCGGTGATGACGAAATTCTTCTTTTTTTCGTTGTCCCCTTCCTCTACGCGCATCTTTGCGCGGAGGGTGATCTTGCCCTTGCCCGTTCTGTACGCCTGTTCGAGCTCGTTCGCGATGATGTAGCCCCCCGTGGGGAAATCGGGCGCGGGAATATATTTGCACAGTTCGCCGAGCTTGATGCGGGGGTTGTCGATATAGGCGACGACGCCGTCGATACACTCGCCGAGGTTGTGGGGCGGAATGTTCGTCGCGAGCCCCACCGCGATGCCGGACGAGCCGTTTACGAGCAGATTGGGGAACCGCCCCGGGAGCATGTCCGGCTCTTTGAGCGAATCGTCGAAGTTGAGCGAGAAGGGAACGGTGTTCTTGTCGAGATCGCGCAAGAGTTCGAGCGCGATGGGTTCGAGCCGCGCCTCGGTGTAGCGCATCGCCGCGGCGGGGTCGCCGTCCACCGAGCCGAAATTGCCGTGCCCGTTGACGAGCGTTCTGCCCATGTTGAAATCCTGCGCCATGCGCACCATCGCGTCGTACACCGAACTGTCGCCGTGCGGGTGGTATTTGCCCATGCAGTCGCCGACGATGCGCGCCGATTTTTTGTGCGGCTTATCGGGCGTGAGCCCCATCTCCGCCATCGTATAGAGAATGCGCCTCTGCACGGGTTTCAACCCGTCCTCCACGCGGGGGAGCGCCCGGTCGAGAATGACGAACTCCGCATACGGCAGCATCGCCTGCGGAAGTACGTCTTCAAGGGGGGTTACGTATAAGTTTCCCTTGGGTACGGGCACAGCCGCCTCATTCTTCTTCATTGCCGTCCTCCTTCTTCATCTTCACTCTGTCCATGAACGCGTCCTCTTTGTTGAAGTTGGCATGACGGTTCAAAAATTCCTTTCTGCCGTCCACGTTGTCGCCCATGAGCGTGGCGATCATCGCGTCGGCGGCGACGGCGTCCTCCACCGTGACCTGCGTGAGGTTCCGCCGCTCGGGGTCCATCGTCGTCTTCCAGAGCTGTTCGGCGCTCATCTCGCCCAGCCCCTTGTACCGCTGGATGAGATATCCCCGCCCCACCTTTTCTATTTTCTCCTGCAACTCGGCGTCGTCGTAGGCGTATTCCTCCACGCTCGAATTCGGCTTGTACACCTTGTAGAGGGGCGGCATGCCGATGTAGACGTGCCCCTCGTTGACAAGCGGGCGCATATAGCGGAAGAAGAAGGTCAAAAGAATACAGCGGATATGGAAGCCGTCCTGATCGGCATCCGAGAGGATGATGACCTTGTGGTAGTTGAGCTTATCGAGATTGAAATCGCTCCCGATGCCTGCGCCGAGCGCGGAGATCATCGTGCGGATCTCCTCGTTCGCGAGGACCTGGTCGAGCCGCTTTTTCTCCACGTTCAGGGGCTTTCCGCGCAGGGGAAGAATGGCTTGGAAGGAGCGGATGCGCGCCTGTTTTGCGGTCCCCCCCGCCGAGTCGCCCTCCACGATGAAGAGCTCGTTGAGTTCTGGCTTTTTGCCCGTGGAGGCGGCAAGTTTGCCGACAAGGGTGAGATTATCGATGCTGTTCTTGGCGCGGGCGGTATCCTTTGCCTGCCGCGCCGCGATGCGCACGCGCGCCGCCCCCTGCGCTTTTTTGATGATCTCCTCGAACGCGCGGCGGAATTTTGGATCGGCGGCGAGCGCTTTGAGCCCCTCCACCGTCACCGCTTCGACGGGAGACTTCGCCTCGGGGTTGCCGAGCTTGGTCTTGGTCTGCCCCTCGAACTGCACGTTCTTCATCTTGACGGAGAGAACGGCGGTGAGCCCCTCGCGGAAGTCGTCGCCGAGGAAATTGGGGTCCTTGTCCTTGATGAGTTTGTTGTCCCGCGCGTAGTCGTTGAGCATGCGCGTGAGCCCCGAGCGGAACCCGACTTCGTGGAAGCCGCCCTCGGGCGTGGGGATGTTGTTGACGAAGGAAAAGAGATTTTCGGCGTATTCGGAGGAGTGCTGAATGGCGAACTCCACCAAGATGCCGTCCCGCTCGCCGCGGTAATAGAGCGGCTTGTTGTAGAGTTTGGTCTTATCTTTGTTCAAAAAGGCGGCGAAGTCCGCAATGCCCCCGTCGTAACGGTAGGTAACGGAGTACGGCTCGGTCGCGCCCATGAGGTCGAGTTGCACGTTCCCCTCGGGCGTTTCCTCCTCCCCGTCGCCCTGCGCGAGGTATTCGTTGCGCGTGATGCGCTCGTCGGTGAGCGTGATGGAGAGCCCCTTGTTGAGGAAGGCGAGCTCGCGGAGCCGCCGCTGTACCGTTTCCAGCGAGAAATCGACGGTGGAGAACACCGCGTCGTCGGGCATGAAATGCACAAACGTGCCGTGCCGCTTGGTGTGCTGTTTCATATCCGTCAAGGGACCCGTGGGAACGCCCGATTCGTACTTGCCCTTCTTTTCGTCGTAGTACGAATGAAAGCCCATCTGCCACGTCTTGCCATCCTTGCAGACGCGCACATTGAGCCACTTGGAGAGGGCGTTGGTGACGGATGCCCCCACGCCGTGCAAGCCGCCCGAGAAGGAGTAGTTGTGCTCGTCGAATTTTCCGCCCGCATGGAGCTGGGTAAAGACGACCTGCACGCCCGAGACCTTGGTCTTGGGGTGGATGTCGGTGGGAATGCCCCGCCCGTTGTCCTCCACGGAGGCGCTGCCGTCCTTGTAGAGGCGGATATCGATCTTATCCGCAAAGCCGTTCGCGGCTTCGTCGATGGCGTTGTCGACGATCTCCCAGAGAATGTGGTGAAGCCCCCTTGCGCCCGTCGAGCCGATATACATGCCGGGACGGAGGCGGACCGCCTCCAATCCTTCGAGAATGGTGATGTCGCTCGCGTCGTAATGCTGTTCAGCCATGAATACCTCGTAAGATAACAATATTACAGGGGTATTATACCATATTTTGCGGTCGAGAGCAAGTGTTTTAACTATATTTGGAATGTTTCCCCTCTGCGCCGCACGCGCAGAACAAGAAGATCCCGCCCCGAACGGGGCGGGACGAAACTATTTGAGAACGGGTCCCTTATACTGCGCCGAAGGGGGCTCCTTGCCGAACAGGGTGATCGCCTTGCGCGGGCACAGATTGACGCAACGGTAGCACAGCACGCACTTCCCGAGGGGCACGGCTTTTTGCTCCTCCAAGACGAGGTTGCCGACGGGGCACTTCCCCACGCATGCGCCGCACCCGACGCAGCGGGCGGCGTCCACTTTGAGTTTTTTCCGCTTCTCCCCCTCCGAGCGGAGAAAATATTTGCGCTGGCAATACCGCCCGACCGCGTGCGGGAGGAGGCGGAACCCCTTCCGCTTCGCCTTTCCCCGCAGAATGCGCGCGGCAAAGGCGTCCGCCCGCCCGTCTGCGCGCGCGAGCGTCTTTTCGAGCTCCTTGCCGTTGCGGACGGGGAACGTCTTGCAGTCGCACAAGTTGTTCGGCATGTTGAAATGCTCCGCGCCGACGACCTTGCCGCCGTACCGCTCCACCGCGCGCCCGAGGCTCGCCGCCCCGTCGCCCGAGAAAAAGTATTGCGTCTCGGCGATGACTACGCGCTTCCCCGCAAAATGCTTTGCGTGCGCACGGACGAATTCCCGCATCGGAATGGGCGGCGCGGAACCGTAGATCGGAAACGCGAGCAGGATAAGATCGCTCTCCCGCATCTGCGCCGCATAGTCCCCTCCGCGCGCAACGTCGTATGTCCGCACGCGGAACTCCGCCGAGAGTTTGCCGCACAGCCGATCGACGATATAGCGCGTGTTTCCCGTTCCCGTAAAATAAAACGCTGTGAGGATCTTCATACTCCGTTATATGAATCGTTCCCCGATTTCGTGCGCAATAAACAAAAACGCCCCCGCAAAGTTGCGGGAAGCGTCCCTTTTGTTGCCCTTCCGAAGGCGTGTTTGCAACGCCGCTTCAATCGGGGGATGCAACCGTGGATCTTGACGCTACATATGAAAACCGCACCGATGGGTCAAGTTATCCAATTCTTTTTGCGCTTCTCTTACTTGCTTCACGGTGCTGTTTTCGTCGTTGATGATTTTCAGCAATTCTTCTTTGCGTTTTTGTTTCGCTTCCGCTTCTCGCTTACGCTTCTGTTCTTCTTCCGCGCGACGAAGCGCTTCCTGTTTCCGCAGTTCTTCGGCATAGCGGTCTGATTCGGGTGCGAACAATTCAATATGTCCGCAAGCCTCGCAGGCATACGCGTTTACGTGAAAGTGCCCCTCTGTTGCAAGAATCGTTCCGATCGTTGTGCGCTTAAAATCCGTTCCGCCGCAATTCGAGCATTTTATCAACGCTTTCATAATTCCTCCCTTCTCGCTTCTTTCCTCAAATCAGTATTTTTCCCTGCACGCGAACATAGGAAAGCAATCCTGTATCATGGGCCATACCACTTGTTATGCTATAACTGAACGTGGCATATCCCGCCGCATTCAATTTTACTTCGTGCTCAATTTCTTCCCCGTTCTGCCGATAGAACAAACTGCAATTCTCATATATCCCGCTTATGGCGCCCATTATCGTAACTTTATACGACCATATCTGCATTCTTCCACCCCCAAGCACAGTCGACGAGGTACACACCGTGTCGATGGACAAATAATAGTCGTAGTTGTCCATCGTGAGTTCGATCGATCGCGGTTCATCGTTCCCTTCGGGCGTTTCTCCCTCGCCGAGATCGCAACCTGTAAACCAGAAAACCATCAAAAATACTGTTAGTGCCGAAAGCAACAGCCACGCGAGTCGCTTTTTCTTTCTGTATTTCATAATCGTTCCGCTCCTAATTTGAGTAGTATTTTATACTACTTTATACTATATGTCAAGTAAAAATCGGATTTTTGTTATAATTTGCTCAAAGGAGAGCCTATGAAACCTTTGAAAGAAAAAATCAGCATTACGATCGACAGCGATCTTTTGCCCGAATTGAAAGCCGAGGCAGAAAAAGACGACCGTTCCCTCTCGCAATTTATCAATCTCATTCTTCGCAAGTATATGAAAGAGAAAAAAGAGGAGTGTTGATTGGGTAGTTACTCTTTCGGTTTTCAAATAAAAACAAGCAAGATACCCTCTTGCTTGTTTTTATTTGAAATGGAAGTGCGTTTTCAATCAGATCTGCCCCCCTCACGCTTCCGAAAATGACGGAGCGTTTTCAGACAGAGTAAAGGGACAATGATCCCTAAAATTCATCTTACGGGGTCGACGTTTACGACCCGACCCGTCTCCATCGCCTCGTCCGCCGCGAACACCGCGAAATGCCCGTTGAGCGAATCCCCGATCACCGTGGACGAGACGGAGCGCGGCTCTCCCGCGACGAGATTGACGAAATCTTCGGAGATGCGGCTGTCTCCGCCGCCGTGCCCGTCGTCCTCGCGAATGCCCGTGATGACCTCTTTCCGCTCGGTGTAGAGCCCCGACTTCGGCTCGTACAGGCGGACGGTAAAGGCGTTGTCCTCGAAAAAGCCGTCTATCTCCCCTTTCGACCCCACGATGTGCACCTTCCGTCCGGGGCGGGCGACCGCGCTCACCATGCTGTGCACCGCGACGGTCCCGTCCGAAAAACGCAAAAGGAGGGACTGCCTGTCTACCACGTCGCCATCCGTCTTCCAAATACATTCGCCGAAGGGCGAGCGGTCGCGCAAGTCCTCGTACCGCTCCGCGAGTGTGATTTCCCCGTACGGCTTATGGAAGCCCGCGAGAAGGTATTGCGGGAAGAAATTGTTGTCGAGGCTGAGCTTTCGGCAGGAATACATGCACGCGGGCTCCAACGGGCAATCGACGAGACAGCGCGTTCCCGCCCCCGCGGGCGCGTTCTCGGGAACGAAATATTCCCGCCCGCCGAAGCTCGCCACCGTCTCCGGGACGCTCCCCGCCATGAACCAGCAGAGCAGATCCAGATCGTGGCAGCATTTCGCGAGCAACATGGAGGAACCGCACGCCGCCCTGTTCCGCCATTTCCCGCGGAGATAGGAGGCGGAGGCGTGCGCGACGCCCACCATCTCGCTCGTATCGAGGAAGAAGATCTTTCCAATCTCCCCCGAGAGAAGGATCTCTTTGATGCGCAAATAGAAGGGCGTATACCGCAGCACATGGCAGACCATGAGTTTACAGCCGCATTCGTCCGCGCGGCGTTTGAGCGCGACGAGCTCCTCTCGCGAACTCGTAACGGGCTTTTCAAGCAGCATGTCGTAGCCGAGCCCGAGAAGGGGCATCGCGGTCGCGACATGCAGACGGTCCATCGTCGCATTGATGACGGCGTCCGCGATCTTGCCGCGGGCGAGCGCCGTCTCCAAATCCGAAAAGCAGTTCTCGGGCGGAATGGAGAGCGTTTTTCTCGCCTCCTCCCGCCTGTATTCGTCCGGTTCGACGATCGCGACGACTTGCATTCTCTCCGGATGTTCGAGCGCGTATCGGGTGTAAGCGCGCCCCCTGTCCCCGTAGCCGAGCACCATTACAGTTACTTTCTTCATGCGGTTCTCCTCGGAATTTTTCTGACGCCATTATAGCACGTTTCGGGAAAAAATCAACCGATCGCGGAAAAATCGCCGCCTCGCCGCATGCGGCGAGACGGCGTTCGTTTTTCTCCCAAGCGAAAGGGCGTGGCTTTTTGCCCCGCCCTTTCGCTTGGGAGACTTGTCGGTGAAATCCGCACCCGCTTTCTGCCGCAGAGATGCAAGCAAGACAAGGAAAACGAGCATTGCCGACGGGGAGTTTACCGGGCGTAAATGACCCGAGGCAAGCGGAGTTTGACACCGTATTGCGCCGCATATGTGCGGCAGTATGGTGGACCTGCGGAGAATTGAACTCCGGTCTTACAAGGTTCAACCGTGGACACTACACGTTTAGTCCGTGGTCGGTCTCGCCGTCGAAAAGTCCGCGGACAACCTTTCCGATGGCATGCTTCCGAAATTCATCGCTCTGCGGGGGAAGCCAACCGCAAAACGACGTTCCCTACTCGATTGACGCCCTGCTCCCGCGCCGTAGGCAACGCGGGGAGGACGGAGCGTAAAAAGTTACGCCGCAAGCGCTACGCGGCGAGCCGAAGCCCTGCGCGCGGAAGCGCGTCTGCTGGATTTTTCGTCAGCAATTAAAATTTTTCCGTTTTTACGGAGCCGAGCCTCCGACGTGCGTCCGACGATATCCGCTTGCAATCGAATCCGAAACAGGCCCGAATGCGACGTTCGTCTCTATTATATTATACCCGCGCCGCAAAATTGTCAACCGTTTTCCGCCGAGCCGCGATGGGAAAACGCCGCCCGCCGCGGGAAAACCGCGGCGGGCGGTCCCCTTTCACCACTCTGTTCTGCCGCACAAAACGTCGATGGAGACGCCGAAAAGATCGGCAAGTTTCCACAGGTATGTGAGCGTCGGCTCGCCGTCCGCCCGCTCCCATTTGCTGACGCACTGCTGGGTTACCCCCACCGCTTCCGCGAGCTTCCCCTGCGAAAGACCGTGCTCCTTCCTGAACGCTTTCAAGTTTTCCGAAAATCTGATCTCCACAAAAAAAGTTTACAACTATTCTTGTGAAAAATTTGACATACAACAAAAGTTGTGATATAATTCAGACAACAATAACTCACGGAGGAGAAACTATGTATTGCAAACACTGTGGAAAAGAACTTTCCGATGAAGCCATCATGTGTCCCGACTGCGGGACGCCGACGGAGAAGGGTTCCGCCCGTAAACCCGAACGGATCTCGGGGACCCCTCAAAAACGGACCTGCGCCGTAACGGGATTTGTCCTCTCGATCATTTGCTTCGTCGCGACGTTCGTCCTTGTTACGATCGAAATGTGTTTCGGTCGTTTGGGGACGACCGATACCCTTGCGATCTTGCCGGGGCTTGCGGGGCTTATTTTCAGCATCTTCGGATTGGGAGAGGCGAAGAAGAACGGGGACGGCGTCGCGCGCGGACTTGCGATCACGGGCATCGTACTCTCCGCCGTTGCGCTCTTCTATTGCTTCATCATCTATGCCGTATTTTTGAGCGTCCCCTATAATGATTACTACGATTACTATTATTGATTTCCGTACTGTATGAGCCCCCCCCGCGGACGGTGGACCGTCCGCGGGGGTCTTTTCTTACGGAGAAAATTTCAAGGCAATGCTTGATTTATTCATTCCGCTATGTTATAATATCGCCGATACAACAAACTTTCGGAGGAAAAAATATGTATTGCAGACACTGCGGAAAGGAACTTTCCGATGAAGCCTTGATGTGCCCCGAATGCGGCACGCCCACGGGCGTGAAGCCCGCCCAAAAGCCCGCGGCGCAGGCGGACGGGCAGCCGTCCCCTCTCGGCGCGATCGCGCTGTTCCTCGCCATCTTCTCGTTCGTGACGGGCATTATATTCGGCGCTTTCTTCTATACCTATGCCGCTTCTGTCATCTTGCTCTACATCGTCAGCGCGGCTTCCATTCTGCCCGGGCTCGCCGCTGTTTGCCTCGGGATCGCCGTCCTCTTCCGCCAAGGGGAGGAGCGGGACCGCATCTTTGCCATCGTCTCCATCGTGCTCGCGGGGATCGTGCTCTTTTTCCTGTTCGTCGCGGGCTGCGTCATTGCGACCGGTTCCCTTTGATTTTTCAATAACAATGCGCCCGCGTGCATCGGCACGCGGGCGCATTTTTTTATTTCAGTTCAAAACCACGTCTTTGAGGCTCTCGTACTTTTTCATCGCCGCTTCCCTGATGGTTTCGTAATCCATGCGGCGATCAAGCGCCTCGTCGGCGAGCTTCTTCGCCGTAAAGATGACCTCCGAGGAATAGCGCAAATTCTTGATGTCGTTCAGAAATTTTCCGCTCTGGCGGGTGCCGAAGAAGTCGCCGCTGCCGCGCAGTTCGAGGTCCTTCTCGGCGAGTTTGAAGCCGTCCGTCGTCGTCTTTAAGATGTTCAGCCGTTCGAGCGCCTCCTCGCCCCCGCCGCCGAAGAGGAGGAAGCACCAGCTCTTTTCGCTCCCCCGCCCCACTCTGCCGCGGAGTTGGTGGAGCTGGGAGAGCCCGAACCGCTCCGCGTTGCAGATGACCATGACGGTGGCGTCCGGGACGTCTACGCCCACTTCGATGACCGTGGTGGAGACGAGACAATCGTATTCCTTGCGCTTGAACGCCTCCATGACGGCGGTCTTATCCTTCTCCTTCATCTTGCCGTGGAGGAGAGCGAAGCGCACGTCGGGGAGCTTTCCGCGCAGTTCCTCATAGAGTTCGCAGGCGGAAGTTACCTGCCCCTCGTCGTCCTCGATCTTGGCGCAGACGAAGTACGCCTGCCGCCCCTTCTTCGTCTCCGCGCGCACGTAGGCGAGCATATCGTCATACTTGCGCTCCGGGACGATCGCCGTCGCGATCTCCTGCCGCTCCTTGGGCTTATCGGGTATGACCGTAACGTCCAGATCGCCGTAAAAGATGAGCGAGAGCGTGCGCGGAATGGGCGTTGCGGACATCACCAAAACGTCCGGTCCCTCTCCTTTTTCACTCAATTTATTGCGTTGCGCCACGCCGAAACGGTGCTGTTCGTCGCACACGCAGAAGGCGAGTTCCCGAAAGCGGACGTCCGCCTGCAACACGGCGTGCGTGCCGCAGAGAATGTCGATCTCCCCGCGCGCGAGCGCTTCCTTGATCTCCCGTTTCTCCTTGGCGGGAGATCCGCCCGCGAGGTAGGCGACGCGGCGGTCGGGGAAAATTTTGCGCAGGACGGCGCAGTTCTGGGCGGCGAGCACCTCCGTCGGGGAGAGGTAGACCGCCTGAAATCCGCTCTCCACCGCCATAAAAATGCCCGCGAGCGCGACCGCCGTCTTGCCACTCCCGACGTCCCCTTGGAGGAGCCTGTTCATGCGGAAGGGCGCGTGCAGATCGTCGTAGACGGCGCGGACCGCCGCCTGCTGTCCCGCCGTGAACGCAAAGGGAAACCGCCCTTCAAAGCGCGCGACATCCCGTTCGGAGACGGTGTAGCGGCGGCGCCGCTCCTCCTTGCCGTCCCCCTTGATGAGCTTGAACGCCGCGATGAGCGTGAAGTACTCTTCGAGGGCGATCCGCTCGGACGCTTCCCGCAACGTGCGGACGTCCGGGGGGCAATGAACGTGCGAAAACGCCTCCGAAAGGGAGGAAAGCCCGTATTTTTGCTGCAACGCCGCGGGAATGACGGAGACGGGCGGCTCCGCTTTGAGTGCGGCGGCGACGCAGTCCCGCACGGCGCGGCGGGTGAGCGCGCCGCGGAGCGGATAGACGGGGACGAGCCCTTTGAGACGGGCGTTTTTTTCGAGGGGCTCGAAGGTGGGATTGATCAGGGAGACCTGTCCGAACTTATTCTGCACCCGCCCGTAAAAGAGGTATTCCCCCTCCTTCAATCTCCCCGCGAGATAGGGCATGTTGAACCACACCGCCGTGAACGCGTCGCCGTCCTGTTCGAGGCGGGCGCGCACGAGCTTGACGCGCCCCGTGTAGCGGACGGGCTCCACAAAGACGAGCCGCGCCGCGACGAGCGCGGTCTCGTTGTGGAACACCTCCCGCACCGAGACGCGGTGCGTCATATCCAGATAGGCGCGCGGAAAATAGCGGACGAGCGAGGCAACGTCCGTGATGCCGAGTTTGGAAAATTCCTTGGCGCGCTTCTCCGTAACGCAACGCAGTGCAGTGATTTTCATTCTATTGAAATACTCTCAAAAAATATTCAATTTATTTATTTCCACGAAGGGCGGGACAAATCAAAAAGGCGGGCCGCGCAGCCCGCCTTTTTCTCATTCGAGAGAAAGCAGATAGTAGTAGACGGGCTGCCCGCCGGAGTGGTAATCCACGTCGCAATCGGGGAACGCTTCCCGCACTTTTTCCGCGAGCGCGGCGGCGTCCGCCTCCTCCACGCCCTCGCCGTAATAGAGGGTGATGACCTCGTGATAGTCCTCTTTGAGTTTATCCAGAAGGGCGAGCACGGTCT
Organism: uncultured Clostridia bacterium; assembly: GCA_947624965.1. Classification (GTDB taxonomy): domain Bacteria; phylum Bacillota; class Clostridia; order Christensenellales; family Borkfalkiaceae; genus Gallimonas. The sequence goes on from CANQMN010000012.1 coordinate 19,754, forward strand.
CGTCGATGGAGTCGCTTTTGGCGAGAATCTTTTTATCGTCCAGCCCGATGATGTCCCCTTCCTTGATGTTGAACCCGTTTACGCTCGTCGTGCGGACGGCGTGGGTAACGCTCCCCGCCTTCACGTTGTCGAGCGAATGGATCATATTCGTCTTGTTCTCCTCCGCGCTCGCCTCGGGCGAGAAGGAGAGCGCCGCCGCGAAGCCCTGCGGGACGTTTTTGGTGGGAATGACGTGAATGGTGCGGTTCTCCACGAGCGCCTTCGCCTGCTCCGCCGCGAGAATGATGTTCTTGTTGTTGGGGAACACGAACACGTTGTCCGCGTTGATCTTCTGCACCGCCGTCGCGATGTCGGAGGCGGAGGGGTTCATCGTCTGCCCGCCCTCGATGACGCGGTCCACGAAGAGATCCTTGAAAATATCCGAGATGCCCTTGCCCGTGCAGATGGCGAGCATGCCCTGATCCTTCTTTTCCGCCTCGCGCTTGGCGCGCAGAGCCCTGTTCTGTTCGAGCATGTTCTCGATCTTCGGTCTGTCCAGCTCGCCGAGTTCGAGCGCATAGGTGAGCGCGACGCCGGGGCTGTTCGTGTGGACGTGCACCTTCACCATTTCGAGGTCGCCGATGCAGATGACGGAATCGCCGATCGCCATGAGATTTTCGCGGAGCTTATCGATATCGGCGAGCGTCGTGCTCTTTTTGAGATTGATGACGAAAAATTCGGTACAGTAGGCGAATTGGATCTCGCCGAGGTCCATATTGATGATGTCCGAATTGTCGCCGAAGTCGGCATCCATGGACTGCGCGGCGTTGGCGGCTTCCGTTTGCACCTCGGAGACGATCTCGTCCCCCATGAGCGCGGCTTGGAACCCGCGCATGATCGTCATGAGCCCGACGCCGCCCGAATCGACGACGCCCGCCTTTTTTAAGACGGGGAGAAGATCGGGCGTCTTGGCGAGCGCCTTGTCCCCTTCCTCGATGACGGCGGGGAGGAACGTTTCAAAATCCTTGTGCCTGCCCGCGTTCTTCACCGCAAATTCGGACATATAGCGCACGACGGTGAGAATGGTGCCTTCCTTGGGAATGGCGACCGCGTTGTAGGCGACTTTCGTGCCCTGATCGAGCGCTTTTGCGAACGTTTTGGTATCCACTTCGGGCTTTCCGTCGCGGAGGACAGAGCAAATGCCGCGGAAAATTTGCGACAAAATGACGCCCGAGTTGCCCCGCGCGCCGCGAAGAGCCCCCTTGGAGACGCAATCGCACACCTCGACGAAACTGTTCGAGGCGTTTCCCGAGAGCTCCTTTACCGCCGACTGGATGGTCAGCGACATATTTGTACCCGTATCGCCGTCGGGCACGGGAAAGACGTTCAACGCGTCCACCTTCGCCCGATTGTTTTCTAACATCTTCGCGCCCACCAGGACCATCTTCCTGAACATGGCGCAATTTATCGTTTTTTGCATGATAACTCCTTAACTTGATGCAAAAACGCGTTGGCGGAGAATTATAATTTGAGCCCCATCACGTTGACGTTCACGGTGTCTACGATCATGCCCGTAAACCGTTCAACCTTGTATTTCACCGAGCTTTTCAGCGATTCCGCGACAGCTTCGATGGAAACGCCGTATTTTATAAGGACATAAACGTCGATATAAATACGGTTGCCGGACGTCGTGATCTTGACGCCCTTGCCTCCCGCGTCTTTTTTGAGGAGTTCGGCAAGCGTATCGGTAAAACGGCGCGCGACGGTATCGACGATGCCGTAGCTCTCGATCGCAGCCTGAGAAGCCACCTTCGCGATCGCCAGATCGGAGATGGAAATTTTTCCGTATGCGTTGCTCGTGCTTACCGACATAACCTTACTCCTGTCCCAAACAAACTTATTTTACCCTATCGGCGCACAATTTGCAAGCGATATTCAAAAAAATTTCCATATTCGGTAAAATTTTTTACGGGAACGCCCCCGTTTTTAATTGCTTTTTTTTCGGCGAAATGCTATCATAGTTACGTTGTTTCGGCGCAAGCGCGCCGCACAAACGGAAATGTTACCGCTCGGAGGTGAAAATATGTCGAGAGTATGCAGTATTTGCGGGAAGGGCAGAACGTCCGGCAACAATGTGAGCCATTCGCACCGCAAGACGAGAAGAACGTTTCAGGCGAACGTCCAAAAAGTTACCTATATGAAGGACGGTAAAACGGAGACCGGTTACGTCTGCGCGAGATGTCTGAAAAGCGACAAGGTAGAGAGAGTTTAACTTGCAAAACGGAAGCGCCGCGGCAAATTGCCGCGGCGCTTTTTTGTACTTTTTACCACTTGACGGGCTCGCCGCTTCCGTCGTAATGCCAATAACTTCCCTCCTGCTGCGCTTGGCTGTAAAAATACGCCTGCGAGGGATATTTGAAGGAGCCGAACGCCTCGTCCGCGCAGACGACCTCGCTCCACTGCGCCTCTTCCCCGTGGTAGAACAGGTTCGTGATCTTCGAGATGCCCGAGCCGAACGCATTCGCCCCGATTTCCTTTACTTTACTTCCAATCACGATGGTGGTGAAGTGCGGCGTCAAATACTCCCACGAGAACGCATTTTCGCCTACTTTGGTCACACAATCGGGAATGATGAGCTTTTCAAACCGCTCGATGTTGGTAAAGGAAGTCTTTGCGCCCTCGTAGTTGAAGTAGTTCGAGCCCCTTCCGTAGCCGCTGAACAGCGCAAAGTACCGCCCGATCTCGTACGTTTCGCCGTAGGGCGGACTTGCAGGGAGTTCGGTGAACACGCCTTCGCCCGTATAGGCGCAGAGAATGACCCTGTCGAGTTTCTCGTTGATGTACCAACGGAAGTCCCCCTGCTCCTCGAACCTACCGCACTCCTCGTCGGAGGAGACCTCCACGACGCCGATGTCGTAATTTTCAAAGACAAAATCGGAGCGGTTGTTGATCTCGATGATGCCCGCCCACGTCTTATAGCCCGTGAAGCCCGCAAACGAGCCGCCGGCATCATGATAGCCGCCCGTCACAATGGTTTTCAAACCCGTTCCGATCGTCAGGTGATAGATGTTCATCTGTCCGAAGGATTCCTCTCCGATCTCCTCCACGGAATCGGCGAGCACGAGCCTGTCCACCTTTTGGTAGAACCAAAACGCATAGTCCGCGATCTTCGTCACCCCCTCGGGGATGGTGAGCGTGCCCACGACGGGCTTGCCGCCCGCATAGAGGGTCGCGCCGTACTCAAAGGGCGTCGTGCCGCGATAGGCGCGGTTTTTCAAACTCACCGAACACCAGTCGGCGATGCTCGGCGTCTCCACCCGCGCAAGTGCGGTGCATTCCATAAATGCCTTCTCTCCGATCTGAATATTTCCGCCGCCGAACGCGACCGTCTCCAGCGCGGGGCACTGATAGAATGCGCTTTCTCCCACCTGCTTCAACCCGTCGGCAAAGGTGACCTTCCGAAGGTTTTCGCACGCCCAAAATACATAAGTCCCCCACGTCTCCACGCTCGCGGGCACGGTGAACTCGGTGAGCGAATTGCACTTGGAAAAGCTGCAATAGCCGAGCGTCTCCAAGCCCTCCGCAAGCGTCACCGTTTGGAGCGAGGACTTCTGGAACGCATATTGCCCGATGCTCTTTACGCTCGCGGGGATAATAATGCTCTCGATCTCTTCGCCGAGAAACGCCTTATCGCCGATGGCAACGACTGCCTCGCCCTCGTGGGTCGCGGGGATGGCGATCTCCGTCCCCTCTGCTTCGCCGATGCCGATCACAGTATACCCCCCATCGGCAGGCTCATAGGCAAGCCCGTCCGTCGCAGGTTGCGGCAAGCCGCATACCGTACATTCGCCGTTTTCGTAGTTGTGATTTTCGTGCGCATGCTTGCAGGTGCTGCAAATGCCGTTTTCGTAATCGTGCGCCGCCCTGTCTTTCTGCTCATTCGTGTCCGTGCAGGTCGCCGCGTGCCAGTGGAATTCCTCGTCCGATGTCCATGTTGAGGCAAACGTATGCGTGTGCGGAGGCGGGGACGGCGGATCGTTGTCTCCGCCTCCGCCTGTTCCGCCGCCCGTTCCACCGCCGCCGCAGGCGGCAAGCCCGAATGCCGACGTAACCAAGGTCGCCGAAGTGAGCAGCCCCAACCAAAACTTGTGCTTCATTTGTTACCTCCGAAAATTTTTTTCCGCAGTAAAACCGGGCACAAAAAAAGTGTGCCTTCAACCGAAGACACACTGCGTTGGTATCTCCGATTGTTGTCACACAAGTTTTTCCGAATATTTTGGCATACGGGAAAAAGAGATACACAATGCCCTGGATTGTGTTCCCAATACGCCAAAAATATAAACTTGTGTGACGCAATCAGTATACCACATCGGAAACCAAATTACAAGTACTTTTGAAAATTATCCCAGCCCGACGCGCATTCCCCTTAACTTGCCCTCCCCCTGCGTCAGGGGGAGGGGTGGGGGCGGGGGTCCGCCCCTATTGTTGCACCCGCCCCAGCACCCTCTTTGCATTCCCAAACGCAATCTTCTCCGCGATGCGCGCGCCGAACGCCCGCTCCAAATCCCAAAGCAGTTTCGGCATATCGGCGGGGTTTTTTATGTACGCGTTTGCGGGCGCGCCGTCGAAGTCGCTCCCCAGTGCCAGAACCTCCTCGCCGCCCGTCTTCACAATGTGCCGCGCGTGCGCCAAGATCGCCGAACGCTGTCCCGCCGCGCTGCCGTCCGCCGCGAGAAACTTCTCCACGAAACACAGCCCGACGACGCCCCCGCTCTCCGCAACGGCACGGACGCCCTCGTCCGAGAGGTTGCGGGGGTGAAAAAACACCTCGCGCGCGTTCGCGTGGCTCGCAACAAACGGCGCGCCCCATTTATTGCAGAGCTCGGCGATGTCTCTCACGAGCGCGTCGCTCCCGTGGGAGACGTCCGGCAGGACGCGCCGCTCCGCCATCCGTTCGACGCAGTCCCGCCCGAACGGGGTGAGCCCCCTTCCGTCGCCGCACGGAAAGCCGAGCGCGTTCGCGAAATTCCACGTAATGCCCATGATCTTCGCGCCGCGGGCGATGAGAAGGTCGAGCCCGCACAGATCGCGCGCCGTTACGTTCTCCACGGTGAGAAGGGCGCGCACGCCGTCCCCGTTCCCCTCCGCGGGGAGATATCCTTCGGCGCGGACGAGGGCGTCGAACTTATCGCAGAGGGCGAGCGTCTCGGCGAGATCGGCGCGGGGCGTGTAGGCGGCGAAGCACTGCAAGAGGCATCCGCCCGCCCGCAAACTTTCCGCGGTGACGGAAGCGGCGCCCTCCTTCGTGAGAGCGTCGCAGTGCAGATCGATGTATTTCATCTCTTTTTGTAGAACAGCCGAAGGACGAGCCGCAACGGATAGGGCGGCTTAAAACAGACGATCATGTTCCCTCCTCGCTTATTATGACGAGCACATATCCCTTGTTCACCCGAAACGAAAAGTCTCCGTCGTTTGTCGTGAGATTGGAAATGCCGCGCGTGGAGCCGTAACAAAGCCGCAAGTCCTCCGCCGCGTATTTCAGCCCTTCCAACTTCATGATATGCGCGTCGCCGCCGAAAGGCAACAGCGAAACGGTTTGCCCCCTCTTGCAGGGAAAACATTGCCCGCCCGCGCCGCAGAGGAAGAACGTCGCGCCGTTGGTTTTGAAAACCGTCTCCTCCGCGCCCGCCGCTTTCGCCTTATAAAGGAGGTGCAAGTTCCCGAGAAAGTGATCCTCGCGCCCGCCCCCGCCGCCGTAAAAGGCGAGCGCGGTCGCGCCGAGCTCCAACGCGCGGTCTACGGCGAGTTCGCCGTCCGTCTCGTTCTTCTCGGCGGGAAATTTCGTGCGCGGCGCGGGGGTCGGGACTTCGTTCAGGGAGTCGAAATCGCCCAAATTCTCGTCGATCCGCACCCTGTCCTTCGCCCACGCGTATGCCCCGTCGCAACAGATGACGTAAGCGCCCTCGGCAGCGATCTCCCCGCGGTAGGGTTCGCCGTTGAGGAGAATTACGGCGCGCTTTTGCCCGCCGCTCATCCGCGGAGCCTTCTTATGGTCGCCGCCATGTCGGGCGCGCGGAACACCGTGCTCCCCGCGACGATGACGTTCGCGCCCGCGGAGATGACATCCTTCACGTTCTCCTCGGTGATGCCGCCGTCCACCTCGATGTCGAGCGCGGGCGCGCCGTGTTTTATGCAGTAGTTGCGGACAATTTCGATCTTTTTCAGCGTTCCCTCTATGAACTTCTGTCCGCCCCAGCCGGGGTGCACGCTCATGAGGAGGAGCATATCCGCGCCCGCGTCCACGGCGGGGAAAAGTTTCTCCGCGTCCGTCTCGGGATTGATGACCGCGCTCTTCTTCACCCCGAAGGAGGAGATCTGCTTGAACAGCGCGGGAATGTCGCACGCCTCGGCGTGCACGGTGATGATGTCCGCGCCCGCCCGCGCGAAATCCTCGATGTGCGTCTCGGGGTGCAGAACCATGAGGTGGCAATCGAGGGGCAGTTTGGTGTGCGGACGGATGGCTTTCACCATCTGCGCGCCGAAGGTGATGGGCGGAACAAAATTGCCGTCCATCACGTCGCAATGCACGTAGTCCGCGCCGCACGCCTCCAATTTTTTTACCGCCTCGCCGACCTTTGAAAAGTCGCTCGCGAGAATGCTCGGCGCAATTTTGATGTTCATGGTTTTTCCTCCCTTCTTATTTTCCCACAGGAACTTACGGTGCAAGGCGGGCTTACCATCGGCGGCGGACCGCCGAAAGATGTCCCGCTCGCTCCCCTTCTTGATTTTCTTTTCCGCGAAAAGAAAGTCAAGAGAGAAATTTCGCTCTTAACTGACCACAGGCCCCTCCGATGTCGGAGCCGATGCTGCGGCGGAGCGTCGCGGAAATGCCGCTCTTTTCCAAGACGGCGAGAAAGGCGCGGGCGTCCCGTTCCTCCGCCGCGCAGAGATGCCGCTCCTTTACCGCATTCAGGCGGATGAGATTGACGTGGCAGGGCTTCCCCCGCAGGAGTTTCGCAAGCGCGAGCGCGTGCGCCTCGTCGGCGTTCTCCCCCGCGATGAGCGTATATTCAAAGATATACCGCCGCCCCGTCCGCTCGAAATAATAGGCGCACGCCTCGAAAATGTCGGCGATCTTATACCTGTTTGCAATGGGCATCGTGCGGGCGCGCTCCCCGTCGGTCACCGCGTGGAGCGAAACCGTTAAATTGAGCGGGATGTTTTCCTCCGCGAACCGCCGCATCTCGGGCACCAGTCCGCAGGTGGAGAGGGAGATGTTGCGCGCGCTCATCGCCAGCCCGCCCTCCCGCGTGAGAAGGCGCAGGAACTTCACGACGTTATCGTAATTGTCGAAGGGCTCGCCGCTTCCCATGAGCACGACGTTGGTGATCTTGCGCTCCCTGCGCGTTCCGCCCTCCGCGCGGTTGACGGCGAGGACCTGCCCCAAAATTTCCCCAGCCGTGAGATCGCGGATGCGCCCGCCCAGCGTGGAGGCGCAGAACTTGCACCCCATGCGGCAGCCGACCTGCGTCGAAACGCACTGCGTGTTGCCGTACTTATACCGCATGAGCACGCCCTCGATGAGGTTTCCGTCCGCGAGCTCGAAGAGAAATTTTTCGGAGCCGTCCCGCGAGACGAACGTCTCCGCAATGCGGACGGGCTCGTCCTCGAACGCCGCGGTAAGCTGCGCCCGCAGAGCGGGCGGGACGGGAAGTTCGGAGATCTTTTTTCCGTTTGCGAGTCCCTCGAAGATCTGCACGGCGCGGAAGGGCTTCTCCCCCGCCGCAAGAACGAGCTCGGAGATCTCCTCGGGCGATTTATCCTGCAATACGCTTTTCATAGCCGCCTCATTTTACAGACGTAAAACCCCGCGCCGAACGCCGTATCGGGCAAAAACTGTACCCCGTATGCCGTTTTTTCGTGTTCGAGGGGGGAAAGAACGGGTTCGGCGGAAAACGCCGCCTCCCCGCGCAAAAACGCTTGGACTACCCCGTCGTTCTCGCACGGGAGCACGGAGCAGGTGGAATAGTAGAGGCATCCGCCCCGCTTGACATACCGCGCGCAGTTGTTAAGAACGGCAAGCTGCGTCTCTTTCAGTCCCGCAAGGTCCTCTTCCCGCTTGAAAAGGGAAAGATCGGGATTTTCGGCGAGCGTGCCCAGCCCCGAACAGGGCACGTCGCACAGGACGCCGTCGAACGAACTCTCCCATGCGGGATCGAACACGGTAGCGTCCTTTTGCATCGCGTTCACGTTCCCCGCGCCCATGCGGCGGGCATAGCTTTCGATGAGAGAGACGCGGTGCGGGTGCAGGTCGCACGCCGTAACGCGGGCGCACTTTTCCGCGAGGAGCACAGACTTCCCGCCGGGCGCGGCGCAGGCGTCGAGCAGGTTCTCGCAGGGCTCCACGGCGTCGCAGATCGCGACGCTCCCCACCGATTGGAAGGTATAGTCCCCGCGGTCGAACCCCTCCTCCCGCGCGAAATTTTTGAAGATTTTGAGCGCCTTGAACGGCGTGTCGATGTGCTCCCGCCCCAAATATTGTTCCATGTTGCGCGCAAAGCGCACGCTGACGCCGCGGCTTTTTGCGAGGGCGATGTCCCGCGCCCTGTCGCCGTACGCCGCGCGGAGCATTTTCAGCGCGAACGCGGGATAGTTGCTCTCCACGGCGAGCCCCGCGTCGCCCGCGGGAAGTTCGACCTTTGCCGCGTCGAAGTTGCGCAAAAAGGCGTTTACAAACCCAGACGCGCCCCCTTTTCCGATCTCTTTGAGATAGGAGACCGCCGCATCCGTAACGAGCGGGCGCGGCTTTTCTTGAAAGAGAAGATAACAAAGCGCGATTTTGATGATGAGCTTTACCGCCGCCTTGGGCGGTTTTTCCGCAAACGTATCGATGCAGAGGGAGAGATAGGCATCCCGCTCCAACACGCCGTAGACCGTTTTGACCGTGCCCGCGCGCGTTTTTTCGCCGAGGCGCGCCTCCGCGAGCGCGATTTTGAGATGCGCGCCGTCGCGGTAGACCCGCGTCAGAACGCGGTAGGGCTCGTCAAACAGGTTGGTCAAAGCGCACCCCCTTTTGAATTTTTCTTCCGTTGAGAAAGTCGCGCGCGGACATCCTTCTCCCGCCCGCGGGCTGTAATTCGACGATGGAGACGGCGCCCTCGCCGCACTTCACGACGAGCCCCTCCTTGGCGGAAGCCGCGATCACCGTGCCCGCGGGAGCGTCCACCTCGCAGGGTACTTCCTCCGCGAACCAGAAGTTCAGCGTGAGCCCTCCCGTACGCGCATAGGCGAAGGGGGCGGGCGAGAGACCGCGGATAAGACAGCTCACCTCGCGCGCGGACTTGGAAAAGTCCACCTCGGTGCGCTCCACCTTCTTGCAGGTGAAGCCCTCGCCCTGTTTTCGGAGAACGGCTTTGCCCTGCCCGATGAGGTCGAGCGCCTCGACGATGCGCTCCGCCGCCATGCGCGAGAGCCGCTCTTCGAGGGTGCCGCAGTCGTCGCTGTCGTAGATGGGCGTCCTTGCGGAGAGCAGCATGTCCCCCGTGTCCAGCCCGAGCTCGGTTTTCATGATGGTTATGCCCGTCTCCCGTTCGCCGTCGATGAGGGCGCGGGCGATGGGCGCCGCGCCGCGGTAGGCGGGAAGGAGCGACGCGTGGATATTCCACACGCCCATGGGGAAGAGATCCAAAACTTCCTGCGTGAGAATTTGCCCGTATGCGCACGTTACCATGAGGTCGGCATGGAGCCCCGCAAGTTCGGAAACCTGATCGCGGATGCGCGCAAATTGCAGCACGGGAATGCCGAGGCGCTCCGCCTCCTCCTTGACGGGGGGCGGCGTTAAAACGCCCTTTCTGCCCTGCGGTCTGTCGGGCTGGGTTATGACGGCGGCGAGGTCCTCCCCGTACGCCTCTTTGATCGCTTGAAGGGGGGGTACCGCAAATTCGGGCGTCCCCGCAAATACGATTTTCATTCAGTCCTCCGCGCGGACGTTCGTCGCTTTATCGGTATACAAAATGCCGTCGAGGTGGTCGAGCTCGTGGCAGATGGCGCGGGCGAAAAAGCCGCGCGCGACGATGGAATATTTGTCGCCCCGCCTGTCCTGAAAGACGATCTTCACCTTGTCGGGACGGCGCACCGTGCCCATTTTTCCCACGACGGAGAGACACCCTTCGGGTCCCACCTGCTCCCCCTTCTGCCAGACGAACACGGGGTTGACGAACTCGAAATAGCCCTCCTCGACGTCCACGACGACGGCGCGGACGGAAACGCCCACCTGCGGCGCGGCGAGCCCCGCGCCCTGCGCCTCTTTCAGCGTGTCCCGCATGTCGTCGAGAAGCGCATGGAGCGCGCCGTCGAATGCGGTTACGGGCGCGCATTTTCGGCGGAGAACGGGGTCTCCTATCTGTAAGATCTCACGGACCATATTTGCCTCCGATTCAGCTCAAATTGCTCGGGTTTTCTTCCACCCAAACGAGCGCGTTTTTGTATTTTATCTCTGCGCATACGGCGTAGATGGCTTTGAGCGGCGCGCCGTCCAAAAGCCGCATGAGCACCTGATAGCGGTATTTTCCCTGAATGCGTTTGACGGGCGCGTGCATCTTGTTGAAGAACAGGAACATCTCCGCATGCGCCGTGTAAATGTCGCGGAGTTTTTCGTAGACCTCTTTGAGGCATTCCAGCGCGGCGGCGTCCGTCTCGCCCGAGACCATGACGCGGACGACTTTTGCGAAGGGCGGAAAACACGTCGCCTCGCGCATGCCGATCTCCCGCCGGTAAAACCCCGCGTAATCGTATGCGCACGCGAAACGGAGAATATAGTTTTCGGGGTCGTACGTCTGCAAGACGACTTCGCCCGCCTCGCTTCCCCTCCCGCTCCTGCCCGCGACCTGCGTGATGAGCTGGAAGGTGCGCTCGCCGCTCCTGTAATCGGGAAAGTGCAGGCTCATATCGGCGTCGAGAATGCCGACGAGGGTCACAGAGGGAAAATCGTGCCCCTTGGCGACCATCTGCGTGCCGACGAGGATATCCGCCTCGCGGTCGCTGAATTTTTTCAGGATTTTGTAGTGCCCCTCCTTGCCGCTCGTCGTATCCGCATCCATGCGCAACACGCGCGCCGCGGGATAGAGTTCGGAGAGCTCCCCCACGACCCGCTCCGTGCCCGTTCCGACATAGCGGAGGCGGGTCCCCCCGCAGGCGGGACAGACCGCGGGCATGCGATAGCGCGCCCCGCAGTAGTGGCATTTGAGGCAGTTTTCCCCGCTGTGGTAGGTGAGCGCGACGTCGCATCGCTCGCATTTGGCGACATAGCCGCAGTCGCGGCAGAGCGCGGTCTGCGCATACCCCCTTCGGTTGAGGAAGAGGATCGCCTGGTTGCCCTCCGCAAGGCAGGCGGAGAGCCGCTCGCGCAGAAGGGCGGAAAAGGGCGAGGGGTTGCCGCGGCGGACTTCCCGCCGCATGTCCACGATGCGGACGTTCGGAAGCGGGCGCGCGTTGATGCGGTCGGGGAGCGTGATGAGCTCGAACTCCCCCGCCTCGGCGCGGCGGTACGTCTCCACCGCGGGCGTCGCGCTGCCCAAAACGAGCTTGCAACCGTTGTAACGGGCGCGCAGGAGCGCGACGTCGAACGTGTTGTAGCGGGGCGGGCTCTCCGAAGAATAGCTTCCGTCGTGCTCCTCGTCGATGACGATGAGCCCGACGTTCTCCACGGGCGCGAACACCGCCGAGCGCGCGCCGACGGCGATCTTCGCCTCGCCCTCGCGCAGTCTCTGCCATTCGTCGAACCGCTCCCCCGCGGAGAGCCCGCTGTGCAGAATGGCGACGGAGCTCCCGAAGCGGGAGCGGAGCTGGAAGAGCATCTGCGGCGTGAGCGAAATTTCGGGCACCAAAAAGAGCGCCGTCTTGCCGAGTTTTTGCTGTTCCGCGATGAGCGTGAGATAAATTTCCGTCTTGCCGCTCCCCGTAACGCCGTGGAGGAGCGCGACCGTTTTTTCCGTCTCGCGGACGCGGCGGACCGCCTCGCTCTGGGCGGGCGTTAGGACGCGCTCCGTCTTTTCGCCCCGCTCGCCCTCGTAGGGATCGCGGAAGCGCCGCTTCTTTTCAAAGACGAGAAGTCCCCTCTTTTCGAGCGCGCTTACCGCCGCGCCGAACCGGCTGCGCAGAAGCGGGATCTCCGTCTCGCCGTTTTCCGATAAAAAGTCGGCGAGGGCGCGCTGCGTTTTGGCGCGGGACGGAATTTCGGCGGGGTCGCCCGCGAGGTTCGCGTACGTTATGTATGCCTCGCTCACCTTGCCCGTGCGCATCTCGGCGGGCAAAAAGAGCCGCAACACGAGCGCCATGGGACAGCGATAGCGGGCGGCGAGCTTTTCCGCGAGGAAGAGGCTCTCCGCGGTGAGCGCGGGCGGACCGTCGTCCGCGCGGTAAATGCTTTTGAGTTTTTCGGCGGGAACATCGCTCTCCCCCTTCACGCGCATGACGAAACCCGTCGTCGTATTTTTCCCAAAGGGAACGACGACGCGCGCGCCCGCGCAAATGCCCTCTTTGCAGGCATAATCGAAAATTTTATCGACGTCGCTGTGCGCAACGTCCACGATGACTTCCGCTATCATACGAATCTTTGAAAAAAGCCCCTTTTATTGCGGGGCTTTTTTCAGTCTCTGGAACTCTTGACCTTGCCGTTCATGATCTCCTGGCAGGCGAGGACGATCTCCTTCTGCTTGCCGGGAAGCTCCGTTACGCCCGTGGATTGCATCTGTTCGATGATTTGGCGGGTACGCTTCGCCGCGACAACGCAGAGCTCGTACTTGCTGGCGGGCTCTTCGTCCGTCCCGAGCTTTCTCACGAGAGCGTCTACCGAGGGTTCGTTTATCATCTTTTATCACCTTCCTTGTCGATTTCACTTTTTACGATCTCTTCCAACCGCTGTAAAGCGGTCTCCAAATCGTCGTTGACGACTTCGTAGTCGTAGAGCGGGAGCTGTTCGAGCTCGTACTTCGCCCGCACGAGCCGCGCTTCCATATCCTCCCCCTTCCCCGCGTCGCGCCCGTACAGCCGCGCTTTGAGCGCTTCGAGCGAGGGCGGGACGATCATGATGAGCACCGTCCTCCCCGGCAGGAGCCGCTTGGCGTTCAGCCCGCCGACGACGTCGATCTCCAACACGACGGAGCCCTGTTTGAGTTTGCGCTCCACAAAGGAGCGGGGCGTGCCGTACCACTGCCCGAAATGCTCGTCGTATTCGAGAAAATCGTTCTCGCGGATGCGGGAGGAAAATTCCCGCTCCGAGACGAAGAAGTACTCCCTGCCGTTTTCCTCCCCGGGACGGGGGGCGCGCGTCGTGCAGGAGACGGAGAGCGTGAGAGAGGGCATGTCGGCAAGAAGCCGCTTTACGAGCGTTCCCTTGCCCACGCCCGAAGGTCCCGAAACGACGAATAACAGATTGCGCATAGGTTACTCCAAATTCTGGATCTGCTCGCGGATCTTCTCTATCTCGTTCTTCATGTCCAGCGCGTGCGCCGTGATCGCCGCGTCGTTGGATTTACTGCATATCGTGTTGCATTCGCGGTTGAATTCCTGAATGAGAAAGTCCAGCTTTCTGCCCACCGTGTCGCACGCGGCGATGTGGCGGAACTCCTCCAAATGGGAGGCGAGGCGGGTGAGCTCCTCGTCGATGTTGCACTTGTCCGCATAGACCGCCGCCTCGGTGAGGATGCGGCTCTCGTCCGCCTTGCCCGCGAGATATTCGTTGATGCGTTCGGCGAGCCGCTCGCGGTATTCCTTTGCGACGAGCGGCGCGCGCGCCGCGATCTTTTCGCGCAGGTCCGCAATGACGTCCGCGCGCATGAGAAGATCGGCTTTCAGCCGTTCCCCCTCCGCATGGCGCATGCTTTTGAGTGCGCCGAGCGCCTCCGCCGCCGCCTTTTTGAGCGCGGAAACGAGCGTTTCGTCCGCGCCGCCGCCCTCCTCGGGGCGGAGAATATCCGGCATGCGGAGAAGCAGGGAGATGGACAGATCGTCGCGCACCTCGGGAAACGTTCCGCGGATGGCGCGCGCCGCCTCCACATAGGCGCGGGCGACGCCGAGATCGACGGAATACGAACATTCCCGCTCGCGCTTATCGGCAAAGCTCACGAACACGTCCACGTGTCCGCGGGAGACGCTCTCCCGCACGAGCGTGCGGATGAGCTCCTCGTACGGCGCGAAGATGCGCGGGCACTTGACGGCGATATCCAGAAAGCGGTTGTTGACCGACTTCACTTCCACCGTGAGTTCGACGCCGCCCTCGCGATATTCCCCTTTTCCGTACCCCGTCATGCTGTACATAGCCGTAACTCTCCGAACGTTTGTATCTCTATTATATCACACGCAAACGGACATTTCAAGTCAAAATGCGGGAAATTTCTCTCACTTTCCGAGCATCCGCAAAAATTCGGCTTCGTCCACGATGCGGATCCCCGCCTTCTGCGCCTTTTGCAGCTTACTGCCCGCGTTCTCCCCCGCGACGACGAGCGTCGTCTTGCCCGTTACCGCGCTCTGCGCCGTGCCGCCCTCCGCCTCGATGCGCCGCTGTGCCTCGGGACGGGACATGGAGGACAGCCCGCCCGTGAGCACGACAAATTCGCCCGCGAACGCGCCCTCCGTGCGGCGCTCCTTCGTATAGGGGACAACGCCCGCCTCTTTCAGCCGCGCCAGTTCGCGCACGTTCTCCCCGTCCGAAAAGTAACGAAGAATTGCGTTCGCCGTGATCTCCCCGATGTTTTCGAGGGCGACGAGCTGTTCAAAGCCGAGCGCGGCGACCGCCTCCACGCTGCCGAATTCCGCCAGATCGCGCGCGGCGACCCGACCGATCTGCCCGATGCCGAGCGCGTAGAGAAAGCGGTCGAGCGGAATATGTTTGCTCTTTTCGATCGCCGCGAGCAGGTTGCCCGTCTTTTTCTCCTTGAACCCTTCCAGCCCCGCGAAGCTCTCCTCGGTGAGGGCGTACAGATCGGAAAACCGCCGCAAGCCGCGCGCATCGTAGAGGAGCTGCAAGGTCGCCTCGCTCATCCCCTCGACGTCCGCCGCGTTCTTGGAACAGTAGTGGGCGAGCTTTTGGACGATGCGGGGCGGGCATTCCTCGTTGGAACAGAAGAGATTCGCCCCCCATTCGCGCACTTCGCTCCCGCAGGCGGGACAGCGCGCGGGCTTCTCCACGGGCACGCTCCCCTCCGCGTGGGAGACGGCGCCGAGAATTTCGGGAATGACCTCGTTGGAGCGGCGGATGAGCACGCGGGAGCCCACTTTCACGTCCTTGCGGGTGAGATCGCCGTAGTTGTTGAGAGTGGCGCGGCGCACCGTCGCGCCGCCGAGATCGACGGGCGAGACCTCCGCGAGCGGCGTCAGCTTGCCCGTTCTCCCGACCTGCCAAAAGACGCGCTCCACCGTCGTCTCCGCTTCCTCCGCCTCGAATTTGTAGGCGATCGCCCAGCGGGGGAATTTATCGGTGTAGCCGAGCGCATCGCGCGCGCGGACATCGTCCAGCTTGACGACCGCGCCGTCCGTGAGCACGTCGATGCGCTTGCGCTCGATCTCGATCTCGTCGATCGCCGCCTGCACTTCCTCGCCGCTCGCGCACACTTTGAAATAGGGAAACGTCTTGAATCCCTCGCGGCGCAGAAACTCCATCGCCTCCCGCTGGGTGGCGACGGGGTCCTCGCTCATGTAGTTCACGTCGTAAAAGAGAATTTCGGGCGCGCGCGCCGCCGTTACCTTGGGGTCGAGGTTGCGGATCGCCCCCGCCGCAGCGTTCCGCGCGTTTTTGAGCGGCTCTTCGGGATGCGCCGCGTTGTACTTTTCGAGCGCGGACAGGCGGATGACCGCCTCGCCGCGCACTTCGAGCGTCCCCTTATACGAAATTTTCAAGGGGAAACTCTTCACCGTGAGCGCCTGCGCCGTCACGTCCTCGCCCTCGATGCCGTTGCCGCGCGTCGCCGCGCGCACAAACGCGCCGTTTTCATAGGTGAGGCAGACAGTGAGCCCGTCGTACTTGTATTCCACGGTATAGACGGGGTCCTTCACCGCCTTCTGCATCCGCGTGAAAAAGGCGGAGAGCTCATCCGGCGTTACCGCCTTGTCGAGCGAATACAGCCGCGCGATGTGGACGTGCCGCTCGAATCCCTTCACGGGGTCGCCCCCCACGCGGCGGGTGGGAGACTCCGGCAGGACGACGCCGCTCTCCCGTTCCAATTCTTTGAGCTCGTCGTACAGCTTGTCGTATTCGCTGTCCGGCACGCTCGGCGCGTCGAGCACGTAATATTCGTATGCCCAACGGTTGAGGATCTCGCAAAGTTCGCGCTGTCTCGTCATCTTATTACTCCAAAATTTCAAGGGGCGCGAAGGAAGCCGCGAGGTCCTTCTTGCCCGCCTGTTCAAAATCCACCGTTACGATGAGGTTTCCGCCCTGCCCGCGCGACGCGACGACGACGCCCGCGCCGAACTTCTTGTGGCGGACCTTCGTCCCGACGGGGAATTCCCCCGCCTCGCGCTTCTCCGCCTTGGGAAGGAGGGACGCCCCGCCGAAGTTTGCGGGGGGCTTGCCCTTTCCCCCGAACGCGGGGAGGGAGGCTTCGCGCGGCGGCTCGTACGCCGTCCGCCGCGGTGCGGAACCGCCGTAGCCGTACCCATAGCCGCGCCGCCCGCCGTAGCCGTACCCGCGGGCGTACGTCTCGCCGTAGTCGCCCGAATACCGCGCGCGCACGTCGCTTATGCCGAGCTCTTCGCGGATCTCCTCCACGAAGCGGGAGCGCACGGAGGGTTCCCGCCGCCCGTAGAGGTATCTGCTCTTGGAGCGGGTGAGATACAGCCGCTCGCGGGCGCGCGTCATGGCGACGTACATGAGGCGGCGCTCCTCTTCGAGCGCGGCGGGATCGTCGAGCGCGCGGGACGTGGGAATGATGTCCTCCTCCAACCCCACGAGGAACACGCAACGGAATTCCAGCCCCTTCACGGCATGAATGGTCGCGACGGTAACGTAATCGCCGTCGTCCATCTCGTCCGTATCCGAATAGAGCGTGATCTGTTGGAGATAATCGGAGAGCGTCGCCCCCTCGTTCATGCGGACGAACTCCTCCACCGAATTGAGAAATTCGTCGAGGTTGGCGCGCTTCGTTACGCTCTCGTCCGAATTGTCCTGCTCGTACTGGGCGCGCAGCCCCGCGCTCTCCACGAGGTATGCGGCGAGCTCGTTGACGGGGGTCTCCCATGCGCGGGCGACGAGGTCCTTGATATAGTTCCCGAACTCCCGCAGTTTCGCCTTCGCGCTCCCGGAGATGGGGAGCAGATCGCAGTCGAGCACGGCGTCGTAGAGGGAGAGCCCCTCGCGCTCCGCATAGTCGGAGAGCGCCTGCACCGTCCTGTCCCCGATGCCGCGCCGCGGCACGTTGATGATGCGCATCACCGCCTCGCTGTCGAAGGGGTTCGCGATGACGCGGAGATAGGCGAGGACGTCCTTTATTTCCTTGCGCTCGAAGAATTTGAATCCGCCGAACACCTTGTAGGAGATGCCGTATTTGGTAAATTCCTGCTCGAAGGAGCGCGTGAGCGCGTTGATGCGCATGAGCACGGCGAAATCGGAGAGGCGGTATCCCTGCCGCCGCGCCTCGGCAATGATGCGGGCGCAGTAGAGCGCCTCGCCCGCCTCCTCCTCCGCCTCGTACCATACGGGCTTCTCCCCCTCGGGGGCGTCCGTCCAGAGCTGTTTACCCCTGCGGTTGGCGTTGTGCGCGATGGAGGCGTTCGCAAGCGCCAGAATGGACGCGGTGGAGCGGTAGTTGCGCTGTAATTTATAGACTTTCGCCTTGGGGAAGGCGCGCTCGAAGTGCAAGATGTTCTCGATCGCCGCGCCCCGCCAGCCGTAGATGGACTGGTCGTCGTCGCCCACGACGAAGAGATTGCCGTGCACAGAGGCGAGCATCTTGACGATATCGAACTGCACGGCGTTGGTATCCTGAAACTCGTCCACGTGGATGTAGCGGAACTTGCCCGCGAGATATTCGCGCGCCTCCGCATCCCCAGCGAGGAGCAGTTTCGTCTCGATGAGGAGATCGTCGAAGTCGAGCGCGTTGTACGCTTTGAGGTGCTCGCAGTATTTGCGGTATACCTTCATCGCGTCGCGGACGTTGTTCTCGTGCGGGTGTTCTTTCGCGTATTCCTCCGGGTATTCCTCTGGGGAGAGCCCGAGCATCTTGGCGTTGGAGACGTGAAAACGGACGGACTTCAACAGCCCCTCCTCATCCGCAAAGCCGCACTCGCGGAACGCCTGTTTGACGACGGCGGCGCGCTCCGTCTCCGAATAGATGGAAAAATTTTCGTTGAGCCCCCGCTTTTCCGCGAACATGCGGAGAATGCGCACGCACATGGAGTGGATGGTGCACACCCACATGCGGGAGACGTCCGTCATGACGCCGAGCCGTTCCTTCATCTCCCGCGCCGCCTTGTTCGTGAACGTGATCGCGAGAATGTTCTCGGGCGGGACGTTTTTCTCCTCCGCGAGATAGGCGATGCGGGAGGTGAGAACGCGCGTTTTGCCGCTTCCCGCCCCCGCGAACACGAGGACCGCGCCCTCCGTATCGAGGACGGGCGCGCGCTGTTCTTCGTTGAGCGTTGCAAGATCTTCCATACCCGTTTATTATAGCACAAACGGGAGCAAAGCGCAAGGCTTCGCGCTCAATTCCGCGGCGCGTTCTTCCACTCGAATTCGTATTCCCGCTTGAACCGTTCGAGCGCGCGCAGATATTTTTCGGACAGTTCCAGCGTGTAGCGCTGTTTCTCCGAATAGGTGAGCGTATCGTAATACGCCTTGTCCGTGAGCCGCCCGATGGCGTCCGACACCTCGCCCTCCTTCAAGAGCATGTCCCGCACTTTGAGGTAGAACTCGTCCGGCGCCTCTCCCTTGATGCGCGTGGAGACCTTCTCGGCAAAGTAGCGTTCCAACTTGTTCTCGTTGATGCCCTGTTCCTTTGCCTGCGTCTTTTTTGTGCGGAGCTCCGCCTCGCACTCCTTCCAAAATCCGCGCTTCATGCGGATCTTCGCCTCTTTTGCAAGCGTTTTCAGCGTCCGTTCCATTTTCCGCCTCCTTCGACGGTTTTTCGACAATTTCCGCAAAAAAGATCCGTAACTCTCGTTACGGATCTTCGTTAGTTTCTGCTTCTCTTTCTTGCCGCTTCCGACTTCTTTTTCTTCTTGACGGAAGGCTTCTCGTAAAATTCCTTCTTGCGAAGGTCGCCGATAATGCCGTCGCGCGAGCACTTTCTCTTAAAACGCCTGAGCGCGCTTTCGAGATTCTCGTTCTCCCCGACCCTGATCGTGGACATATTCAACCCTCCTTCGCCGAAGCACTTGATTCTTGCCTATTATAGCAAACACATCTCGGTTTGTCAATTTTTTTCGGGCGGATTTTCCCGTTTTTTTGCGGGTAAGGAATATTTTTCCGCCTTCTCCGCGAGAAAGCGGTAGGCGCGGAGGAGCTCCTCGGGTGCGCCGTAGTCGCCGCCGTACGCCTCGATGAGCACCGCGCCGTCGAACCCGACGTCCGCGAGGCGGGCGAACAGTTCGTCGAAATCGGTCGTCCCCCGCCCCGGCAGGCACATCCTGCCGTCCGCGCCGATATCGCTCGCGTGCACGTGGGAGAGGCTCTCCCCCATCTCCGCGAGGTATTCGCGGTAGTCGTACCCCGAAAGGCGCGCCTGCTTCACGTCCAGCGTGCCGCAGAGCGCGGGACACGCCGCTTTGAGTTCGCGGAAGATGCCCGGGCGGTTATAGAACGCCCACTCGACGTTTTCCACGCTCAACTGCACCCCGTACCGCTTGCAGAAGGCGGCGATCTTCTCCGTCTCTTCGGCGACGCGCGGGACGTCCTCGCGGAACGTGCGCTTGATGCGCGCCAGCCCGTGAAAGGTATAGTAGCGCGCGCCGAGGATCTGCGCGCAGGTCATCGTCTTGTCCAGCCAATAATAGGCGTCCTTTTTGACGCGCGGGTGCGCGGCGAAGAGCTGCGGCTCGTACTGCGTGTTGAGCACGTGCAGCGAGTACGCCTCCACGCTCCCCTTGCGCCGCGCGAGCTTGTACGCAAAGACGGGGTGATATTCGCAGAACGACGTGAGAAAGACTTCGGCGCAGTCCACGCCCCATTCCGCAAAGAGCGGGAGCGCGTCCTCGCATTCCAGCCGCATGAATAGAGACGCCGTGGAAATACCGACCCGCATCAGAAAAACCTCTCCGTAATTTCCTCGACCGCGCCGTCCATCAGCCCCTCCGTGCAGTAGAGGGTGAGCACGGTGTAACGGTCGCGTATCTTCCACGCGTTTTTCAGCATGTCGCGGACGACGTCCCGCCCCACGCCGAGCTCCGAAAAGCGGGTGGGACAGCCGAACGCGCCCAACACGGACAGGACCCCGTCCTCGTGCGGGAGCCCCTCCGCGAGCGCGTACGCCTTTTCGCATCCGCGGAAGGGCGCGCGGTCTTTGAGCGTCCTGTAAAGGTAGAGCGAGACCGCCGTGCCGAGCCCCACCTTTACGCCGTGGAGCGGGATGCGCTCCCCGCGCCGCAAAAAGTACATTTCGAGAAAGTGCGACATGTGGTGTTCCGCGCCCGAAGCGGGGCGGGAATTTCCCGCGACGACCATCGCGTACCCCGAGACGAGGAGCGCCTCCGTGAGCTTTTCCACGCCGCGCCGATCCCCCGCGCACAGCGCGGGAATGCTCTCCTCGCAGGCGGAGAGCGCGCCGTACATGAGCGACGCCGCCGCCTCGTTGTATTTCTCCCCCGTGAGGAGGGAGGAGAGCTTCCAATCTTTCAGACAGCACCGCTTCGCGAGGATATCCCCCACGCCCGCGCCCAACATGATGCGCGGCGCGGCGGCGAGCACGGAATAATCGAGGAGCACGTCGCGCGCGACCTGCGCGGGGCGGGTGATCTTGAATCCGTTTTCGATGAGCGGCGTAACGCCCGAGGTGAAACCGTCCATCGAGGGCGCCGTCGCGAACACGCCGCTCGGCTTCCCCGTGAGAAAGCCCGCCCGCTTCGCCACGTCGTTGAGCGTCCCCGCGCCGACGGCGAGAAGATAATCGTACCCCTCCGCCGCGCGGACCGCCCGTTCCACCGTTTTCTCGTCGGCGACGGGCTCGCTTTCATCGTAGACGAAGAGCGAATACCCGCGCGCCGCCCCGAGCGCGGCGATGGGAAGGGGCGCGTATTTTTGCGTGTTGCGATCGGCGATGAGAAGGACGCGTTTGCCGCGCATCCGTTCGGAAAAGACGGGGAATTTCCCGTCCTCGCCGACCTCCGCATTGACGCCGAAGCGCGCGGAAAGTTGCCCGATCGCCGTCATTCCTTTGTTTTCCCGTAGATGAATTTGCAGACGATGCCCTCGTCGTAATCGCCGAAGCCGCGCCCGAACAGCGTGAACCCGCCGCGGTGTTCGGCGTCCTCGGGGACGGAGATGCGCAGGCGCGTCTGCCCGCCCGCGGAGAGACCGAGATCGGAGAGTTTGACGGAGGAACTGCGCACGCCGCCGATGAACGAGCCCTCCTCGTTGACGGAGATGAGGATCTTCTTGCCGTACTGTCCGAGATTTCCGTACCACCACGGGGGATTGCACGTGCCCGGGCGGTCGTTGTATTCCCCCTTGCTCTTATACACGCCGAGCGGCTTCCCGTTGACGGAAAAGGCGATGTCGCTGGGATAGTACGCGGCATACCCCGGCGCCTCCGAGGCGATCTCCATCGAAAAGCGCAGTTCCGCGAGCTCCCCCGAAGAGGCGGACGAGGAGGGAACGAGATATTCCACATACCCCCACGAGAGCCAGAGAATGCCCGCGCGGATGCGCTCGGGATAGGAGAAACATGCGGGATCGTCGAAGCCGCCGATGATCTTTTCCGCCGTCGCGATGCCGCAGGTCGGGTGCGCCTCGTAATCGACGTAGTGCCCCACGTCGATGTTCGCGGACTCCGCCCTCCCCTCCGCGGTGGAGCGGTTGGAAAATTCGACGGTGAGCTTGTCCGCCGCGAGACGGCAGATCTTCTGCGTGCCGCGCACGCCCGAAGAGGTCGTAACCTCGATGAGCCCCGCCTCGCGCAGTTTTTTCACGTGCGCCGTGATGGCGCCGTTGGAGACGCCGAATCGCTTTGCGAAGTACGCGAGATTGAGCTCCCCTTTTTTGAGCAGTTCGTCCAAAATGCCGAGACGCACTTCCGAATCCAGCGCCTCGTACAAAAGTTTTCCCTGCATGAAATCCTTCAAATAAATCATAGGGACATTATACCAAGCGCGGCGGATATTGTCAATGTTTCCTTAAATATTTTACAAAAAAGTAAAGAAATTCCCCCGCCCGAGCGGGGCGAGGGAGAGAAAACGGGCAATTATTTCACGCTTGCGAGAAGCGCTTCCACGTCCTTTTTCGCGGCTTCGAGCGCTTCGGTCGCCGCCGCCTCGTCCTTTGCCTTCACCGAATAGTAGATTTTCAGCTTGGGCTCGGTGCCGCTCGGGCGCACGCACACGAAACTGCCGCCCGCGAGCTCGTAATACACGCAGTTGCACTTGGGGATATGAAGCGCCGTCTTTGTGCCGTCCGCCGCCGTGCGGATATCCTTGGAATAGTCGCGCACCGCCTCGACCGCGAAACCGCCGAACTTCTCGACCTTCACCGTTTTGAGCGCGTCCACGACGGCGTTCATCTCCTTCATCGCGTTGAGCCCCGAATATTGCACGGAGACGTTTTTATCGAGCACGTAGCCGTACGCGGCGTAAATTTCGTTGAGCCTGCCCCATACCGTCTTGCCGATGTAGGTGTAGTAGCAGACCATCTCGGCGCAGAGCATGGAGGCGACGACGGCGTCCTTATCGCGGGCATGGGTGCCGCGAAGATACCCGCAGCTCTCCTCGAAGCCGAACACAAAGGTGTGCGAGCCGTCCGCTTCCCACTCCTTTATTTTCTCGCCGATGAACTTGAAGCCGACGGGCGTCTCGAAGAGGGCGACGCCGAACTTTTCGCAGATGGCGCGCGCCATGCCCGTGGAGACGAAACTCTTGACGACGGCGGCGTTTGCGGGGAGCGCGTTCTCCTCTTTGAGGCGGGTGAGCACATAGTCGAGAAGCAAAATGCCCACTTGGTTGCCCGAGAGCGCGACGAACTCCCCTTCGTCGTTTTTGAGCGCGACGCCGAGCCTATCGCTATCGGGATCGGTGCCGAACACGACGTCCGCCTTGATCTGATTTGCGAGGGCGATGCCCATGGAGAGCGTCTCCTTGAATTCGGGATTGGGCACCTTTACGGTAGAGAACTCCGTATCCTTCGTCGTCTGCTCTTCGACGACGGTAACGTTGATGCCGAGCTTCTTTAAGATGCGCATGACGGGGACATACCCCGAACCGTGCACGGGCGTATAGACGAGCTTCAAGTTTTTGCCGCATTTTTCGACCGCCTCGCGGGAGAGCGTGAGCCCCGCGAGCGTCTCGATATAGTCGTCGTCCACTTCCTTGGGGACGGGGACGATGAGCGGACTCGTTTCCTCCCCCTCCACGCCGAGATAGTCGGTGATCTCGTTGATGAACTTGACGACGACCGCCGTCGCCTCGGGGGACATCTGCGCGCCGTCCTCGCCGTACACTTTATAGCCGTTGTATTCCTTGGGGTTGTGGGAAGCCGTGATCATGACGCCCGCGATCGCATGCAGGCGGCGCACGGCGTACGAGAGCATGGGCACGGGGTGCACGTCGTCGAAGAGGTAGGCTTTGATGCCGTTCTTCGCGAGGACCGCCGCCGTCTTTTCCGCAAAAAGACGGGAATTTCTGCGCGTATCGTAGGAAATGACGACCCCGCGCGCCTGCTCCTCCGCGGAGAGCGTCTTGATATACCCCGCGAGCCCCTGCGTCGCCCGCATGACGGTAAAGACGTTCATCATGTTCGTGCCGCATCCGATGATGCCGCGCATGCCCGCGGTGCCGAATTCCAGTTCCGCCCCGAAGCGGTATTCCTTTTCCTTTTCGTCCGAAGCGATGGCGCGCAGCGAGTTCTTGCAATCCTCGGGCAGTCTCCCGTCGTGAAGCCAGCTTTCGTAAAGTTCGCGATAACCCATAACTCTCTCCTTGATAAAAGGCGCGCGTCGCCGTGCGCCCGAATTTCGCAGTTTATTCCCCGAGCCCCTCGGGTGCGTCGTCCCCGCCCGCGATCTTGCGGTAGGAGACGAAATACTTCTTGCCGTTGTCCTCGTAATAGTTGACGAACTGCATCGCGAGCAGGAAGATAAAGCTCAACGGAACGGTGAGCAGGAGCCCGCTCCCCACCGTGAAAAGCGCGACGCACACGTTCACGACGACGATGAGATAGATGGCGACGAGGAAGCCCGCGAACCGCCGCCCGAAGTTCTTCCGCGCGCCGAAGCTCACGCGCATCGCCTCGCCCAGCCGCTTGCCGTCCGCGATCATGGCGGGCATCCAAGCGGAGATGAACGTCATTTTGAGCGCCTGCAACGAGACGAGCGCCGTCACCGTGAGGCAGATCGCGATGAGCACGGTAATTATCCCCCACGAGGGCAGGAAGGAGGGCGCGTAAAAGAAGAAGAACCAGCAGGCGAGCACGGAGAGCACATCGTACACGAACGCGATGGGCACATAGACGATCTCATAGAGCATCGCCCGCACGGCGTTGCGGAAATAGGCGGAGGAAAACCGCGTGCGCGCAAAGACACCCATGCGGTCGTTGAGCGTGGAGGCGATCGCAAACACGCACAGCCCGTTCGCGATGCGGGAGATGAGATAGATGATGCACACGCCGATCACCGAACCGACGATGGAGCCGATGTGCTCGCCGATGAGCAGGACGACCGCCTTCAACGCCGCCTGAAAATCTACCTGAAAGGACTGCAAACGGGCGGGGTCCCCGCCGAACAGGGCGCGGAAAAATTCCCCGACGAGCGATTTGAGCGTATCCACTTCCGCGCTCCGCACGATGACGTCCAGCCCCAAACGGAGAATGACGTAGGCGAGGCTGAAAAAGATAACGCCCGTAATGAGGCGGTACAGGAGCTGTTTGAACACGCTCGAAAAATTATCTGCCGTGATGTAGAAGGCGTTGCGGAATCTCATATCATAACTCCCTGTAACTGCGGATGAGGTCCTCCCTGTCCAATTTGTCCGTCTCGAAATAGACGGTCTCCATGCGGATGCAGAATCCGAGGAAGAGCACGATGTAGACGAGGAAGGCGACGGGCCAGAAGAGATAGGCGTACAAGAAGGACGCGCCGACCGCAACGACGAACAGCCCGATAAAGGAGAAGGACAGCGCGGCGACCAGCCTCCACCGCACCCCGATGAGCAGGCGGTACGAATAGAGGAAGGAATCGTACGCGTTGAACCCCGTGATCTGCTTGCACGGCAACCAGAGATAGAACACCGTGACGAGGTACAAAAGCGCGAGCACGGACGCCGCGAGAATGACGATGTAGAGAAGGTAGACGAGCGCCGTCGAATCCAGCGCGGAGATGACGAAAAGCAGCGCGGACAGCACGACCGCCCACGCCTCATAGAGCGCGACGTAGAGCAGCGTGAGCAGCGTCGCCGTGCCGAGGAGGGAGGGAAGATGGGAAAACGCGCCCGAGAACGTGCGCTTCCCGATGCGCATGTGCTTTTCCACGATGGAGAGCATGAGCGACATGCAGACGACGACGCTCACGAAGGCGGCGAGACTGAACAGCCCGCCCGCGACGCCGTCGATGCGGATGAAGCCGAACGCGCGCAAAAAGATGAGAAATCCCGCGCGCGGCTCCCCCGAAAAGAACCCGTGCGTAAGTCCGGAGATCGCGTCGTAATCGAGCGAGAGCGCGAGAAAAGCCGCCGGCGCGATGGCGAACGGCAGGAGAAACCAAATGTTTTTGGCGATATATTTCCAATTCCCGAACATGATGCGCATAGTGTTCTCCGTAACGGCTCTATTATATAACAAAAAGCCGTCCGTGTAAAGGATTTTTTTCAAAAAACCGCGGCGCGCGGAGAAATTCGGGGACGCGCGCCCCGCCCGCTTGCGCTAATCGGAGAGCATCATCGAAAGCGCCGTCCGATAATTTTCCGCCGCCCTCGCCGCAAAACCCGCGGGCGGATCCTTCTTGTAGAGCACGAACTTCGCGCCGAGCGCCTCCGCGCAGGGCGCATCCGAAGTGAGGCTGTCCCCCAAATAGGCGGCGCGGGCGGGGGCGTAATCCGCGATCCCCTCCCGCACGAGGGCGCAAAACCGCGCGGACGGTTTGTTCGCCCCCATCTCTTCGGAGATGAACGCGCCGTCGAGGTAGGGCTTAAAGCCCGCGTCCGCGATGTGGCGGCGCTGGATCGCGGAACCGCCGTTGGTTACGAGATACACCCTGCCGCGCGCCGAAAGTTCATGCAAAAACGCCGCCGCGCCCTCGTACGGATAGCAGAACCGCAAAAAGTTTTCGTAGTAGGCGCGCGCGATCTCCCCCACGTCCGCCCGCACGCCGCGCTCGCGGAAGAGGATCTCGAAGCGGCGCGTCTTGATCTCCTCGCGCGCGACGCCGCCCCGTTCCAACAGCTTCCAAAGCCCGTCGTTGACGGCGTGGAAGCGGTCGTACGCCGCCCCGTCGGCGGGGACGCCGTACTTTGCGAGCGTGAAGAAAAAGTTTTCCCGCTCCGCGCGGCAAAAATCGAGCAGGGTCTCGTCCAGATCGAGCAGAAAGATGTCCCTCACGTCAGTCCTCCACCACGGCGAGCTCGCGCAGCGCGCGCGTGTAAGCGATATATTTTTCGTTGTCCGTCATCCCCTTGTCGTAGACGGCGACGGCGGAAAATTCCAGCCCCTTGCTCTCGTACACGGACATGACGTTCACCTTCCCCTCCGCGAGCGCGCCGCTGTCGCCGAGAAGCCGATATCCCCGCCGCGCGAAGAGAGGAAGGTATTCCTCCCGCGCGATGACGGCTTTCAGCCCCTGCTTTCCGCGGAAGAAGGCGTTGAGCGAGCGGGCGCGGATGCGGGCGACGGGCGCGCCGCCGAGCCCGATGGGGCGCATCTCCACGTCGATCTGCGCAGTAACGAAATCCACGATCTCGTTGGTGTTGCGGTAGTTGCGGTCCAATTCGTACACGGGATAGCCGAGCGCGTCCCACGAGCCGATCCCCCGCCACGGCGTTACGTTCTGTTTGAGGTCGCCGAACACGTCGAACGCGGCGTCCGCGTGGATGCGCCGAAGAAGGCGGTATTCCCCCGCGGCGAGGTCCTGCCCCTCGTCCACGAACACATACCCGTAGCGCGGCGAAAGTTTTCTTCCCGCCGCCGCGAGCACATAGCAGAGGGCGTAGCCGTCCGAGGGATAGATGCCCTTCATTCCGAACTTCGCCTTGTATTTTTTGATGGTCTCGCGGTAGAGCCAGCGC
The DNA here is from genome assembly GCA_947624965.1 of uncultured Clostridia bacterium. Classification (GTDB taxonomy): domain Bacteria; phylum Bacillota; class Clostridia; order Christensenellales; family Borkfalkiaceae; genus Gallimonas. The sequence continues at coordinate 47,141 of CANQMN010000012.1, forward strand.
GAAATATCGACCCCATCCTTGCATTTTCCGAGCTCCGCCGCCCCTTTCGCGCGGCGCACGACGGAGAAAAATTCGCGGAAGAGCTCGCTCCCGCCGTTGAGCGCAAGCACCACTTCGCGCGTCTTTGCGATCTCCTCGCGGAGCTCCTCCCGCCGCGCGATGCGGTCCGCATAGGTGAACACTTCCCCGTCCCCGCGGCGGAGACGGTAGCGGCGGAGGTCGGCGATCTCCTTCTCCACCGCGGCAAGGAGCGCGGCAAGGTCGCCGTCCGCCTGCGCGAACACCTCCTCCGAGCGGGCGACGACAAAGGAGGAACAGCGGAAAAATTCCACGAACAGACGGAAAAAGCGATCCGCCGAGCCCGTCTTGCCGCCGAGCGCAAAGCGGAGAAAGTCCTCCGCCTGCACGAACGAGCTCATGAGCGTGCGGAACGCCTTCGTGAAATAACAGCCGCCGTCCTTGCGCTCCTTCATCTCGCCGAGCACGGCGCGCCGCACGCGCACGGAGGCGTTCTTGATCTTTCCGTACAGGCGGGCGCGCGTCTCGCAGTCCGCGAGCAGTTTTTCCGCCACTTCCCTGCACTCGGGCGCGGCGAACAGCCCGTAGAGATCGGAATACAGCTTGTTTATCCGCTTTTCCGCGTCGGCGGGGAAGCGCTCGGAATACAGATAGGCGAGATATGCGGGGTCCTCTCGCTCCCCGGAGAGCTTGGCGGCGAGCGAGATGCCCTCCTTTTCGAGCACGCGGAAGTAATAATTTTTGAGGGTGATCGTGCGGACGCGCTGCAATTCGAGCGTCTGCGCAAGTTCGTCGATGAACGCGTTGAAACTGTCCGAAGGGGTGATGACGAGCACGTCGCGCGGGCGCAGGGACTCGTTATTGTACATGAGATAGCTGAGCCGATGCAAAAGGATCATCGTCTTACCGCTTCCCGCGCACCCTTGCAAAACGAAGCTCTCCCGCTCGGGACGGGCGATCACGGCGAACTGCCGCTCCTGAATGGTTTCGATGATGTCGCGGACGCGGGCGTCGTCCCTGCGGCTTTTCACGATCTTGCGAAGATAGGGATCGAATAAGATCTCCTCGTCCCGCCCGCCGATCTCCTCGGGCGTGAGCACGTCCTTCACGGAGAGATATTCGTTTTTGAAGTCCGAAAACTTCCCGTTTTTCACGGAGAGCGCGCGGCGCAGAACGGCGCGGTAATCGTATTCGTTGATGGAAAAGCGGACGCGGCTCTTCTGGTAGTACCGCACGGCGAGCGGGGCGCGCCAGTCCACGATTTCGAGGTTGACGTCCCCCTTCTTCCCGATATAGTAGGCGTTGTAGCCCTCCTTCTCGTCCACGACGTCCATGCGGGCGAAGTAGGGCTCCGTGAAAAAGCGTTTGTAGGCGTTGAGGCGCGCCGTCTCCGCGGCGATCTCCGCGTTCTTTTCGAGCACGGCGCGGTAGTCCTCGGCGGAATAATCCTCCTTCTCCTTCAAGGCGGCGACCTCCGCTTTGAGCTGTGCGATGCGCGCCTTGTGGCGGGAGAGGTAGAACAATTTGAGCATGGAGAGCGTGTCCGCGAGGCGTTCCTCCTCGCAGGCGCGCTGAATGTCTTCGTCCAAGAGCGCGAGATACCACGCCTTATCCGCATTTCTTTTGGGATCCAATTTCTGTTTGAGCCGCGACAGTGCAGTTTTTTCCATATTCCCCCGTGTCGCCGCATGCGGCGCGGCGATTCTTTTCTATCATACCACGTTTTTTCAAAAACGGATATGATTTTTTGAAAAACAAGCGCGAAAAAACAAAAGCGGGCGTCTCCCCCTTTCGGCGCGCCTTTAATCCTCCTCCGCGAGCGGCGCGATCTCTTTGACCGCGCGGCGGACCGCCGCGGCGTTCAGAAAGTAGATGCGCGTCTGGGCGCGGCGTTCGACGGCGACGAGCCCGCTCTCTTTGAGCACGGCGAGATGATGGGAGACCGTGGCGGGCGTGAGCAAAAACCGATCGGAGATCTCCCCCGCCGTATGCGGGCGCGCTTTGAGCAAAAACAGAATTTCCCGCCGCGTCTTATCCGCGAGCGCTTCCCAAACCCCCATCTTTTCGCCTCCTTTTCTCTATTCTATCATGCCGCGGGACTGCCGTCAAGTGTATTTCGATAATTTTCTAAATACAAAAAAGGAGGGAGCGCCGCGCGGACAGCGAACGGCTTCCCTCTCCCAAAATAGCGGGGCGTTTGCGCCTCGCACCGCGATATCTTGCGGTTTTTTCTTATTTAGATGAATATCTAATTAACGTTCGGCTCCCCCGCGTCCGCGCCTGTGCGGGAGGAACAGGAGCACGTACAGGGCGATGAACGCGGCGGCGAAGAAGGCGAGCACCAGATAGCATGTCCATTCGGGCACGGCGCTGCCGAAGAAGTCGAGCGAGCAGTCGAACCCCTCTTTGAGCGCCGCCGCGAATTGCTCGGGCACGCCCTCACGGGCGATCGCCTCGATGGCGCCGCCCATGAGGTGCTCGTGCAAAAGCCCCGTTCCGTATGTTCCGGGGAGGCACATGACGATGCCTTTGAGCCATGCCGCCATGTTCGCAAGCGGCATGTACGCGCCGCACAAAAATCCGTACGCCGAGGAGACGGTCGCCTGCACGGCGGCGATGCCGCCCTGCGAATTCAAAAAGCGGCAGATGACGGACGAGAGCCCCGTTCCGAACAGCACAAGAAGAGCGACGTCCGCGATCGTGAGGAACACGTCCCCCGCCGAAAGGTGCCACCCCGCGATCGCCATGTAGACGAACCCCGCGCCGAGTGCGATGAAGCAGACGCACGCCGTCACCAAATAGGTGGAAATAAAGTAGGAGAGCGACAGGATATGGCGTTTGAGGGGCGAGACGTACAGATCGTTCACCGCGCCCGTCACCTTGTCCTGCACCATGATGAGGTTGGCGGTGAAGGCGATGGTGACCGCGCACACGGCGAGGAGCGACGAGACGAGCCACCCGCTCGCGATGCTCTCCACGAGCCCGCCCGAGAGCGAGAACCCTCCCTCCTCCACCACCGAGCGGATGCTGTCGCGGTACACGTTCCCCAAGAAGGCGAGAAAGAGGAAGAGGAGAATGAGCGGCGCGAGCAGCGAGGGAAGAAGCACCCCTTTGTCCTTGAAAAACAACTTACAATTTCTTGCGACCAAATAGCGTAGCGTCGTCATACCGTCTCTCCTATCTTCTTGCCCGTTACGGCGAGGAACACGTCGTCCATGCCGCCCTTCGTTACTTCGTAGTCGGTGAAGAGGGCGGGATACTTTAAGATGAGCGCCGTCGCCTCGGCGGTGTCTTTCACGGCGATGCGGAACGCCGCCCCCGCCTTCTCGTAAACGAGCCCGACCTTTTTCAGTTCCCCCTCGTCGAGCCCGTAGAGGGTGATGAAGTCGCCCGTATATTGGTTTTTGAGGGAGAGCGGCGTGCCCTCGGCGAGCACCTTCCCCCCGTCGAGAATGACGACGCGGTCGGCGTCCGCCGCCTCCTCCATGTAGTGCGTCGTCAAAAAGACGGTGAGCCCGCGCGCCTTGCGGAGCGCGTGCACCACGCTCCACACCTGTTTCCGCGTCTGCGGGTCCAGCCCCGTCGTCGGTTCGTCCAAGATGAGAATTTTGGGGTCGTGCACGAGGGCGCGCGCGATGTCCACGCGCCGCCGCTGCCCGCCCGAAAGTTTGCCCACGGGTCGCTTCAAAAAGCCGCCCAAATCGAACAGCTCGCACAGCGTTTGCAGTTTTTCATCGAATTTCGCCCCCGTGATACCGTACAGCGCGGCGCGGTATTTGAGGTTGTCCCGCACGGAGAGCGCTCTGTCGAGCACGCACTCCTGAAACACCACGCCGAGATTATGCTTCGCCTCGTCGAGATGCCCGTCGATGTCGAGCCCCGCAATTTTGACCTCTCCCCCGTCGCGCGGGATCTGCCCGCACAGCACGGAGATGGTCGTGCTCTTGCCCGCGCCGTTCACGCCGAGAAAGGCGAAGAACTGCCCCTCCTCGACGGAAAACGACACGTCGTCCACGGCTTTTACGTCGCCGTAATACTTTTTCAGATGTGAAATTTCAATTGCGTTCATAAAAACTCCTCACAGCATCGCAAACCCGTAACCCACAAGGGGCGAAAGAAAAATGATGAGATAGATCAAAGTGATATGGGGTTGATATTCGATATAAAACTGCCGAAATGTGAGCCGCCACGGGTGCGGGATCAAAACCCAGCCCACAAGGTCGAACACAATGCAGATCCCCGCCCATACGGCGCCCGCGATCAACGCCTCAATAGCGGTCGGTGCGGCGAGCCCTCGCATATAGAGCCAACCAAAGAGCGGAAACAGCACGATGTTATAGAGCGGATGCCACGGCTTGGTCGCCTCATAGCCCTCGCCCATCGAATGACCGTCCATCGGCTTCATGTGCAATACCTTGATATTGAACACGCAGTGCGCGATCCCCACGCATGTTACGCAAACATAACACACCCAAAACCACAACATACTCATTCCGAAATTCTGCATAGTTTCCCCTAATCGTCTCTCTCCGTCTGCTGTTCTCATCTGCGTCAATGCGCCATTCCGCCCCGCACACACCGCCACATATATCCCTCATTCACTCGCCTTCTGCCCGCCGCGCATAGCGCGGCGGGCAGAAGGCGAGTGAATCTTTCCCTATCTTCCCCTACTTCATTTTCTCCCAAAAGCGTTCCCGTTCGGGGAAATAGTACCCGTATAGCGCAAAAAATTCCCGCGAGAACGCGTCCTCGATCTCCTTTTCCGTGAGCGCGCCGCTGTCGCCGTATACGGTGAGCGCCAGCCCGAAGGAGAACACCGCCATGTCGGCGTGAAAGGCGCGCGCCGTCGCCTCGGACATGCGGTACTCTGCCGTCATCTCGCGCACGATGTCCTCAAAGAAGGGGTCGGCAATGGGCTTCCCCCCGAGGAAGAGAAAGCGGAACAGCCCCTTTTCATCGCGCGCAAACCGCACGAACCCCATGCCGTACGAGCGGTACCTGCTCGGTCCCCCTCTTTCGAGATATCCGTCGATGTGCGCGCGGTAGCCCGCCTTCGCCGCTTCCGAGAGGGCGACGCGGAGCGCTTCCATGTTCTCGAAACGGGAATAGACGGGCTGCGTGGAACAGCCGAGCCGCCGCGCGACGGCGCGGGCGTTCAACCCATCCTCGCCGCACTCCCGCACGATCTCCGCCGCCGCGCCGAGGATCGCTTCCGCCGTTATATTCTTTGTCCTTACCATCTTCGCTCCTAAAAATAACAACCGTTATATAACGGTTGTTATTTTATCATATTCCCGTCGGACTGTCAAGCGTTTACGGAAATTTTCTACGTAAACTTTACGACACGGCAACATGTGTTATAGGACAGGGAAAGCCACGAAAGACAGTAACATTCGCGGATCCCCGCGGTCCCTTTTAACTTCGAATAGATTTGTTCCCCATACTCGATCGCGCGCGGGATATCCCCCGCATCGTATGCGGCCACGATCGACTCTATCAACAACATTTGGTTTTTTCTCGCAACAATGTCGTATGACCAAAGTGATCTGTCGTCCGCCTTAATGATTTTTCCGTACAATGACAGAGCTTCGTCCATCTTGCCCTCGGAGGGCAGCATGCGCGCGAACACAAGGTCTCTGAGAACGGTCAGCTTTCCGCTTAAGGCGACCTCGGTCAGCTTTCTCATACGCTCCGCACCCTCTTTTAAGTTGTTGAAGTGATCGTTCCATATCAATCCTCCCAACGCCTTGATGGAATAAACCGGGTCCTCTTTGGTCAAAGCATACAATTTTTCTCGAAGACGACTACGGAAAGTTCCCGTTCGCCTTTGTAATCGCACACTGTGCCAAGCATAAAGAGACTTTCAAAATAATTTTCTGTCTTTTCGCAATTTTCGATCTCGGACAAATGTGTGTCAATGATCTCGCCACACTACGCAAGATCTCCGACGACAAATCTTTCCTTCGCCCTCAGGTATTCGATGCAACCTGCAAGTCGATCGTTTTCGGAACTATTGGAGACGAGAAAATCGAGCCCGTCCAGCAGTGCCGTCCATTCATAATAGTATTCGGGATTATTTTGAAGTGTCTCTGCCAAGGCAAACGACCGTTCATAAAAAGCGTGATCTTTACTTAATTGTTCAAGAAGACGTTTTTTACCGCTCTTTTTGACGATACAGACAAAATTGATGCAGTCATAGTCCTTGAGTTCATCAACCTCGTATACTTTCCATAAATACTCTGCCGCAAGATCGTACCCATCCTCTTCACACACGAAATATCCGGCTGCGAACTCCTCGTTTCTGATCCATTCGGCAGCGAATCGTTGTAAAAACTGACGCAAAGATTTCCGATTCTATCGATATTTTTTATCAGCACCGTAGAAAAGCGCTCGAGAAACGACAGTAATTGCGGCTGTCTCCAATTAAGTGCCTTCTTCATGAGTGCAAGCGGAGGATTTTCCAACGCAACGATCAAAGAAAACGCGGAATAAAATTTATCGGCATATTCCTCCGTCGACACAGTTTGTTTGAACCATTTGAAATACATATCGGCGATCTTTCCGGGGAGAACACCGACATCCTTAGGATCTATGATACCCGACCGCAAACCGCCTTTGACGACGGTCGCATATAAAAAAGACCCATGTGCAGCTTTTGCAACTTCGGATCCGATATCAGCAGCTTCGGGATATATGGGCATAAGCGCCTTCGAGACAAACTCTTTGATGTCGTCAAAGATGTTAGGATCTTTCGGATCGACTGTAATTCTGTGCACCGCAGACTTTCCGGCAAGGACAGACATATCTTGTCTCATGGCAAACAGAAATCTCAAGTACTTCGGAAATAAATCGACTTTTTCGTAAAACAAATTGAATAGTTCGTTTTCTCCTCCGTTTGAAAGACTTTCTATTCCGTCCACGAGCACAATCACATTTTCCATATGACCGTCTATGAGATTAAAGGGCTCAACGAGAAGATAATCGAATAATTCCGCATCGCTTAAAGAATCGACGGATACGCAGCTCTTATTTAAAAATGTTCCAGTCGGGTAGCAAAGGAAGGGATCCTGACGGCAAGCTGGAAACTGATTTCTCCTATGGCATCACCTACGGCATTCGTCCTGCTTCTGTCGCAGAATACAAGCCCTGCAACTTCGTTTTTGTAATGATAATAATTGGTGCAATAGCAACTTTTGCAAAATCCGGGGAACCCGACTAAAAGACAAAGTCTGCGATCATCGCCCTCAATCCAATCCAACAGTTTTTCATCCAACCAATTGCGTTTTTGAAAATCTTTCCCCAACTCGAACAGCTCACGCGAAAACTTCGGGGAACAATGTAGCCGATTTTTAATATTCTGAATTTTGTTTTCGTATTCGATATGCTGTGTAAAGCAAACCTTTTCAAGTTCCTCCATCTTCTGCCCGAACCACGCATCGAACCGATCCTGCGGGATCTCCCGCCACTCCGAAAGGTCGAAGAATTGTATTCCGGCGATTGTTGGCGGAACCATACGTTCCACGTCCCGTTCTATCTTAACGGGTCGGATATTCCTGCGGTTACAGCTCAGGGCGATTGCAAGTTCGTCTAAACAAACTCCCGCCTTTCTCAAACCATACGTAGAAAGGAGTGAGAGAACAAAATCGCTATTTATGATCGCTTCGGTAATCTTATCTCGCCAATCGTCTCCGGCGGCGATCCCGTCGTAGTCGATCCATATCATGGCCGATCTTCTTAAGATGTTCGGCTATTTTCCTTGCCTCGGCCTGAAAATCATGACCGTAACTGATAAAAATTCTCATAGTATCTTCCCCATCCGTTCTTAGATTGTTCAAAAAAACGATCCGTCGACCATATTATACCATACTGCGACCAAGATGCAAGTAAATGGGGGAAAATCCTCCCCCTGTCCCAAAAACATCCTGCGAATTTATAAGAATGATTCATGAATTCCATAAAAAATGTTTTACCCGAACCATTGGGTTCAACTAAAGCCACATTGGTTTGGCTGTTTTGGGGATTTTGCCAATTATTAAATGTATGAACTGAATAAAAATTGTTCCGTTCAATTTTCTTTATTCTCATCTAATTTCTTAAAGTTCCTTATTTCATCAATGCTTCTTATACCAACGCGGGCTGGGTCAAATTTCATTTTAATTATAGCATATTTTATACAGTTTTCAAAGGGTATTTATGCCATTTCGACAAAATTTTCCGATGCTTCTACCCAAAAGGCGGGTTTCCCGCTTGTTGAGGGACGAAAGTATTTTGTGGCACTTTCTTTATCCTGCTTCCCCATTTCGGCAAATTTGCCACAGGTCAAGCAACTCTTTGTGCCATCAAATTGGTAAGTTTTTACACATTTGATGGGCGAGAGAAAAAATTTTTTCGATTTGAGGTTGCATTTGCCGAAAAAATTCCGCCATACCAAAGTGGGAGAAGAAAATTCGTGTGAACAATTACGCAAAAATGCTCCCCATACCATAGGAGAGGAGATACCAATGCAGAACAAATGACCTGCCGTAGCAGTCGGGAAACGGCGACAAAAAGAAAAACTTTTAAGGAGAAATAATGTCATGAACACATCGTAATAACGGAAGCAAAAGACAACCGCAAAAGCGATCCTGTAGTAAGCAAATGGAAAGCAAAAGTGGGACGATTTTCGGCAAAAGGTGAAGCAGGGTTAGATATTCTAAGGGACACAAATGCAAAACACAAAACTCAAGCAAACAGCAAGTTTGAATTTTATTTGCCTTAATTACTCGTTGTTTTACGAAATCAAATCTCGCCTATTATATCATAATAGGTTTTAAGAAAATGAGCGAACCGTTCATTTTCACAAATCAGTTGCTTCAAAATATTTTTACCCAAGTTCGTCTTGATTGTCAACATCTCCTTAACCCAATTTTTTCTTCTTTCTTCGTCGAAATGGTTCGGGAATTTATCCACATAAACAAGAAACTGAAAAATCGCTTGGATAGTATCGATATCTTTGGCAATTTTTGCGTTTTCCTCTTCGCGAACATACCATGAATTCCACGCCTCTATATAGGGCGCCATGGAATCGACTTCATTGTAGGTGCCTTTAAGAAAAATGCTCAACATGACGGAATTTTCTTCTTTGTCGTAATCCGGGTAATTTACTTTTTCATATTTCGGGATATCTGAAAGTTTTGTTTCCGCCAAATCGTGGATGAGGAGCATATTCAGAATTTTTGATTTATCGTAATTGCGGATTGACGGCTCTTTGTCGGGTAAATAAACGAGCCCGATGAACCAACAAGCATACATGTGTTCCACGATGCTTTCCGGATGTTCGATCTCTTGCATGACCCAACCCGCTCGTTTGACTTCAACCGCAGAAAGAAATTGATTGCACAGCGAACGTTTGGGCGAATATTTTCCTGCTCCGTCCGTGAGATAGGTACGGAAATCTTCCATTGCCATGGAAAAGAAGTTGAGGATAATATTGTCGTCCGACCCCAAACGGTCGATCGCCGCCTCGACCAATTCGATGCACTGATTGATATACGGAATGAGATTGAAAGAAATGAGTTTCCTGTCTATCTCGATACGCACTTGTAAAAGGGAAACAATAGTGAATATCTCCAAAAGCAATGCCGAATGCGTACGGTTCGATTTTAATTGAGTTCCCACCGCATTGCAGAGAATGCGCAAAGTGCGTTCTCCGATGCGGGGATTATCCTCGTAATCCAATGTGTTTTGATTAGGAATATACCGTTTGTCTCCGTAATACTCCAAATGGAATCCGCGGTTGATTGCATTGCTCAAATCATTTTCGATCAAGCTGTGAATATATTCTTTCAGGACAGCCTTATCGCCGCAATAGATCAAACTTACCGAAAGCCCGCGCAGAAGGAAGAGGTCTTGTTTATAATCTTCCTGCGGATAAGGTTTATGGTTATATTTGCTGTCGATGATGCGGTTTGTAATATGGTTTTTTGTTTCGATATAATTCAGATTGAGAAGTTTTATGGCCTCGGCGCGATAATTTTGATTTTCGATTCTACCGAGGAAAAAAGACATCTCGCTCTGACCCATGGGACCCAATTCGCTGTAATGTGTCGCAAGATCCAACAGTATCGCTTCGTAGCGCGGAATATTATGGATTCTTGCCGTTATAAAACGGGTAATCTCCTTAGGGAAAATCATATTGAAGAACGAAAAATCTTTGTCATTGTCGTACTTGTCGAGATTATTGAAAAAATTGATCGCAATCAAACAGTGAAGATAGATTGTTTCGCGGCAGATCAGCCGCATGGCATGAGCGATTGTTTCGTCCGAGAAATTTATTTCCGAGTGTCCGTAAGCGAATTCATAGATTTCGGAAGCGCAGTACGAGATAGACTCCTTGTCGCCGTAAAATTCATCCAACAGCGTTTGCTCGGAAATATCCATGATGTTAATGCTCTTCCCGTCGTAATTTTCGCAAACGAGACGAATGACGTGCTCATCAATCGTAAGCAGTCCGCTTTGATTCAAAATATTGTATGCCTCGTCGGCATTGTATTGGAGCTCTTTTATCGTCGAAATATATTCGATACATTTATTCCTGTCGTACAGGCTGATGGGCGTAAGATTCAGATTGATATCGTATTTTCCGCGGGATAGTACGGAGCGGTTCAAGCGGGCGGCATTGTCCGAAAATACCATATTGATACCGAGAATATTGCAAGCTGAACGAAAACGATCAATATATCGTTTGATATCGTAATCAAGTTGCGGCTCAATTGTGACGATGTTCATGACCCCGTCGACAATAAAAAGCGGTCTGCGCTCGCTCGGTATAGTAACATTGCCGAAGAGCTGTTCTAAATAGATATTACCAGATTGCTTTCGTTTTGCGATCTCTTCACGGATATTGTCGCAGTGCACATAAACGGGTTCGAAATCATGATCATCATAATTTCTCCGCAGATAAACGTATAACAGTTGCAAAACATAGCTTTTTTGCGTTCCAGCTTGTCCGGAAACCCGTATAAGATTTTGCGATGTGCTATTTTTGATCGCAAGATAGAGTTCATGGATAAAGTCGTTGCAATCGGAGCGAATCGCCTCCGTCGCCATACATTTGAGCCTCTTCGTGATCAATTTGCAATGATGCATAAATTCATTGTCATCGAAAGATACATAATGTTTCAAGTCATTATGAAGGAACGACAAGGAGATGGAGTCGAACGTGACGACCTCTTTGTTTTTCGAGATGTCTTGTACCGAGACTGCCATATGTAGATTTGCGTCTGCAACAATTAGAGATTCGTATATTTTTTGAAAACCATCCTTTCCGTAAAAGATATTTCTGTTGGCAAAAAGTGTATTGAACTCATAGAGATCCTGTACGGTAATTTTTCCGAAGATATATGCCGAAATGATGCAGTTTTTAGACTTAGCACCATTTTTGCGTAAACCGTCAAATTGGCTTACTTCATCCGCAACCCACTCCGAAAGCATTTCTTTGTCACATGCAACCAGGATTAAATGTCTGCATGTACGAAGCGCATAATTTATCGCACTATAAAAGTCGCTATCATGATTTGTTTTTTTATAGAGGAAGCTAGATATCCCATTTTTTTCAAGGAATGTCTGCAATTCTTCTGCTTTCGAATAGGAACTCTTTGATTCGTCCCCTTGCCCTCCATGATACGAAATGAAAACATCCTTTGTTTCCATGCTTTGCGACCTCCAATCCGATAGGATATTAATAATTATATCAGAAAATTTCGATCATGGCAAGTTAATTTGCTTTTACGGAATATAATTACATTCAGTACAGTAATAATTCAGGCGTGTTCGAGTGTTAGTATATGGAGAGCAAAATCGGACTAATAATTTAGGCGTTCTCGTGGCTTATAATTAGGGACGAAAAAACCAAATAGCAACGATCAAGGAAGTTTCGTACAAGAGACTTCCTTTTTCGTGTAAAAAAATCTTTGATGCACACCCCGAATTTCTGTTCGGAAGTGTCCTATATAAGTGTCATAAAAAATATTTTGCGTTTTGGCCCTTCGATTTTGCCCGAAAATCGCCCTTTTAAGTGAAGGGGTATCGCATGACAACGCTCTCGGTGCGGAAAATACAAAAAATTTTAAAGTTTTATGTTGCATCTGTCGAAAAAATTCAACCATACCAAAGTGGGAGGAAAAAATTCGCGTGAACAATTACGCAGAAATGCTCCCCATGCCATAATAGGAGGTGATGCCAATGCAGAAGAAATGACCTATCATTGCGGTCGTTAAACGGTAGCGAAAAGATAAACTTTTAAGAAGAAATAATGTTATGAACACATCGTAAAAAGAAAGCAAAAGACAACCGCCGAGGCGATCCTGCGGCAAGCAAACGGAAAGCAAAAGTGAGACGATTTTCGGAAAAAGGTGAAGCAGGATAAGGAAAGTGGGCAAATTCCCACTTTCGAGGTTTGGGGCAAGCGGGAAACCCGCCTTCCCCTCTGTTGCCTGAAAGGAAACTTTCTCGTTTGAATCCCTTGACTCTTCGGCTGGAATGGAGTAAAATATATGTATCGTATGAATACGATTGATATATTTTACGGAGGTGATTATGGAAAAGAAGCCGAGAGCGATCAAGGACAAGCGTTATGAGGAGAAGCATAAAACGGAGCGCAAAGCGAAAAACGCCACTTGGGGAACAAGCGTTCCCCGCGAGAAGGCGGAGCAAATCAACGCCTTTCTCGAAAAGTACGGCTATACCAAAGTCCAACTGATAGAAGCAGGCTATAAGGCTTTGTTGGACGATGCAGGCGAACATAATCTTTCACTCGGGAAAGATAAATAACCTTAATTTCTCGCAAAAAATATCGCAGAGATTTTTTGCGAAGAGGAGCAGCAACGGAATGAAGTTGCAATTTGCCGCAAGGTAAATTGCTTAATATGAAGTTTGCTGCGACAAGGACGGCTATGATGACTTCTTCCCTTCGGAATTGGAGGCGATGAAGAAAACCGAGTAACAAATATAGGGTTCCCGCAAAAAGACGAAGTATTTTTGTGGGAAGAGGAGCGGCAAGTCGAAAATAACAGCCGCGAAATGAAAATGAGCGGCGGGTGCAAAGACTTTGCCGCGACGAACAAGGAGGATACGCGATGGAAAGAGAACATAGTATTCAGCGCTATAAGGGCGAGGGATATTCCAAGCGCTCGAATAAGAATACTTGAAGGAAAAACAATTCAGCTATCAAAAGGAAATCGGAAACACGGTCTATACCGTGATTGTAAAAGAAAGCAACACAGCAAAAGAAACAATATGGAAAAAGCTCGAAAGAGCGATTATAAGGGACTCGCTCGAAGAATGTCATTCCAAAGGAGAAATTCTATGAAAAGACATTATTCGGCATCAAATAACCAATCTTATCTCGGAGGTGAGAAAATAACTGCCCTTTATGCCGTCTATCGAGGGACGACGAGAACGAGGGCGACAGCAACAGTATCGTAAATCAAAAGGCAATTCTCGGTAAGTACGCAAGTGAAAAAGGCTTCCCCAATCCCCAATTCTATGTGGACGACGGGTACAGCGGCACGAACTTCAACCGCCCTGACTTTATGCGGCTTATGGAAGATGTCAATGCGGGGAATGTCGGCACGATCATCGTAAAGGATATGTCGAGGCTCGGCAGGGACTATCTGAAATTAGGTGTTTATACGGAAATCACGTTTCCCGACGCAGGCGTTCGGTTCATTGCCATCAACGACGGCGTGGACAGCGAGAGCAACGTGGATAATGACTTTACTCCCTTCCGCAATATCATCAACGAGTGGTATGCGAAAGACACAAGCAAAAAAATCCGCGCCGTGTTCAAGGCAAAAGGCAATTCGGGTAAACATCTCTGCACGATCCCGCCCTACGGTTACAAAAGGGACGAAAACGACAAGGAACATTGGGTTGTGGACGAGGAATCCGCGGCGGTCGTCAAAGAGATTTTCAGACTGTGCATGAATGGTTATGGTCCGACGCAGATTGCAAGGATATTGACGGAACGGGAAATCGACACACCGACAATCCATAACCGCAAATGCGGTCTGCCCGCAACTTCGCTTCAAACGGAGTTTCCAGAACTATGGTCTACAAAAACTATTGCGGGCATCCTGTCTAATCCTGCCTACCTCGGTCATACGGTAAATTTCCGAACGAAGAAAAAATCGTATAAGAGTAAAAAGCAGCTCGACCT
>CANQMN010000013.1 GCA_947624965.1 uncultured Clostridia bacterium
CTTTTCAGCCCTCTCGAATAGATGACCTTTTCGTCGTACTTGGTGATGTATTTGAGCATATAGTAAACGCTGTCCTCTACTTCCGATTGGTGGGAAATCGGGTTAAAATCATTTCGCCCGAACCGTTCCCCAAAGAAAGTGTTTTGGTTTGTCATCTGCCGTTTGTGCGATTTGAAGTTATAATCGTTGCGCTCCTCGAACTCGCCCACCATGCCGTTTGGCGGTATGTAGATGAGTGCGTGGAAGTGTAGCCGCTCCGTTTTGTCGCCGCGCTCCCATGCTCCGATATACCGCCAGCCGTTGCGGGTCGCCAAATGGTATAGGCAGGTCATGAGCCGCTTTCTAAATGTTTCTTCCGTCTGTTTCCCGTCCGCATAGGTGAACGTGCAAAAGAAAGTCCATTGTTGCAGATAGGCTTTGCGTTTCATGCGTTTATAGCGTTCAATGCGGTTGCGGTCGAGCCGTTCAAACTGCGTTTCCACAAACTCCGTCGCCTCGCTCTTACTTTCAAAATGCGGCGCAAATTCTTTCAGTAGCTGTTCCTTCTTCTTCGCTTTCTTGCCCTTCGGCATTTTCTTGAACGCTTCTTCAAACTGTTCTATTGTTTCGTCTTTCTCGGCTCGTTGCTTTCTTCGCCGCCGTCTGTGCGGTCGTTCCGTGTGCGGAATGGCTATCCAATGCCCGCCGTCATAGTAGACTTTCGCTCCGATCAGGTTCATACTCTTTTCCCTCCCTTGCTTGCAAGCTCTTGTATTCGCTTGAATAGGGTGGTAAAGAATACCGCCTGTTCGCTGTCGGAGAGTGTTTCAATAGACGGCTCTCCGATTACTTTCACCTCAATGGTCTTTGTCTTGGTTTCCTGCAAATTTCTGTCCTCCGATTGGAAAATTTGCACGAAAAAAGGGCGATGCGCAAAATCTTACGAGAACCTAATCTCATAAAACTTTGCGCACCGCCCGTAAGAATAGGAGTGTGTCTATATTATCCCTTATCTCCTATCAAAACGCAACGCTGCACCTTTTCTGTGTTGGGGGTGAACCGGCTTTTCGCTTATGTCGCTACTTCGCACTACAAATAAAAACTCGGTATGCTGTTTTAGCTACGCAATAGATTTCCTATTGACGCAGTTCCGTATGAAGTTGTAACCGCACTTTTTGGGTGCATGGCAAGTATTATATCACCGAAAAATCGGAATGTCAAACGAATGTTCATGTTTTTCCGGAAAGTTTTTTGGGAAAATTTTAAGTTTTTCCACAAGGGTGGTATGCGGCAAAGCGGAAAGCCGAACGCCCCAACAACAGAAAAGGAAAAACGGCGGCGAAAACGGGGATATTTGAAACGTGCCGACGAGCAAGAGAAGGGCGGATCGCCAAGCGGTTCAGCGGCGGCCGCCCTTCCTCGCGGCGTTCAATGTCCGTTTTCCCGCCTGTTCGTTCGGTTGTAGGCGTGAGCTTGTCCGCGCCGCGTAGCGGCGCGCTTGTCAAGACAAGCTCACGCCTAAATGCCATTTTGAGTTTTGCCCTGTTTGGACTTGATTTGTGTGCGCTTCTATGGTATAATCATATTATGATAGGCGTCGATACCATAGCAAAAGAAATCATAGCGAGCAAAATTTTAATTTAGCGGAGTAAAACAGTAAAAGAAATGGAAGTGAAAAATTTACTCGGCGCGAAAAACAGGGACGAATTTCGGGCATGGCTTGAAGATAACCACGCAACAGAAAGTGAGTGTTGGACGATTGTAAAGCGTGGCAGACCGCAGGGCGGCGATACTTTTTGGTATGTGGATGCTGTTGAGGAAGCATTGTGTTTCGGTTGGATAGACAGTACGACCAAAAAATTGTCAAACGGCGTTACGGCTCAAAAATTTGCGCCGCGCAAAAAAGGAAGTTTGTGGTCGGAACTCAACAAAGAACGATGCCGCAGAATGGAAAGACTTGGCAAAATGACGGATGCGGGGCGAGCCGTTCTTCCCGATATGTCCGAAAGCGGTTTTGTGATAGACGAGGTTATTTTGAAAGCATTGCAATCGGACGGAGAAGTATGGGCGAATTTTCAAAAATTTCCCGATTTATACAAAAGAGTTCGGATTGATACCATTCAAATCAAAAAGAAGATACCCGTTTTATTTCAAAGTCGATTGGAAAAATTCATTTGTAATACTCGGCAGGGCATTATGTATGGCGAATGGAATGACGGCGGAAGGTTGCTATATTAGATTTCAATTTGGAGAAGTATAAGAAGGCGAGGGTTGGTTGTCCTCGTCTTTTGCATAGAAAAAAAGACCAACCTAACTCGGTTCGAATTGGGTTGGTCGTGGTGCACCACGTCGCCGCAAGGCGTATTTTGCAAGAAGTTGTCCCAAAGGACAACTTCTTTGCTTTTTGCGCCTGCGGCTCCTTTTCCCAAAAAATCTTGCTGCGCAATCTTTTTCGGGAGCCCCGATAATGCAAAGCGACTTTTGGAAGCGACCGCCGAATGGCGGTCGCTATCCTTTTGCCGCTTGCCGCTCCTTTTCCCAAAAAATCTTGCTTCGCAAGAAGTGGCTGTATTTTTTGGTTTTTAGGTTGACAACCCGTTTTTTATGCTCTATAATAAAATTATAAAAGGACAAATCAAATATGGATATGATAACAAAATTGACCGAAACATTAAAACATCTTACCGAAGCTGTCAGAAAAAGCAAAATTGTTAAAATAGGGTTGGCGTTCGTCATGAGCTTCACAATTACTGTGAGCGCTGCCGCATGCGCACCCAAAACCCCAAACCCTTCTAAAAACCCACCAGACCAAACTATAACCGACCCTTCAGACCAAGACCCCACCGACGACCCTTACGCCAACTACAGTGGCTTGCTTAAGTCTGTTTTAAATGATAATTATTATAACGGCCTTATTGCCCAAGTGGAGCAGGATCATTCCGTGTTTAACACCCCACTTTTTGACCCTCACCCTTACACCTTTTTACAGGAACAAGGCCACGATGTTGCAAAAATTAAGTCTGGTGCTTTAAAATGCACAACTGAAACTTATATTAAAAATCAAGAGCCCAACAACCTTTATATGATAACTTATGTGGAAAATCAGGGCAGTTTCCCTTATTATACAGAATATTTGCTAAAGGCTTCCTTAACTGATGCTGAAATGGCAGACTATAAAATGTTAAATGAAAAGGATTATATACAATCACTTTTCATTAATGATCAAATTGCCAAAAGCAAAAATTTACAAATAGTTAGCGAATGCAACATGTCGGTTGAAGCGCACACTGGTTTACAAGGAAATTTAACAGTTAATACGAACATCTTAAATGCTTTATCTATTGATAAATATAATGTGGATTTTATTTTACAAGGTTTTTCGGAAAAAACTCAAACTTTTGATATCCTACTCTTTGAAAACACAACAACTGAAAAAAGTAAAATTGGCAACTTAAAATTATCTCGAGGTACACAAAAACTTAAAATTGAAAATAACATTTTTAAAGCCCCTTACACTTTTGGAAATTATACAGTATTTTCAGATGAGTTAACAACTTTTACTGATAATACAGAACGAACAAGTATTTACAATTTACATAATAGGGCATATGCTTATATGAAAGATTTACAACAATAAAAATCCACCCGCTGTGCGGGTGGTATTTCATTTTCGGGCATAGCCCTAATCGTTACAGGCGGCGCACATAGCCGCTTTTCGGCGCACGGCGCAGGGTCCCCTCTTCGGCGCAAACTTTTTTGTCGGTTTTTTCCAAAACCCTTGCCTTCTTTTTTCCAAACTGTTATAATATGAGATAGTATGAAACATAAAACATCCAAGGTCGTGATCGTAACGGGAGCTTCAAGCGGCATCGGGCTTGCGATCGCCGAACGGCTTGTAAAAAAAGGTTGCCGTGTTTACGGCGTTGCGCGCCGCCCCTTCGACGGCGGATCGTTCCGCTGTCTGCAAGCAGACGTAAACGATCTTCCCGCCGTTGAAGCCATCTTTGAAAGGGTCCGCAAGGAAGAAGGTCGCATCGACGCAGTCGTCAACAACGCGGGGTTCGGCATTGCGGGAGCGACGGAATATGCGACGGCGGAAAACATCCAGCGCATTTTCGATACAAACCTGACTTCGCTTGTGAAGATCTCCTCCGTCGCGGTGAAATATCTCAAAGAGAGCAAGGGTCGCCTTATCAATATCGGCTCTGTTGCGGGGCAACTCCCCATCCCCTTCCAGTCCTGTTATTCGGCGACGAAAGCGGGCGTTGCGAACTTCTCCCGCGCGCTCGACGGTGAAGTGCGAAGGTTCGGCGTGCGGGTGATCTGCGTCCAGCCCGGGGACACCAAGACGGGTTTCACGGCGGCGCGCGTCGTGGAGGGCGGAGAAGCCGATTACGGCGGACGCATCGGAAAATCGGTCAAGCGCATGGAGCACGACGAACAGAACGGCAAGAGCCCGGATTCGGTCGCAAAAGTCGTGTCCCGCGCGATCGATCGGCGGCGTCCCCCCTTGGTCGTTACCGTCGGCGGACAGTATAAACTGTTTGTCGGACTGGCGAAACTGTTGCCGACGCGGTTCGTCAACTTCATCCTGCGAAAATTGTACGCATAACACAAAGCCGCCCGCACAGAGGTGGCTTTTGATATCCTTTGCCTTGATTGCTTTGCCGCCCGTACCCCTCCCCTCGTAGCGCAACGCGAGGGGAGAAGAAACAAGAGAGGTCAAATTTTTACAGACAAAACCGCCGCTCTCCCCATGCGGGGAGAGCGGCGGGGGCTATTTGAAAAACTATGGGCGGAAATCAACCCGCGTCGGCGAAATTCGTCGGCAAAGTAACCTCCGTCGTGCCGTAATTGTAGCATTGGAATTGGAAATGCGACGTCGCGACGCCCTCTTCGATACGGTCGCAGGCGAGATACGAGAGTTTACCGCCGATGAACTTTACCGTAATGTTGGAGTAAGTCATCGTAGAGCCGGGTTCCATCGGGGAATTTGCTATAATGCCCGCCTCTTTGTATTCGTAGGCGCCCGTTTCGGAGTTATACGTGAAGTCGCTGAAATGCTCCGAAAAATCGGGACACATCGCGGTATACGATAAATAGACGCTCTGCGACGAATCGACCGCGCTTCGGATATAACTATTCCCAAGGTAGATATAGTTATATATGGTCCCGCTTTCAATGGAGTAAAACATCCTTTCCGTCCCCATGTCGATACAGACATATTTGTCTGCGCCATTTATATTACACGTTCTGTAAACCGTCATGGTCGGCTGGCCCGCTTCCGTCGCGATAAATTGAATGGTGGAATTATCAAAAGCGGAATCGTTGAACGCCGCTCTCCATGCGGTTTCCGTGATCTGCCGGGATGGATCGTCGCCGGTGTCCTCCCGCAAAACAAGGTAAATGGTGCTCGTTACTGTCTGTTCGCCACCCGTGCCTTGGCTGCTGCCGCCGAGGGGATACTTCAAATTCGTTCCGTCGTACTTGCACACGATGGGAGCGACATTCCCCACCGGTTGCGACTCACCGTCAAATTTCATCGTTATAAGCGTGATGGTAACCGTATCGCCGTCCGCGACATAGGTGCCCGTCTGCTCTATGAGGGTCCCCTGTGCGATCTCTACCGTATTGTCCGTTCCGAACGTGATGATGAAGCCCATTGCGGACATGATCGATCTGTATTCTTCGATCTCATCGGGGTCTGCGGGCTCCGTCCCCTCGCCGATCACATCGAAATATGTAAACACTTTGCCCGCGACGCTCGTCGTCGTGTCGTCGTCTGCGCCGATCTGCGGCAGGGTAATGCTCGTCTTGCCGATCTCGGCAATGACGATCTTCGTCGTGGCGACCTCATACTCCACGCGCGTCAGCGCGCCGCTTTCAAAGGTAACGGAAACGTTCGTAAAGACGGCGCCCGAGGAAGACGTCTTATCGAGAGACGCGCAGGTGTACTTTCCATCCGCCAAGGCGAAACGCGCGTAGTCGTCCTTGAATACGGAAAGATAGCTCCCCATGGCGTCGAATTGCGCCGTTGTCATGGGTTGCGTCGACCCCATGGGCAACTTTTGCTTGACGCCGAGCGACGATTTTACGAGATACTCGAAATATTCGCCGTTCTCCTTTGCGTAGTACAGTTCGCCAACTCCATCGGGAAATTGAACGGTCGTCAGCCGCTTGTCGCCGTCCGCTTTGACGGTCATGTCGCTCGTACTGCCGTCGGGCATCGCAAGCATCGTCGTTACCGTGTAGCTCGTTGCGCCGCCGAAGAGATCCGCCCACTTTTCCGCCGTGATCTCATCCGAGTCGTTGCAGGCGGCAAGCCCGAATGACAGACAACACGCGCAGGCGAGCGCCGTGAGGGTCAATGCCTTCTTTTTCATAATTTTTCTCCTTTGCGCCGCGGTTGGGATCTTTCCACGGCGCGCGCCGATTTTTTTGATAAGATCCGCTTATTCCCATTATACCCCCCCCCTGCAAAAGTCAAGTAATTTTTCATTGTTCTCCGAGGCTTTTTCGCGCGCATGCGCTATCCACACGGACAAGAAGAGCGCGAAAAAATGCACGGCGAAAAAAATAAGCGCAAATCCTTGCTTTCTGCTCTGCAAACTGTTATAATATAAAAAATCGGGAAACGTGCGCGAACGGCGGACGGTCCCCTATGCTTCTCATAATTTATACAGCGAGAGGATACTTTCATGATCGATCTTTTTGAAAAAACAGAGAAAGAACATAATTACGACGTGGCGCGCGCCGCGGGCATCTACCCCTACTTCCACGAGCTGACGTCGGGGCAGAACACCGTCGTTCAGATGGAGGGAAGGCGCACCATCATGATCGGCTCCAACAACTACCTCGGGCTGACTTCTGATCCCGAAGTCATCGCCGCGGGCGTCGAAGGGCTGAAAAAGTACGGCTCGGGCTGCTCGGGCTCCCGCTTTCTGAACGGCACGCTCGACATTCACAAGAAACTTGAAGAAGAGCTCGCCGAATTTCTCTGCAAAGAGGCGGTGATGACCTTCTCGACGGGCTTCCAGAGCAATCTCGGCATCATCTCCGCCATCGTCGGCATGCACGATTACGTCATCTGCGACAAGGAAAACCACGCCTCCATCTACGACGGGTGCCGTTTGAGCTACGGCAGGATGCTCCGCTATAACCACGCCGATATGGAGGATCTCGAAAGCAAATTGCAGGCGGTCCCCGAAACGTGCGGCGCGCTCATCGTAACGGACGGCGTGTTCAGCATGAGCGGCGACATCTGCAAACTGCCCGAGATCGTGGCGCTCGCGAAGAAATACGGCGCGCGCGTCATGGTGGACGATGCGCACGGGCTGGGCGTTTTAGGCGCGCACGGCAGAGGCACGGCGGAATATTACGGATTGGAAAACGATGTAGACATCTATATGGGCACGTTCTCCAAGTCCCTCGCAAGTCTCGGCGGGTATATGGCGTCCTCGGCGCGCGTGATCGACTTCGTCAAGCACACCTCCCGCCCCTATATTTTCAGCGCGAGCATCACCCCCGCTTCCGTACAGAGCGCGCGGAAGGCGTTGGAGATTTTGAAGCGCGAGCCCGAACGCGTCCGCGCCGTCAACGAGATCGGCGACTATATGCGGAAGAAGCTCACCGAGGCGGGCATCAAGTACATTCCCGCCACCACCCCCATCGTCTCCATCTATACCTACGAGGACGAAACGGCGTTTACCGCGTGCAAGCTCCTCTTGGAGCGCGGCGTGTACGTCAACCCCGTCATCACCCCCGCGACGCCTGTGGGGAAGGCGCTCATCCGCACGAGCTATTCGGCGACGCACAAGCACGAGGAGATCGACGAGGCAGTGGAAAAAATTAAGGAAGTTTGGAAAATTTTGGGCATACAGTAAGGAATACAAATTGCGCCCCGCCGTTCGGCGGGGCGTTTTTTTTGGATTTTTCAAATTGTATGCGCGCGGCGCTTAAAAGAGCGCCGCGCGCCCCTTTTTGCCTTTCGCCGAAAGGATGCTTCAAAAAATTCCAATTATTGCTTGCATCGTTGAACACAAAATGATATAATCATTTTACACAAAGGAGGTTATTATGACAACATTTAAAGAACAAATTGACAGCGATATCAAGTCTTATCAAGAGCGGTGCCGCTATATCCCTAATATAGAAAAACCCGAATGGGCATTTAATTATTGGGTACTCGATAAACTTTTTTTTGAAGACGAGGAACTGATAGAAAGTAAAATTATCGATTATAAAGATTTAGGCGTAGATGTGTTTGAAATCTATGAGGACACAAAAGATATTTTTGTTATACAGAACAAATACTATGATTCTTCCAAATTAAGCGCGCCTTATGTCGAGCATGATTTTTTGGAAAGAGTAACGGCTGCTTTGGAAGATGGCACTTATACTAAATCGCCTGAACTGCAAAATGCTTTTACCAAATTTAAAGACGATCCGGATTTTCAACTTCATCTCCAAATTTATGTGACGAATAATGACATTTGTCAAGCCGCTAATGACTATGTAAAATCTTTTAACCTTAATCACCCAAAGTATATAGCCTCTATATATTACTTGGATGATATTGCCGAAAAATATTATGGCGAGCCGAAGAAGAACAAGAAAACCTTAACGGCATATATTGACAGTGTTAATGGCGGTACAGTGTTAAATATCAACAATAAAGATTATCAATTAAAGAATGTTATTGACGCAAAATATATTTTCGCCCCGATTGTAACCATCTTTAAAATGTATGAGAAAGCATTGAAAGAGGGATATCCGTTATTTGATGAAAATATCCGTGAATATCTTGGAAATACTGGGGTAAATAAAAATATTTATAATACACTTTTAGATCCAAATGATAGAAAAAACTTCTTCTTTTACAACAACGGCATAACTGTAATTTGTGACAGTATTAAAAAATCTTTGCACAAACCAAGCTCCACGAATTTAAATATTAGGTATGAAATATTTAATCCACAAATCGTTAATGGCTGTCAAACGGTTAATTCTATCTATCAAGTTTTAAAAAATGTAAATCCAAATGAATTGGATGCGCAATTTAAAGATTCATATGTCATGCTAAAAGTTTTGCAAATCATCCGAACAGACGAAACGCAGGCATCCCTTTATAAAGCCATTGTCAAATATAACAATTCACAAAATTCTATCGATGAGAAAACTTTTGTTTCCAATGCAGCAATATTTGCAAGACTACAAACAGAATTTGAAGATAAAGGGTTTTTGCTCTTGATAAAACAAAGTGATAAAAACACTTTTTCGGAAAAATATAAAGTCGTTACAAAGTTGAGGGAAAGAAATACTGAAAGGTTGAAAAAATTTAAACTTGCAGAAACAAAAAAAGCATCTGATGTCTTTATCCCGTTGGAAAAATTGTTGCAAGTAATAAATGCATTTGTTTCTGGGGGATATACTGCTTATGTAAAGAAAAGTAAAGTGCTAAAATTGGATTCAGCCGAATACAAAACAGCAACAAATTTTATTAAAGAAACTAATTCTATCGATACATTGTTAGATTTGTTTATGTTATACAAGAAAGCAGAAGAGGTAAAAGGTGACGGACGCGCGCCTATTCCGTATTATTTAATAGATTGCTTCGCCCGTTATGAATGTAAGGAAAGAACCAGTAAACTTATATTAAGCGAATTAGCAACACAGGAAAAAATACAGTACATTATTATGTTGTACCAAGCAGTTACGCAAGCATACGCAGCCGAATACATAAAAGCATACAGTACAGATTACAATAAAATGATAAAGCAACCTGTAAAATATGACATACTAGACCATTATAGGGAAATTTTTTCTGAAACGTTTAAAAATTCTAATCCCTATTACTCTTAATTCAAGGCGCACCCTTTTCAATGGGTGCGCCTTTGTCTACAAAAACACTAACCTAATGACACAAGTTAGGTTGGTGTTTTTAAAAAATTTGTCCGCTTTTACGTGCGCGCGGCGCTCAAAAGAGCGCCGCGCGTTTTGGTGCGGATGACAAGATTTGAACTTGCACGGTCTCCCATTGGATTCTAAGTCCAACGCGTCTGCCGATTCCGCCACATCCGCTTTGAATGTAAAAACCATCTTACAAACTTTTTTATTACGGCACGGGCGGCTGCCGTAAAAAAGAAACCCCACATATCGGCGCAAAGCTGGTAAACGGCACGATATACAGGGTTTATGGTGGGGACGACAGAACTCGAATCTGTGACCTCTTGCATGTCAAGCAAGCGCTCTAACCAACTGAGCTACGCCCCCGCAGACAACGAATATATATTACCCTATCGCAATGAGTTTGTCAAGCATTCTTTGCGAAAATACGATTTTTTCCGCAAAAAAATTTTTACTTCTTATACGGAAGAAGTTCGCGGAGGCGCGCGGCGTCCGACGCGGACAGCGTGCGCTTCTCCACGGGAAAAAACGTGCCGTTTTGCAGATAGATGAGAATGAGCCCCCGCCGTTCCTTCACGAGCGCGCAGTCGGAATACGCCTCGCGGACGACGCCCGTCTCCTCCTCGCCCTTCCGCGTCGATACGAAAAAACAGCTCTGATAAAAGGAATAGACGTTCTCCCGCGCCGCCTTTTCCATATTGCCGATCGCGCGGAGGGTGAAAAAGAGAAGCATAAGCCCGATCGAGAGAAGCGGCACGCCGAAGCCGAGCAACCACGCCGTCAGGTTCCCCGCCGTCCCCGGATAGACATTCTCGATGACGGTGAGCGAAAGATACGCCACAAGGGCGAGCGCGCCGACGACGGAAAACACGATGCCGAAGAGAAGCGACATGCGGGAAAGCCGCCTTTGCAGTTTGCCGTCGATCGCGATGCGGCACCGCACAAGTGGCTCTTCCTGCGGAAGTTCTCCCTTGAAATCGTCATTTATGTCTGGCATAGTACTTCGTAAATCTTGAAAAATCGTCGTTTTAATTGTACATTTCCGTCTTTTCGGGACGTTTGAACAGCTTTCCGAGCTCCTCTTTGCACCGCTTGGCGTCGTCGCCCCTTCCGTAGCATGCGTTGTAAACGGCGTCCGTTATGGGCAGATCGACCCCGTACCGCTTGCCGAGGATGCGCATCGCCGCAGAGGTCGAGACCCCCTCCGCGAGCTTATCGAACCGCTCGCCCTTCGCCAGCATCTCGCCGTATTTGCGGTTGTGGGAATAGGGCGAGAACAGCGTCGTCTCGTAGTCGCCGAGGTGGGCGAGCCCGTAGGCGGACAGTTCGTTTCCCCCCATCGCCTTGATGAGGCGCGCCACCTCCCGCGCCCCGCGGGACATGAGCGGACCTTTGAGCGGGGGGCAGATCACGTCGAGCGCGCCCGCGGCGATGCCCATCACGTTCTTTGCCGCCGCGCCGATCTCCGTTCCCAAAAGGTCCTCGCCGTAATAAAAGCGGATGAGATCGCTCTTAAATTCTTTTACGAGCTCCCGTTTGAGCGCCTCGTTGAGGGAATCGATGACCATGCAGTTGGGAATGTTCTGCACGAAACTCTGGATGTGCCCCGGTCCCACCCAAACGGCGACGTCGGCGGGCGAGACGCCGCTCTCGACGACGATCTCGGAGAGTCGCTTCCCCGTGCCGCATTCGATGCCCTTCATGCACAGAACGAACACTTTGCCCTCGACGGGATATTGCATGATGCGCCCCATAAATTCGCGCAGTCCCTGCGACGAAATGGAGATAACGATGAGCTCCGCATGCTCCACCGCCTCCCGCAGGTCGCAGGTGAGCGTGATCTTTTCGTCGAGCGCGACATACTCGTTGCGCCCCGTCTTTTTCAATACTTCATAGGAGGGATCCCCCGCGGGACCCCAGTTATAGACCTTGTTGCCGCGGCGGGAGAGATACCACGCGATAAACGACCCCCATCTTCCGCAGCCGAGAACGGAAATCCTCATGCTTTTTCTCCTTAAATCGTCTTTCTATCCAACAGGGCGCGGGAGAGCGTTACTTCGTCCGTGTACTCGATCTCGCTCCCGATGGGAATGCCGTGGGCGATGCGCGTTACCGTTACGCCGAGCGGTTTGAGAAGTTTCGCGAGATACATCGCGGTCGCCTCCCCCTCGACGTCCGGATTGGTCGCCATGATGACTTCCTTCACGTTGCCGTCGATGCGGGCGAGCAGTTCTTTCACGCGGATATCGTTAGGTCCCACGCCGTTCATCGGGTCGATGACGCCGTGCAGAACATGGTAGACGCCCTTGTATTCGTGCAATTTTTCGAGCGCGACGACGTCCTTCGGTTCCTTAACGACGCAGATGACCGAGCTGTCCCGCTGTTTACAGACGTCGCAGATCTCATCCTCGGTAAAATTTCCGCAGATCTTGCAGAAGCGGACCCGCCGTTTGACGTCCGCGATCGCATCCGCAAAGGCGCGCGCCTCCCCGTCCGTCATGTTGATGACGCGGTAGGCGTACCGTTGCGCCGTCTTTTTCCCGACGCCCGGGAGTTTGCTGAATTCGTTGATGAGCCTGCCGATGGGCTCGATGAATACTTCCACTTACAGAAGTCCCCCCATGCCGCCGAACTTTCCCATCTTTTCTTTATATACTTCGTCTGCCTTCTTGTAGCCGTCGAGGATCGCCGCCATGATGAGATCTTCGAGCATCTCCTCGTCCTCGGGGTCGATGACGGACTTGTCGATCTCGATGCCGTCGATGATCTTTTTGGCGTTCATATAGACGACGACCGCCTCGCCGCCCGCCGTCCCCACGATCTCCCAATCGTCGAGGAGCTTTTCGGTCTCCTGCATCTCTTCCTGCATTTTCTGCGCCTGCTTCATGAGGTTTTGCATTCCCGCGCCCCCCATGCCGCCGCGTCCGCCGTAATTTGCCATTTGAGCCTCCGTTTATTTGATTTCCACGGGATAATCCCGAAAGTCTCGTTTGAGCTGTTCCAGCCCCGATTTATCCTCTTCGCGCGGCGCCTTCGCGTATTTGACCGCAAAATCGGCGACGCCGAGCTGTGCGAAGATCTCCGCCATCACCGCGCGGTGCGCCTCGCTTGAAAGCATGCGGGAGATAGTCTCCACCTGCGTATAGAGCGCGAGCGTCTCCCCCTCGTACTTCGCTTCGAGATCGGAGCACATCGTGAACAGCACGCCGTTTTTGCTCGTGCGGCGCAACAGGCGCATGAATTTCCCGAATACCACCTCCGCGCTCTCCTGCGACGGCGCGACGGGCGCGGGAACGCTCTTTTGCGGCGCTTCCTGCACGGGCGGCTTTGATATGGGCGCGGCGGACGCTTCCTGCGCGGGCGCGCGCTCCGGCTCGGACAGAGGTCCGTCCGAAAAATATGCCTCCTCGAATACGGGCTCCTCCTCGGGATACTCCTCATAGGAGGGCTCCGCGGGCGCGGACGGCTGCTCTTCGTCTGCGGGCGGCTTTGATATGGGCGCGGCGGGCGCGCCCGCGGGCGCCGCCGAGAGCCGCTCCTCCAACCGCTTCACGCGGGCGAGCAGCGCGTCGATATCGTAATCCGTCTCCGGCACGGAGACGCGCATCACCGCCGCTTCCAAACAAATGCGCGGAGAGGAGACGTAGCGGAGCTCTGTCTCCGCCTTGGCAAAAACTTCCGTCGCGCGGAGAATGGCTTTTCCGTCCGCGCGCGCGGCGATATCCGCCACCGTGCGGAAGAGCTCCGCGGGAAGGGATAGAAGCGTCTCCGCGTTCTTGCACAGTTTTGCGACGGAGATCTGATTGAGAAGCTGCAAAATATCGCGGCAGAGCACGCCGACGGACTTCCCCTCCGCGAGGATCTGTTCCGTCTTGGCGAGCGCGGCGCCCCCGTCCGCGCGCAAAAGCGCGTCCGCAAGCGCGCACGTCTCGCGAAAATCCGCCGCGCCGAGCGCCGCCGTTACGCTCTCGTAGGTGAGTTTGTGCGAATAGGCGATGCACGTCTCCGCGACGGAGAGCATATCACGGTCGCTCCCCGCGCCCGCGCGGGCGATAGCGGAGACCGCCGCGTCCTCGTAGGGCTTGCCGATCTCGCGGAGGATGCTCTTCAAATGCTTTTCGAGGTCCTCCTGCGGGATGAGCTTGAAATCCAGCCGCATACAGCGGGAGAGGATGGTCGCGGGGATCTTGTGCGGCTCCGTCGTGGCGAGAATGAACACGGCGTGCGCGGGCGGCTCCTCCAACGTTTTGAGGAGCGCGTTGAACGCGCTGTCCGTCAGCATATGGACTTCGTCGATGATATATACTTTATACCTTCCCGTAACGGGAGGATACTGCACTTTTTCGCGCAGATCGCGCATTTCCGCGACGCCGTTATTGGACGCGGCGTCGATCTCCGCGATGTCGAGCGAGCCCGCCGCGAGCGCCTTGCACACGGGACAGACGCCGCACGGCGAACCGTTGACGGGATGTTCGCAGTTGATCGCGCGGGCAAAGATGCGCGCGACGCTCGTCTTACCCGTTCCGCGCGGTCCGCAGAAGAGATAGGCGTGCCCGACGGCATTCCCCTCGATCTGGTTTTTGAGAATGCGGACGACGTGCTCCTGCCGCACCATCTTGTCGAAGGTGTCCGGTCTGAATTTGCGGTAGAGAGACAGATGCGCCATAATTTTCTCCTTTATCCGCGCGAGAACGCGCGCTGTAATTTGCGTTTGGAACGGGCGAGCGCGTTATCCACGCTCTTAAAATCCCTGCCCGTCGCCTCGCAGATCTGTGCGTAGCTCATGCCTTCGAGATACATCGTAACGACGCGGAACTCGAAGTCGGAGAGTTCTTTCAAAAGTTTCATGCGGAATTCCGCCCGATTCTCGTCGTCGAGAAGAAGCTCCTCGGGCGTCTCCCCCTCCGAGAGCGTCTCGGGGTCGAAGAGCGCGCGTTCGCCGCCGTCCCGCCGCCGTCCCGCCGCGCGCAATATGTCGTAAATGCGGCGCGTAACGCAGAGATAGGCAAAATTTTTGAAACTCTTGCCCGTGGCGGGGCTGTAATCGCCGATCGCGCCGTACAGCCCGATCATGCCCTCCTGCACGAGGTCCTCCGTCTCCATGCCCTCCAAAAAAAAGCGGCGGGCGCGGGCGCGGACCATGCGCATATAGCGGCGGCAGAGTTCCTCCGTCGCGCCGCCGTCCCCCTCCTTCGCCCGTTCTACGAGGACTTCGTCCCGTTCATTTCCGCAGTCTTGCACGTACCACCTCGTATGCCGCGATGCCGAGCGCGACGGACGCGTTGAGCGAATTGACCTTCCCGAAGAGCGGAATGGAGAGCGTCTTGTCGCATTTTTCGCGCGTGAGCCGCTTGACGCCGCTGTCCTCGCCGCCCAAGACGAGGGCGACCTTCCCCGTGAGGCGGACGTCGTAGATGCTCTCGCCGCCCGCTTCGAGCGCGTAGACCCAATAGCCGCGCTTTTTCAGTTCGTCCACGGCGTAATTGACGGAAGGGACCTTTGCGACCTTCACGTGTTCCGCCGCCCCCGCGGAGATGCGGACGACCGCCTCCGTTACGTTCGCCCCCTTCGCCTTCGGAATGACGACGCCGTCCGCGCCCGCGCACTCCGCGACGCGGAGCACCGAGCCGAGATTGTGCACGTCCTCGATGCCGTCGCATAAGATGATGAGGCTCTCTTCGCCGCCGCCCAGCTCGAAAAAGTCGGCATAGACGAAGTCCGTCGTGTAGGCGATCACGCCCTGATGCCGCTTCTCCGCGCTCTCCTTGTCGAGCACGGCGCGGTCGGCAAACTGCACGCGGATGCCCTTCTTGCGCGCCTCCGCGAAAATTTTGGACAGAACGCCCTGTCCGCCCTTTTCGAGCAAGATCTTATCCACGGTCTTGTCCGTTTTCAGAAGTTCAAGAACGGCGTTTCTTCCCTCTGTCTTCATGCTTCCTCCTCCGGGAAAAAGAGCTCCGCGATGCGGGCGATGTTCCCCGTGAGATACAGATAGCCCACGACGGCTTCCAGCCCCGTGGAGCGCACGTATTCCGCCACGCTCGCGTTCTTGCTCTTCGTCGGCTTTTTGGCGTTCCTGCCGCGGCGGAAGATCTCCGCCTCCTCCTCGTCGAGAAGGGGCAGTACCCGCGCGAGCGTCCCGCTCTGTCCGTGGGCGGAGACGATCTCCGAAGCGCGGCGGTTGAGCTCCCCCGTCTTTACGGCAGAGACGCGCGCAAGCCGTTCTCGGACGAACAGCGTATACGCCGCGTCGCCGACGAACGCGAGCACGACGGGATTCATTTGTTTCGCCCGTTCCTTTTCCATGGGCGCAAACACGCTCTGCATGATGTTAGATTATACCATATTCTGCGGAAATTGACAAGCGTTCGCGCGAAAACCGTCAAGAAAAGTGCGGGAAACGCAAAAAATTTCTCTTTGCGAAAACGAAGCGGAAAAAAAGTTGCTTTTCGCGGAAAAAGGATTATAATATAGGAGGTTTCGGCGCGGCGGGAACGCGCGGAAAAAAACTATGGAAGCGTTTGAAATATTGTTGCCGCTTGCGCTCATCCTCCTTCTCTCCAAGCTGATGGGACTGGGCGCGCATAAAATCGGGATGCCCGCGGTGATCGGGATGCTCCTTGCGGGGATCTTGATCGGGCTCCTCAAATATATCCCGTGGGATCCCCTTCACGAGGCGTTCTTCGGCGAGGACGTCTCCTTTGCCCTCTCCGTGATGAGCAAGATCGGCGTCGTTCTCATCATGTTCTCGACGGGGCTCGGGACCGACCTCAAAAAATTGAAACAGACGGGGCTCGCCTCCGTCGTCATCACGACGATGGGCGTCGTCGTCCCCATGGGGCTCGGCGCGCTCGTCTCCTACCTCTTCATGCCCGAGGAGAGCGTCCTTTCCCATCTCTTTTACGGCGCCATCCTCACCGCGACCTCCGTCTCCGTCACCGTCGCCGTCTTAAAAGAGCTCGGAAAACTCGACACCAAGGTGGGGACCTCCATCGTCTCCGCCGCGGTCATCGACGACGTGATCGGCATCGTCGTTTTGTCCGTTCTCTCCGGGTTCACCTCGGGCGAGGGCGAGAGCGCGGGGTGGAACTGGTTCAACCCCAACGCGCCGCTCGTCGCAATCAAGATCGTCGTCTTTTTCGTTGTTGCGATCGCGATCGGCGTCGCGCTTCGCAAGCTATTCGACCTCATGGAGCGCCGCGCGCCGCACAACCGCCGCGTTCCCATCATTTCGCTCGCCGCGTGCTTCCTCTATGCCTATGCCGCGGAAAAGCTCTTCGGCGTCGCGGACATCACGGGCGCGTACGTCGCGGGCATCCTCCTCGGCGGCACGCTCTCCGAGACGCCCTATGTCGAGAGCAAGGTGGACACGATGGGTTATCTCTTCTTTTCGCCCATCTTCTTTGCGAACATCGGCATGGACCTCGATTTCGAGGGCATCACCTCCGAATTTGCGCTGTTCGGCGCGGTGTTCGTCTTTGTCGCCCTCTTCGGAAAGCTCGCGGGCTGTTCGGTGGGCGCGCGGCTGTGCCGTTTTTCCCCGCACGACAGTTTCCGCGTCGGGCTCGGCATGATGGTGCGCGCCGAAGTCGTGCTCATCTGTACGGCGCGGGGCGTCTCCGCGGGGCTCGTGCAGGCGGGCATCTATCCGTTTGTGTTCTTTATCATCCTCATCTCCTCGATTTTGACGCCCATTCTGCTGAAATGGTCTTATAGAAGAGAAGAAAAACATACGCCGAAAAGACCCGCGCCCCCTCCCGATTGGGGCGAGGACGCGCACTTGCACGACGTGTAAAAGGAGCTCGGTATGAAATATCGCAATCTCGGAAAATACGGTTTGAAACTCTCGGAGATCGCGCTCGGAAGCTGGGTGACCGACCTTTCGGGGGGCGACGCCGAACGCGTGGCGAGAGAGACGGTGAACGCCGCTTTCGACGCGGGCGTGAACTTTTTCGACTGCGCGGACGCCTATTCGGGCGGCGCGGCGGAACGCTTCCTCGGCAAGGTCCTCGGCGAGCACGCGCGCAACGAATACATCGTCTCGTCCAAGGTGTTCTTCCCCATGGGACGGGGCGCGAACGATTGGGGGCTCTCCCGCAAGCACATCACCGAACAGCTCGACAAGACGCTGAAAAACATGCGTCTCGACTATCTGGATCTGTATTTCTGCCATCGGTTCGATCCCACGACGCCCATCGAGGAGACGGTGGAGACCCTCTCCGACCTCGTGAAAGCGGGCAAAATTCTCTATTACGGCGTCTCCGAATGGTCCCCCGTGCAGATCACGGAAGCCATCCATCTCGCGAAAGAGAACGGGCTCCGTCCCATTGCCGTCGTCCAGCCGCAGTACAATATGGCGGACCGATACATCGAGGACGAAATTATGGGCATTTGCGAAAAATACGGCGTGGGCATCACCCCCTTCTCCCCCCTCGCGCAGGGACTTCTCACGGGAAAATACCGCAAGGGACAGCCGCTCCCCGCGGGCTCCCGCGCGACGTGGCAGGCAGACAGACAGATCAACAAGATGCTCACCGAGGAAAACCTCGAAAAGGTGGAAAAACTGCTTCGCGTAGCGGAGGAAGCCGGCGTGCCGCTCTCCGTGCTCGCCCTCGCGTGGATCCTGCGCAGCAAACAGATCTCCTCCGTGATCACGGGCGCAAGCAAGCCGACGCAGCTCGCCGCTAACGTCGCCGCAAGCGGAACGGAGCTCTCGCGGGACGTCCTCGACGAGATAGAAAAAATTCTCGACTATCACCCCTTCGTGAGGAGGGTCGGCTGAAAAGAGACCGCCCCGACCGTGTTCGGTCGGGGCGGTCTCTTTATTCGACGGTCACCGATTTCGCGAGATGGCGGGGCTTATCGGGATCGTTCCCGCGGGCAAGCGCGACATAGTAGGCGAGCGCCTGCAACGGAAGGACGGACACCGCGGGAGAATACGCCTCCTCGCAGGGGGGCAGGAGCAGGGAGCGGAACACCCCCTTGCGCGCGCACAGCTCCTCAAAACACGTGATGAGAAATACTTTTGCGCCGCGCGCCGCCACTTCCCGCACGGCGTTCATCGTCTTTTCGGCGAGCCGCTCGGAAAAGGCGAGTGCGACGACGGGCGTCTTATCGTCGATGAGCGCGAGCGTCCCGTGTTTGAGTTCGCCCGCGGGATATCCCTCCCCCGGCAGATAGGAGACTTCCTTCAATTTGAGGCTCCCTTCGAGCGCAACGGCGTGATCTGCGCCGCGCCCGATAAAGTACGCGCCGCGCGCCCCCGCGAAGAAGGGCGTCCATGCGCGCGTCTCCTCCGAACGCGCCAGCGCGTCCGAAAGGATGGGCGCGAGCGCGGAAGGGTCCGCCGCGAGGCGTCCCCTTTGGCGGGCGAGTGCGGCGGTCAAAGAGTAAAGGAGCGCGAGCTGGGCGTTGAAGCTCTTCGTCGCGGCGACCGCGATCTCCCGCCCCGCCTGCGTGAGAAGCGTGAAACGGGCGATGCGCGTGAGCGAAGAATAGGCGACGTTGGTAACGGCGACCACGACCGCGCCCCGCTCGGCGGCAAGGCGCGCGGCGGCGAGCGTATCTGCCGTCTCCCCGCTCTGGCTCACCGCGAGAAAGAGCGTGTTCTCTTTGACGATGGGATCGAGATAGCGGTATTCGCTCGCGATGTACGTCTCCG
Organism: uncultured Clostridia bacterium; assembly: GCA_947624965.1. GTDB lineage: Bacteria > Bacillota > Clostridia > Christensenellales > Borkfalkiaceae > Gallimonas. The sequence goes on from CANQMN010000013.1 coordinate 19,547, forward strand.
CGGGTATGCGGCAAAACCGCTCGATGGCGAACTTGGCGCACAGTCCGCTGTGATACGCGGTGCCGCAGGCGGCGATCTGTATGTATTCTGTCTGACATAATACTTTGCAAAACTCCGAATTTTCCGCAAAATCGGTGAGAGAACGGGCAAAAACCGCGGGGATCTCGGACATTTCCTTGCGCATATAGTGGTTGAAGCCGTCTAAGGCGGGCGCATCGTCCGCGGCGGCGCAGACAATTCTGTCCCCCGAAACGGCGGCGAGCTCCCCGTTGAAAATGCGCGCTTCCTCCCCCGCGAGCACGGCAAATTCCCCGTCCCGCAGCGCATACAGCTCCTCCGCTTCGGTCGCGATCGCGGGCGCATCGCTCGCCGCGTACAGTCCGTCCTTCCCGCGCCCCACGATGAGCGGGCTCCCCCGCCGCGCGCAGTAGACGGTCCCGGGCGTGCGCGCGCAGAGCACGGCGAGCGCATAGGAGCCTTCCAGCCGCGCGCAGACATTGCGGAGCGCGACGAGCGGATCCCCCGCTTCCCGCGCGAGCAAATGCGCGACGATCTCGCTGTCCGTCTCCGAGAGGAATTCCTCTCCGCGGGCGAGACATTCCGCTTTGAGCGCATGTTCGTTTTCGACGATGCCGTTGTGCACGACGGCGTAATCTCCCCAGACGTGCGGATGCGCGTTTCGCTCCGAGGGCGCGCCGTGCGTCGCCCAGCGCGTGTGCCCGATGCCCGCGTTCCCCATAAGGGAAGCGGCGCCGTCCAATCCGCTCACCCTGCCCGCCCGCCGCACGACGGCGAACGCCGTTCCGTTCAGGACGGCGACGCCCGCCGAATCGTATCCGCGGTATTCCAGTTTTTTCAGCCCCGCGAGCAGGATCGGCGCGGCGGCGCGCCTGCCGCAATATCCTACGATTCCGCACATACGCCTTCCTCCCCCCGCACGGCGCGCGCGATGCGCTCCGCGTAACTTTCGCACGCTCCCTCCCGCGCCCCTTCGACGAGCACGCGCACGACCGGTTCCGTCCCCGAGACGCGCACGATCGCGCGCATCCCGTACCCTTCCGCCTCCCGCACGAGCTCCTTTACGCGCGGGCGCGCCGCCGCTTCCCCGCGGTTTTCCGCACGGACGTTGCGGCGCACCTGCGGATAGCGGACAAAGCCCTCCGTGAGGCAGGAGAGCGGACACTTGCTCTCAATTATCGTCTCCATCACTTTGAGCGCGGTGAGAATGCCGTCGCCCGTCTGCGCATATTTGCGGAAAACGATGTGTCCGGATTGCTCTCCCCCCAAGATCGCGCCGCAACGCGCCATCTCCTCGCATACGCTGCGGTCGCCGACTTCCGTCCCGACGCAGGTTATCCCGTGTTTTTGCAGGCTCTCCGAGAGCCCGAGATTGCTCATGACCGTCGCGACGACGGTATCACCGTCCAGTTCGCCGCGCGCTTTGAGCGCGCGGGCGCACAGATAGAGAATGCCGTCCCCGTCCACGACCTTCCCCGCCTCGTCCACGCAGATACAGCGGTCGGCGTCCCCGTCGAAGGCGAAGCCGACGTCGAGCGCGTTCTCCCGCACGAAGGCGCACAGCCGCTCGGGGTGCGTGGAGCCGCAATTTTCGTTGACGTTGACGCCGTCCGGCTCCACGCCGATCGCAAACACCTGCGCGCCGAGCGCGTCGAACACCGCCTTGGAGATCGCCCATGCGCTGCCGTTCGCGCAGTCCAGCCCCACCCGCATCCCGCGGAAGGAGACGCGCGGAAGCGCGAGAAGATAGGCGAGATAGCGGTTGCGTCCCGCGACGAAATCCACCGTTCTGCCCACTTTTTCGCCGACCGCGAACGGGAGCGTCCCGCCGTCGAGGAAGTCCTCCACGAGCCGAAGCACGCTGTCCTCCAACTTTTCCCCCGTGGGACCGATCAGTTTGATGCCGTTGTCGCCGAAAGGGTTGTGGCTGGCGGAGATCATCACGCCGCAGTCGAATTTCTCCGTCCGCGCGACATAGGAGACGGAAGGCGTCGTCGTAACGTGCAGAAGATAGACGTCCGCGCCCGAGGCGGTCGCCCCCGCCGCGAGCGCGTATTCGAGCATATAGGAGGAACGGCGGGTGTCCTTTCCCACGACGATGCGCGCCCTGCCGCCCCGTTTTACGCAGTAGTAGTGCCCCAGAAAACGTCCCGTGCGGAACGCGTGGACGGCGGTGAGCGTCTCGTTCGCGACGCCGCGGAAGCCGTCCGTTCCGAAATATTTTCCCATGTTGCCCATCTTATTCGACAGGCAAAATAGGCGTTACTCGGGAAGATATTTTCCCGCGCGCCCGCGCTTCACCTCCTCGCGGCTCCGCCCGATGCAGAAATCCCCGCTTTCGAGGTCGCGGGTGAGCGTCGTTCCCGCCGCGACGAATACCCGCTCGCCGAGGTGCAGCGGCGCGACGAGGTTGCAGTTGCTCCCGATGAAACTGTCCCGCCCGACGACCGTCCGCCGCTTCGCCCTTCCGTCGAAATTGACGAATACCGCGCCGCACCCGACGTTGACCCGCTCGCCCAGTTCGGCGTCCCCGACATAGGCGAGATGGGCGACCTTGCACCCGTCCCCGATGCGGGCGTTTTTGAGCTCGACGAAGTCACCGATGCGGCAATCGTTCCCGACGAACGTATCCGGGCGGAGATAGGCGTTCGGTCCCACCGTGCACCGCTCGCCCACGCGCGCCGAGACGAGCACGCTCCCCGCAACGACGGTATCCCGCCCCACCGCGCTGTCGAAAAGTTCGCTCCCCGCGCGGATCTCGGCGTTCTCGCCCGCAAAACATTTCCCGACGAGCCGCGCCCCGCGCCGCACGATCGCCCCCGCCGAGAGGACGGTATCTTCGGAGACTTCCGCGCCCTCCTCCACGAGCGCGCCCCGCGCCAGATGCCGCGCCGCCACGCGCGCCGCCGCGCGCGCGGAAAACGCCGCGTAGTCCCCCAGCGTGAACATCCCGCCGCCGAGTCCCGCGCGCACGCGGTAAAAGGCGCCCTCCCCGCGCACCACGTACCCGCCGGAAAAGCGGAAACTGCCCGCGTGCGCATAGAGGAAGCAATCGAGCTCCTCCCGCGTCAGGAAGGGAAACGCGGGATAGAGCACCGCCTTATCCCCCGCGGGAAGCGCGTCCTCCTCGCAAAGTTCCGCGCCGAGCGACGCGCGCATGCGGTCGAGAACGGACTTCCCGCAGAGTTCGAGCTCCCAGCTCTCCTTTCCCCGAAACGTAAAAAAACTATGTTTGACAAGACAGACTTTCATGCTTATAGCAATGAAAAAACGCGTCCGTTTAGAACGGATGCGCACGAAAAAACGCGAATTATGTCTGACATAGTACTGTTTTTAAGTTCAAAAATCGCAAGAAATTGCCCGTTTTACGGCGACGAGATAGCGTTCGTAGCCCATTTCCGCCTTTTCCCGATCCTCCGCAGGCGTAAACACGCGCTCCGTTTTTTTGCGGCGGAGGATCTCCGCTTCGTCCAAAAGTCCCAGCGCGAGCCCGCAGAGATACGCCGCGCCGAGCGCCGTGCTCTCCCGTTCCGCGGGACGGCGCACGCCGATCCCGAGGGTATCCGCCTGAAACTGCATGAGAAAATCGTTCGCGGAAGCGCCCCCGTCGCAGCCGATCTCGCGCAGGGTGATGCCGCTCTCCCGCCGCATGCAGTCGAGCACGTCCCGCGCGCCGAACGCAATGCTTTCCAGCACGGCGCGGACGACGTGCGCCCGCGTCGTCCCCCGCGTTACGCCGCATAAAAGCGCGCGCGCCTCGGCATTCCAATAGGGCGCGCCGAGCCCCGTAAAGGCGGGCACGAAGGAGACCCCGCCCGTATCGGGTACGGAGCGCGCGAGCGCCTCGCTCTCTTCGGCGGAGGCAAGGAGCCCCATCTCGTCGCGGAGCCACTGCACACAGCTGCCCGCGTTGAATACGCTCCCTTCCAGCGCATAAGTTACCTTGCCGCCGAGGTCGCAGGCGATCGTCGAGAGCAGCCCTTTCTCCGAAGTTACGCAACTTTCGCCCGTATGGAAGAGCAAAAACAGCCCCGTTCCGTAGGTGATCTTTCCGCCGCCCGCCGCAAAACAAGCCTGTCCGAGCAGCGCGGATTGCTGGTCGCCCGCCATTCCCGCAAGCGGGATCTTCCGCCCGCCGAGGTTGAGTTCCCCCAAACGCGCGTCGCAGGAGACGACGCGCGGAAGCGCCCCTTCGGGGACGCCGAAAAAGCGAAGAAGCTCTTCGTCCCACCTGCCCGCGTGGATATCGTAGAGCATCGTGCGGGAGGCGTTCGTGCGATCGCTCGCAAACGCCCTCCCCTCCGTGAATTTGAACGCGAGGTAGCTGTCCACCGTGCCGAGGCACAGTTTGCCCGCGGAGAGCAGACTGCGCGCGGCGGGAACGTTTTCGAGGATCCACTTCATCTTGCTCGCCGAAAAATACGCGTCGGGCAAGAGCCCCGTCTTTGCCTTGACGCGGGCGACGATCTCCGCGGGCAGGGCGGCGCAGAACGCGCTCGTGCGGCGGCACTGCCAGACGATGGCGTTACAGACGGGTTCGCCCGTGTCCCTGTCCCATGCGACGACGGTCTCCCGCTGGTTCGTTATGCCGACGCCCGCGACGTTCTCCGCGCCGACGGCATGCACGCAGTCGTTGAGACAGTATGCCGCCTTGTAATAGATCTCGCTCGCGTCCTGTTCCACCCAGCCCGGTCTCGGGAAGCTCTGCGCCGTCTCCTGACGGCAGTCGTGGACGAACTTCCCCGCCGCAAGGTCATAGACGAACGCGCGCACGCTCGTCGTGCCCGCGTCCAATGCGATAACGTATTTCATAAGTTTCTCCCCCCGCCGCGCGGCTGCCCTTGCAACGCGGCGCGTCCGTTACATCATGCGCAAGATATTCTCGTAGGTGCGGGTATCCTCCGGAAGATAGGTGTTGAAAATTACCTTCATGGAATTTCCCGCGTGGCGGAGTTTCCAGTTCACGACGGCGCCCGCCGCGATCTCCGCCGCTTCCTCGCGGGGAAAATTGAATACGCCCGTCGAGATACAGCAAAACGCCAAGGAGTTGAGCCCCGCCTCTTCCGCCAAATTCAGGCAGGAGATATAGCAGGAGCGCAGGGTGGCGCGGTCGAGATCGGTGAGCTCCCGCCCCACCATGGGTCCCACGGTGTGCAGGACGTATTTGCTCGGCAAGTTATACGCGCGGGTGATCTTCGCGTCGCCGCAAGCCTCCTCCGCGCCCTGCAACGCGATGATGCGCGCGCAGTCGTCGCGGAGCTGCATGCCCGCGAACGAATGGATGGTATTGTCGATACAGCGATGCCCCGCGAGAAAACAGCCGAGGAGCGTCTTGTTCGCGGCGTTGACGATGCCGTCCGCCGCCAGCCGCGTGATATCCCCCTGCCAGAGACTGACGCCGTATTTTCCGGCGGGGATCTCCTCGGGCGGGACGATGCCGCGCTCGACGCTTTCCGTCCAAAACAGCGCGTCCTGCAAGCACAGAACGTCGTACGGGATGGGAAGCGCGGGACGGCGGTTCATGTGTTCCCGCACAAGTTCGCGCTTGCGCTCGTACGTCGCGCTGAACGCTGCGATCGTGCCCCGTTCCCGAAGCAAAAATTTGAGCAGTTTCCCGCAAGCCTCGTCCTTCTCCTCCGCGGAGAGGAGCGCGGGACGGGGAAACGGCGAGAGCGGGATCTTATTCTTGTAATCCGCAAAATTCAAACCCATTTACGCCCTTCCCTCTGCATTGTAATTGATGAGGCACCCCGCCGCGAGAATGGCACGTTCCTCCCCGGTGAGCGCGCCGAGGGAGAGCGCGACGTCGCGCGTCCTTCCGCCCGATATGACCTTCGCGACGATACGCTCCTCGCCCCGCGCCACGGCGTCCCGAATGCCCTCGATGTAGAGATAGTCCCCCACGCGGAAGTCCGGCTTCTCGCAGGTGAAGGGGAGCATCCCCCAGTTGATGAGATTGGAGCGGTAACGCTTGGTGGCGTACTCTTTGCAAATGTTTGCGACGCCGCCGAGGACGCGCTGGCAGCTCGCCGCCTGTTCGCGCGCCGAGCCGTCGCCCGGTCGCACGGAGACGACCGCGCTTCCGAGCGCCGTCCCTTTCGCGGGGATAAATCCTCCCAGCTCCCGCAACACGGCTTCGGGGAGCGCGCCCGTTTGCCTGCGCTCCGCCTCCCATGCGCGCACTTCCTTTGCCCGCGCGACATAGCCGGGATCCTTGCGGGAAAGCGCGAACGCGGAGAGCTTTTCGGGGTTGGAGCGGTACGAAGAGGTCTCGCCCGACGGGATGAGTTCGTCCGTCGTCGTAACGGGATCGGTGAGCCGCGAGACGACTTTGATGAGCAGTTCGTCCGCGAGCGCGATCTGTTCGGGCCAATCGGCAATGTTGGGTCCGTAGACGAGCGGAACGTCCTTTTGCGGCTTTCCCGCCCCGTGATAGACGCGGTTTCGGTAGATCGTGCCGTCATAGCGGTATTTTTTGAGCCGCTTGGAATATTCGACGTCCAACGCGGACGTGAGCACGCCGCCGTTCGCCGCCGTCGCCGCGATGGAGCGCGCGTCCATGAGCGCGACCGCCGCGAGCTGTCCCTCGCCCGGCTTGCTCCCCTCGCGGTTCTCGAAGTTCCGCGTCGTATGGCGGACGGAGAGCGTATTGTTCGCGGGAACGTCGCCCGCGCCGAAACAGGGACCGCAGAACGCGGTCTTGATCACCGCGCCCGCCCGCATGAGTTCCGCGGCGTAGCCGTTTTCCGCAATGCTCTCGGCGATAGGCTGGGAGGCGGGATAGACGGAGAGCGAAAACGCGCCGCATCCGATGCTCTTTCCGCGCAAGATCTCCGCCGCCTCCGCGATATTTTCATAACTGCCGCCCGCGCACCCGCCGACGATCCCCTGTCCGACGAATACTTTTCCGTCCCGCGCCGCGTCCGCGATGCGGAAATCGGGGTTGAGCTTTTTGCCCTGCTCCTCCACCTTCTGCAAGATGGCGGGCGCGTCCGCGAGAAATTCGCGGATGGTATAGGCGTTGGACGGATGGAAGGGAAGCGCGATCATGGGCTCTATCCGCGACAGGTCGACGACGATCGCCTTGTCGTAATAGGCGCACGGCGCGGGCGCGAGCTTGCGGTAATCCTCCGCCCGACCGTGTTCGCGGAGATATTCCTCCGTCTTTTCGTCCGTCTCCCAAACCGTGGAGAGGCATGCCGTTTCCGTCGTCATCACGTCGATGCCGTTGCGCAAGTCCATGGAGAGACGGGCGATCCCGGGACCGATAAATTCGAGGATCGCATTCTTGGCGAACCCGTTTTTGAACGTCGCCCTGACGAGCGCGAGGGCGACGTCGTGCGGACCGACCCCCCTGCGCAATTTCCCTTTGAGATAGACGGCGACGATCGGGGGGCGCGGGACTTCGTACGTCTTGCCGAGGAGCTGTTTTACGAGCTCGGGTCCCCCCTCCCCGACGGCGAGCGTACCGAGCGCGCCGTAGCGGGTGTGGCTGTCCGACCCGAGGATCATCGCGCCGCACTTCGCCGCCGTCTCGCGCATGTATTGGTGAATGACGGCAAGGTGCGCGGGAACATAATCCCCGCCGTACTTCTTCGCCGCGGAGAGCCCGAACGCGTGGTCGTCCGCATTGACGGTCCCGCCCACCGCGCACAGCGAATTATGGCAGTTCGTGAGCGTATAGGGAACGGGGAATTCTTCGAGCCCGCTCGCCTTCGCCGTCTGGATGACGCCGACATAGGTGATATCGTGCGAGACGAGCGCATCGAAACGGAGGGAGAGCGTATCCCCCTCGCCGCACCCGTGCGCTTGCAGGATGCCGTAAGAGATCGTTCCCGCGATCGCCTTTTTCTTCTTATCCGACGTCATGAACGCCTGCGCCTCTTTGACGATGCGCCCGTCCATGTAATACACGCCGCTCCTGATCAATTTGACCATTCCGTCCTCCGAACATGATGTGTTCTTTCATTATAAGCCCTTCCGAAAAATTTTTCAAGCTATCCGTGTGAGAATCGACGAATTTTGTGAATTTTTTTCGGCATGGGGAAAATATTTGCTTTTTGTGCGGGAATGTTTTATACTATGCGTATGAACGATCCAGAACAGCCGCGCCCCGCGCCCGCCGTAAAACGATATCCCTTCCGCTTCTCCCCGCTCATCCTCGCCCTGCTCGTCGCGGGGCTCCTGCTCTGTCTCGCGGGATTCGGATTCACCACATGGCAGTTTTCGGACTTCTTGCAGGGGGAGATCTCCTCCGTCTACGAATGGCTGAAATATATTCTTCTCTATTTTGTGAGCGTTTTGCTCGCCGTCCTCATCCTCGCGATGCTCGTAAAATCGCAGTATGTCATCGGCGGGCGCAAGCTCATCCTGCAATTCGGCTTGATCCGTTCGACGTACGATATCGGGAAGATCGTCTCCGTCCAACATTTCCGCGGCTCCGGGAAACTCACCGTCTACTTCGACGATTTCAAGACGAAATTCATGGTCATCGTCGTGAAAGAGAGCTGGTACGACGACTTCGTGCAAACCCTTCTCGAACGCAACGAACGCATCACGTACGACTTCGTTACCGCGGAAGAGGAGCAGAATTACCGCAAAAAGTGAGCGATAAAATTTCGCCCGACCGTCTCGGTCGGGCGTTTTTTTACGGGCGCACCGTGATCTTCCGCAGCCCCTTTTCGATGCCGCTCAACGTAGACCCGTCGTCGCGGCAGATCTCGTATTCCACGGGGGAATCGATAAACTTGACGAACGCGAGGTGTTCCTCGTCCAGCGAGGCGACGTTCTGCGCGGGTCTTGCGAGCGGCAAGACCTTCCCTTCCCGCAGGAAGAATACGACCTCGTCGAGCGGGACTTCGAGATAGTACGAGCCCTTTTCGAGCGTCTTTACCTTGTAGTCGTCCCCCGCCCGCATGCGGATCATCTTCATCCGCGCGGGCAGATACACGTATCTCCCCTTGGCGTTCTGCTCGCATACGGGCGCGATCATGAGGCTCTCGCCGAAAAACAGCTGATCTTCCACGCCGTCCGCGCGGGCGTCTTCGGGATATTCAAACGCGAGCGGCTTGAAGAGCATCTCCCCGCGGAGCGCGCACTTGATATATTCGCTGTAAAGGTAGGGCAAGAGCGCGTAGCGCATGCCGAGGATCCGGCGGAACGCATCCTTGTTCTTGAAGCGGTAGCACTCCTGATCGCGCGCGCCGTTCGTCGCATGGTTGCGCATGAGCGGCGTAAAGATGCCGAATGCGAGCCAGCGGAGAAGGAGTTCCTCCGTCGTATTGTCCGCGTGTCCGCCGATGTCGGCGCCCGCGAATAAAAATCCGCACATGTCGAGCGAGGGCATCATCTTCACGTTCAGAAGAAGATGGGACCACCACGAACAGTTGTCCCCCGTCCAGATGCCGCCGTAGCGGTGCATGCCGATGCAGGAGGAGCGGGAGAAGAGCAGAAAACGCTTGTCGGGCGCATATTCGGCGAAATACTCCGCGGCGGCGCGCGTCATGTTATAGCCGTACAGATTGTGCACGTCCGCGTGCGAGACGCGCTTCCCGTTCACGTTGTGGCAGAGGGCGCGGTAGTCCTCGGGGGAATTGGCGAGCTTGCCGAAGTTTGCCGTGAGCTTGTTGAAATCGTCGAGTTCGAGGTTCCCCTTCGTCTGCGCGACCGCCTCGATCGCCTTTTGCAGACGCTCCTTTCCGTAGAAGAGCGCAGGCTCGTTCATATCGTTCCAAAAGCCCTCGATCCCCTCGTCGAGGAGCGCGCGGTACTGTGCGCCGAACCATGCGCGCGCTTCGGGCGCGAGCACATCGGGCAGCACGCTGTCCCCGGGCCATACGCCGACGACGTAAGGGACCCCCGCGGCGTCCGTGCAGAAATAGCCGTTTCGGAGCCCCTCGTCGTAGACGGGATACCCCTCCTCCGCCTTGATGGCGGCGTCTACGATGGGTACGAGATAGATGCCCTCCGCTTTCAGTTCCGCGGAGAGCGCGGAGAGGTCCGGATAGCGTTCGGGATCGACGGTGAAATCCTTATAGTGGATCATGTAGTCGATGTCCATATAGACTGCGTCGAGCGGGAATCCGTTGGCGCGGTAGCCCTCGACGACGGCGCGGATGTCCTCCTCCGTCTTATACCCCCACTTGGACTGCCCGTATCCGAACGCCCACTTGGGCGGGATATAGCTTCTCCCGATGAGCGTGCGGAAGGTATGGACGACCTCCTTCGCGCTCCCGCCCTCGATGACGTACACGTCCGCATTCCATGCGGTGATCTTCAATTCGTCGGGGTCCTCGTATCCCACGTCGAACACGACGCGCCCCGCGCTGTCGAAAAAGACGCCGAAGGTCTCCTCCCCCGTGAGAACGATAAAATTGTGCGCGCCGTACAGCGCGGTCCTGCCCTCCGTGATGCGGGGATCGTCCGTGTTCCAGCCGTCGTACAGCCAACCGCGCTTGTTGATGCCGCGCACCTGTTCGCCGAGCCCGTAAACGCGGTCCCGCGCGGAGAGCGGGCGGCGAAACACGAACGCGTCCCCCGTCCTCTCCACCGTAAATTGCGAAGGGTCCCCCTCCGTGCGCTCGACGCGCTCGACGACGGCGTCCGTCTCAAAGGGTGTTCCGTAAGTAAATTTCTTCATTTTTCTACCCCATCTCCTCGATTTTTTCCCGATCGGCGGAAAAAGCGTCCTTCTCCGTTTGCCGCCAACGCCGTGCGATGAAGCGCATGCGGAGCGGCGCGGGCGCAAGCGCGGAAAAGAAGGATATCACTCTATTCCAAAATCCGACGATCTTTTTTCTCTTGTTTTTCCTCACCGCTTTCAGCGCGATGCGGGCGACTTCGCGCGGGCTCTTGGCGGAGATCTTCCCCCAAAAACCGTGCTCTTCGATGTTTTGCTTGATGTCCTCGCGCGTGGGGATCCCCCCGGGCCAGACGCAGGTAACCTTCGCGCGCCCCTTCATCTCGGTGCGGAGCCCCTCGCAAAATTGCGCGAGCGCGCGTTTCGTCGCGCTGTACAGCGCGAAATAGGGCATGGGCGTTACGGCGGACATGCTTCCGACCGCAAGGATCTCCGTCTTTCCGTCCAGCGGCGCGCGGGCAAGCGTAGCGCGGATGAAGGAGACCGCCCCCTCCAAGTTGACGCGCGTCTGCATCACGAGCTTTTCCTCGGTATAGCGTTCCGTTGCCATCTGCGTATCCACGCCAGCAACGTAAATGAGGCGTTGAAAGACGACTCCCTCCCCGTCCGTATGCGCGAAGAACGCCGTCCGCTGCGCGCTGTCCGTGAGGTCGCAGGCGCGCGTTCTCACCTCGCAGGCGGGAAACTTTTCTTTCAGCTTGCGCGCAAGCGCGCAAAGCCGCGCTTCGCTCCTTCCCGTGAGATACAGCGCCTCCCCGCGCTCCGCCAAAAGCTCCGTGAACGCGCCGCCGAGCCCGCCGCACGCCCCGGTGATCAAGGTATAGCGCGTCATACGGCGATCTCGGTAACGCCGTCCTCGATGAGATAGCACATCTCCTCGTGTTCGTCGATGCCCGCCTCTATCCGTTGCGGAGAAAGTTTGTAATATTTAACGACCGCGCTCGCGAGCAGCGTACCCGCGCGGTCGGAGATCGTGCAAGCCGCCGTGAGAAAGTTTCCGCTCTCCTTTTCGACGACGCCCCTGCCGAGCAGTTCCGTCCCGTAGGGCACGGGCTTATGATAGCGCGTCTCCAAAGAGAGCGTTACGCCGTACGTCTTTTCTCCGCCCTCTTTCGCCCACAGCGCGCGCAGACCGAGCTCATCGAGCATGGCGGAGATCAGCCCGCCGTGCACCCGCCCGGGATAGCTTTGATGGACGTCCCGAAAGGAGAAGAGCGTGGCGACGCTCCCGTCTTCGAGCGAATAAAAGGGCGCGCGCAATCCATAGACATTGTCCAGCCCGCAGACGGCGCACATCTTGCTGTTCCTCTGTTTTGCGACGACTTTCATTCGTGTTCCTCCGCATCGAAAAATTCCGCTCTGCCGCTCGAAAGGCGGTACATCCCCACGACCGTGCGGACGTTCCCGTCTACCTTGTGCAGCATTTCGCGGACGAGGCACGCCGTCCTCTCCGCATTGCGCAGACTTGCGCGGCAGGCGTCCTTCTCGCCGCCGATCGCAATGGCTATCTCTTGCGCGAGACGCCCCGCGTACCCCGCGCTTTCCCCCTTCAAGGCGGCGTTCACCGCCCCGCAATCCTCATGTCCGAGCACGACGACGAGGCGGCAACCGAGATGCAGAACGGCGTATTCCACGCTCGCAAAGAGCTGTTCGCCCGCGACGTTGCCCGCCGTACGGATCACAAAGAGCTCGCCGAGCCCCGCGGAAAAGATCGCTTCGGGCACGACGCGGGAATCCGAACAGGCGATCACGACGGCATACGGCGACTGCCCTTCGCGGAAGAGCCGCTCGCGAAGCGCGGGCGAAACGTCTCCCCCGCCGTTTTGCGCGCGGAGATACGCAAGATTTCCCCGCCGCAACCGTTCGAGCGCTTCCTCTGCGGAGCATTTCGTTCTCATCTCGCTTCCTCCCCTGCCGCTTGCGGCAACCACGGATATTATAACACGGCGGATCCGTTTTTGCAAGAGGCGAAACAAAGATATCGGCACAATGGGCGGCGCGGCGCAAAGATTTTTTTGAAATCTCGGAAAGCGCGCGCAAAACGGTTGCTTTTTTTCACGGTTTCGTGTACAATAGCTCTTGTCTTTGCAGGGATGGCGGAGCGGTTGAACGCGCACGATTCGAAATCGTGTTATGCGGGAACGTATACAAGGGTTCGAATCCCTTTCCCTGCGCCAGCGTCGCCGCAAGGCGATATTCGGAAGCGGTTGCCGATTGGCAACCGCTAATCTTTTCATGTTTGCGGCTTTCGGTTTTCGCAAATTTCCGATTTGTCCCCTGTTTCCCCTATCGTCCCCGCGAGGCGGGAGAAAAAAATAAAGAAACGGGACAGGGGGCAAAATATTTTCCGATTCGTTTGGTTTTTTTCGTTTTATATGTTATAATGGAACTGGTAACGTGCGAACCTGTTTACATTACAGGGCGCGCGGGAGGTGTGTATGAACGCAAAGAAAATAATTCTCCTCATGGCGATGACCGGCGCGTTCGCCGCGGCGGTCTTCTGCGCATGCGACGCTCACGAACACGCCTACGGAGCGTGGGAAACGGTCGCGGCGACCTGCGAGACGGACGGCGAGCGGCATCGCACGTGTTCGACGTGCGGCGAAACCGAGCGCGAAGTCCTTCCCGCGACGGGGCATACGTTCGGCGCGCCCGCCGTTACCGACGCCACGTGCACGGCGGACGGTTCGTCCACGGTTACCTGTTCGGCGTGCGGCGCGACCGAGACCACCGTTCTCCCCGCGCTCGGGCATTCCTATGCAGAGTACGAGCACATCGACGCCAAGTGCACGGCGGACGGCGTAATAAGAGAGAGGTGTTCTCACTGCAACGATATCCGCGAAACCGTTCTCCCCGCGCTCGGGCATGACGTCTCCGACCAATTCACGGTCGATCTGCCGCCCACCTACGAGACCGAAGGAATGCGTTCCAAACACTGCAAGCGTGCGGGCTGCGAATACAAAACCGCGCAAGAGGCCATGGAAAAGCTCGTGCGCGGCATCGTCTCCTACACGGTAACCGTTTCCCGCGCCACGGGCGATCCCCTTCCCGCCGGCGCGTCCCCTGTCATCGAGATCAGGGAAGAGGGCGGCGCGGCGGTGGCGAGCGGAACGGGAATGTCGCTGACGGCGGAGCTTGCGAGCGACAAAAAGTATTATGCGTCCGTTACGGAACTCCCGCAGGGCTACTACACCGCGCGCGAAGAATACGCGCTCGACATGGACGTCAACGCGCTGCATATCACGATCTCGTCGCAGATCCGCGACGGCGAGGCGCCGTACGACGGCAGTAAGTACAAGATGTACGACGTCATCTATGACGACTATGTAAACGTAGTGGGCGCGAGCGCGGACGGCGATTACAGAACGTCGCTGAAACAACTCATGGAGGGGCGCAAGGCGCTCGTCATCAATTTCTTCTTTGCGGGATGCGGTCCCTGCGGGCAGGAGCTCCCCGCCTTCAAGACCGCGTACGCCTCGACGGATGCGTACGGCAAGAAGTACAGCGACGAGGTCGGGATCCTGATGATCACGCTCTACGACAGCACCGACGTTTTGCGCAATTACAAGAACACCAAGGGGCTGCCGATGATCGTCGCACGCGCGCCGTGGTTCATGAGCCACATCGGAGCACCTCGTCGACCTCCAAGCCCCTACTCGTAAGCGCATATCCCACCACGATCGTGATAGATTGCGAGGGCGCGATCGTGGAAAAACATGTCTCCACCCTTTCGTCCTCCGGTTTTATCGATATGTTTGAAAAAGGGATCAGAAGATACTATCAGGTCCACCCCGAAGAGACGAGGCAAAGTTCCGCACCCGCGGCGGTGGCGGCACCCGAAGCGATCCTCCCGGACCGCGGCAAGAAAAGTGCGGGAAGGTAAAAGATGAAGGCATTCTTTCGTAAACTCTTATTTCCGATCGCGGTATTCGCGGCGGCGTTCTGCCTCTTTGCGTGCGCCGAGGAGGCGCCGCCCGACGGCAAAGCGGCGTATTCCGTTTCGCTCTCGGGCGCATCGCAGGACGCGGCGCTGCTCGTTTACGGCGCGGACGGCGCGCTCGTGGGCGAATATGCCCAAGCGGACGGGAAGTTCTCCTTCCGCGCCGCGGAGGGAAACTACTATGCCGTCGTAAAGGGGCTGAAAGAGACCGAGGACTGCCCCGTAGCGATCCTTTCCCCCGACAAGCGGACCGCCTCGCTGAACGTTACCGCCGCCGCTTACGACGATGAGTTCGAGGCTTACCGTTTCACCGTGACGGCGCTCTGCTTCGGAGAAGGCGGCGCGCCGCTGACGGGCGGCACGGTAACCTTTTGCGTGGAGGACGGTTTTTGTTTCTCGCCGACGACGACGGACGGCGCGGGGATTTGCTCGATAAAACTGTTCCCCTGCGATTTCCATGTCTCCGCGATGGATATGGAGACCTTCACGGATATTTTCGATACGCACATCACGGTCGGGACGGACGCCAGATTTTTCGTCCTTGGACAGCGCAGATGAGCGCGCCCGAAAAGGCGACCTTTCCCACCACCGCCGCAAGGCAATATCATAAAGGAGGCGCGGCATGAAAAAAATTTACGATAAACTCCTCGCGGCGATGCTGTCGCTCTCGGCGGCGTTTTTCGCCTTGGCGCTCCTTTTCTGTTCTGCCCCCTCCGATCCTGCCATTTCCCCCGCCGACGCCGCCGACGGCGGCGTCGCGGAAGTCATTTTCACCGATTATACGCGCACTGTCTTAAAGCCCGCCTACGACACCGAAGCGGAGCTCGAAAATTACAGACGGACGCTTTCCGATTACGACGAGGCGGTGTTCGCGCGTGCCGAAGATGTGATAAAGGGCAACGTGTTTTACGATCCCGGACGCGAATTTTCGACGGCTCCCGACGCCGCACAGCCCATCGAACAGCTCGGCAACTGCTCCGCCTACTCGACAGGCACGCTCAAACTTTATTATTCCACGAGCGATCTCATCATGACGGGCATTTACGCGAAGCTCAACGAGCCCGTCACGGTCTACGTCGAGGCGGACGGCAATGCGCTCCCCGGGATCGCCTTTACCGAATCTTACGGTTCGCACAAGAACTACCGCGTGAGTTACTCCCTGAAACGCGGCGTCAATTCGTTCACCTTCGCCCCGCCTTCCTACGGAGGGACCTGGAAAAACGGCGGACCCGTATACCTCACCAACCCCTATCTCCCCTCGCAGCAGGGCGTCGTAAAAGTGTACATCGAGGGGGGCGGCTTTTTCCCTGCCCTGAAAAAGGACGGCGACGAGCAGGCGTTCCTCTCCCACCTCGCCGAATTCGAGGAGCGGCGCAAGGCGGATGCGGATATCCCCGACGTCGCCGAACTTCTCACCGACCACTGCTTGTTCACCACGACGGCTTCCAGCCTGTACAAGACCTATATCGAATTCGGCGCGATCAGCCCCCAAAAGAACCTCGAACTCTGGGGCGACGCGATGAACAAGGTATTGGAGTTCAACGGCATCCCCACCGACCCCGTCGATTCCCCTTACAGCCAATATTACGACCCCAAGATCGAGGGCGTGCGGTTCAATCTGCGCTATGTGCAGAGCTTGCGCGCGAACACGGGCGCGTACGCCACGAGCAAATACATCGGCTTTTACAACCAGCACTATTTCTACGCCGATTATATGAATTACCTTGCGCCGATGTCGCCCGACAGCGCCTACCATACGAAAGACTACGATCTCTTCGCCGCGACGGCGCACGAGCTCGGGCATGTGATGGACGTTACCGAGAAGGCGATGCCCGAAACGACGAACAACATGAACGCCACCTACGCCTTCCTCAAAATTTTCGGCAGGGCGCCCCTTACCTCCTACCAGCCGTTCTCGCGGTCGACGGAGAGCCTCGTGGCGGACGACGGGATCGATCGCAACGCGTTCGACAACGGCAGGATCCTCTATACGACGAGCGACTACGATCACAACTATATGGTGTGGTGGTTCCTCGAATCCGTTTTCCCCGGCTATTGGGGGCGGCTCAACAGCATCTATCGGTACGCGAACGAGGCGTCCTATCTCTCCAACCTCGAAAAGATGGTCTACTATTCCAGCCTTGTGACAAAGACGGATCTGCGCGACTACTTCGAGCGTTGGGGGCTGTATATGGACAAGTCCCAAAAGACAAAGTTCACAAGGGCGGGCGCGACCTCCCGCTTTACGCAGCTCATGGAGACGGCGTGCGCCGAGGGCAGGATCGACGCCGACGCGTTCACCAAATATTATTACGCAGACGAATCCGAGTACGATTACGTCTCCACGCACACCGACACGGGCACGGGCGCGTACGGAGACCGCCCCGCGATCGCGGCGATATACCGCGAGGGCAATTCGCGCATCTTGAAGATCGAATCGGCGCGCGACGAAAGTTTTCTCGGCTATGAGATCCGCGTCTCCGCGGACGGAAACGCCTACAAGGTCATCGGCTTTTCGCGCTCCGCCTCGTTCACCGACACGGCGGAATACGGCGCGGGCGACCCGTATTACCAAGTCGTCGCCGTGAACCGCTTCTTCCGAACAAGTCTTCCCTCTCTCCCGCGCAGTGACGTAAGCGGACAGATGCAGGGTGTGTGCCGCGTGGGTTCCGAATACTTCAAGACGTTCGAGGAGGGCATCGACGCGGCAAAAAACGCGCGCGACAAGACGCTCTATCTCCTCGACGACTGCAAACTGCCGAATGTCGCCATGCAGTTCTACTCCTCCGTCAAGATCGCGGTGGACCCGAACGTCCGCGGCGACGTTACGATCTGCACTTCCGGGCAAAGTTCGTATCTCGGGATCCTCGGCAACGTCTCGATCGAGGGAACAAAGCAGGCGCGGATCGTAATAGACGATCTGCATATCTCGCGGTTCAACGCGCTCATCAGCGTAAGCTCTGCCAACGAGCTCACGTTGAAATACGTTTCGATCGTCAACAATTCGACGAGCGGTCCGTTCGGCACGCTCGAACATACGGGAACGGGCAAGATCGTCGCCGAGGACTGCACATTCGAGAACTGTTCGGCGCGCACCGCGGGCGCGATCAAGGCGGTAAACGGCGCTTCCGTCCTCCTCACGCGGTGCAAGTTCATCGGCAACACCCAAACGGACGGCGCCGCGACGAGGGCGGACGGTCTGCGTATCTCCGGCGAACTGACCTTGGAGGACGTCGCGTTCTCGGGACAGACCTGCGACGTCTGCCTCGAAGGTAGCGGCGCATCTTTGAAGTTTGTCGGCGGCGTGCCTTCCATGCGCATAGACACGACCGAAGAAAAGACGTTTACCTTCGCCGCCGAAGGTTTTATTCCCTCCGAGACAGATACAGAAAAACTCCGCTTCGTCAAGGAGACCTTCTTCGCGGTCGCGGACGGGGATGCGATCGAGGCGGGTCCCCTCTCTTACACCGTTACCTTCCGCAATGCGGACCGAAGCGTCGAGGTCGTTGTCCACGCCAAGCGGTTCGTGCTGGGCGAAGAGGACCTCTCCGCGTTCGGCGCGAAGAAGTTCGCGAAGTCTTACCAAAACGCGGCGGGCGGCGCGGAATACAGGCGCGGCGAAGAGATCGAACTCTCGGGCGACCTTACCTTGGACGTCGTTCTGTGCGACAAGATCGCGGTAACCATCGCGATGCTCTCGGGCGAACAAAATTACCTTCTCATCGAGGGCGAAAGGATGCGCCTGCCCCGCTTCGACGGAGACGGCAGGACCATTACGGGCTATACGGGAAAATACGGCACGTACAGCCCGGGCGAAAGCTATGTCGCCGTCGGCGACGAGACGATCACGCCGATGTACCTCGGCTATTTCCATTACGAATTTTTGGATCGGGGAATCTCGGTCGGACAGGGATATGCGACGCACGGCGAGACGGTAAACGCGCCCGACGTCGGTTCGTCCGACCTCACGGGCTGGCTTGCCGCAACAGACGGCGAGACGTTCGTCCGTCGGGGCGGAACGGTGAAGATCGAGCGCAACGTCATGTTCGTTTCGGTCTATGAGGACGACCTCACCGACCTTACGGACGCCGTTATCACCGTGCTCGGCGGCGACATCGTCTACGACGGGAGCGCCAAGACCCCTCCCATCTCCGTGCGCGCGGCGGACGGCGGGGAAATTTTGCCCGCGTATTACGCCGTTTCCTACGAGAACAACGTTTCGGCGGGCGTCGCGACCGTGCGCATCGTCGGGCGGGAAGGACTGTCGCAGGGAGCCGCCGAGACCTCTTTCACGATCGGGGTCCGCATGCTCACTGTCGGCTCCGTAACGATCGAGGGCAATCAAGGCAGAACGTATTCCGGCGAAGAACAGAGAGCCGACCTCACGATCCGTTACGGGACGAAACAGCTCCTCCGCGGAGTAGATTACGAGCTCACATATCCCGCCGATCTCACCCGCGTCGGAAGAAAGGACGTCGTCGTTACGCTGCGCGGCAATTACGGCGGCTCGTTCACCGTGTCCTATACGATCGGCAAGGCGCAACGCCCCGCGTACGGCGGTCCGACCGCGGTCGAACTCGAACGCATCGAAGATCTTTCATCGGTCTCCCTTCCCGACGGCTGGGCATGGCAAATGCCGACGGAGGAGGGCGGCGCATACTCGGTCTATGCCGAATACGTCGGCTCCGACGCGGATTGCTATCTCGAAACTACGGTGCGGGTGAGCGTCTCGATAAGCTCTTCGGGCGGCGGGACGACGCCCGAGCCTCCCGAGCCCGAGGAGGGCGGCGGAACGTCTCCCGAGGGGGGCGAGGGCTCCGAACAGGGCGGCGCAGACGAGCCCGAGACGGGCGACGTTCCCGAACAGGGCAGCGCGGACGAAAACGGCGAAAGCGACCCCGACGGCTCCGACCATGTTCTGCGAAATGTGCTGATCGGCGTAATCGGCGGGGGTGCCGCGGTCTCCCTTTCCGCCGCGCTCGCGATCGTTTTTATCCGCCGCAGACGCCGATGACCGATCGCGCGCCCCGAAAATGTTTGTCTTCGGAAGAAATTGCGGAAAATTTGATATACTGCGGCTCGGATCTGTCGAAAATAACGGACGAACCGAAAAATAAAAGAGGAAACAAAAAACGATGTGTACCGCTCTCACTTTGACGACCAAAGATTTTTACTTCGGCAGAACACTCGATCTCGAATACTCCTATCAAGAGACGGTTACCGTCCTGCCGAGGAACTTTCCGCTCCGCTTCCGCAGGCTTCCGCAAAGTTCCCGCCACTATGCGATGATCGGCATGGCGTACGTTTCGGAGGGATACCCCCTCTTCTATGACGCGGTCAACGAGAAGGGGCTCTGCATGGCGGGGCTCAACTTTCCGCAGAACGCCCGCTACTTTCCCGAGCGGGCGAACGCGGACAACGTCGCCCCCTTTGAGTTCATCCCCTATCTGCTGTCGCAGTGC
Organism: uncultured Clostridia bacterium; assembly: GCA_947624965.1. Taxonomy (GTDB): domain Bacteria; phylum Bacillota; class Clostridia; order Christensenellales; family Borkfalkiaceae; genus Gallimonas. Next base: position 39,606 of record CANQMN010000013.1, read on the forward strand.
GCCACTCTCGAAGACGCGCGCAAGAAACTTGCGCGCGTCAATTTGACGGAGATCTCTTTCAGCGAGGGGCTCCCCCTCTCGCCCCTCCACTGGATCGTATCGGATGCGACGGGCTCCGTCGTCGTAGAGTCCACGAAGGACGGCATGCGCGTCTATGAAGACCCCGCGGGCGTTCTGACGAACAACCCGACCTTCGACGCGCAGCTCCTCCGCCTTGCCGATTATTCGGCACTCTCCCCTTCGTCGCCGAAGAATGTCGCCTTCCCCGACTTCGACCCGCCCCTTTACAGCCGCGGCATGGGCGCGCTGGGACTCCCGGGAGATTGGTCCTCCCCCTCCCGTTTCGCGCGGGCGGCGTTTTTGCGGGCGCAATCGGTCTGCGGGGAGTCCGAGGAGGAGAGCGTGGGACAGTTCTTCCACATCCTCGACGCCGTCGCCATGCCCCGCGGGAGCGTTCTCTTCCACGGAAAGCATGAGATCACCGTCTATGCCTCCTGCTGTAATGCCGCGCGCGGGATCTATTACTACACGACGTATGAGGACCGCTGTATCCATGCCGTGGACATGCACACGGAAAACCTCGAAGGCGACGCGCTCTCTACGTTCGATCTTTCGCAGAGAGAGACGATCGTACCGCAAAACGGGCGGCAATCATAAGTTGCCGCCCGTTTGATACGCTTCCCACAGAATGTGCGCGTTCCGCTCGATCGTGCTGCAAAAGCCGAGCAACGCCTCTTCCGAATAGGTCGAATAGGGAAAAACGTGCGTCTCCACGTTTCCTCCGCCGTAATTGATGCGGAGCGTTACGTCGAACTTCGGAAGCGGCAGCGGCGTCTTGCATTTGCGGGGCGAGAGGCTGAAATATGCCTCCATCGTCTTTTCGTACCGCTCCGCCTCCTCCCGCCCGAACGTCGCGCACTCGATGAACGGAATGCCTGCGCGGTTGAACGTGGGATAGACGATCCCGTGCACGCGCCCGCGGATAAAATAAAAGACGATGTGATCGTCCAGTTGTTGCAAACGGTAGAAAAGGTGGCGGAAGTCGCGTTCAAACTTTTTTCTGTCCCGCTGGGTGCGCATTCCGTAAGTTACTTCCATGGTTCCGCCTCTTGCCCGATCGAAATCGCTTTTTTGCGAATACAGTTTACCATAATCTGCCGCCGATTTCAAGCTCTGCGCTCCGTTTCTTAAAATTTTCGCAGACGAACGCAAGGTTTTTTGTTTGACGTTTGAAATAGCTTGCTTTTTTGCAAAAAATGATGTAAGATATTGGTCGAAAAGAAAAGACGCGCGCTTCGGTCCGTATGGGCGGTCGCGCAAGCGATCCGCGAAGGCGCCCCGCCAAAGACGGGACAAGCGCGGAAAGAGACTGCTTCCGTAGTTAAATGGATATAACAAGCCCCGCCTTCGTCGGCGCAAACTTCGCTTAAATGCCCTTCCCGCTCCGCGGCAAGAGCAAGTACGCTCCGTTGCGTCTCCTCTCCCTCACAAAAATACTTCGTCTTTTTGCGGGGAACCCAAATTCAATTTCACGCTTCCGTAGTTAAATGGATATAACAAGCCCCTCCTAAGGGCTAGTTATGGGTTCGATTCCCGTCGGGAGTACCAGTGTCCGCCCAAGCCGTTTGGCTTGGGCGGACACTGGTTTTTCGGGGAGGGAGCGAACCCATCGGGTTCGCCCCGCCCGCACGTTCTTTATGCCGTCCAAGGGCGGCACGAGGCGCGAAGCGACGAAGTATTCCCGCCCCGTACTTCTCCTTCGGCGCGTGAACAGCGCGACGAGGAAGCGAACCCATCGGGTTCGCCCCGCCCGCGCGTCGGCGTACGCGTGCTTTTTACGCTTTTCTTACGAAAAGGCTCTTTTCGCCCGCGACGCCTCCTTTTCCCAAAAAATCTTTGCTGCGCAAATCTTTTTCGGGAGCCCTCTCCTTCCAAGGGCGGCACGAGGCGCGAAGCGACGAAGTATTCCCGCCCCGTACTTCGCCGCGCCATCATGAATTTTTACGGGGCAAGAAATATGCAAGGTATCTCGGGAATGAAGAGATCGCGACCCAGAATGTTCAAATTAGAACATGATATCGGAACGCGGGGCTGTCGCTTGCGGGATAAAAAGACCGAAAAAATAATAGAGCAGCGGGAGCGGAGTGATTCGCTCCCGCTGCTCTTTCCGAAAAAATGCAACGTCCGGCTTATTTCTCTGTGATGGAACAGGCACGCCCTGCACCGTATCCGACGCGGGCGGTTCCGCGAAAGATCAATAGAACTCCGTCCACTCGCTCTCGTTGAGTTTCCAGACGGCGCGGAGCGTTATGCTTTCCGTTCTGTTCCACGTACCGTTCGTGAACTTCTCCTGCGTCCCGTCGATGACCCAGTAGAGGAAAATCTGTTCCTCGCAATCCGGCGTGTACAGATTATACGGCGCATCGTACGTTACGGTCATCGTCTCGCTTTGGATGTCCGCCTCGACGCCGTTGAGATCGTACGTAATGGTGTACTCGTTGGGGGTCTCTACGGCGGTAACCGTGATGTTTTCCGTGATCGACGAGAAATCCGTTCTGTCCCACACGACGGTGTAACCCGTCTTTTCATGGGGTTGGGGAATATCCGTGAGCGCACTCCCCTTTGTTACCTCGCGCGTAACGTTCGTATATCCCGTTTGAACGAACGTGACCACCACGGTCTCCACCACGTTCGGCGTCCATGCTGCCGTGAGGGAGACGTTCTCCGCGATCTTCCACGTGCCCGTGCTTGCGACCGCCGTCTCGCCGCGCATCCATGCCGTGAACGTATAGCTATCGTTCGCGGGAGTGGGCGTGGGCAACGTATAGGAAGCGTCGTAGGTTACCTGCACGCTGTCCGGTTCCACCGTCCCGTCGCCCGCGTCGAGGCTGACGGTGTAGCGGTTTGCCGTCTCCACGGCGGTAACCGTGATGTCTTCCGTCAGAGCGGAAAAATCCGACCTGTCCCACGCGACGGTATAGCCCGTGCGGGGCGTGGGAGCGGGGATATCCGTCAGCGTTTCGCCCTTTTTCAGCTCGCGCGTAACGTCCTCCTGTCCCGCCTGTACAAACGTTATCTTGACCGTCTCGTCGGGCTCGGGCGAGGGCGGCGTTTTTTCGGCGCATCCTGCAAAGAGCGCGACCGCGCAAACGGCGGCAAAGAGCGAAAACAAAAAGCGTTTCATCATTTTTTCCTCCCGTCAGTATTCGATTCCGTATTTTTGGGCGATCTCGATCAGCCCTGTTTTGAGATAGGAAAACGTGTGGCGCAGCCCTTCGAGATCGAGGTGCGTCCAAAATTCCCAGCCCACGGGGTACATATTCGCGTAGTCCTGCGCGGCGGTGAATGTATTCACGTACTCGCAATAGGCGTGCGCGGACGCATATTCGATCATCGTATTGTTGATGCGGCGGATCCCCTCCCAATATTCCGTTCTTCCCGGCAGAGGGAGCGCCGACGTGAACACGACGACGGCATTCGGCGCGTACCTTCTCGTCATCTCGTAGAGCGTGTTCATGTTGTCCATGATCTCCGCGTCCGTCATATTGTAGTAAGCGTGATCGTTTGTCGTAATATTCATGACGACCATCGTGGGTTTATAGGTGAGAACGAGCGCCTTGTAGTACTCGATCATGTCGTGGCTCGTGCTCCCCGCGACGGAGTTGTTGAGAACTTCGAGCTCGGGGCGGAAGTCCTCCGCGATGGTGTGGTAGAGGCTGGGATTGGAGTTCCCGTAGACGACGATCTTCCCCATTTGGTTCGGCGTGTAGACACCGCCGTCCTTGGCGATGAAGGAGATCGCGCCCACATACTTGTTGGAGTAGTTGCAGACGACGTAGCGCGCGTAATATACGGCGTTTGCCGTCACCGTCCTTCCGACGGGATTGACGGGGAGCAAGTTGTCCGCATCCGTCGTCCAACAATGGAACTGGTACAGGAGCCAACCGTTCTCCGAGGAATAGGTAAATTTGAAGGGCATATCCGCCCATGTGAGCACATGACCCGCGCGGAACTTTTTCACCGTGCGCCCGCCCGCGTCTCCGTAATCGAAGGTAACGGTACAGAGCGCGTCCTCTCCCGCGGGGGCGTTTTGCATCGCCGCGTCCGTCTCCACGTGATCGCACGCGGAGCACAGCGCATAGGCGACGCCGTCCCCGTCCGATCTCCACGCGCCGAGCGTATGCCCCGCGGCGGGTTGGACGGAAGTCCGCATCTTTTCTCCGCAGGAGGAACAGGTGGAAACGGTGTAGCCGTCGCTCACGCAGGTCGCATCTACGCGGTCTCCCTCGGACATGGTATGCTCGTGCGGGGTCGTCCCCTGCATAAAGGAGACGTCGCCGAAATACACGGGCGTCGCGCTCTCATAGGCGTTGTGCGGCGCGATCACCATGCGCAGACGGCAGGGATATTTTAAGCCGAGCGCGATAAAGGAAGCGAACGTCGTCGCCGTGGGATGGACGGCGGCGTCCGTGCCGCCCAAATCGTCCGCCCCGCCGAGGTAGCTCGTTACGGGCAAGTATACCCAGCCCTCGAAGGCTTCGCCGAGATCCACGAAGGAATCCTCGACGGTCTTTTCCTGCCAGCCGTCCCCTTCGATATGGCGGATATACGCGGGCGAGCCCGTCTGCGGCACAAGCGTGAAGATATGCTTCGTGTCGTACCAATCCGGAGAGGCGAGATCGGAGAGCGCAATGCGCAGCGAAATTTTGGTATCCTCGCTGTCTGTAAGGTCGGTGGCGTCCAGATAGAAGCACAGCCCGTCCGCCTGCTCGACGGAGGCGCCGCCCGCAAAGACCTGCGCCATTTGGCGGATGAGGACATCCCCTCCCGCGCCGTAAATGTAGCGCATCGTCTCTCCTTCGTGCACGGTCGTGCCGTAGCCGAGCGCCGTCGTCTCCTGATTGGAGTTCCAGTCGAAGATGTTGGTGTATCCCGTGCGGTCGTCGATGCCCGCGACTTCCTGCATGAGCTTCCCGCTCGGATCCGTCTTGGGGGCGAAGTCGTAGACGGACGTCTCGGCGGTCGCCGTGCGGATCGCGGGAAGCGCCGCCAGCGCGAGCACAAGAGAAAGGGACACTGCGCCGCATTTCTTCAAAAGATTTGTCATGTTCTCACCCCCTTGTCCCCTTCGTAACGTTTATAAGCGACGCGTCGGAAGAAGAAAATCCGACCGTATCCGAAACGCGCGTCGCGCCCGCGGGCGCGGTTACAGTGCCGTAGGTGATACAGTCGCGCAACGTCCCCGCACCGGAGACATGCCCCGCGATCCCGCCGACGTTGGCGGCTTCCGTGCAGGTGGACGCGACGTCCGCATCGTTCATACAGCCCTCGACGCGGCTCCCCGCGTTCATCTGCGAATATCCGAAGATCCCGCCGACGTAGATATATCCCTCCACGCCGCCGAAATTGTCGCAGTTCTCCACGACGGAGCCGCGATAGACGGAACCCGCGATGCCGCCCGTGCCGCCCCGCCGCGATTCCGTTCCTCCCTCTTCGGTAAAGTCGCTCTCATAGATGCCTCCGCCGCCCTTTACCGTGCCGTAGTTGTCGCTCCCGCGGACGATGACGCCGCTCCCGAGCATCCCGACGACGCCGCCGACATGGCACCCGCTGACGTCGAAGCGCGTGGAAGAGACCGCGCCGCGGTTGATACAATCTTCCACCTTCTCCGCGTTCTGATACGCCCAGCCGACGATCCCGCCCACGCCGTAGCGCGCGGTAACGGCGGCTTTGTTTTCGCACCCCGTCACGAAGAAATGATCGAGATATCCCACGATGCCGCCCGTGCGGTAACCGCCGTAGACCTCGCCCTCGTTGACGCATTCCTCCACGCGGTTATAGGAGTATCCCACGATGCCGCCCGCATTGCGCAGACCGCACGTTATTTTGCCGCTGTTTTTACAGCCGTTGAGGAACATGATGTCCGCGGAGTACTGCCCGGTCGTCCCCGAAATGCCGCTGATGCCGCCCACGCAGTTGAATCCGTGCACGTCGCCGCGGTTCTCGCAGTCCACGAGCGCAAGCGCGCTGTTGCCGCAGATACCGCCCACGCCGTAGCCGCCCGAGATCTCCCCTTCGTTCACGCATCCGACGATATGGAAGGAGGGAATTTCCTCTTCGAGGGGCGGAACGGAGTTGCGGAAGGGATAGTAGCGATATCCCACGATGCCGCCCACATAGCCCGTATCGTCCGTAACCTCCACGTCCAGTTCGCCGTAATTGTTGCAGTTTTCCATGATCCCGGACGACCAGCCCGCAATGCCGCCGAAGTACATGGCGCGCTCTTCGATCGCGGAACGGGAATCCGCCGTGATCGTGCCGTAGAAATTGCAATCGGACACGACGGAATATTTGTTCTGATAGAGATAGTCGTTTTGGTAGTGCACGCCGCCGACGACGCCGCCGAGATAGGCGTCCCCCTCGATGGCGACATAGCTGTCGCAACCCCTTATGCACGCGCCGTTGTTCATGCCGCCCGCGACGCCGCCCACATAGGAGTGCGAATACGCGCTCTCGAAATGCACGCGCATCTCGCCGTATACGTCCACATTCTCCACCGTTCCCGTCAGATATCCGAACATTCCCTGATAGGAAGCCGTCGTATCGATCGCGATGCCCTCCACCTTGTGTCCGCCGCCGTCGTAAACGCCCGTGAACGGAATGCCGTACACGCCGACGGGCGAATAGGGTCCGCCGCCGAAGTCGAGATCCGCCGTCTGCAAGAAGTGCAGCCCTTTCACGTCCGTTCCCGCCCGCACGAGCTTGGAAAGAAGCGCGAGGTCCTCCGTGCTCGAAATCTCATAGGGAGCCGTCTCGGTGCCCTCGCCCGCAAACGCGGAAAGGCTTTCGTCCGGCTCCAAAACGGGAGGCGGTTCGGGCGCAACGACCTGCACGACGAGGGACGCCGTCCTCTCCTCCGCGCGCGCCGTGATCTGCGCGTAGCCCGCGCCCCGCGCGAGGACGGTGCCCGTCTCGTCCACGGAGGCGACGTCCCCGTCCGAAGTGCGGTATTCCACGCGCGCCGCATAGCCGAGCGGATCGAAGGAGAGCGAGGTCTCCCGCGACTCCCCCACCGTGAGCACGATCGTCTCCTCGGTGAAGGAGATCCCCGCGAGCGCGACGGGCTCCTCGGGCGTGTCCGCGCACCCCGCAAAGGCGAGCGCGACGCATCCCGCGAGGACTGCCGCAAACAGTTTTTTCGCAAAACCTTTCATTTATCTATTCCTGATACTGGGTGTTTCCCGAGTTGTTTTCGGTGCCCTTCGCCTGCTTTCCGCAGAGCGCGCCCGTATTTGCCTTTGCCGCGTCTTGAACGACGATCGGCGTGTTGCTCTTGCAGTCCGTCAGCTTGCCGTCCGCAATATAGCCCGCAATGCCGCCGCAATAGGCGCCCGAAGTATTTGTGCTATTCGCCGTAACGACGCCGTCGTTGGTGCAGTTCTGAATGTCGGCGCCCGTCCTGTTGTTTGCCGCCTGCGAACCTACAATGCCGCCGACGAAGCGGTCGCCCGTGACCGCGCCCGTGTTCGAGCAGCCCTTCACAACCACCTTGTCGTAGATGGTTCCGACGATCCCGCCGACGCCGAAGAAGCTCCCCGTACTCACCCCGCGACCGTTGACCGCGCCCGTATTGTCGCAATCTTCGATCGTGAAATTGCTTGCGCACATTCCCACGATGCCGCCCACGGTGTCGCCCGTCGCCTGAATTGTCGCCGCGTTGTCGCATTCCGAGATGACCGTGCCGCCCTGGAAATAACCGCAGATGCCGCCGATGTTCGTCTTGCCCGTGACCGTCGCCGTATCGTGGTTGATGCAGAGCTTGAACTCCTTCATCGCTTTTGCATTGTTCACGCTTCCGAGGATGCCGCCGGTGTCGCTTGCGAACGTAACCGCATCGCCGCCCGTCGCGGTGACGGGCGCATAGTTGTTCAATCCACGGAACGTAACGTCCGCGTAGTCGATCCTGCCGCAGATGCCGCCGACGTGCGAATCGCCCGATACAACGCCACTCGCCTTGTTTTCGCAGTCCGTAACGCTCACATCTCTTCCGATGTGTCCGATGAGTCCGCCGACCCACGTTCCCGTCGCGGTGACAGCGCCCTCGTTGGAGGTGCCCGTTATGTTCGCGGCGGGCGATTCGATCTTGCCCACGATGCCGCCGACGCAGTTCTGCCCCGCAACGCTGCCCTTATTGACGCACGATTTGATCTCCGCAACAGGCGTATCGCCCGAATCGCTCGCGCCGTATCCGAGGATACCCGCCGAATACATCACTTCATCCGAGCCGCCGAGAGCGGAGATATTCCCCTCGTTGGTGCAGGTATCGAGGACGCCCTTGCCCCAACCGACGATGCCGCCGACGTAGAAATTTCCCACAACGGCGCCCGTGTTGGTGCTGTTTTTGATTTGGGAAGTAGCCTTCCAACTGCATCCCGCGATGCCGCCGACGCCCGCATAGCCGGTTTGCGACATCTGTCCGCCGTTCGCCTTCACTTCGCCCTCGTTGCGGCAGTCGTCGATGAGCGCGCCCGTGCCGTGCATGCCTACGACGCCGCCGACCCAGCCGCCGTCCGTTGCGCCGGTTTGGACACGGGATCCGCCCGCACACTCAATGTTTCCCTTGTTCGTACAGCCGATCGTTTCAGACCCCGTCGCCGTACTCATCGCGATCCCCGCCATGCCGTACTTCGCCGTGATGTTGCCCTCGTTGATGCAGTCCTTGATCGTCCCGCTGTTTTTGTAGCAGATGCCGCCGATCCGGAAGGCTTCGGGGAAGTTGAGTTCGACTCTGTTTGTAACTTTCTCCACGGTGGCACCCGTCTCGTTGAATGCGACGCAGACCGCACCCGTGGCGGGCATTGCCGAAAGGCTCCCCTCCGTCGTAAAGTTCTTCACCGTGCCCTTGTTATAGGGGAAGAGCGCAAGCGAATTCGTTCCACCCGTTCCCGTAAGCGCGACGGTAATGGTCTTTTCGTTCCCGTCGAACACGCCCGCGAAGGGTTTGGAGTTTTCTTCATCGACCACATATCCGCTGCTCGCCAGATAGGTCGCGCTCCCGACGCACTTTTGCGCCGTGATGTTTTCCGTCAGGCGGAAGTACTTCCCTTCGTACGCCTCTCCCCCTTCGACCTGCTCCGCAAAGTAGGCGAAATCCTCGTCGTTCGAGATGAGGTAAGGGGACGCCTCGCTGCCCAGCCCCGCGTAATACGTATCGAGTTCGGGATAGTCCTCCTCCAAAAACGTTTTGAGAATGTCGCGCGACGATCTATCCTCGTTGTAATCGGAATACGCCGCCTCCGCGACCTTGGCGACACTGCGCCCGTCTGCCGTCTGCGCCTCGGTATAGGTGCGCTCCCCGTCCGTCTCCGTATAGGCGACCGCAACGTATTCCAGCGAGAGGTTGGCGGGAAGAATGTCCGCAACGACGCCGTTGCCGTACCAATACCCGTCCTCCTCCGGATAGAGATGGGAGGTGAGATCGAGCGTGATGGGCTCGATCGCCTCGTAGTTGTTCTCCGTAACCGATTCGAGCAGCGTCGCGGGGAAGATGTACATGCCGACCGCATCCGCCCCGTTTTTGACGTTTTCCCCGAGGCGCACCTTAAAGCGCAGACCCGTGGGGTTCTTCAAGCGGATGCTCGCCCCTTCGATGACCTCGAAGGCGTCCGCATTCGCTTCGGGTTCGGCGTCCGCCCGCGCAGGCAACGCGGCAAACGCGATCCCCGCCGCGAGACACAAGCCGAGCGCCGCGATCGTTCCCGCCCGTAATTTCTTTCTGACCGTCATATTTTTTCCTCCTCGTTCTGTTTGTTATATCAATTCCGCGAAGGCGCATGCGCCCAGCAGAAACATTCCCGTGCCGAATTCGTTCGTCCTGTCCCGCACCTCGTTTTCGGCGTAATGGCGCGCGTCCACCTCCGTCGCGGGCAGACAGTAGCCGATCGCACCGTCCTCCGTCCTTGCCGAAAGGAGCGCGCGGTACGCCTTCTCCGCAACGGGGAAGTAGCTCTCGCGGTCCAGAATGCCGAGCGCGATCCCCGCCGAAATGCCGTACAGAAATCCCGCCGTCCCCGTGCTCTCCGGTCCGCGGTAGTGGACGCTCTCCCCGAGGTCCGCGTTCCAGAACCCGTCCTCCCGCTGGCGCTCCTTTAAGGACGCGCTCATCGCGAGGAAATCGTAACAATAGGTCGCGTAGCCCTCGTCCCCCTCTCCGAGCGCGGCGAGCCGCCGTGCGAGCGAGGCGTACGCCATCGCGTTGGAGCGGGAGAAGAATATCTTTTTCCCGTCGAAGGACTGCCCGCGCGGATTCGTCCCATCGTAGACGTAGCGCGTGTCGCGATACCACAGCCCCTCCCCGAAGTCGAAGAGCCGCGTCCGCGCGAGGGAATAGGAGACAAAATCGAGCTGCGCGTATGCGGGATCGCTGTCCGCCGCGGACAGCAAAATGCACGCGTCCCCGACATACCAGAGGCGGTCGACGCGGGAATATTCGAGAAATCCCCTGTCGAGATTATGGTCGAGCTGCACGCGGATGCCGTCGAGCATCGCCGTGTTGCCGACCTTTTCGTAGATCTCCGCATAGACGGACGAATAGCCGAGCGCTTCGAGATAGGAAGTCGCCTCGCCGCCGTTCAGGCGGTAGCCGCGCCGGTACGCGCAGTCGAACACGTCCTCAAAGATATCCGTGCGTTTTGCCGCCTCCGAGAGCGCGAGCGAGCCGAGCCGAAACGTCGCGTCGCTCCACTCCATGGAGTAGTCGCCCTGCGCGCTGTGCTCGGCGTAGCCGACGATGAACGCATCGTAGACCTCTTCCGCCGCCGCGAGCACGTCCGCCGCGGTGAGCGCGGTCGGTTCGGAAGCGAACGCGGTCGCCCCCGCGGGGAGCGCCAAGGAGAGCGCGAGCGCGACGGAGAGCGCCGTTATCCCTTTCTTCTTCATAGATCCCACTCCTTATCCTTTCCGATGACGTCGCGGTCCGCTTCGGGATCGGAAAGCAGTTTGTCGGCGAGCGCGGCGCCCGTGAGCGCGGCGCTGTTTTTCGCCGTGAGCAACGTGTTGAATGTGAACAGCCCCGCCGCGGTGGGTTCGCCGCCGAACGCCTCGTCCGAGACCTGCAACACCTCGACGCCGTTGACGTAGAAGGTGAACTTCCCCTCGTAGCGAAGGACCGCCATCTTTACCGAATGCGTTCCCGTGAACTGCAACGGGGCCACGGGGACGTCGGTCACGGTGGACCAATCGTACTGGTTGTGCCCGAACTTGTGCACGCAACCGACGACGGACGACGTGAGTTGCGGCGTCGCCGCCACATAGAAGATCATGCGGTGGGAACGGGACACCACGGTAAACCCGAACTTGGGCGCGGGATCTCTCAGGGTAACTTCGTGCGCGGTGATATCCGCTTCGATGTAAAACTCCTGCGCATAGAGATCGTTGAACATGATGTATTGCGTACCCGTGCCGTTCTGGTAGAGGGTCCCCTGTCCGTCCCTGTCGTCCGAATAATCCGCGCCCCACGTGGAACGGAAGATCCCCGTGCCGCCGTACAGTTCTCCGCCCTCCTCATAGGTGAGCCCCAACGCCTTGCGGATGGCGCGGGCGTAGAAGGGATATCCTCCCACGTCGATATGGTAGGCGTCGATCGCGCCGAGCGCGGGCGCATCCGCGATCGTAGTGTCGTCGCGCAGGTCGATGACGGTGAGATATTCGCACGTCTCCGCATAGGAGACCATCTCCTCGTTTGCGACGTCCACGTTGCCGTGGTTGTCGGCGCGGGCGATCATGTGCGGAAGCGTTACCCAGTAGAAGTGCGTCTGCGGCAGAAGTTCCGCAAGGTCGGCAAACAGCGCTTTGAGATCTCCGATGATCGCCTGCGTTACGGCGACGTCGTCCGGGCGGTTTGTGACGGTGGTATCCCCCTCCTTGTCCGCCCTGTTCTGGGGCAGACGGACGTTGAAGTCGTTGATGCCGATGTGCACGATGATGTTGGTGGGCTTATAGGCGGCGATCTGTTCGTACCGCTCCCGCCAGTAAGGGATCTGCGTGCCGCCGACGGCGATGTTCTGCACGTTTACATCCGTAAATTCATGGTCGAAGTCTCCCCAATAGGCGCGGTCGAAATAGGAATCGCCGAAGAAGAGATCGTCGCAATAAACGGCGCGGAGATCGAAACTTCCGTCCGCTTTGCAAACGGGGAACGTGGACGGATCCGTCCACTGCGCATTGAACCATGTGAAGTTCGCCCAGCTCGTGAGCGGCGCGCCGCCCGGCGTATAGAGTGTGTTGCGGAGCGCGGGCATGATCGTGAGCGCGCCGCGCGCCTCCGCGGCGGTTACCCCGAGAAGATCGTAGCCGACGAACGTCTCCACGGCGTACCCGTTGAAGCCGTTCTCCGCCTCCGTCGTCCTCTGCGCGGTACAGTAGAAATTCTTTCCGTAGAAGAGATCTCTCCCACCCTTGTAATTGCCGTAATCGCCGCTTCCGTTCGGCTCGCCCAAATAGAAACTGCCGTCCGCCGCGACGATCACTTTGAACGCCTCGCTCGGAAGGGTGTGGGAAGTCGTGTTCTTGCAGAGAACAAATTCGATGTTGTCGTTATAATAAACTTCGTTGAGATAGTAGTTTTCGTAGAGGTTTTCGTCCGAGACCTGCACGGAGACGGCGATCCCCGTCTCTTCATACGAGAAAAACCAGCGGGACTTTGCCGTCTCGTTGGTGTACGTGCGGGCGTTATATGTGGTGCATGCGACGACGAGCTCGCTCTCGCGCAAGACCGCTACTTGGCGGAACACCGCGCGCACCTCGGTCGCCGCCGCGGGCATGCGGAAACTCTCCGCAAAGACGTCCACGCCGCCCACGATGAGTTTCACGAACTCGTATCCGTCGTCCGCCGAGACGTCCGCCGAGACCGTTTCGCCCGCCTTCGCGGCATCCGGAAGGGAGAGCGTGCCGTGCTCGGACGGAAGGACCGAGAGGGAAAAGCGGGTCTCGGATGCGGGAGAAAAGACCGCAAAGAGTACGACGTCCCGCGCGGGCATGGTAAAATTCAGCGCGCTCTTTTCCGAATTGACGAAGAAATCGGCGAGAACGTACCCCTCCTCGGGGACGGCGGAGACGGCGATCTGCTCCCCTTCTTCCGCCTCCTGCGGCGCAATGAGCGTGCCGTGTTCGACGGAAGATAGCGAAACGGTATACTTCTTTTTCTCCTCGCCGCCCGTCTTCGCGCACGCGGCAAACAGACAGCCGACGCAGAGAAAAAGCAAAGTTAAAATCAGGGCGCGTCTCTTCATCGCAAAACTCCTCTTCCGATAATTCCCGATAACAACATGTTGTTTTTCGTTATCGTCGCAAAACTTTTCGTTTTTTCACCGATGAAATTTTGCTCACAATTCACAAAAATCCGTCGGATTTTTATCGCCGCAATTCCCAAGAATTGTTCTTCGCAAACGGCGATCTTGCTTTCATTTTACAAAATTCGATTATTTCACTGCTCTCATTGTATCGCCTTTGCGGCAATACGGTAATGCCGAAAAACGTCAAAAGCATGAGTATTCTTATCAAATTTGCGACTTTTGAACACTTTGCCGCATGTTTGCGCCCGGTTTCGGCGTTCTCCCGCTCTGCCGAAGCATGGACGGCGAAGTTTCAAAAAAGTTCCCCGCGCCGCTCCTTGTGCGCCGCGTCTTTTTTTGTACTTTTCGCCGCGTCGACCTTTTCGCTTTTTCCGAAAGAAATGTGGATTTTCGCATTTCTCCCCTATTGTTTGTGAAAATGTCCGTAAAAAACGGAAATTTCAAACAATATCGCGATATAATTGACTTTTCTGCACATTACTATTATAATGGTTTCCGAGGTCGAAAACAATACGGATAAGCGTTAAAAAAGTATAAAAAAGGAGCGTCATGAACAAGTATTCTGCCGGACATAACGCATATTTGCGCAACGGCGCTTCGGGCGCAAAGATCACGGGGACCGAGTCCGAACTCGTAACCTTCATCTACCGAAGCGCAGATCCCCTTCCGTTGCACGTCCTCTGCTTCGGCATTACCCATCCCAACCCACAATATGCCGTGCACAGAGACTGCTCGAATTTGTGCGCGCTCGAATACATCGTATCCGGCAAGGGATACGTGCGGAAGAACGGCGTCCTCTACAACGTGCAACAGGGCGACGTCTGCCTGCACTGCCGCGGCGACGCGCACGATTACGGCGCGGACGCGGAGGAACCCTATGAAAAGTATTGGGTGAACTTCGTGAGCCCGCTCTTCGACGAGGCGATCCGCCAGTACAATCTCACGGGGTCGCCCGTATTCCATCGGGTCGATCTGGAAGAGCCCTTTCGGCGGCTCTTCGCGCTCGAAAACGTCTCCCGCCGTAACGAGGACATCTACCGCGACGCGAGCAGTATCCTCTTCGACTGTCTCATCGAACTCTCGCGGAGCCGCCGTCCCGACCGCTTCGTTCCCCCCGTGATCGCCGCCGCGCGGGAAAAAATCGACGAAAACATCTTTCTACCCCTCGACGTCGAAGCGCTCGCGGCGAAGCTCTTTCTCTCCAAATCCCAGCTCACGCGGGAATTCAAACGGTATTACGGCGCGTCGCCCTATCGGTATTACACGGCGCGCAGGCTGGAAATCGAAAAACAACTGCTCTCCTACGGCACGGAGAGCATACGGGAGATCGCCGAACGGCTCCACTATAACAACGAGCACTATTTTTCCACCGCGTTCCGTCAAAAGACGGGCGTCTCGCCGCACGTTTGGCGGAAAAATACGCGGGAAGAATATCTTTAACGAAGCGCTCCGCCGTCGGCGGAGCGCTTTTCCCGTTCCGAATCGATGGAAAATTTCTCCGCGAAAGGATATAATCATTACAAAAAACCAAAGGAGAAATGTTCCATGAAAGAAAGTTATGAAAGCGCGGCGGAGTTTCTGCTCTTCTGCAAACTCGGCAAAAATCTCAGCGACAAGACGATCGCGGCGTACCGCCTCGATTTGCAGTCCTATCTCCGCTTCCGCGAAGAGCGTCCCGACGCGGGCGTGATGCAATACGTCTCCCGCCTTGTGGAGACCCGCCACAAGAGCACGACGGTAAAGCGGCATCTCGCGAGCCTGAAACAGTACTATAAATACATCTGCCGCGACGACCGCCTCTCCAACCCCATGCTCGAATGCGAGTTCAAACTGAAAGCGGAAAAGACGCTCCCCCGCACGATCGCCGTGTCCGAGGTGAAGCGGCTCCTCGCCGTTTTCGACGGGGAACGTGTGCGCCGCGACACGGCGTTTTGCACCTTTCAGCTCACGCGGGACGCCGCACTGCTCGATCTTCTCTGCGCCACGGGGATCCGCATCGGGGAAGCCGCCGCGCTCCGCCTCGAAGACGTCGATCTGCGTTCGCGCATCCTGCTCATCCGCGGCAAGGGGCGCAAGGAGCGGCTTGTGTTCCTCTCCTGCAAGCAGACGGCGGAACGGCTCCGCAATTGGATCGCGCTCCGTGCCGAACTCGCCTGCACGCACAGCTTTCTCTTCGTGAACAGGGCGCGCGCCCCCATCTCCATCCGCGCCATAGAGGATATTTTCGCGAAATACCGCGACCTCGCGAAGATCAACGCGCGGTCGACGCCGCACTATCTGCGGCACACGTTCGCGACGAATTTGTTGGAAAACGGCGCAGACTTGCGCTCCGTGCAGGAGATCCTCGGGCATTCGAGCGTCTCCGTTACGGAACGGTACACCGAGGTTACCGCCGTGAGAAAAATAAAAGTTTTGAAGAAGTATAACTATCGCAACACGCTGTAAGCCCACTCCCCCCACCCTACCCTCCCCCCTCGTAAGCGAGGGGGGAGGTAAAGTATAAGGCTATTCCCCCTCGTAAGCGAGGGATAAGCGCTTCCCCCTTGCAAAGCGAGGGGGAAGGAATAAGAAGCTACTCCTTTTTAGGGGGAGGCAAATGGGATAGAGGGAAAGGTAAAATGAGAAAATGAGGAGATGGGGTAAAATAAAAGCGACTTCCTCTTGGATAGGAGAAGGTAAAATACAGACACCTCCCCCTTTTCAAGGGGGAGGGTTGGGTAGGGGTTAGACTCCTCTGCCGACTTTTTTCTTCCACTCCCCCCACCCTACCCTCCCCCCTCGCAAAGCGAGAGGGAGGTAATAAGAAGCTACTCCCCCTCGCAAAGCGAGAGGGAGGTAATAAGAAGCTACTCCCCCTCGCAAAGCGAGAGGGAGGTAATAAGAAGCTAC
>CANQMN010000014.1 GCA_947624965.1 uncultured Clostridia bacterium
GCCCGCTCGACTGCATGGGCTGCGGCGTGTGCGCGGAGGTCTGCCCCGGCATGAAGGGCAACAAGGCGCTCGTGATGGTTCCCTTCGCCGAACTCGAAGAAGTCGAGGCGAAGAATTGGAACTACGCGGTCGATCTTCCCGAAGCAGATCTTTCCGCCGTCAAGATGGCGGACGTCAAGAAGAGCCAGTTCACGCCTTCCCTCTTCGAGTTCTCGGGCGCGTGCGCAGGCTGCGGTGAGACCCCCTATGTGAAAGTGGTCACCCAGCTCTTCGGCGACAGAATGATCGTTGCCAACGCGACGGGTTGCTCCTCCATTTACGGCGGTTCCTCCCCCACCTGCCCCTACACCACGAACAAACAGGGACACGGACCCGCGTGGGCGAACTCCCTCTTCGAGGACAACGCGGAATTCGGCTACGGCATGAACCTCGCCTATAAGGCAAGGCGTGGCGCCCTCGCCGACAAGGTGAAGAAGCTCGCCGAACTGTGGGCGGAATATCCCGAATGCGTGAAGCCTCTCACCGATTGGGTGGACGCCATGGACGATGCGGAAGCGAGCAAGACGACCGCAGCCGCCCTCATCAAAGAGCTTGAAGAATGCCGCAAGGAGTGCGAAGGCGAAGAGCTCACCCTCCTCGACGAGATCCTCGCCGAAAAGGATTGTCTCGTGAAGAAGTCCTTCTGGATCATCGGCGGCGACGGCTGGGCGTATGATATCGGCTACGGCGGGCTCGATCACGTGCTCGCTTCGGGCGAGGACGTCAACGTGCTCGTGCTCGACACCGAGGTGTACTCCAACACGGGCGGGCAGGCAAGTAAGGCTACCCCCATCGGCGCGGTCGCGAAGTTCGCTTCGAGCGGCAAGCGCGTCAAGAAGAAGGACCTCGGCATGATCGCGGCTTCCTACGGCTACGTCTATGTCGCGCAGTGCGCGATGGGCGCGGACAAGGCGCAACTCGTGAAAGCGCTCAAAGAAGCCGAAGCGTACCACGGACCTTCCCTCATCATCTGCTATGCGCCCTGCATCAACCACGGCATCAACATGACGAAGTCGCAGGCGGAGGAAAAGGCGGCGGTCGATTGCGGCTACTGGCAGCTGTATCGCTACAATCCCGAGCTCGCGGCGAAGGGCGAAAATCCCTTCACGCTCGATTCCAAGGATCCCACGGGCGACTACCAGGCGTTCATTTTGGGCGAAACGCGCTACGCTTCCCTCAAAAAGACGCAACCCGCGATCGCCGAGGAACTCTTCAAGAAGACGGAAGAGAGCTCCAAGGAGCGCCTCGCCGGCTACAAAAAGATGGCGGGCAAAGAATAACGTACAAAAAAAGAACGGCTCCCTGCGAGCCGTTCTTTTTTTGTACAAAGCGGGACAGACGTTACCGGGGGATTGGGGCTACCCCCTCCCCTACCCCTCCCCCTTGCAAAGGGGGAGGGTGGAGAATAGGACAAACGGGGAGGAAAGAGCCCCCTCCCCCTTACAAAGGGGGAGGGTGAAAGTAGAACGGATACCTCCCCCTTACAAAGGGGGAGGATATGGTGGGGGTTGATGTCTCCCCTCCCCCCCTCCCCTACCCCTCCCCTTTGCAAGGGGAGGGTAAATAAGAACGCCTTCCCCTCGCGTTGCGAGGGGAAGGCGGAAAAAAGGGCAAAAAATTCCCCCTCGCGATGCGAGGGGGAGAGGTAAAGACAGGTCAGTTCTTAATTTTGACGATGGACACGGAGTTGCGGAGCGCCGCCGAGGTCGCCGTCGCGGAACCGCTGCTCACCACGAGCGCAATGCGGGGTTTGGTGTCCCCTGCGATCGTCTTATCCTGCGCCGCCTGTACGACGGATGCGGGGATCTTGTAGACCGCCTCGTATACGGGCAATTCCGCCGTGGTGTTGTTGAGCGTTTCGTCTACGATGACTGTGCTCCCCACCGTGATGCGGATATGCTTGCTGTTGTCCTGCTTGGAGAAATTGAGAACGAGATAGTTCCCGTCCGGGACGCTCTTATCCACTGCGAGCCAGTAGGTGAAGCTCACGCCCGCTCTCGCGCGGCGGGTGCCCGTCGTTCCCTCGCTGTTCTGCGCGTTTTCCAACCAGTCGGTCTCATACTGTCCGTGCCCGATCTGGATGCTCTCGACGACGTCCCTGCTCTCGGTGGGAACATCCACCGTGTCGTCCCCCGTAAAGTAGAAGTAAATGCCGTAACGCTGTTGATATTGGCGGAAATGATAGGAATAGGTGAGCGTGCCGTCGATGCCGCCGAGCGTGAACTTGCCGTTCTCCCCTCTCACCATGTATTGCCCGATATTTTCACGCCAAGCCGCGCGGTTGCCGCCCGTGACCGCATAGGTCTCCTGCACGTCGGCGCGCAGCGGGACGCTCAACCCGACGCCGTGCGACGTGAGCTGTGCGCCGCTGTCGCCGATCTGCCCCACGCCTTCCGTTCCCAGTTCGGCGGAGAGCACATAGGGACCGTACTTGAAGGCGAGCGCCGCGCCGTTATCGGGAAGCCCGTGTACGGTGACCGTCTTTTGCATCTTGGCGGTAACGGTATCCCCCTCTTTCACGGGGACGGCGACGAACCCGTTCACGGGATCCGTCGTTACGTCCGTTCCGTTGACGGAGACTTCAAACACGGGAGACCAATCGGGCGCGCGGAGTTTGAGCGTCGTCGCCCCCGACGTAACTTCGATCTTGACTTCGTCCGAATTTTCGAGGTCGGCGGTCTGCTTGATCCCGATGCGCTGGTTTTCCCAATTCAATTCGGAGGAGAAGTACATCGCGACATAGACCGCGGTCCGTTGGGCGCCGCCCGCTTCCGCCGCGGGGAGCACCTCCTTATAATAGATGCTGTCGCCGAGCTTGCTCATGCTCTCCATGCCGCTGCCCGTACAGCACCAGAAACTGTTTTCCGCCGTGGAATACACTTTGAAGTATCCCGTGCCCATGGGCTGGAAGTACATCGTCATGCCCGTCTCGGGATTTTGCGAGGACAGGATGGCGTTGATATAGGTGTTCTCGTAATAATCGAGATATTTCACATCCTTGGTGAGGGAGAACAGCATGCGCGAAAGTTTGAGCATGTTGTACGTGTTGCACGTCTCGCAGTTGATGTTATCGCGCGAGGCGTTTTCCGAATTGTCCGCGACAAAGCGCTCGTTTTCGGAATTACCGCCCGTAACATAGGTATGCCGTTCGACGACGCAGTCCCAGAATTTTTCCGCGAGTTCGAGATATTGGGAGACATCTATGCCCGCGACCGTCTTGCCCTGCAACTGCGTATAGCCCTGCAACGCGCCGATGATCTTGGGAATGGTGGTGTTCGCATGGATGCCGAGAAGGTAATTCGAGCCCTCCGCGAGGATATCTTCGTAAAGGCTCCCCATCCCCTTGCTCTGCCGTTCGCGGACGAGGACGTCCTCATCGAACTTGTGCGCGGCGACGGCGTATTTCTCCTCGCCCGTGAGCGCATAGAGGTTGTACATCGCGTCGTTCATGCCGCCGTATTCGATGTTGAGCACCGCCGCGCGGTCTGCTTCGTCCCACGTGTTCGTGCGGTTGCAGACCCAATCGCCGAGCTTTACGAGCACGCTCCGCGCCGTCTCGTTGCCCGTATACTTCACGACGTCGAGAAGCCCCGCCACGATCTTGTGCATCGTATACCACGGGACCCAAGCCTCTCCGATGAGACCCCCGTAGGTGGGATCTTCCACGACGTCGAACTGAAATTCGGGATCGTCCTGTTTGCCGACGGGAATGGACGCGCCCCAGAGGAACCCCTCCTGCGCGCCCGCTTCGACCGCATTATCCTGACACTTTTGGAGCTCGCCCGAAATGTATTCGATGATTTCCAAAAGTTCCGCCTTGTCCTCTTCGCTCACGGACGCGTTCGCGTACGCCTGCGACACGGCGGAGAGATAGTGCCCCATCGTATGCCCGCCGATGAGCGCGTCCTCCCAGCCCCCGCCATAGGAAGTCTTGCGGGTCTGAATGTCCGCGTTCGCATAGAAATTCGCGAGGAGTTTATCGCTGTCGAGGCTGATAAGATAATCCACCTCTTTCTCGATGGCGTTCGCCGTGTAGGCGTCCGTCGTTTTCACCTCGGTGAGCGCGGTATAGGAGACGCCCTCCGTCTCCGCGGCGGGCGTATAGTCCTCCTCGGACGCGCAACCCGCAAGCGAGCCGATCGCGATGGGCACGCAAAGTAAGGCGGCGACCGCCGAGATCCTTGCTTTTTTCCGTAACGTATGCGCCATAACTGAAATTTTCCCCCTGTTTTTTTGATTTTTTTCCGCCGAACCTTGTCTGTACGGTCGGAATATGATATAATCATTATAAAATAGGGAAAAAAGAAAGCAATCCCATTACCCCATAAAAAGGTTTCAAAAAGTAAGATGTTACATTTCAATCTCGAAGCGCCCGTGGAAATGCTGTGGTTCGGCGAATTTATTTCCCCCGAAAAGGACTGGAAACACCTCACGCGGCGGCTGTACGAATATGAGTTGATGGTCGTAACGGAGGGCGAACTGTTCATTGCGGACGAGGCGCGGGAATACCGCGTGCGCGCGGGCGAATACCTTGTGATGTCCCCCACGCCCAACCAGCACGGCACGCAAGTTTGCCGTTGCCGCTTTTATTGGCTGCACTTCCGCTGTCCCGCCCTGCCCGCCTCCGTCTCGCTCCCCCGCCACGGCGTTTGCGTCGACGGGGAGAACGTGCGGCGCATTGCGGAACTGCTTCTCGCCTCGGAGGCGGAGGTGCCCCGCAGTGTGCGTTCGCGCTATCTCGCGACGCAGATGCTCCTCGAACTCTGCCGCGGAAGCGCCGAGGAACAGACAGCTCCCCGCAACGCGCTCGCGGAAAATATCAAGACGTTCATCAACTTTCATCGGTTTTCCGAGATACGGGTGAGCGATATCGCGCGCGAGCTCGGCTATCACGAAAAATATCTCTCCGCCGTCTTTCACGCTTCGGAGGGCGTTACGCTGAAACGGTACATCATCGAACGGCGGATGGACGAGGCGAAACGCCTGCTCCTCGAAACGGATTACACGGTGGCGGAGGTCTCGTATTACCTCAATTTTCAGAGCCCGCACAATTTTTCCCGCTTCTTCAAACAGGAGGCGGGGATCACTGCGGGGGAATTTCGCAGGCGGGGGAAATAGGGCTACCCCCTCCCCTACCCCTCCCCCTTACAAAAGGGGAGGGTAAAGAAAAACGTCTCCTCTTGCAAAGGGGGAGGGTGAATTAAAGTTCCCCTCGCTATGCGAGGGGAAGAATAGAAAACACGGAGCGTTTGCTCCGTGTTTTTTTGTTATAGGTCAGCCGTTGCAGGTCGGTCATCGGTCAGCCGTTGCGGGACGGCTATCGGTCAGGCGTTGCGGGACGGCTATCGGTCAGGCGTTGCCGATCAATATTTGCGGGTCACCCCGTGCAGATCGGCTTCGCCGTAGCTTCCGAGTTCCTCGCCGTCCCTATCGTAGACGGTTATCACCACGACCGCGTGCCCGTAGTCCTTCTGCTTCGTTCCCTCCGGCGTTACCGTCTCTTCGGCGGAAGTTACCCAACTTCCGTACGCCTTCTGCGCGAACGTGAGCTGCGCGTGAGAGGTCTCTGCCTCGTAGTTCGTGTTATTATTCGCATAGAAGCGGAACGATGTGGTGAGCTTCGTGCTCTCCTTCGCCGCGCCGACGAGCGTGAGCCCTTCGAGCGTCGCGGAGATCGTGTGCTTTGCGTCTCCGCCGAACACCCAACCGCCGCCCGAACGGGAACCCGTTACGGTGAGGCTCACCGCCTTTGAGAGCCACAGCGCCTCCACCTTCGTCGTCGTCAGCGTATCGGCGACGTCGAGCGAGCGCACGAGCTTCCAGCTTGCGCCGTCCGCGACGAACCAACCGAGGAATACGTATCCCGCCGCTTCGGGCGTGATGAGCTCGTAGTGGGAGCTATACGTCGCGGTATAGTCTCCGCGCTCCCCGCCGTATGGCTCGCCGCCGTAGGTAAATTCGACCTCGCTGTGATATTCCACGGTATCGGGCTCGTAGTTTGCGGTGAACACCGCGCCGTCCGCGCGGATATCGGGAGCCGCCCAACTGCCCTTGCGCGCGCCGATATCGATGTTATCGGGCAACCAAATCTCGTTCCCCTCCGTCTTGACGGTGTAGGTCGTGGAGGTCTGCGCGTTGACCGTGATGACGGAATCGAACTTCATCGTCGTTTCAAAGGTGTACACGCCGTCCTCGCCCGCTTCCCAATCGCCGATCGGGAGACGGCTGTAAAAACGCACGGAGTAATCTCTCGGGGTATAGTTGATGTGCACATCCTTATCCTGCGTGATCGGAGCGCGGGAATCCTTATCGACGTCCGCTTCGGCGATCGTGTAGTCGTAGCCGACGCGTTCGATGTCGATATCCGCAAAGATATCCGCCCACGAAACGGAGTTGTCGTCGCTGTCGTACGGGAAGTCATCGCGGACCTGTTCCTCTTTGATGAGTCCCTTATCGTCGTATACACGCACGGTATGATAGCTCATCGAGAGAATGGCGCTCCATGTGGTGGAGACAGATTGCTCGCCCGCGTTGAACGTTGCGGTTACAACAATGCCTGCATATTTCACGGAGAAGAACAAGCCGTTAAGCGACGTCATACCGCTATCGCTGAACATGCCGTTTTCATCCATGTTGAACGCCTTGCCGTAGTTGAGCACATCCGACGACTTGCCATCTGCGCTGTAAATGTAGTAGACGCCTGTGAACGTGTGCTCCAAGGAGAGCGAGGCATAGATCTGCGCGCTGACGCGCCCCGTGGGTTCGCCTCCCTTGACGACGCCCGCCATATCGAAGCGGGAGAGCTTCTCCGTGAGCGTCGAAAGTTTGACGCGGATGTTCGAGATCCACATCGCGTAGAGCGATACGGGGTTGCCGTCGCGGTCCTCATCCTTGAACTCCTCGATATCGGTTACCGCGCGCCAGCCGCCGAGCGGATCGTTATACCACCACGCGAGCTGTTGCACGCCGCTCTCCTTCGGGGTCAGGGTCAAGCCGGAAATGTTGTACTGTTCGGCATCGTCCTTTATCCTCGTGAGGTTCATATGGTAGCCTTCGACGTTGTTGCCGCCCTCGCTGCCCGCGAAGTCGTAATCGCTGTAAAGGTGGACGGTAACCGAATTGTCGATCCAGTCCGCATAGAGGACGTTGCGCGTTTCGAGCGTCTCCCCGTTGCCCAAACGGTATTGGAAGCAGTCGCGGATGACGCCGCTGTCGATGGCGTTCACGCGCGTGCCGGCGCCGAAGCGGGCGGTAAAGTAGCCGCCGAAATCGTATCCCTCCACCATGGAACTCACGCCTGCGGGGATCTCCACCGCCGCGCTGTCGTAGGTGTACGTGTAGATATGATAGTAGTACACTTCGCCCGTTACGTTCTCCGAATCGTAATGCTGCGTCTTGCTCTCGAAACCATCTACGGGGAAACGACTGTATACGTAGACCGTATATTCGATCGGCGTATATTTAATTTCGATGGTCTCGTCTCTTGTTACCGTAAAGGTTTCGACATCGATATCCCACGAAGCCGTATAGCCCGGACGCTGTTGGTTCTCCGCGATCTTGGGAAGCTCTTCGAGCGTATACCGATCGCCGTGATGCTTGTTGTGGGTCTCCGCCTTCGTATGGGCTTCGTCCGTGTATTGGAACACGATCGCATAGCCGATCTCGTCCCACTCGGCGGTGAACGTCGTCGCCCCCAAAACGTTGGGAAGCGCCCTCACATACAGCGACTTGTCGCCGTCGCGGCGGAAGCCGTTGAGCACGACGCCCTCCTCTTCCAGACGGACGTTCTGCGGAAGAAGGAATTCCTCATCGTACGTGAATTGGATGACGCGCTCGTATTTGCCCGAGCTCTCGCTGTATGCAAACTCGGGAAGTTCGTAGTCGCTGACGAGCGTAACTTCATATTGGTTGGGCTCGAAAATGGCGACGATGTCCCTATTTTCGGAGAAAGTCTCCTCGCCGCTCCATTCCGCCCAGCCGCGGAACGTGTAGCCTTCCTTCGACGGGTTGGTCGCGGGCGTGCCGACAGGATCGCCGTAATGCCCCGTCTTGCTCTCGTGCACGGCGCCGCCCTCTTCCGTGAGGAAGCGCACCGTGTAATCGATGTATTCCCACTTCGCGGTAAATACGACCTCCTCTTGGTCGTACACGTGCCAGCGGTTGTTGCCCTGCGTGTGGAGCTGTCCGTCCGGGCAATAGAAGCCGACGATCTCCATGCTTTCGTCCGCGGCGAAGGGAAGTTCGAGCGGGGTGCCGTACTCCCATTCGACGCGCTTCACCCACTTCTCGCCCTCCGGTTCGTAGTCCGCCGCGGGGCGGTCGCTCTCGAACACGAGCGTATAGCGGTTCGCCTGATAGACGGAATACACGTTGATGACACTGCCGTAGACGACGGAATCGAGATCCCATACGAGCGTATAGCCGTCCCGATCGTTGTAAGCGGCGAGCGACGGGCGGGTGAACGCGCCGTACGCCTCGTGGTCGGTCGGGTTGAACACGAAGTCCGTCTGCGTGGCGATCGTCTCCCCGTTGTGGATATAGCGGACGGTGGCGAGCTGTCCTTCGAGGAAGTCCGTAACGTTCCAGTCCACGCGGCGGAGCTTCACGGACATGCCCTTTTCGAGCGCGCTTGCAAAGTCCGAAGTTATATCCGCGCCCCAAGCTCCGCTGCCCGGGTTCTTCCAGTTGAGGTTCGCCTTGATCTTGACGATGCTCGCGATGTCCATGCTCGCGTCGATGGTGCGCAGGTACCCCTCCGAATCGGTGCCGAGGTCGATGACGATATCGCTGAACGAATCGCTCCCCGTGAGCCCCTTCCCGTTGATTTTGAGCGTCCAGACGTCGCCCACGCCATCCTTATACTGATAGGAGCAACCGGAGACGAACTTGTGGAACCATCCGCCGAGGTCGACGGGCGCGCTCTGCGTCGTTCCGTCGCCGCCCGAGGAGCCGCCGAGCGAATCGCCGAGCGAGGACATGATGCTGTCTGCAAGGTTGAACATAAACCCGAGTTGGCTCACATAGTTCTTCATGAAATTGGAGAGCGGCAGCGCGCGGTAGAGCACGATCGGCTCGGGAAGCGTCTGTTCGGCGTTGAGCCTTCCGCTGAAATCGGTATTCTGCGTGCGCTTCATGTAGAGCATGAGCCCGACTTTTTCGGTGTTCTTGATGGTAACGTCGAGCACGCTGTCGCCGTTGATGATGCCCGACTTGCCGTCGTACTGCATCTGGATGTTGACGGCGACGCCCCCGTCCTCATCGATGTTCACCGAGATCGCGATGATCCTGATCTTGACGGAGATGGCGCTGAGCCCGAGGAGCGAGAGATCGAGATCCGCGGACCCTTCGATGTAGAAGTTCTTGTTGAGAACGTATTTGACCTGTTCCTGCGGCTCGCCCGTGAGGACTTCGTCGCTTGCCACGGTCTCCTTATGAGTGATGGACTTGGCGAGCGATTTGATGAGAACATCGACCGCCTCGACGGAGAAATAGTTCCCCGCATCGGCAGGTCTCACCGCGTCGACTTCCTTTTCGTGCGTGATCGCGAGGGAGACGGTCGTCTTTTCCGTTCCCGCCTTGTTGTAAATGTTGCCGAGGGAAAGCGCGGTGAGCAGGGTGTTCCCCGCCTCGTCCCTTTCCTTGGAGAGGGTGAGCGTGATGTTGTCCAGCCCGTCCTGTTGGTAGAGCACGGAGGAGTTGAGGGCGAGCGTGAAGGAGGAATCCGTCCGCAACACGGAGGCGATGATCCCCCGCCTCGTCTCGCCGCCGAGCGCGCGCGTTACCTGCTGCCCCTCTGCCGCCGTCGCGCCGAAGTCGACGCCGAGAAGGTTGCCGAGCAATCCTTTCAGCGCGTCGCCCAGCCCGCGGAGCTGTTCTATCGTGCCGACGTCCGCGATCCACTTGGAGACGAGATAGTCGTTGATGACGCCCTTATCCAGCCCGAACATGACGCATACGCCCGAAAGAAGGGTCATGATCTCGTCTGCGGGTGCGTACAGGAGGAGCGGTTCGTACCCCTCGCCGCCCTGTCCTATTGTGGAGGCGGAGATGTAGAAGTCGAGCGTGCCGTCCGCTTCGCCCGTCGCGGGATCCGCATCGAGCACGGTGATCGTGAGTTCGAGATTTTTGTCCTCCGCGAGCGACGCGCGCTCGGAGAAGGAGATCTGCAAGAACAGATCGGTGTTGACGACGAGGGTCTTATCCGCCGTATTCAGCTCAAACGGGAAGCCCGTGCCCGAATAGTAGTGGATGTTGCCGTCGATGGTGTACTTGACGCCCTCGAACGGACGGTATTTTTCTTCGGTGGACATCACCTTGCTGCCCGCAAGGTCGATGTTGAGATGTTCCTGTCCCACGAGCGCGACCGCCGCGCCGATGTAATCGAGAAGGTCCTCAAAGTCCTCCACGCCGAGATATTCGTAGTCCCCTTCGGGCATCGCGAACGATGCGTTGCGCGCACTCGCGCGGAGCGTCGCCTCGACGTTGAGTTTTTCCGCCCGATAGTTGAGCCCGATGCCGAGCAGTCCGTCGTTGAGCGCGGACGAAAGTTCCGCCTTGATCGAGCCGAGTTCGAGCCCGAACAGACCGTTTTCCGTCTCGGGCGCGGTGATTTTGAGGTCTCCGATCAGCGAGGCGAAATCGATGCCTTCCATCATGGAAGTGATCGCCTCCGCCCCCTTGAAGAGCCCGAGAAGGTCGTTGAACGATTGAAGCGGGGGCAGCGGGTTGGCGGGTGCGGGCGCGCCCTCTTCTTGGACGGGCAACGCCTTCCCGACGATGTCGCGGATCCTGTTGTAGACGGCGAGGAACGCCTTCTCCAACTTTTGCAGGTCGGTCTCGCTTCCCTTCTCCGCTTCGAGCGTGAGCTTTACGCCGTATTCCCCGTAGAGAACGGAGAGCTCGCCGCCGCGGTAGATGACCGTGAGATCGTGCTTGGTGTTCAGAACGTCGAGCTCGGCGTCGAGATACAGCCCGAAGCCATCGCCCCAGACGATCGCGCCGTCCTTAATGTTCAAGCCGACCGTGATGGGTGTTTCCTCCCCTTCCGTATCCCCGTAGACGAGCGTAAGGTCGCCCGAGAAGCCGAGCGCCTTCTCGCGGAGCACCGCGGGAAGTTTGGCGAGGACTTCCGTGAGGTCCTTATACTGCGCCTTGTCCGCAGGCGCGCCCGCCGCAAATTCATCGCAGGCGGAGACGGTAACGTGCGCGCCGAGCGCATCGAGGGAGAGCGTGCCGCCCGTGAGCGCAAGCTCCACTGTGCCCAATTTGAAATCGACCCCGAACGCCGAAAGAAGCGCGTCGCCCGCGAGCGCAAGCGAGAGCGTATCCCCTTTCTCGGCGAGCTTTGCCGCCGTGGTGAGGTCGATGGAGAACACCGCGTCGAGGATCTTCGCCATGTCCATCGTCTGCTCGCCCTCGGGGACGATGCAGTCGAGAACGGTCTGCACGGCTTGCTCGGAGCCGAGTTTGAGGCGCAGACCTTCGACAGAGAGCCAGATGACGCCTTCGGCAAAGGCGATGTTCGCCGTCTTGACAGACTCGCCGTAGCCGAGCGTGAGTTCGCCCGTCAAGGCGAACGGGTCGAGCGCGATGGAGAAGGAGCCCCCTACATGGAAACCGTCCTGTTCGCCGTAGCCGACTTCCGCCGAGAGATAGCCGCCGTCGATGACGGACGAGACGCTCTTCGCATACTTGACGATATCGACATATCCTTCGGCGGGCGCCGCGCCGACCGTGCCGCCCGCGGAGACGGAGACCGTCGCGCCGAGCGCACGCGCCGTGAGCGTGCCCTCCCCTACGTTGAGTTTGACTTCGCCGAGATCGAACCCTTTCACGCCGAGCGCCTGCAAAAGTTGCGTCCCGCGGAGCCCGATTTCGAGGTCGTTCTCCTCCCGCAGGGAGAAGAGCGTGGCGAAATCGCTCGTGAATACCCGGGAGAGAATGTCCGCAAGGTCGAACGCGTTCGACGGGAGCAGTTCGCCCGTGTACGATTCGATGAGCGCGAGCGCATCGTTGACGTTCGCGGAGAGGCAGATGCCCTCCAAGTCGAGATAGACGATCCCGTCGCGGTAGACGAGCGAGAGAGACTTGCTCTTTTCGCCGCGGGAGACCTGCACCGTCCCGCTCGCCGCAATGCCGTCCTTGATCGCGAGGGCGAGATCGCCCGTTACGGAGAGCCCGAGCTGTTCGTTCTCATAGGCGATATCGGCGGAGAGCGTTTCGGAAGAGAACAGGTCGACGAGCGAGCCCACATAGGGAACAAGTTCGACGTAATAGGGCAATTCCCCCGGTTCGAGGGCGGGAAGTTTCGTATCGCCGAAGGAGATCGCCGCGCCGAGCGTGAAGTCCTTGGTGAGATCGATGCTTGTGGAGACCTTCGCGAGGCTGACCGTTCTGTTCTCGCCGAGGTCGAATTCAAAGTCGACGGGAAGTTCCAGCCCGAACAGCGCGAGCTTCGTCGAAAGGGAAGCCGTGGTTTCGCCGAGGACGAATTCGCCGTCGTTTACGAGCTGGTCGAGAATGGTGTTGAGGTCGAGCGAGGCGCCGAGATCGAGCGAGCCGTCCGAAGGGAGCAGTTCTTGCACGATCTCCATGAGTTCGGGAACGGAGAGCTTCGCGCGCATGTTCCCGTATTTGAGGTGCACTTCGTCGCCCGAATACCAGATGTTGATGTTCCCGAGACGCGCCTTCACGTCCAATTCGTCGCCGATGGAGAGGTTGACGACGCCCGATACGGGCGTGCCGTTGAGGTCGAGGGCGAGATCGAGCGAGGAAGAACCGCTCGTAAGCCCGCCGAACGCCTGCGAAAGGCAATCGGTCGCCGTGAGAGGAAGTTCCTTTTCGCCCGAAGCGGGCTTATCCGCAAAGCGGTTGAAATAGTCCTCATACGCCGTGGACTGCGCCTTTTCCTCTTCGTAGTTGTACTTCGTAACAAAGTCCGAATGGCAGTCCGCGGAGACGCCCATGGGCGCGTTGCAGTCCTCCACGATGTGCGATTCGAGAATGTTCCACGACGCGTCGAAGGTATATGTAACCGTGATGTCGTAGAACGTGGGAAGCCCCGTAAGACCGCCCGTCTTCTGCATTTGATAGCGATAGAAATAGGGCGCCTTGTCGTCGTCGGGATCGAGATACCACGTCTGCGTATACGTCCCGTCGCCGTTATCCGTTACGGGATCGGCGTACAGGATATTTTCCTCGTTGAATACGTACACGGAGAGCTCGGTGCCGGGGAGCCCGTAACTCTTGCGGAAATCTTCCAGCGAGAGATGTCCGAAGGGCTCGCCGTCGGGCCAAGGCGTCTCCAAGCCGCTGTAATCGTCCGGAGCGCAATCCGCGACGCGCCAGATGACGTCGTCGCCGACATAGCAGAACTGGCGCGCGGCGTTGACCATCGAGCTCGTCGTGATGTCGACGAGGATGAGCACGTCGTCCGAATACTGTTTCCACGTGTTGACGGACTGCTCCACGTTGATGCCCATGACACCCGCGACGGTCGTCCCGTGCATCTCCGAGTACCAGTGGCCGCGCTTGCGGAACTGTCCGTTGATGTAGGCGAAATTCCGGATGCCCTTGTAGACGGAGCCGTCCTCGGGAACGTTATAGTCCATGGGGGTGGTGCCGTCCGTCGGCGCCTCCATGGAGATGGACGCGCTCCGGGAGGTATCCGCGACGAAGTTTTTGGGCATGAACGCGTCGATGACGAACGCGCCCACGCCGATGACGAAGATGGCGCAGAGGCTCGCGACGAGCTTGGCGACGCGGTGGCGGCGCTTGCCTTCGAGATGAAGGTGCTCCTTCTTCCTCCTTACGGCGCACGGTCTCTTCTTGTTTTTTATTTCGTGCAGACCTTCCGAAAGTTTTAATTTCGTCTTTTTCATGATTTCCTCTTCTTCTCCGAGAATAACCGAAAGACACCGCAAAAGGCGCAGTGTTTCCGAAGAATGACAATGTAATATTAGTTTATGACACGATTATATCCCATTTATGACAGATTGTCAACGGATTTTCGGCAATTTTTCCAAAAAAAGCGGGCGGTTTTCCACCGTCCGCTTTCTACATTATATGCGCGCGCTACGCGAGCAGCGCGCGCACGAGGAGTTCCTCCGTGTATGACAATTTCCCGAAGTCCCGCGGGTATTCCCCCTCCACGGGAAGATCCGCCGCGACTTTGCCCGCTTTGAGCACGACCGCGCGGGAAGCGAGCAGCGCCGCCTCGTGCACGTCGTGCGTTACGAACACCACGGTGTCCCCGCGCTCCCGCCACAGCGAGACGACGAGCTCCGCGAGCGACTTTTTGAGGGAGAGGTCGAGCGACGAGAAGGGCTCGTCCATGAGGAGGAGCCTGTGCGGGAACAAAAACGCGCGGGCGATGGCGACCCTGCGCCGTTCGCCGCCCGAAAGTTCCGCGGGGCGCGCCTTTTCCCTGCCCGCAAGCCCTACGCGCGCGAGCATCTCCCCGATCTTCCCCCATTCGGACTTGGGAAGCACGAATTTGATGTTCCCCTCCGCCGTAAGGTGCGGCAACAGCATGGAAGTTTGGAAGAGATACGAACAGTCCGCGCGGCGGCGCGGCTTCTCTCCGCGGACGCCGCCGATCTCCCCTTCGTACGAAATGCGCCCCGCGATGGCGTTCAGAAGCGTGGTCTTCCCCGCGCCGCTCTCGCCGAGCACCGCCGTGATCGCGCCCTCCCCGATTTCGAGGGTGAGATCGTCGAGCGCGCGAACGCTCCCGTACTGTTTGCAAACGTGTTCGAGCTTCATCGCCGCCACCTCGCGAAATATCGGTTGAGGAGCAGGCATCCCCCTTCGAGGAGAAAGCCGAGGAGCACGCAGAGCAAGGTGAGCGCAAACAGGCGGGGGATCTGCAAATACATCTGCGACTGTTGCATGAGATAGCCGAGACTGCGGAAGGTCTGGGCGAGCACCTCGCCAGAGACGGTGATTTTCAGCCCCATCGAAAAGATCGCCCCCGCCTGCGCCGAGAGCGCGGGCGCGACGAGCGGAAGATACATGCGGAAGAGACGTCTGCCCGCCTTGACGCCGAACGCGCGCGGCAGTTCGCCGTACGCGGCGTTCACCTCGTCGATCGCGGCGAGCGCGGCGGCATACACGGCGGGAAAGAGCACGAGCAGGGCGACGAGCGCGGGCGCGACGGTGCGGTCCGTCCAGAGGACGAGAATGAGCACGACCGCCATCGTCGGCACGGTGCGGAGCACGGAGACGACGGGCGCGAAGAACGCGCGCGCCGCGGGGTGGAGGCTCGCGAGTGCCGCCAGCCCCGTCCCGAGCGCAAAGGAGACGAGAAAGGCGAGCGCGGTGCGGAGCAGGGTAAAACCGAAGGCGCGCCAAAAGGCGGCTTCCGTGAAAAGCCGCCCCGTCTCGGCGAGCGTCTCCCAAAGGGATGGCACGAGATATTCGTTGCCCGCCGCAAAATACGCGACGATCCACGCGAGCGCGACCGCGACGAGCGCGAGCGCGGAAAAGAGCGCGGAGAAGAGCAGATTCTTTTTCAAACGGACTCCTTCCGAAAGGTTATTTTGCGCTTGCCTTCACCTTCGCGCTCGCGGCGGGTTCGGGACAGAGGAAATAATCGTATCCGCCCGCAAGCGTTACGTCCCCCGCCCCCACCGCGACGAGATTTACCTTGTCGTCGGCGAGCGAAGCGTCCGCTTCCGTGAGGATCTTGTACCCCACCCCCGCGTTTTCCAGCGTGAGACGCAGGGTGAGCCCCGGTACGTTGGCAAGCTGGACGACCCCTATTTTGCTCCCGATAAGAAGGGACAGATCCTCCGTATCCTCGATGGCGGGCTTATCCGTATGCGTGGAGAGCAGGAACATGTTCCCGTTCGTTACCGTGCCGAGCATCTTGTATTTCTCCCCGCTGCGGAGAAGGTTCGCCGCCAGATTGACGGGAAGAATGCAGAAATCCGCTTCGGGCGAATCGCCCGTAACTTTCAGGCGGATGCTATCCGCCGCGACGATGTTGTATTCAAACGTCTCTCCCTCCGCCTCCGAGATCGCGTAGGAAAGCGCGAGCGCGGGCGCGCCGTCCGGCGCGAATACGCGGTAGCTCCCCGAGACCGTTCCCGCCGCCGCGCCGCCCGCATAGAAGAACGCGTCGCCGGGGACGCCCGTAACGAGCGAAGCGTCCATGCCGTTGAGCGCGGTGAGGAAGGAGACGACCTTTTCCTTCCCCGCCGCCGCGGGCGTATATTTCACGGAACAATTCGAGATGACCTGCGAAGTGAGATTGTTCGCATTGAACGAGGGCGCGAGGTCGGGCTCGTAGCACTCCGAAAGAAGGGAGACGACGGTCTGCGGCTGTGCCTCCGCAAGATAGGCGGCGCTCCCCGCCATATAGCTCTCCATTTGGGCGACCGCCGCGGGCGCGTTCTCGATGACGGACGTCTTGGCGACGAGCACCGCCTGCGGATAGCCGTCCGTCCCGCCGTACAACTTCTGCAAGTTCCCCGCGAAGGAGAGCTTCGCCTCGCCCGAAACGGGCGCGGGCGCGCAAGCCGCCGCCCCGCACACCGCCGCGACGCCGACCGCCGCGCATACCATGCCTTTCAACCAACTTTTCATATCTTGCTCCTTAAAAAATGAATTTCAGATCTTGCCGAACAGCGTCTTTGCCGTTACGCCCGAAAGCTGTCCGATCTTGCCCGTGAGCGCGTTGACGGCAGAGGGCGGCGCGTCGAGCACGACGCAGAGCACCGAGACGTTTCTCTCCCGGTAAGGTATCCCCATTCTCCCCACGACGTATTCGCCGTATTCGGAAAGATAGGCGTTGAGTTTTTCCGCTTGGCTGCGGTCCTCCACCACGACGGAGAGCACCGCGATGCGTTTTTCTTCCATAAAAAATCCCTCCCGCCCGAACGGCGAGAGGAAACGGCGCGCGAAAATGCGCGAAAAATTCCGATTTGCTCTCCTTGGCGGTCAGACAAGTTCTTTCCGTTCAGGCGATTTCATTGTAACACGCGCGCCCCGAAAAGGCAAGCGTTTTTTCAGAGTTTTTTGCGGAGGATATCCCCTTCGCGGAGCGGATAGGGACATAAGAAGGAATATTCCGCCTGCACGAGTTTGGCGTCCGAAACGGGCGCGCCCGCGCTATCCCGCAAGTCGCGGATCGCGAACGTCTTGCCGAACGTTTGGGACGGGGACAGGATCTCCGCCGTGTCCCCCTCGCAAAAGCGCGTGCGCATCTCGGCGCGGACGCGCCCCTCCCCGCTCCCCTTGACGAGCGCGAGAAAGGCGTGCGTGCCAGAGGTCTGCGAAGAGTGCGGGGACTGCGCGCCGCCCCCCGAGACTTCGTCCGCCGTCGTATATTCGCGGTGGGCGAGCTTTTCGAGTTCGCCGCCCGCATCCTCGCCGCGCATGATCCTGCGGTAGGCGTTGACGACGGTCGCGAGATAATATTCCCC
Organism: uncultured Clostridia bacterium; assembly: GCA_947624965.1. Taxonomy (GTDB): domain Bacteria; phylum Bacillota; class Clostridia; order Christensenellales; family Borkfalkiaceae; genus Gallimonas. The sequence continues at coordinate 17,466 of CANQMN010000014.1, forward strand.
CTTCATGCGCCCCTCGATCTTGAAGGAGACGACGCCCGCGCGGGCGAGATCCTCCAACGCGCCGCTCATGTTCAGATCCTTGCTGTTGAGCAGATAACTCCCCTTTCCGTCCTCCTCGACGTCCTGCCAGCCGTCCTTGCCCTCCGCCTGCACGCGGTAGCGCGCGCGGCAGGGCTGGGCGCATGCGCCGCGGTTGGACGGACGATGTTCGAGATAGTCGGAAAGATAGCATCTGCCGCTGTACGAGATGCACATCGCGCCGTGGACGAACGCTTCGAGCTCCACTTGGGGACAGGCTGCGTGGATCTCCGCGATCTCCCGCAAGGAGAGTTCGCGGGCGAGCACGATGCGCTTCGCCCCGAGCCGCGCCCAAAATTCCGCCGCCGCCGCATTGGCGGTGTTCGCCTGCGTGGAGATGTGCACGGGAAGTTCGGGCGCGAGCGAGCGGCAGAGCGAAAAGACGCCAGCGTCCGAGACGAGCACGGCGTCCGCGCCCATGCGCGCGAGCTTGGGAAGATATCCCCGCAACGGCATCAGATCGGCGTTCCGCGCGAAAATATTCGCCGCGACGTACACCTTCGCGCCGCGGGCGTGCGCATAGGAAATGCCCTCCGCGAGTTCCTCTTCCGTGAAATTGTCCGCAAAGGTGCGCAGGGAAAAGGACTTCCCGCCGAGGTATACGGCGTCCGCGCCGTAATAGAGCGCGAGTTTGAGTTTTGCAAGATTTCCCGCAGGGGCGAGAAGTTCGCAGTTTATGGCTCTTGTCATAATTTTTTACTCACGGCGAGCCCTTCGCCGTAGCGGAAGAGCTCCGTCTGCCATGCGGGATCGCCCTCCAACGCTTCGAGATACGCCCGCAGGCGCAACGCGAGCGATTTGCGCTTGGGAGGCGGCGTTCCGAACGTCCAACCGTACAGAAGGACGTCGTCCGAAAGGAGCGTTCCGCCCCGCCGCAACAGCCGCTTGCAGTGCGGAAGATATTTGAGATACTGCGCCTTGGGACCGTCTAAAAAGATGACGTCGTACTCCCCCGCGAGCAGGGGCAAAATCTCCCCCGCGTCCCCTTCGATGAGTTCCGCGCGCGCCGCCACGCCGAACGCGGAAAAATTTTCCCGGGCGCGCGCCGCGCGCCCGGGGTCGAGTTCGATCGCCGTCGCCGCCGCGCCCTCCGTCTGCAAGAGGACCGCGCACGTCGTGAGCCCCTCCGCCGCGCCGATCTCCAAATAGCGGGAAGCGTTCGTATCCCGCACGACGGAGAGCAGTTTTGCGAGCGTCTCGGGCGCGCAAGTGGGGTCTCTCCCCTCCCGCGCGCGGCGGCGCAACTCCTCCAACGTCATGGACAATACCTGTCCACGACGCGGTGGACGATGGGATAGCAGGAATCCTTCGCCGCGTCGGGAAGCACGCTCTCCCGCCCGTTGATGCGGGCGAACAGCGCGTCGAGCACCTCGATGCGGGTGCGGTAGATCGCCGAAGAAGCGCAGGCGTTTCTGAACTGTTCGTACTCCGCCGTCGCCGCCGAGAGTTCGCCCCAATCGAGATAGAGAAGCACGTAAAAGTACGCCGTGCGGTACTTCCAGCCGTCCCCGCCGTTGTGGCGGAGGCGGGAGGCGCAACGCTCCGCGGCGGGAACGTCGTCCTGCGCGAGCGCAACTTTGAGGTAGAGCTGCCAGACGATGATGCGCGCGATGGGAAAGGTAAAGTGGTTGCGGAGCGCCCTGTCGAGCATGGCGCGCGCCGCGGCGTAGTCCCGCGCGCGGAAGCGGCTGTCCACCCGCTCGTAGAGGCGTTCGCGGTACACGCTTCCGATCAGGACCCAGACGGCGACGAGCGTGAGAAACACGCCGACGATGCCGACGGGCAGGACGGAATAGACGAATCCCAACACGGAGACGGCGGCAAACAATGCGACGCACAGCCCCGTCAGCACACAGACAACGGTGAGATTACGTTTCATCGGACCCCCTCCTTCTCGCGTAAAACTATACTTCCCGCACGACGGGAACGATCATGGGAGATTGCTTGCTCTTCTTGAAAATATACGTCTTCATCGCCTTGCTGATGTTCGCGGCGACGTCCGCCGCGTGGGGCGCGGAGCCCTCCACCGCCTTCCCGACGACGCCCGCAAGCTCGCGCATGGCGTTCTTTTCGTCCGCGAACACGACGCCGCGGCTCTCGATCTGCGGCTCGCCCACCATCACGCCGTCCGAAAGGACGACGCTCACGATGAACAGCCCCTCTTCCGACATGAGAAGGCGGTCTTTGAGCGCCTCGCCCGTGCCCGAATCCTCGAAGCCCGCACCGTCGATGAGGCGCGCGCCCGCGGGGAAGTTTTCGCCGCGCTTCAAGCTCTCGTCGGTGAGTTCCGCGCACGTGCCGATCTCGGGGATGAGCGTACGCTCGGGCGGCATCCCCATCTCCTGCGCCAAAAGTACGTGCCGTTTGAGATGGCGGTACTCCCCGTGCACGGGGATGAAGAACTTCGGACGGAGAAGGGAGTGCATGATCTTGTGCTCTTCCTGACAGGCGTGCCCCGAGACGTGGATCTTTTCGAGACTCTCGTACACGACGTTCGCCCCCTTGCGGTAGAGGTTGTTGATCACACGGTAGATCATGCGCTCGTTGCCCGGAATGGGGCTCGCCGAGATGATGATGGTGTCGTTGGGACCGATCACGACCTTGTTGAATTCCCCCGAAGCCATGCGGGTGAGCGCGCTCATCGGCTCGCCCTGCGACCCCGTGGAGACGATGACGATCTCGCGGTCGAAATAGTTTTTCGCCTTTTCGACGTCCACGAGGATCCCCTCCGGAATGCACAGTTCGCCGATCTTCGCCGCCGCCTCGACGACGCCGAGCATGCTCCTGCCCGAGAGGGCGACCTTTCTGCGGTATTTCACCGCGATGTCCACGATCTGTTGGAGACGGTGCACGTTGGAGGCGAACGTCGCGATGATGATGCGCCTGTCCGCATTCTCCGAAAAGAGATGTTCGAGCGTGGTCCCCACCACCTTCTCGCTCATCGTATAGCCCTGCCGCTCGATGTTCGTGCTCTCGCCGAGGTACAAGAGGACGCCGCGCTTGCCGTACTCGGCGATCTCCGCGAGGTCGATGGGCGCGCCCGCGACGGGCGTTTGGTCGATCTTGAAGTCGCCGCTGTGAAAGATGATGCCGTAGGGCGTCTCCACGGCGAGCGCGACCGCGCCCGCGATGGAATGGTTGACGTTGACGACGTTCACCGCGAACACGCCCGCCTTGATCCTGTCCCCGGGCGCGACGGTGCGCTCCGCAACGGCGTTCATGCGGTGTTCGCGCAGTTTGTTGTCCACGAGCGCGAGCGTGAGCTTGGTGCCGTATACGGGCGTCTCGGGGCGCAATTCCTTCATGAGATAGGGAACACCGCCGATATGGTCCTCGTGCCCGTGCGTCAAAAATACGCCGCGCACCTTGTTTTTGTTCTTTACGAGATAGGAAATATCGGGAAAGACGAGGTCGATCCCCGGCATCTCCTCCGTGGGAAAGATGATGCCCGCGTCGATGACGATGATGTCGCTGCCGTACTCGATGGCGGTCATGTTCTTGCCGATCTCGCCGACGCCGCCGAAAAAGAGGATCTTGACGGGCTTTTTCCCCTTCGTCCGCTCCGCCTTCTTCTCGGCGGGCGCCGTCTTTTTCTCGGCGGGCGCGGGGCGGACGCCGTGCGCGGGCGCGGGCGCGCTCTGCTGCGTCTTGGAAAGGTCGATGCGGGTCCCCTTCCCCTTCGCGCGCGATTTTTTATGCGGTTTGAGCCCCGCCTCTTCCATCGCCTCGGCGGTGCGCATCTGCCCGAGGTTTTCCTTCGGCGCGTTCTTTTTCGCCTGCTCCATGTCGTAGCGGCGGATGCCGTTCAAGATCGCAAGCTCCACCGCGCTCTTGCCCTTCTTTTCCTTCGTGGAAGCGTTGGGTTGGTTTTTTTCCTTCAAAAGATAACGTCTCCTTCGTTTTGGAGTAACAAAGCGAGAGAGCTGACGAATCAGCTCCCCTCGCGTTTCGATCGCTTAAAAATCCAGATCGGACTTCTCGACGAGCGCCGTCTTGATGAGTCCCGCTTCGAGAAGCTCGCGCTCGCTTTTCCACGCATAGTCCTTCGTGTAATCGACGGGCTCCGCATCCGTTTTGACCGCTCCGTTCTTCTCCATGAGCAGTTCGATGAGGCGGGTCGCCCGCTTGACCGCGACGTTGCTCTTGATTTTCAGCATCATCGGGGTCTTTTCGTACATCTTCGTGTCGCCCGCGTACTTCTGGTGGTAGACGGACGTGGGGAATTCGTCGGGATTGAGGGCGAGGTAGAGGCAGAGCGTCTTGCCGCGGATGCCGATCTTCGCGAGCGTCTCGCGGGCGACGGTGTAGCGGTCGTTGGACCAGCTGATCTGCGAACGGACCTTCCCGTAGGAGAGGAGCACGTTCTTCAAGTCGCTGTAATACTGCTTGACGTCGTCCTCGCTCTCGATGACCTTCGCCTCGAAACTGCGCTTGTAGCGCGTCGTCATATCGGCGTCGTCCGAAGTCTCGGCGGCGGCGACGACGGGCAGAGGCGCGGCGGTCGCGATCTCTTCCTCGGGCGCGACGGGCGCGGGCGCCTGCTGTTCTTCGGCGGGCGCGGGCGCAGCCGCCGCGAGCCCCTGCTCTTTGAGGAGCTCCGCAACGCGGCGCGCGAGTTTTTCGATCCCCTCCTCGTCCAAAACGACGTCGAACTCGTGTTCGAGCGCGCCCGAGACGCGTTCGGCGATGAGGTCGTAATCGACGGGCGGGATCGCTTCCGCCACTTTGTCCGCGATCGCCGTCTCGTCGGGCGCGGGAATGCCCGCGAGCACCTTATCCGCGATGGCATCCGCATCGCCCGCGGGAAGCGCGGCGACGACGCGTTCCGCGACGGCGTCGTAATCGGTCTCCGGCAGGATGGTGGAGATCTTTTCCGCGAGAAGGTCGTAATCGAAGCCTTCCTCGCTTTCCTCCGTCTCCGCGGGCGCTGCGGCTTGCGCTTCGCCCTCCTCCGCATTCTCCGCGAGGTCCTCCGCAGTTCCCTCCACGGGATGCTCGTAGACCGCCTCCTGCATGGCGGCGGGCGCCGCGGAGACCGCAATGAGCTCCGCGCGGAGATCCTCTATCTCCTTTTCGAGATTGCGGTAGGACGCGTCCGCCTGCGCGAAGCGTTCCGCGATCTTCTGTTCCGTCTCCTCCGCGGCGGCGCGCACTGCGCCGAGAAGCGCCTCCTGCATGGCGAGGCGCGCGCTCTCGCCGTATTCGTAGATCGCGCTGTTCTGCTGGGACAGATAGCGCATCTCCGCAAGCACCGCTTCCAACCCCTGTTTTACATAGTCGGTGAGCGATTCGTACGCGGAAATTTGCTGCGTCGAACTGAATTGCAATTCCTTGGCGACCGACTGCCGCATTTCGTCTATTTTTCCCGCGACGCCCTTATACATCCCTTCGAGCACCACGGAGCTTCTGCTGTCTCCGTATTCTTTCCCGTCCGCCATATCGAAACCTCGCTATTTGGAGTAGAGAACATACCGTTCCGTTATCTATTGTACACCAATTATACGCAAAAGTAAATATCTTTTTCGCTTTTTTTTGGCGCGGAGACAAAGAAATTTGTACCCATCCGCACATGCATGCGCATTTACAGCTTCTTATGCGCGAGATAGCGCGTCTGCATGCGCCTTCGGTTGAACACAACCCCCGCCGTAAAGCAGATGCTCATCCAGTACAGCCAGATGAGAAACAGGACGACGAGCGTCAGCGCGCCGTACAGCTGTTCCCTGTTGCCGAAGCGGACGGAGACGGCGAACGCGCCCGAGGCGACGAGCCATGCGACCGCCGTGAGGAAGCTCCCGAGCGCGGTGTCCGCGGGGCGGCACCGATACGGACAGACATAGCCGTTCAAGAGCCATGCGCCGAAAAATCCGAGCGCGAGCAGAAGCGCGTAGACGATGGCGCGCCCCGCGAGCCGCGGCAGCGGGCGGACGAGCCTGTTTGTAAAAACGAACAGCGTGCTCCCCGCCGCGAAGAAAAAGAGCAGGGCAAGCGTGTATAAGAGCGCGGCGAGCCGCACCTTCCAGCCGTGCTTTTTGCGCGCGTAGTTGTAGAGGATCTCCCCGCTCCGCCGCAGATGATAGAAAAAACCCGTGCTCGACCAGAGCGTCGCGGCGAGAAAAAAGATGCTCGCGCCCGCCGAGCTCTCCGCGGCGTTCGCGCGCAGGAGGGCGAGCAGATCTTTCGCCCAGCCGAACAGTTCGAGCTCGCCGAAAATTTCCGCGTCGGACGCGGTCTTTCCGAAGAGCAGCGTGAGCCAAAAGAGAAGGGGCGCGAGCGACATCACGAGAAAAAAGACGAGCGTGCCCGCGACCGTCGTAAAGCGGTGTTCGGCGAGCGTACCCCACGCGTCTCTTCCCCGCTCCACCGCCCGCGCGAATTTGCTTGGCGATCCCATACGCAAAGTATGCGCAAAAAAGAGGCTCTCCCCGCGCATTCCGAAATTTTCGGCATAAAAAAGCGCGGCACCGTGCCGCGCCGCGCGCTATGCGCTCCCCTCCGGGCGGACGAGCGACGCGATCGTCCTGCTGTCGAAAAATTCGTCGATCGCCGCGTGAAATTCCACCCACATCGGGTACGTTCGGCACCCCTTTTTCCGCTTGCACGGCTTCGCCCCGCACGCAAGGCAGGCGACGGGGGCGAGGTCCCCCTCGGTCAGGCGGAGAACGTCGCCGATGCGGCACTCCTCGGGCGGCTTCACGAGGCGGTATCCGCCCGTCTTGCCTTGGAGTCCCTCGATAATGCCGCCCTTCGTCAGGACGGGAAGGATGCGTTCAAGATATTTGAGAGAGATCTCCTGCCGCGCTGCGATCTCCTTCATCGGCACGTAGCCGCCGTCCGAATGTTCCGCAAGGTCTACCAGCACGCGGAGCGCGTACCGTCCTCTCGTCGAGATCAACATGTTCTCACCTCTCCTTCCTGTCGATTATACAACTTTTTCGGAAAAAATCAAGCGTTTGGCGGGGATGCGCTCACTTCACCGCTTCAAAGCCCCTTTCGAGGTCGGCGAGGATATCGTCGATGTGCTCCGTGCCGATGGACAGGCGGATGGTGTTCGGTCTGATGCCCTGCTCCGCAAGCTCCTGCCCGTTCAGCTGGCTGTGCGTCGTCGTGGCGGGGTGGATGACGAGGCTCTTCACGTCGGCGACGTTCGCCAGAAGGGAGAACAGCGTCAGACTGTCGATGAAGCGGTGCGCCTCCCGCACGCCGCCCTTAATGTCGAAGGTGAAGATGGAACCGCCGCCGTTCGGGAAATATTTGCGGTAGAGCGCGTGGTCGGGGTGATCGGGCAAAGACGGGTGCGCGACGGACTCCACCTGCGGATGATGGGCGAGAAATTGCACGACCTTCGCCGTATTCTCCGCATGGCGCTCGATGCGCAGCGACAGCGTCTCGATGCCTTGCAGGAGCAGAAACGCCGCGAACGGGGAAATCGTCGCGCCCGTATCGCGGAGGAGCACTGCGCGGATATACGTAACAAACGCCGCGGGTCCCGCCGCGTCGACGAAGGAGACGCCGTGATAGCTCGGATTGGGCGCGGCGATCGCGGGGAACTTTCCCCCCGCCGCCCAGTCGAACTTCCCCGAATCGACGATAATGCCGCCGAGCGTCGTCCCGTGCCCGCCCAAAAACTTCGTCGCGGAATGGACGACGACGTCCGCGCCGTGCTCGATGGGACGGATGAGATAGGGCGTCCCGAAGGTATTGTCCGCGACGAGCGGGATGCCGTGGCGGTGGGCGAGCCGCGCCAGCGCGTCGATGTCCGGGATATCGCTGTTCGGGTTTCCGAGCGTCTCGATGTAGATCGCCCGCGTGTTTTCGCGGATCGCCGCTTCCACCTCGGACAGATCGTGGATGTTCACGAACGTCGCGGTGATGCCGAAGCCCGGCAGGGTGTGCGCGAGAAGATTGTAGCTCCCGCCGTAGATGGTCTTCTGCGCAACGATGTGCCCGCCGTTTTGCCCGAGCGCTTCGAGCGTATAGGCGATCGCCGCCGCACCGGAAGCGAGCGCAAGCGCCGCCGTACCCCCTTCGAGCGCGGCGACGCGCTTTTCCAGCACATCCTGCGTGGAATTGGTCAGCCGCCCGTAAATATTCCCCGCGTCGGTCAACCCGAAGCGCGCGGCGGCGTGTTCGCAGTTGCGAAAAACGTAGGACGTCGTCGCATAGATGGGCACCGCGCGGGCGTCGGTGGCGGGATCGGGGCTCTCCTGCCCCACGTGCAGTTGCAAAGTTTCAAAACGATAATCGGACATGACATGCCTCCTTCTTTTTCGGTTTTTCGGATGGAGCGAAGCGAAACGGTTGCGGTTCGCTCCGCTTAATTACCTATCTCGTTGGTTGGTTTTAATGATAGCAGAAAAAACCTACCTTGTCAATCGGTAATACACGGTTTTCGGAAAATTTTTTTCCGAAAGAATCGCGGGCAGGTGCACCACCCCTCCCCCCGCCGCACGAACGGGAAGCGGTGCGGGGGCGGATTTGGGGGGGACGCAAATTCGGGCGCGCTATTGACAGGCGGGGAAAACCGTGGTACAATAGAGGCGCTTTTCTTTTGGAGAAAAGCAGATGTTCAGAGAGGAAGATCATCCGCGGGACGGGGACGGGAAGTTTTCGGAGAAGGGTGGAGAAAGACTTTCGCAAGAAGACCGCATCTCACTTTATCGGCGACTCGGAAAAGAGGCTCCTATTTCGATAGGGGAAAAACGGGCGGATGAAATCAAGCAGTATTCAGACAATCCCGCCCGAGACCTTGCCGCCGCAGGGCTCCCGAGCGGGGAGACGATACGGCTTTCCAGACAGGAATATGCCATACTTCGCGCGGAGGTCGTGCGGAAGAATGCAGCCCAACGGGGGAAGGTCAAACCTGTCAACCATGCGTTCACGGCAAACTACTTCTACGTCTATTCGACAAGGGGCGGTGACGGGTTCACCGTGATGAAGCAATACGACATTGAAACGCAAGGTGCGTTGATTGACATGATTTTGCGAGGAGAAAAGTAAATGGTGCTTCCTGTAACGGAGAAAGAAAAAGAATTGGTTCATATCATAATTCCGTGGTGCAAGGAAAGAGGATTGGAGCGCGAAGATGCACTCGCAATCGGTATTTGTTGTCGCGGCGACAAGGCGTCGCAAGCGATGATAGACTTCCTTCGGGAAAATCCCGACATTGACTATTCCGACCTTCTTCTCAAAGCGGTGGAAATCAGCAATACCGTGAACAACGACTGAACTCAATATCAACCAACTGAGAGCGTCAAGCCGAAAGGCAAGGCGCTTTTTCATGCCCGAAAACAGGAGGAAGAAATGAAACTCACCCCGAAGCAGGAGAAATTCTGCGAACTGTATGCCTCGCTCGGGAACGCCACCGAGGCGGCAAAACAGGCGGGGTATTCGGATTAGAACGCTCCCCCTCCCCTACCCCTCCCCCTCGCACAGCGAGGGGGAGGGTGAAAGTAGGACGAACTCCTCCCCCTCGCAACGCGAGGGGGAGGGTAAAAGTAAGATGAACTCCTCCCCCTCAACGAGGGGGAAGGTGAAAGAAAGACGGATATTCTCCCCCTTTTCAAAGCGGAGAGTGAAAATAGGACGGATACCTCCCCCTTTCCAAAGTGGAAGGTAAAAGTAGGACGGAGCCCTTCCCTTTTCAAAGCGGAGAGTGAAAGTAGGACGGATACCTCCCCCTTTCAAGGGGGAGGGGAAAAATAGGACGAACCCCTCCCCCCTTCCAAGGGGGAGGGAAAGTAAGGTGAGCTCCTCGGACGGCGAGGGGGGAATAGAAAAATAAGCGGTTTGGCGAACTGCCAAACCGCTTATCGATTTTTCTTTGAACTATTTGAGGATCTTGGAAACGGCGCCCGAGCCGATCGCGTAGCGCGGCGAGGGCGAATGCCGTTACTTCAAAATCTTCGACACGGCGCCGGAGCCAACCGTTCTGCCGCCTTCGCGGATCGCGAAGCGGAGACCTTCCTCGATAGCGACGGGCTTGATGAGCTCGACCGTCATGGTGACGTGGTCGCCGGGCATAACCATTTCGACGCCCGCGGGCAGTTCGATGGACCCCGTAACGTCCGTCGTTCTGATGAAGAACTGGGGACGATAGTGGTTGAAGAACGCCGTGTGGCGGCCGCCCTCTTCCTTGGTGAGGACGTACACCTGCGCCTCGAACTTCATCGCGGTGGGAACGGTGCCGGGCTTCGCAATGACCTGCCCTTTCTCGATATCCGTACGGTTGATGCCGCGGAGCAGCGCGCCTACGTTATCGCCCGCCATCGCTTCGTCGAGCGACTTGTGGAACATTTCGAGACCGGTGATGACCGTGGAACGGGGCTTCTCGATGAGGCCGCTGATCTCTGCGGGATCGCCGACGTGCGCAACGCCGCGCTCAACTCTACCCGTAGCAACAGTGCCGCGGCCGGAGATGGTGAACACGTCCTCGACGGGAAGCAGGAAGGGCTTCTGGTCGTCGCGTTGAGGGGTGGGAATGTAGCTGTCGACCGTGTCCATGAGTTCGAGAATGCACTGGCATTCGGGAGCCGCAAGGATCTCCGCGTCGGAAGCGCCGCTCGTCGCCTTTTCAAGCGCTTTGAGAGCGGAACCCTTGATGATCGGGATATCGTCGCCCGGGAAGTCGTAGGAAGAGAGCAGTTCGCGCAGTTCCATTTCCACGAGTTCGAGAAGTTCGGGATCGTCGAGCTGGTCGATCTTGTTCAGGAATACGACGATGTAGGGAACGCCGACCTGACGGGCGAGCAGGATGTGCTCACGCGTCTGGGGCATGGGACCGTCCGTCGCCGCGACGACGAGGATCGCGCCGTCCATCTGCGCGGCGCCCGTGATCATGTTCTTGACGTAGTCCGCGTGTCCGGGGCAGTCGACGTGCGCGTAGTGGCGCTTGTCCGTCTCGTATTCAACGTGCGCCGTGTTGATCGTGATGCCGCGCGCCTTCTCTTCGGGCGCCTTATCGATCTCGTCGTAGCGCATCTTCTTCGCCTGACCTTTGCAAGCCATAACCATGGTGATAGCTGCGGTCAAAGTGGTCTTGCCGTGGTCAACGTGGCCGATCGTACCGATGTTGACGTGGGGCTTGCTTCTGTCGAATTTTGCCTTTGCCATTTTGAGTTTTCCTCCAAAGATTTTTATTTTTTGATAACTTTTTCCGCCCTCCCGGGCGGAAGCGCAGCTATCTATCAAACACTGATATTAAGCTGATAACGCTTACCGTTTCCTATTATAACCGAAACGGGAAAAATTTGCAATTACTTTGCAATAATTTTTTTGCAAAATTTTGCGATTTTGCCCCGTTTGAGCCCGACGGTCAATTTCTCTTCGCGCGGCTGATCACGATTTTTTCGGAGACGCTTCTGGGCACCTCGTAGTAGTGGTCGAACTGCATCGTGAACTGCCCTCTGCCCTGCGTGCGCGAACGAAGGTCCGTCGCATAGCCGAACATTTCGGAGAGCGGGATCTCCGCGTCGATGACTTTTGCGCCGTTCCTGTCGTCCGTGGACGTGATGGTCCCGCGGCGGGACGCGACGTTGCCCATGAGGTCGCCGAAATAGTCCTCGGGGGTGATGATCTGCACCTTCATGATGGGCTCCAAAAGGACGACGCCCGCCTTCTCCATGCCGTTCTTGAACGCCATGGAACCCGCGATCTTGAACGCCATTTCGGAGGAGTCTACCTCGTGGTAGCTTCCGTCGTAGACCTGCGCCTTGAAGTCCACCATCTCGTAGCCCGCGAGATATCCGTTCTTCGCCGCTTCCTGAATGCCCTTGTCGATGGCGGGGATATATTCCTTGGGGATGGAACCGCCGACGGTGACATCCTCGAACTCGTACCCTTTGCCGGGTTCGAGCGGAATGAAGCGCACTTTGCAGTCGCCGTACTGCCCCTTGCCGCCCGACTGCCGCTTGTAGGTGCCCTGCACGTCCACTTCCTTGCGGAAGGTCTCGCGGTAGGCGACTTGCGGCGCGCCGACGTTGGCTTCGACGTGGAACTCGCGGAGAAGCCTGTCCACGATGATATCGAGGTGCAGCTCGCCCATGCCGGCGATGATGGTCTGCCCCGTCTCGCTGTCCGTATACGTCTTGAAGGTGGGATCCTCCTCGGCGAGCTTGACGAGCGCGAGCGTCATCTTTTCCTGCCCCGCCTTGGTCTTGGGCTCCAAGGAGAGCTGGATGACGGGATCGGGGAACTCCATTTTTTCGAGCACGATGGGATGTTTTTCGTCGCAGAGCGTATCGCCCGTCGTGGTGTTTTTGAGCCCGACGATCGCGCAGATATCGCCCGAATAGATGCAGTCGATATCCTTCCTCTCGTTCGCGTGCATCTGGACGAGACGCCCGACGCGCTCCTTCTTCTCCTTGGTGGAGTTATAGACATAGGAGCCCGCTTCGAGCACGCCCGAATAGCAACGGAAATAGGCGAGCGATCCCACGAACGGGTCGGTCGCGATCTTGAACGCGAGACCCGCGAAGGGCTCGTCGTCCGAGGTCTTTCTCTCCTCCTCTTCGCCCGTATCGGGGTTGGTGCCCTTGACGTGGTCTACGTCTACGGGGCTGGGAAGGAAGTGAATGACGGCGTCGAGAAGGAACTGCACGCCCTTATTCTTATAGGAAGAGCCGCAGAGCATGGGGACGGCTTCCATTTTCAGGCAGCGCTCCCGAAGTCCCGCGATGATGTCCTCCTCGGCGAGATCCCCCGCGTCGAAGTACTTCTCCATGAGCTCGTCCGAAGCGGAAGCCGCCTCCTCCACGAGCTTGGCGTGGTATTCCTCGGCGATCGCCTGCATATCGGCGGGGATGGGCTCCTTGCGGAAGTCCTTGCCGAGATCGTCGTAATAGATCTCCGCCTCCATGCGGATGAGGTCGATGATGCCGCGGAAGGTGGTTTCCTTGCCGATGGGAAGTTCCACGGGCACGGGGTTTGCCCCCAAACGCTCGCGGATCATCTTCTCCACGCGGAAGAAATCCGCGCCGTTGATGTCCATCTTGTTGACGTAGGCGATGCGGGGCACCTTATAGGTGTCCGCCTGCCGCCATACCGTCTCCGACTGCGGCTCGACGCCGCCCTTGGCGCAGAACGTCGCGACCGCGCCGTCGAGAACGCGAAGAGAACGCTCCACCTCGACGGTGAAGTCCACGTGTCCCGGGGTATCGATGATGTTGAAGCGATGCCCTTTCCAGATGCAGGTCGTCGCCGCGGACGTAATGGTGATGCCGCGCTCCTGTTCCTGTACCATCCAGTCCATCGTCGCGGCGCCTTCGTGCACCTCGCCGATCTTGTGCGTTTTACCCGTATAGAACAGGATGCGCTCCGTCGTCGTCGTCTTGCCCGCGTCGATGTGCGCCATGATGCCGAAGTTACGGGTATGTTTTAAGTCGTATTCTCTGGGCATAACCTACCTCGCCGTCAGAAGCGGAAGTGCGCGAACGCCTTGTTCGCCTCCGCCATTCTGTGGGTATCCTCCTTCTTCTTTACGGACGCGCCCGTATTGTTGTACGCGTCCATGAGCTCCGCCGCGAGCTTCTTCGACATCTCGCGCTCCGAACGCTTTCTCGTGCTGTTCACGAGCCAGCGGATGGCGAGCGTCTGGCGGCGCTCCGGTCTGATCTCGACGGGGACCTGATAGTTCGCGCCGCCGACACGTCTCGCCTTTACCTCTACGGCGGGCGTGATGTTCGCGAGCGCCTGCGTGAAGATCTCCATGGGATCTTTGTCCAATTTTTCTCCCATGATCTTGAACGCATCGTATACGATCCCCTGCGCGACGCTCTTCTCGCCGTCGAGCATGACCTGGTTGATGAGCTTGGTTACGACCTTGCTGCCGTACAAAGGATCGGGAAGTACGTCTCTCTTGGGAACTTTCCCTCTTCTGGGCATGATGTTATCCTCCTTGATAAATTTTTGTTGCGGCACAGCCGCGAGGGCTTTATAGCCGCCCGTAAGTTAGCTATCGCTTGTCCCTTTCGCGGGATAGCGAACCTTCTCCCCTTTTGCAGGGAATACTGCCTACTTCATCGGGCTTGATATTCCGAAATAAGTAGGGGTGGTGATGTTCACGAAATTTGTTTCGAGAAAACAAATTTCCGTGAGCGAATTATCCTTTGCGTTTTTATTTGCTCCGTTCCGATCATCGTTTCATCGGACAAGAAGCCGCAAGCCGGCAAATTGGAGCTGCTCCGCAGGGAGACCCTGCTACGCAGATGATAATTCATAGCGCCTATGCGCTTACCTTACTTGGGGCGCTTTGCGCCGTACTTGCTGCGCGCCTGTTTGCGCTTCGCAACGCCGGCCGTGTCGAGCGCGCCGCGGATGATGTGATAGCGGACGCCCGGCAGATCCTTGACTCTGCCGCCGCGGATGAGCACGGAGCTGTGCTCTTGCAGGTTGTGCCCTTCGCCGGGAATGTACACCGTACCTTCCTGCTTGTTCGTCAGGCGGACCCTCGCGATTTTACGGAGCGCAGAGTTGGGCTTCTTGGGAGACGTCGTCGTTACCGAAAGGCAAACGCCGCGCTTCTGCGGACATTGGTCCAAAATGGGGCACTTGGACTTGAACGCTTCTCTTTCCCTGCCCTTCTTGATGAGCTGGTTGATCGTAGGCATTTCGTTTCCTCCTTGTTTTATTTCGGAATATTCTCTCGCTGCCGAAGCAACGGAAAACGCGATCGTTTACGCCCGTCGGAGCACGCCAAAAAACGCGCCTTTGAGGCGTAGCGAACTCTATTCTATCAAAAGGAAGCGGTTTTGTCAAACAAATTACGCATATTTTTTGTAAAAATACGGTAAAAAATGCCCGACGATTTCTTTTCCAAAGTATTGACAAATTATGGGAAAAGAATTATTATAATGTGGAAAAAATAATGTGTAAGGAGTGATTTCTATGAACAAGATGACCGTAAAAGACGTAAAAGACTGGAAGGGCAAGCACGTTCTGGTGCGCTGCGATTTCAACGTCCCCATGAAGGACGGCAAGATCACCGACGAAAACCGCATCATCGGCGCGCTTCCCACCATTCAATATCTCATGGAGCACGGCGCGAAGATCACGCTCTGCTCGCACATGGGCAAGCCCCACTCCATCTTCTCCGATGAAGTGAAGCTCAACAAAAAGGACAAGGCAAAGGTGGAAAAGGGCGAGACGACCAAGGAAGCCATCATCGAGAAAGCCAAAAAGGACGAGCCCAAAAAGCTCACCCTCGCCCCCGTCGCCGCCCGCCTCAACGAACTTTTGGGCGGGAAAGTTACGTTCGCAACGGACGTCGTCGGTCCCGACGCGCAGGCAAAGGTCGCCGCGTGCAAGGAGGGCGAATGCGTGCTTCTCGAAAATCTCCGCTTCCACTGGGAGGAGGAGAAGAAGGATCTCGAATTCTGCAAGAAGCTCGCCGCCTATGCCGACATCTATGTGAACGACGCGTTCGGCACGGCGCACCGCTCGCACGCCTCCACGGCGGCGATCGTCGAATACGGGCTTGTAAAGACCGCCGTGTGCGGCTTCCTCATCGAGAAGGAGCTCACCGTGATGGCGGACAGCCTCGACCACCCCGTGCACCCCTTCGTCGCCATTTTGGGCGGCGCGAAGGTCGCCGACAAGCTCGGCGTCATCTCCAACCTTTTGGAGAAGTGCGACACCCTCATCATCGGCGGCGGCATGGCGTACACCTTCTTGAAGGCGCAGGGCTATGAGATCGGCACCTCGCTCGCGGACGACGAGAAGATCGATTACTGCAAGGAGATGATCGAAAAGGCGAAGGCGGCGGGCAAGGAGCTCCTCCTGCCCGTGGACACCGTGGTAGCCGCGGCGTTCCCCGACCCCATCGACGCCCCCATCGAAGTAGAGACGGTGTGCTCTCACAACATTCCCGCGGACAAGATGGGGCTCGACATCGGCGAAAAGACGCGCGCCCTCTACGCGGAGAAGGTAAAGACGGCAAAGACGGTCATCTGGAACGGTCCCATGGGCGTGTTCGAGAACCCCATCCTCGCCGCGGGCACCAACGCCGTTGCGGCGGCGCTTGCCGAAGCGAAGGGCGCTACGACCATCGTCGGCGGCGGCGACTCTGCCGCGGCTTGCGCGCAGCTCGGCTATGCCGATAAAATTACGCACATCTCGACGGGCGGCGGCGCCTCCCTCGAACTCTTTGAGGGCAAGGTCCTTCCCGGCATCGCCTGCCTGAACGAGAAAATTTCGTAACTTTCTTTGGATATAGCGCCCTGCGGGCGGCAAATTGAGTGCGCTGCCGCAGGGAAACCCTGCTTCGCGCAGTAATTTACAGCGCTCCTCCCCCTGCGTCCCCTCCTCAGAGAGGCGGGAGATTGGAAAGAGGTGCAAAAAATGAAACTACAATAAGGAGTAAATACAAATGGCAAGAAAGCCCATTATTGCAGGAAACTGGAAGATGAACAAGACCGCCTCCGAGGCGATCGCGCTCATCAAGGAGCTCAAACCCCTCGTGAAGGACGCGAAGTGCGACGTCGTCGTGTGCGTGCCCGCCATCGACATTCCCGCCGTCAAGAAAGCCGTGCACGGCTCCAAGATCCGCCTCGGCGCGCAGAACGTCCACTTTGCGGAACACGGCGCGTACACGGGGGAAATTTCCGCCGCCATGCTCAAAGAGTACGGCGTGCAGTACGTCATCATCGGGCACAGCGAGAGAAGGCAGTACTTCGGCGAGACGGACGAGACGGTAAATAAGCGCACGCTCGCCGCACTTGCGGCGGGGCTCACCCCCATCGTCTGCATCGGCGAGAGCCTCCAAGAGCGCGAGGGCGGGCTCACCGAAAAGGTGCTCGACGGGCAGATCGCCGTAGACTTCCAGGGCATTGAGGACTTCTCCGAGATCGTCATCGCCTACGAGCCCATCTGGGCGATCGGCACGGGCAGGACGGCGACGGACGAACAGGCGAACGAGACCATCGGCTACATCAGAAAGCGCATGAAGAAGGTTTACGCGGGCAAGAACGTGGGCAGAATGCGCATCCAATACGGCGGCTCGATGAACGCCAAGAACTGCAAGGGGCTGATGGCGCAGCCCGAGATCGACGGCGGGCTCATCGGCGGGGCTTCGCTGAAAGCCGCCGATTTCGCGACGATCGTCAACTTCGACAAGTAACCGCGCAAAGGCGCACAAAAACGGGGAAACGCAATGTTTCCCCGTTTTTCACTGTCTTGGATCGTCCGCAAAAATTTCATGCGGGGCGCTCCGTCTCCCGCTTCCGCCCGTACGCCTCGTTGAGCTTGCGCAGGACCTCGAAATCGAACTTCGGCGTGCGGTCCTCGCGCAGGAGCCCGTTGACTTCCTGCCGCACATCGGTGAGCTGGGTATAGCAATAGCCCGAGAAGCCGCAATCGTGCAACGCCTCCAAAAGACTTCGGAAGAGGCGGTAAAATTCGGAGACGCTCTGCGCCCCGTCGCCGTACCCCCAGTTCTCCCCTTCCGCCTCCGCGCGCATGGCGATGCCGCCGAATTCGGTCATGAACACGGGCTGTCCCCCATAGAGACAACCGTGCGCCATGAGCCGCCGCCCCTGCGGCACGACGTCGTCGAGCGATTCCCGCCGATATTTTTCCGCAAATCCGTCGCCGCAACCCGCGTAATCGTGAATGCCGACGATGTCCGTCTTATCGAGGCACTCCCAGCCGTCGTTGGTGTTGACGGGGCGGGTGGGATCGAGCGCGCAGGTGAGGTAGTAGAGCGACCGCGCGAAATTCTGCTGCGCCGCGTCCGAGCACACGTTCGGCACGCCCCAGCTCTCGTTGACGGGGACATAGCATACGACGCTCGTCTTGCTCTTCGCCGACAGGACGATCGACGTCCACTCGCGCATGAGCGCGGCGGCGCTTTCGCCGTCGAACCGATAGCACGCGGGCATCTCGCACCACGTGAGAAAGCCGAGCTCCTCGGCGTAATATTCAAAATACGGGTCCTCGATCTTCTGATGCTTGCGCGCGCCGTTGAACCCCATCGACTTCGCCGCGAGGATATCCCGCTTCAACGCCTCCGCGGAGGGCGGCGTGAGCCCGCTCTCCCGCCAGTACCCTTGATCGAGCACGAGGCGCTGGTAGACGGGCTTCCCGTTGAGGCAGAAGTCCCCCTCCCCGTTGAAGGAGATCTTGCGCATGCCGAAGCGGAGATGTACGGCGTCCGACTGAACGCCGCCGCAGAAGATCGCCACGTCGACAAAGAGCAGGCGGGGCTGTTCGAGCGACCACGCGAGCGCGGCGGCGTCGCCGCCGAGCGAAAAGGAATAGGGCGTCCGCTTCTCGCAGAGCGGAATGCGCGCCCGCAGGAGCGTTTTTCCCTCGAAGCGGACGGTGAACTCCGCCTCGTCTGCGATCCCCCGCACAAGGGTCAACTCGCCCCCGAACGAACAGGCGTCGTAATCGGCGAGGACGGAGACGCTCTCCGCCGCGTCCTCCCCGAAATATTCCATCCAGACGCTCTGCCAGATGCCCGTGCTCGGCGTATACCAACACAGAAACGGCTCGCCCTTCCACGTCTGTTTGCCGCGGGGCTGCCCTTCGTCCGGCAGATCGCGGCAACGCACGACGAGGACGTTTTCCTCCCGCAGATAGGGAGTAACGTCGGCGGAAAAGGGCGTGTAGGCGCCGCGGTGAAAGGCGACGTGCGCGCCGTTGATCCAGACGTCCGTCTCGTAGTCGCATCCGTTGAAGCAGAGGAGCGCGCGGCGCGTCCCCCGCCCCTCCGTGCGGAAGGTGCGGCGGTACCACACCACGGGATGGTCGCGTTCGTCCCCGATCCCGCTCGCCTCCCATTGGTAGCAAAACGGCACGACGATATGCCCCGCGAGCGGCGTCGTCCCCGTTTCCAAACGTCTCTCGCGCCCCGTGTCCGCGTCGTCGAATTCAAACTCCCACGTCCCGTTGAGGGGGAGCCAATCGTCGCGGCGCATTTGCGGGCGCGGATATTCCGTTCTCTCGTAACCCATCATCTTTCTTTCCGACCGTTTATTCTTCCGAAGCGAAGGACAGATCGGAGAACGTCGCATGGGAAACGTCGCAATACGCGATGCCCGGGACGACCTCCGTCTCCGCCGTAAAACCGTATTCCGTGCCGACGTCCTGCGCTTCGGTGAGAAGGACGCCGTCGAGCCAAACGGAGAGCTTTCCCCTATCGTACAGACAGGAGAGCGTTACGCCGCCGCCGTGCAGGCGCGCGGCGAGATCGGGGATGAGGGAGGCGAGCCCGTCCCTTCCGAGACTGCCCAGCCATACGGCTTCCCTGCCCGTGCCCGCATAGATCGCCTGCAACCGATATCCGTCCGCCGCGGCGGTGATCGCGATCATGAGCCCGCCTTCCGCCGTCTTAAAATACAGCCCCGCGCGCAAGTCCTTCGACGAGCCCGCCGCCCGCTCCGGCATGGAGACGGTCGCCGAGGCGCGGATGCGCGCGCCGTGCAGCGTCGCGTGTTCCGCATAGACCCACCAGCCGTCCGAAACGCCCTCCGCATAACCCGCGCCGAGCCCCGAGAAGTCCCATTCCCCCTCGCCCGAAGGGACGAGATAGGGTTCCGCCAAGACGATATCGAGCGTTTCGTCCGCGGAGATGTTCAACGTGCGGACAACGCCCGCCGCTCCCTCCGCCGTACAACGGAGCGTCCATGCCCCGCGCGGCAGGCGCACGGAATAATTTCCGTCCTGCGCGATGTCGATGCGCTTGCAGACGCCCGAACAGGTCGCCGTAAACGAGATCTCCTCCGGCTCCGCGCCCCGCACTCTGCCGGAGAGCGTGAACAGCCCCTGCTGAAAGCGCGAGAACACGGCGGAAATTTCGCTGTCGCCGAGGAGAATGCCCTCCCAGACCGCGACGCCGTCCTCATAGAAAAGTTCCCCCGCGAGCGACTTCCGCCCGCTCGTAAGTTCGGAGAGATACCAGCCGTCGTCCGGCAAAATGCGGAGACGGTAGCTGTCCCCGGGGTAAAAGCTGTCCGCGCCCGAGATCGTTCCGCCCGCCGTTTCGGAGAGGGAGACGGCGTACCGAATGAGCCCCTCCCCGCTCGTAAAGCGATACCAGTTGGGGGACGAGGGCGCCCAGTCGAGCCCGCGCTCCTCTTCGCCGATGGAATACCAGAGGCGGTCGGTGGTGTGCGCGCCCGCCGAACTCGCGCGGACGATGCCCGGGTTGACGTACAGCGTCTCCACGGGGCGGTTCGTATTGTCCCTGCGGAAGAGGGAATACGGCAGATAGATCTCCGCGCTGTATCCCCTGCATTCGCCGTTGAGCGTGCCGTCCACGCGGACGGCGGCGTCGTAATCGGCGAGCCAGTTGAGATAGGTAACCTTCGTCTGCCCGACATATTTGCGGAGCATGCGCTTGCCGCCCGCGTTCAAGTCGATCTCATAGGTGAGGTCCTTGCTCTCGGGGGAACCGACGCAAAACTCGATCCCCGAATTCGCCCAGATCTCGCGTTCCTCGTTGTAGTAGACGGCGTCGTCCCCGATCTCGAACCCGAAGTAGACGCCCGCTTCCCCGAACGAACTCCGCATGACGTAGTGTACGGTCGTGTTGCGGATCTCCGCTTCGAGCGCGCGCCCCTCGCTCCACGCGCGCTCGTCGAGCACGCCGTCCAGCGCGATGCCGTCCCCGAACTCCTTCGCGGGCGTCGTGTAGTCGTAATCAAATTCAGGAAGGTCGGCGTCCGCCGCGCAGGCGACCGCCCCAGCCGCCGTTCCCGCCAGCAGGACGGCGAGCAAAAGTATCCCCGTTCTCTTCTTCATGGCGCGCCTCCTATTTCCCGAGTACGACGATCTCCGCGACCGCCGTCTTTTCCTGCGCGATGTAGTACCCCTCTTCGTCCATGAGCGCGATGTCTTCGGGACGCTCGTCGGGGACCTCCACCTTGATGCGGATCTCCTTTATCATGAGCGGGGAGAACACGGCGACCGCGCTCCCGCCCGGACGCATCGCGGCGATGGCGTCCATCTTGTAGAAGTTCCAATCGAACGCAAGGTGTTCTATGACCGCCGTGCCCGTCTTGCCTTCGTAAGAATAATCGAGCTCGATGCGGGGGATCTCCACAAAGGAGTGTTCAAACAGCTTGCTGTTGTAGATCATGACCGCCGCGATCTCCCTGTAATCGCCGAAGGAGAGCGTGATCGTCGCATCCCGCTCCGTCTCGTACTCCCGCACATAGGAGATATCCGAATAGACGGAGAACATGCCGTCCGTGAGCGCCTCGGGATAGCTCCCCGCGCTCGCTTTGACTTCCGCTTGGGGCGCAATGTTCGCGTATTCGGACGCATCCGCCGCCCGCGGCTGCAACGACCATGTGGGACCGTTGCAGTAGAGGACGTCCAGCCCCGCCCCGTTTTTCGTCCAGACGAGGCGGTCCACCGCGACGTCGCGCTCGCCGCTGCCGCCCGTCTCGCGCGCCTTGTGCTCGTGATAGACGATGAAGAGCTCGTTCCCCGCCTCGATAAAACTGCAATGCCCCGTGCCCGAGACGTGATCGAACCGCTGGTTGTCCGTGCCGAGCAGGATGCCGCCCTCCGACGCCTGCAATTTGCGGAAGGGTCCCAGCGGGGAATCCCCCACCGCCTGCACGACGGAATAGCTCTTATCCTGATAGCCGTTGACGGAGAGCATGAGATAATATCTCCACCCGCCGTCCTCCGTGCGCCGCTGCCAGACCCACGGCGCCTCGTTCGTGAGATTGCCCCGCTCGTAGTCGGGCACGTTGTCCCGCGAAGCGGTATCGTACCCCGCCCGCGTGAGCACGGTGAGCGTGGAAAGATCGGGGGAGGTCCAATCGTTCATCTTGACCCCCCAGACGTCCGAAGAGGTGTTCCCGAAGGCGTGCTCGTGGCAAAAATACAGGTATTTTGTGCCGTCGGGCGCGACATAGGGGTGCGGGTCGATGCAGTTGAAGAGCTCGTGCGTCGTTCCGCCGACCTCCGTGTACCGCCCCACCTGCTCCCCGTTCTGTTTGCACCATTCGACCATCGTATCGTTGTCGAAGAGCGGGCGGGCGGCGTTCAGCCCGTGCGTCGTCGCGGGGCGGAACGGTCCGTAAGGTTCCTCCGCGACGGCGACGCCGATCATGCGGTGCCCCGTCTTGTTCGTCCCCGAGCCGTACTCCTCCGCCGCGCCCGAATAAAAGAGGTAATACAGCCCGCTCTCCTCGTCCCAGATGACCTCGGGCGCCCAAAAATTGCCGTGTTCGTAGGCGTAGTGCCCCGCCTCGGGACGGAAGGCGAGGAAATTGTTGCGGGAGGTAACGTCCTCCCAATCCCCCGTAACGTCCTTGCTGCGGTAGGCGCGGAAGCCCGTATCGGGATCGGTCGTGCCGTAGAGATAGTAGTACCCGTATTCGCTGCTCTGTTCATCCGTGATGCGGATGACGCAGGGATCGGGCGCGGAGATCTTCAAATCGTTCCGATAGAACAGCTCGCGGACGTACGCGTTGCCGAGTTCGGGATGGATCTGATCGTCGTAGTCGAGTTGGGTCCCCTGTGCGCAACCCGCGAACAGGGCGAGCGTCGATGCCATAAGTATCCCTCCGACCGCCGTCAAAATTTTCTTCAAGATGATTTCCTCCTCACTATGCTTTGAGCCCGCTCATCGCAATGCCCTGCGTAAAATACTTTTGCAGGAAGCAATAGACGATGATGAGCGGCAACAGCGCGACGACCGCCGCCGCGCACAGGACCGCGGGATTCCCGTACCCTCCCGCAAACAGATGCACGGCGAGCTGTAACGGCGAGAGCTCGGGGTGATCGGGCAAATACAGGAGCGGTCCCTGAAAGTTGTTGTATCCTCCGATGAACATGAAGATCCCCTGCGCGATGAACGCGGGACCGGAGAGCGGAATGATGATGCGGACGTAGACGGAGAAGTCCCCCAGCCCGTCCAGCCGCGCCGCCTCGATGAGTTCGTTCGGGATCCCGTGGAAGAACTGCCGCAGGAAGAAGGCGACGCCCGCCCCGCCGAAGATCCCCGGGATCATGAGCGGGAGCACGCTGTGCGTCCAGCCGATGGCGTCGTAGAAGAGATAGGACGGCATCGTGAGCGCGGCGCCCGGGATCATCATCGTGGCGACGAGCGCCAAAAACAGCGCGTTCGAGCCCGGGAAGCGGATCTTCGCAAACGCGTACGCGCTGAGCCCGGAGACGAACAGCCCCACCAGCGTGGGCGGAACGACCTGCCAGAGCGTGTTGAAAAAACCGTGCAGGAGCGAACTCATCGAATCTCCGTAGATCCACTGCGAATAGATGTCCTCCGAGAGCACGACCTTGTACCCCTCGACGGAGAGCGGCGAAGGGAACCAGACGAAGTGCATCGTCGAATCGAGCTGGGTGCGCGAAGTGAGCGACGTGAGCAAGATCACGAGGAAGGGAAACACGACCCAGAGCGCGTACAGCCCGAGCACGACGCTCACCGCGATTTTCGCGGAAAGCGATCCTCCCCGCTTCCCGCGCGCCGCCCGCGGCTTTTTTACCGTATCGACCGTATCAGACGTCATAATTCACCCACTTATTCTGCAATTTGAAGTTCACGAAGAGGACCACGAAAATGATGACGAAGAGCGTCATGCTCATGACGGAAGCCGTCGGCATGTTGCTGAACGTGATCCCCGTAATGTAGATATAGAGCGCGGAGGAGAGCCCCGCGTCGCCCGGACCCGCTTCGCCCGTCCACGAATCGCCCGCGAAGATCTTCGGGATGTCGAACGTCTGCAATCCCGCGATGATGCCCGCCATGAGAAGGTAAAAGATCGTGGGCGAGATCGCGGGGAGCGTAACGGAGAGAAACTTCCGCCATGTGCCCGCGCCGTCCAGTTCCGCCGCCTCGTAGAGGGCGGGGTTGACGTTCGTGAACGCCGCGGCGAACATGACGATGCCGTACCCCGGCGCCTGCCAAACCATGACGATGAGGAGCATTACGGTGAAATTCCCCGCCCGCGAAAACCACTGCGGTCCCGCGTCCGCGCCGAACAGGCGCACGATGACATCGTTGAGAATGCCCGTCGTCTCGTTGAAGATCCATTGCCACATGACGGAGATCGCCACGCTCGAACAGATATAGGGAACGAAGAACAGCGCCTTGAAAAATTTATGCCCCGGGTATTTGCGCGCGAGGAGCGCGCTCAAAAACAGCGAAATGAGAAGTCCCGCCATATGCGGCAGCGTGAGGATAAAACTTACCCCCACCGAATGCCAGAAGCGGCTGTCCCCGTAGACCGCGCCGAAGTTCGCGAAATCGTTCCAGCGCATGGACGAAAAATCGTAGCCGTCCATGTCCACGAACATCGTCGCGACCGCGATGAGAAGCGGCACGAGATTGAAAAAGAGAAAACCCGCGAGCGGAACGGACGCCGTAACGAAGCCGTATACGGCGCGCCGCCCGTTTACCGTGAGTTTCCGATGCCGCGTTTGCCCCGTCGGTCCCATGCGTCTCTCCTTATTTCACGTATTTTTTGGCGTTGAACGTTTTGAGCGCGGCGTTCGTCTCCGCAATGCAGGGATGTGCGAAAAATTGGTCGAGCGTGATGTCCCCGTTCCGCACGCCCTCGTTGAGGACGTTCGACCAGATCGTGACCCACGAACCGTTTTCGAGATAGGACCAGTCCCCCATGCGGGAATTTTCCGTCGCCTCCAAAACGGCGGCTTTGTTCGCGGCGAACCCGCTGCCCGTGAGCGAGGCATACGTATCCCCGTAGGCGAGGCTCTTCAAAACGGGAACGCAGAGATTGGCTTGCATGAGCTGTTCCTGTACCGCCGCGCTCGCCATGTATTCGACAAACTCGAACGCGCCGTCCTTTGCCGCGGCGTTCGACGGGATCGCATACGCCGACGAATTGGCGTGCGTCGCCTCCTTGCCGACGATGGGCGTGCCGTTGACCGTTTTCACCGTGCCGTTCGCCTCGTACTCCCTGTACTGGTAGAGCGGCGCGATATCCCATTCCAGATTTTGCCCCTCCATCCCCTTTCCGATGCGGATCGCCTCCGAATAGTTTTCGGCGACGAAGGCGACTTCCTTGGAAGTGAGCAGGTTCATCTTGGACTTGTTGCCGAGGATCTGGGGGGTGGGAGAGACCTGCAACCCCTTCTCGTTCGCGGTAACGTCGCGCTCCGTCGTCTGCGACAGCCGCAAAAAGAGCGTAAACGCATCGCGGATGGAGGGAAGCGCATACAGCGTTTGGGCTTCGAGCGCCTGCGAGATCGCCGCGTCCGTCTCATCGCCGCGCTTTACCGCGCCGACATACTGTTTGTCCTCATAGGTGAGGAGATCGCCCTCCGCATACGCATTGCCGTTGACCGTAACGCCCGCCTGCCCCGTAACGAGATAGTTGGACGAATCGTCGCCGAGCGCAAAGACGTATTGGTTTTCCTGCTCGCTCCACTCGATGCAGTCCCCGCCGACGCTCCAACCGAAGGAGAACCACCACTCGTTGTAAAATCCGTACGTCGTGGGGGAAGCGGCGTTTTCCCGCTTCGTGAACAACTTCGCGACGGAGACGAGCTCCTCCCAGTTCATGGGGATGCGGTTGTTGAACACCGGATAGACGCCGTTCTTTTGGGAGAGCCCCTGCGCGGGCGCCTCCGAATATTCGTAATAGCCGTGCGGGAGAAAACTTGTCCCGTGCGCCGTATTGTACGCGGCAAGTTCGTCCTCCGCTACCGAGATGAGGTTGATCCCCGCCTCTTTCAGCGCGGAAACGTTGTAATACATCACGCCGGGCGAGATCCCCGTGGGGAGCGCGTAGAGCGGCTGTCCCTCGCCCGAATAGCCCGTCTCGGGATCATAGCGGTAACTGTCCGACGCGGTCTTCCAAATGTCGCCGAGGTCAAGCTCGGAGGCGGCGCGCACCACGTTGCCCGCCTCGTCCTTCTTGTCCGTGAAGTACTCGTCGAGGCAGGTGAGGTAGCCCTCCTCCACGTACCGTTTGAGATATTTATCGTTCTCGATGAGGACGGCGTTGGGCGGCGAGGAACCTTTCAGGTTGGCGTCCAACTGCTCGGAATAGCCGCTCGACTGCGGAATGAGCCGCACGCGGTATCTCTCGCTCCCCTCGTTGAACGAATCGACGATCTTCGCCATGATCGCGCTGTTGTTCTCGTTGATCTCCGCCCAGACGGTGAGCGTAACCTTGCCGCGCCCGCCCGCACCCGCGCAACCGGAGACAAATAGCGTCGCGGCGCAGAGCGCAAGCGCGCAAAACTTTGTTTTTCTTCTCATAAGCTCCTCCCGTTCTCCCCTCCCCGCCTTTGTTAAGAAAGAAACTTTTTCACAATCGCGGGAAAGAAAGCTAACATTTTGAACATTTCGATTTTTTTTATTTTCAAAAAGTTGACTTCCTGCTCGCAAACTATTATAATACGTTTAGAAAACTGTGCGAATGCCGAAAACAATCAAATTCATGAGGAATCTTATCAAATAGAATGCCGAGAGTAAAGTTTCGCGGCGGCAACAACGTTGCGATGGCGGGGACGGAAACGGAGGATAAGACGTTCGTCTTCTGCCCCGATTCCGATCTTCCCTTCGTCGTGAGCGAAACGGGAATCACGCCGCCCAACCCCAAATTCCATATCACCCGCAAGATCTGCGACCACTACATCCTCATCTACGTCGCGGGCGGGCGCGGCACGCTCGATTACGAGGAGGAGACGTATGAACTCGCCCGGGAGGACGTGCTTCTTCTCGTCCCCGGGAGCCGCCACGAATACGCCGCGGACCCGAAGGACCCCTTCCGCCTGCTGTGGATCAATTTCTTCTGCGACAACCTCGGAGAGCTCTTGCGCGGCATCGGGCTGGAACGCCGCCCCGTCGTGCGGGGCGTCCCCTGCGAGGCGCAGTTCCTCGAAATCATCCGCCTCGCCAAGGAGACCCCGAACAACAACAAGCTGTGCTTCCCCGTCTTTCGCCTCGTGAGCGACATCCTCCTCCGCATGGCGGAGCTGGTGCGGCAAAAGTCGAGCGAGGGCGAATCGCGGCTCGCCAAGGAGATAAAGGAACTGCTCAACGCCTCCGTCTACGAAAAGGCGGACATCGGCGCGATTGCGGAGAAATGCTTCGTCTCCAAGCCCACCGTCTACCGCGAATTCAAGCGGCAGTACGGCGAACCGCCCTATCGGTATATCCTCAACCAAAAACTCGAACTCGCCAAGACGATGCTGCTCCGCTCGAACGAGACGATCGCCTCGATCGCGGCGCAACTCGCCTTCTCGGACGAATTTTATTTCTCCAATCTGTTCAAGAAAAAGACGGGGCTCTCCCCCGCCGCGTTCCGGAAGGAATATTCCAAATAGAGCGCGCCCGCAAGGCGCCGCCAAAACGATTTTTTCCTTCGTTTTGGCGGCGCCTTCCCTTTCTTCGCAAAACTTTTTTAATTTTTTTCTCTATGCTTGCCTTTCCCGTCCGTTTGGTGTATAATAAGCGGGAAATCGATCGAGAGGAATTTACATGAAAAAAATACCTTATGCAATCATCATCATGGACGGCTACGGGCTCAACCCCGAGCATGACGGCAACGCCATCTACATGGACGGCAGTAAGAACGTGAACGCCCTCCGCGCGGAATATCCCTCCGCGACGCTCGGCGCGAGCGGGCTCTCCGTCGGGCTCCCCGAAGGACAGATGGGCAACTCCGAAGTCGGACATCTCAACATGGGCGCGGGGCGCATCGTCTACCAAGACCTCACCAAGATCACGAAAGCCATCGAGGACGGCGATTTCTTTGAAAATCCCGCTCTCATCAAGGCGATGGACAGCGCGCGCGACAACCGTAAAAAACTGCACCTGTGGGGGCTTTTATCGGACGGCGGCGTGCATTCCCACATCACGCACCTCTTCGCCCTCCTCGAAATGGCGAAGAAGCGCGGCGTGCCCGAAACTTATGTGCACGGCTTTATGGACGGGCGCGACGTCTCCCCCACCTCGGGCGTAGAGTATGTGAAACAGCTCCAAGCCAAGATGAAGGAGCTCGGCTACGGCAAGATCGCCTCTCTCTCGGGCAGGTACTACTCGATGGACCGCGACAACAACTGGGACCGCGAGGAAAAGAGCTACGACATGCTCACCCTCGGGACGGGCATCCACGCGGAGGACCCCGTCGCCGCGCTCGAAGCAAGTTACGCGGGCGGCGTTACGGACGAATTCGTCCTTCCCACCAACATCTGTGAAAACGGCGAGCCCGTTGCACTCGTCGGGAAGGGAGACAGCATCATCTTCTTCAACTTCCGCCCCGACCGCGCCCGCGAAATCACCCGCGCGTTTACGCAGGATCCCTTCGTCGTTCCCAAGGGCACGGCGTTCGAGAGAAAGACGGGCTTTTTGGCGCCCGTGTACGTGTGCTTCACGGTGTACGACGCCGCCTATAAAAACGTGGAGATCGCCTTCCCCAAACAGAGCCTCGACAATACGCTCGGGGAATATCTCTCCAAGATGGGCAAAAAGCAACTGCGCATCGCCGAGACCGAAAAATACGCGCACGTTACCTTCTTCTTCAACGGCGGTGTGGAAGCCCCGAACAAGGACGAAGTGCGCGTGCTCATCAATTCCCCCAAGGTCGCAACGTACGACCTGCAACCCGAAATGTCCGCGCCCGAAGTTACCGAGCGCGCGATCGCGGAGCTCTCCACGGGCGAGTACGACGCGATGATCCTGAATTTCGCCAACTGCGACATGGTGGGACATACGGGCGTGATCCCCGCCGCCGTGAAAGCCGTGCACACCGTGGACGGGTGCGTGAAGAAGGTCGTCGATAAAATTCTCTCCATGGGCGGGAGCGCCCTTCTCACCGCCGATCACGGCAATGCCGACAAGATGCTCGATTCCGACGGCTCCCCCTTCACGGCGCACACCACCAACCCCGTGCCCGTCGTGCTCATCTCCGAGAAATACAAGAATGCAAAGCTGCGCACGGACGGCATTTTGGCGGACCTTGCCCCCACCCTTTTGGAAGTGATGGGTCTGCCCATCCCTCCCGAGATGACGGGAAAGAGCCTCATTCAAAAATAAGGAAAAGAAAAAACGACCGCCGCCGAGGGCAAACGCCCTCGGCGGCGGTTTTTTTATCCGTTCTTTTTGCGTCGGAAACGGAGATAGAACAGCAGCGCGCAACAAAACAGAACAATGGCAAGAGAGATATACTGCGACGTGGACAGTCCGCCCCACACGCCGCGAACGGGGTCTCCGCGGAAAAATTCGAGAATAAAGCGCGCCGTCGCATAGGACAGCGCATAGACGGCGGCGCTGATCCCCGCGCGCTTCCCCCGATAAAACGCGATCTCGCTCACGATGTAAATGGCGACGAGGCAGAAACTTTCGATGAGCTGAATGGGGAGAAGCGGCACTCCGAGCGGAACGTTCGGGTCGATGGCGTGCCGATATATGACATAAAAGCCGCCCGACGTCGGCAAGCCGTAACAGCAACCCGAAAAGAGACAGCCGATCCTTCCGAACGCATGCCCGAGCGCGGCGCCCGCGGCGAAGAGGTCGAAATACTGCAAAACGGGCGCGCGGAACGCCTTCGTAAAAATAAAGAGACCCAACGCGCCGCCGATCAATCCGCCGTAGAACACGAAGCCGTTTTGAATGATATCGAGGAAGGGAATTTTATACTCTATGATATAGCGAATGGAAGTGAGCACGGAAAGCAGTTTCGCGCCGAGGATCCCGCCGACGCCCGCAAACACGCCCGAACAGATGAGTCCCGTGATCGGCAGTTTCATCTTGCGCGCCTTGGGGATCGCCGTTACTACGGCGACGGCAAACCCGACGATGAACAGTATCCCGTAAAACGGAATTTCTTTCCCGAAGAGAGAGAAAGAACTGACTTTTATTTCCATAAGCGAAAGAAACATGTTGAGGGAACGGACAACGCGTTCCCTCCTTCCCGGCTCACACGAGCGCGCCGGCGGTCGTGGCGGCGCAGAGAACGCAGATGCCACAGGTGAAGAACGTGACTGCGGTGAAAACGGTCGCGATGATCCCGATCACGAGACCCGCGATCGAGAGACCCGTCTTTTGCCGATGCAATGCCACGGCGCTCAAAATCAAGCCGACGAGCGCGACGGGAAGCCCGATGATGCTCAAAATGGGCACCGCGAACCCGATAAAACCGCAGACAAGCCCGAGGATCGCAAACACCAAACCCGCAATAGCCATATCATACCTCCTATGTGAATTTGAGTTTTCACTCATTATGGGTAGTTTAACACATTGTTTTCACATTGTCAACTCATTTTGGAGCTTTTTTGTATTAAAAAAATCCGTTTTGTTATAATTTTAGAAAAAGACTGCAAAATGGAGGGTCATGTGTTCCGACTCAAAGAAATCAGATTGGAAAACGGCTTGAAGAGGAGCGAACTCGCGCGGCTTACGGGGATCCACCAGAATACGATCGCCAACTACGAAAACGAGGAGCGGCAAGCCCCCTATGAGACGCTGATCTTGTTCGCGGACTTTTTTTCGGTGAGCATCGACGAACTTCTCGGCAGAGACGGAACGGTAAATCCCAACCCGCTCATCCCCTCTTCCCATGAACAAAAACTGCTGAACCGTTACCGCGCTCTTCCGCAGGAGGACAGGGAACGGATCGATAAGATCGTGGAGATCTTCGAGGAAACAAAGAGTTGAAAAATATCGCTCGCAAAGGCGGGTGTCCATAGGGATTCTATGAATAAGCGGTTTGGCGGTTAGTCAAACCGCTTATTCGTTGTCCTCCCCGTGTTAAGCGGCTTCTTCCTGCGCGAGGTCGGGAATTGCCCCAACGCAGTTGTAGATGATTTCCACCGCTTGCA
>CANQMN010000015.1 GCA_947624965.1 uncultured Clostridia bacterium
CATCACGAGCGCCTTGTTGCCCTTCATGCCGGGGCAGACCTCCGCGCACACGCCGCAGCCCATGCAGTCGAGCGGGCTCACCTGCATGCGGAACTCATATCCCGGGACGCCCGTCGCGGGCTTGGTGTCGAATGCTTCGGGCTTCTCGCTTCCCGCCGCGACAAGGGCGGGACGGATGCACGCGTGCGGGCAGACGAAGGAGCACTGGTTGCACTGCACGCAGTTCTCTTTCACCCACTTGGGCACCATCACGGCGACGCCGCGCTTTTCGTACTTCGTCGTGCCCGTGGGGACGGAACCGTCCGCATTGAACGCCGAGGAGGGGAGTTTGTCGCCTTCGAGGGCGAGGATGGGCGCGATGACGTTCTTGAAATAGTCGTTGTCGGCGAGCTTCACCATCTCCGCGCCCTCCGTCGTCGTCTTCCACGACGCGGGGATCTTAATCTTCACGAGGTTGGCTTTCGCGGAGTCGATCGCGTTGTAGTTCATCTGCACGACGGCGTCGCCCTTCCGCGCGAAGGACTTGTACGCCATCTTCTTCATGTACTCCACGGCGTCCGTGTAGGGCATGATCTGCTCGTTGATGAGGAAGAACGCCGATTGCAGAATGGTGTTCGTTCTGCCGCCCAGCCCGAGCTTCTTCGCGATGGAGATCGCGTCGATGACATACAGGCTGGCGTGTTTCGCCGCGAGCGCGTTCTTCACCTTCGCGGGCAGGTTCTTTTCGAGCTCTTTAACCGTCGTCCACGGCGCGTTGAGCAGGAAGGCGCCGCCCTTTTTCAGGTCGGAGACCATGTCGTAGCGGATGACATAGGAGGGGTTATGGCAGGCGATGAAGTCCGCCGCGTCGATGAGGTATTCGCTCTGGATAGGCTTCTTGCCGAAGCGGAGATGCGAGACGGTGATGCCGCCCGACTTCTTGGAATCGTAGAAGAAATACGCCTGCGCGTACATATCGGTGTGATCGCCGATGATCTTGATGGAGTTCTTGTTCGCGCCGACGGTACCGTCCGAGCCGAGCCCGTAGAACTTCGCGGAGGTAGAACCCTCGGGCGCCGCGTCGAACTTCTCGGAGAAATCGAGGGAGCTGTTCGTAACGTCCTCATAGATGCCCACGGTGAAGTGGTTCTTGGGCTCTTTCTGTTCGAGGTTCTTATAGACGGAGAGCACCATGGAGGGGTTGAACTCCTTGGAGCCGAGCCCGTATCTGCCGCCGACGACCTGAATGTTTTTCACGTTCTTTTCGAGGAGCGCGGTGCAGACGTCGAGGTAGAGCGGCTCGCCGAGCGACCCGGGTTCCTTCGTTCTGTCGAGAACGGCGATCTTCTTGCAGGTCTTGGGAATGCAGGAGACGAACGCGTCCGCGACGAAGGGGCGATACAGGCGGACCTTGATGAGCCCGTACTTCTTGCCCTTCGCGTTGAGCTTGTTGATGGACTCTTCCACGGTCTCCGCGCCCGAACCCATGATGACGATGACATGCTTTGCATCGGGCGCGCCCACATAGTCGAAGAGGTGATAGTTTCTTCCCGTGAGGGCGGAGACCTCGTCCATCATCTCCTGCACGATGGCGGGGGTTGCCGCGTAGTAGCTGTTCGCCGTCTCTCTGTTCTGGAAGTATGTATCGCCGTTCTGCGCCGTGCCGCGCTGGACGGGGTGCTCGGGATTGAGCGCGCGCGCCTTGAATTCGTCCACGTCCTTTTGGAGACCCTTCTTGTCGAAGATCGCCTTCATCTCGTCGTAGTCGATCCCGTCGATCTTGCTCACCTCGTGGGAGGTACGGAAGCCGTCGAAGAAGTTGATGAAGGGCACGCGGGCGCGAAGGGTGGAGAGGTGCGCCACGAGCGCGAGATCCATCACTTCCTGCACCGAGCAGCCCGCGATCATCGCAAAGCCCGTCTGGCGGCAAGCCATTACGTCCGCGTGATCGCCGAAGATGTTCAGCGAATGCGCGGCGAGCGCACGCGCCGAGACGTGCATGACCATAGGCAGAAGCTCGCCCGAGATCTTGTACATGTTGGGGATCATGAGAAGGAGCCCCTGCGAGGCGGTATACGTCGTCGTGAGCGCGCCCGCGGCAAGAGAGCCGTGCACCGCGCCCGCGGCGCCGCCCTCGGACTGCATCTCCGCGATGCGGAGCTTTTGTCCCCACATGTTCACCCTGCCCTGCGTCGCCCACTCATCGGCGGATTCCGCCATGGGGGAGGAGGGGGTGATGGGGTAGATCGCAGCCACTTCCGAGAACGCGTAAGCGACGTGCGAGGCGGCGGTATTGCCGTCGATCGTCATTTTTGTCATCGAAAACCTCCATAAAATATAAATATTTCTTTTTTTGCGCGGCAAAAAACTGGCGAATTTCGCCGCCGTTCTTATTATAGCGGTTTTTTCCCGTGAAGTCAATACGGAAACGGGAAATTTTTGCCCGCTTTTCCGCAAAAGATGCCGATAAGCGGAAATGTCCGTTTCCGTTTAACGGAGCGCGCCGCGCGGTATAATTATAGCGAAAGGGGGAGGCGGAACGCATCCCCCGCGGGAGAAAAAAAGATGGACGCAAATAAATTTACGCAAAAATCGGCGCAGGCGATCGAGACGGCGCAACAGACGGCGGCGGAGTACGGCAACGCCGAGCTCGGCACGCTCCACCTTGCGCACGCGCTCTTGGAGCGGGACGGGTTGATTTTTCGCGTGCTTTCCGGCGCGGGCGTAGACGCCCGCGGGCTCGCGGACGCGGTAAAGGAGGAGATCGAGCGGCTTCCCCGCGTCTCGGGCGCGGCGTCGGGCGCCTATCCCACGGCGGCGCTCGCCCGCACGTTGAGCGAAGCCGAGCGGATCGCGGACTCCATGAAGGACGAATACGTCTCGGTGGAACATCTCTTTTTGAGCCTTCTCGAAAACGCGGAGGAGCGGCTCAAAGGGGTATTCGCGCGCTTCGGCGTCGGGAAAGAACGCTTTCTCGAAGGGTTGAAAGGGGTACGGGGCAACCGAAACGTAACGAGCGACAACCCCGAGGACACCTACGAGGCGCTCGAAAAGTACGGCGCCGACCTCACGGCGCGGGCGCGCGCGCACAAGCTCGAACCCGTCATCGGGCGGGACGAGGAGATCCGCAACGTCATCCGCATCCTTTCGCGCAAGACGAAGAACAACCCCGTCCTCATCGGCGAACCGGGCGTCGGCAAGACGGCGATCGCGGAGGGGCTCGCCCAGCGCATCGCGCGCGGGGACGTGCCCGAGGGGCTCAAAAACAAGACGCTGTTCGCGCTCGATATGGGCGCGCTCATCGCGGGCGCGAAGTACCGCGGCGAGTTCGAGGAGCGGCTCAAAGCCGTGCTCGGCGAAGTGTCGAAGTCGGAGGGGAAGATCCTTCTCTTCATCGACGAGCTCCACACCGTCGTGGGCGCGGGCAGAACGGAGGGCGCCATGGACGCGGGCAACCTGTTGAAGCCGTTGCTCGCGCGGGGAGAACTGCACTGCATCGGCGCGACGACGCTGGACGAATACCGCAAATATATCGAAAAGGACGCCGCGCTCGAACGCCGCTTCCAGCCCGTGCTCGTCGGCGAGCCCACCGTGGAGGACACCGTGTCCATCCTGCGGGGGCTCAAAGAGCGGTTCGAGATCTTCCACGGCGTGCGCATCCACGACGACGCGCTCGTCGCCGCCGCGACGCTCTCCAACCGCTACATCACCGACCGTTTCCTTCCCGATAAAGCCATCGACCTCGTGGACGAGGCGGCGGCGATGGTCCGCACGGAGATCGACTCCATGCCCGCCGAAATGGACGCACTCAACCGAAAAATTTTACAGCTCGAAGTGGAGGAGAAGGCGCTCGCCAAGGAGAAGGACAACCTCTCCGCCGCCCGCCTCGAAACCTTGCGCAAGGAGCTTGCGGAGAGCAAGGAGAGTTTCCACGGCATGCGCGCAAAGTGGGAGGACGAAAAGAACGCCATCCGCGCGGAGAAAGAGCTCAAAGAGCAGATCGACCGTTTGAGCGGGGAGATCGATTCCGCCATGACGCGCGGCGAGCTGGAAAAGGCGTCGCGCCTGCGCTATGGGGAACTTCCCGCCCTGCAAAAGAAGCTCGAAGAGGCGAAAAAGAGCGTGAGCGACCGAGAGGACGCCATCCTGCAAGACGAGGTCACGGAGGAGGAGATCAACAAGATCGTCGCGCGGTGGACGGGTATCCCCGTCGCGCGGCTCAAAGAGGGGGAGCGCGAGAAACTCTTGCGCCTCGGCGACGACTTGCATCGCCGCGTGATCGGGCAGGACGAGGCGGTGAGAAAGGTCTCCGAAGCCATTCTCCGCGCCCGCGCGGGCATTTCCGACCCCAACCGTCCCATCGGTTCCTTCCTCTTTTTGGGACCTACGGGCGTGGGCAAGACGGAGCTTTGCAAGGCGCTCGCGGAGAACCTCTTCGACGACGAAAAAAACATCGTCCGCATCGACATGAGCGAATATATGGAGAAGTTCTCCGTCTCCCGTCTCGTCGGCGCGCCCCCGGGATACGTCGGCTACGAGGAGGGCGGCACGCTCACCGAGGCGGTGCGCAGAAAGCCCTATTCCATCGTCCTCTTCGACGAGGTGGAAAAGGCGCATCCCGACGTGTTCAACATCCTCTTGCAGATCCTCGACGACGGAAGAGTTACCGATTCGCAGGGTAGAACGGTGGATTTCAAGAACACCGTCATCATCCTCACGTCCAACCTCGGCTCGGAATTTATCATGGACGGCGTGGAGGACGGCGAGATCGCGCCCGAGGCGCGCGAACGGGTGGACGCGCTCCTGAAACGCACCTTCCGTCCCGAATTTCTCAACCGTCTGGACGAGATCGTTCTCTTCCGCCCGCTCACGAAAAAGGACGTGGACGCCATCGTGGAGATCCTTTTGTCGCGGCTCTCCGCCCGTCTCACGGCGGAGGGGCTCGCGCTCGAAACGACGGACAGGGCGAAGGCTTACATCGCGGACAACGGTTACGACGGCGTTTACGGCGCGCGCCCGCTCAAACGCTTCTTGCAGGCGCATGCGGAGACGCTCATCGCGCGGTACATCGTCGAAAAGGACCCCGCGGCGGGGAGCAAGATCGTGCTCGATGCGAACGCCGACGGTCTGTTTTTGCGGCAAAACGATTGAATTTCACAAAAACTTCCCCCGAAGTCTTTACAAACGCGCTCAAATGTTTTATAATATCATCGGGGGAAGGAAAGATGAAAATTCGCGAATCGGAAGAGATGTATCTGGAAACCATATTGCTCCTCAAAGGCAAACATCCGAGCGTCCACGCCATCGACATTGCGGGGGAGCTCGGCTATGCGAAGTCCAGCGTGTCGCGCGCGGTGGGGCTTCTGCACAAAAAGGGATACATCGAGATCAACGGCAGCGACGAGATCACGCTCACGGCGGAGGGACTTGCGCGCGCATCGGACATCTACGAGCGGCACAGAGTCATCACCGCGCTCCTCATGAAGATCGGCGCGGACGCAAAGCTCGCGGAGGAGAACGCCTGCCGCATCGAGCACGTCATCTCGCCCGAACTTTTCCGCATTCTCAAACAGTTTGCGGAACAAAATTAGCGCAATGGGGTAAGAAAT
Organism: uncultured Clostridia bacterium; assembly: GCA_947624965.1. Lineage (GTDB taxonomy): Bacteria > Bacillota > Clostridia > Christensenellales > Borkfalkiaceae > Gallimonas. The sequence goes on from CANQMN010000015.1 coordinate 5,589, forward strand.
TTTGAGGGCCCGCCGCGGAAAACGGCGGGCTCTTTTCTCTTTCTGCGTTTCCCGCCGCGCCGATGTTTCCGCAAAAAAAAGCGGCTTACGTCCGTAAGCCGCCTGCGGATAAGATCGTCGCCTTCGCGAAGAAAAAGCGCCAATAAAAAAAGAAAGTGCGTAGGTCTTTCCTACGCGAAAAGAAAAAAGAAGCCTTTTTTTACTTTAACTATCTACATTTCGGAAAAATAAAAAAATTACGTTGCGGAACCCCCGATAGGCGCTCCTCGTCCGCGTATAAAAAAACTCCCCGCAAAGGGGAGCCTTTTGGAGCTGATGAGCGGACTCGGACCGCCGACCTCGTCCTTACCAAGGACGCGCTCTACCGACTGAGCTACACCAGCGCATTCTGCCTGTCTGCGCTCGCACGCTTTATTAGAATAGCAAAAAGCATGCGCGAAGTCAAGCAAAATTTCGCCGCGAACGCAAATTTTTTCAAAAGCGGCGCCGTCCCCGTCGGGACGGCGTTTTCGCTACTTTGCGTCTGCGAGAAGATCGTCCATGCCGTACAGCCCCGCGGGGCGTCCGAGCAGCCATTTCGCCGCGATGAGCGCGCCGCGCGCGAAGATGTCGCGGCTCCGCGCGGAGTGCGAGAAGGTGAGGATCTCGTCCTCGCCCGCGAACATCACCTCGTGTTCGCCCACGATATTGCCGCCCCGCACGGCGTGGATGCCGATCTCCCGCTTGTCGCGCGCGTCTGTCCTTCCTTCCCGCCCGCAGACGTTGCGCTTTGTCCCGCCGTATCCCTCGTTCACGCTCTCCGCGAGCATGAGCGCCGTGCCGGAGGGGGCGTCCTTTTTGAGGGCGTGGTGCCGCTCCACGATCTCCGCATCGAACGCATCGCCGAGCGCTTGCGCCGCTTTTTTCACAAGCAGCCGCATGAGATTGATCCCGATGGAGAAGTTCTCGGAGCGGAAGATCGGCATATGTTCGGCGGCGCGCTCCACGGCGCGGAGTTCCTCTTCCGAATATCCCGTCGCGCCGAGCACGGCGGGGAGCCCGCGCGCTTGGCAGAAGGCGAGCCGTTCCTCCGTCCCGCGGGGGGAGGAGAAGTCCACGAGCGCGTCCGCCTGTTCGCAGACGCGGGAAAGGTCGGGATAGACGGGAAACGCCGCGGGCGCGGGGGAGATATCCACGCCGCAGACGACGTTCTCGCCCATGCGTTCCGCCATCGCGGCGACGGTCTTTCCCATTCTGCCGCATGCGCCGCAGAGGATGAGTTTCATGCGATCACCTTCAAACCGTAATGTTTCATCGCCGCGTAAAGTTCCGCCCGATGTCCCTCTTCGAGGGGGGTGAGGGGGGCGCGCGGCACGCCGGCGGAGAACCCGAGCGCGTTGACGCCCGCCTTCACGGGGATGGGATTGACTTCCGAAAAGCACGCCTTCACGAGGGGGAGCAGGGCGTCGTGGAGGGAGATCGCCCGCGCGAGATCGCCCGCAAGCGCCGCCTCCGCCAACGCCTTCACGTCCCGCGGGACGAGGTTGGAGACGACGGAGACGACCGCCGTCCCGCCCGCGCAGAGGATGGGCAGGTTGAGCGCGTCGTCGCCCGAATAGAGATCGCACTTTTCGCGGATGAGGCGCGCCGTTTCGAGGATCTGCGCCATGTTGCCGCTCGCCTCTTTGATGCCCGCCATGTTCGGAAGTTCCGCGATGCGCGCCATTGTCTCGGGCAGGATGTTCACGCCCGTGCGCGAGGGGACGTTGTAGGCGACGACGGGAATGGAGACCGCCTCGCAGATCGCGCGGTAATATTCCGCGAGTCCGTTTTGCGTGCACTTATTGTAGTAGGGTGTGATGCAGAGGAGCCCGTGCGCGCCCGCCCGTTCCGCGCGGATGCTCGCGTTCACCGCGTCGCGCGTGCAGTTCCCGCCCGAGCCGAAGAGCAGTTTCGTGCGCTCGCCGAACCGCTCGGCGGAAAACCGCATGAGCGAATCCTTTTCCGCCTCCGTCATCGTGGCGGGCTCGCCCGTCGAGCCGAGCACGACGAGGGCGTCCGTTCCGTTTTTCAGTTGAAATTCCGCGAGTTCGGCGAACGTTTCGAGGTCGACGCCGTCCTCCGTGAAAGGGGTGATGGTCGCCGTAACGCTTCCGCGTAAAAATCCGGTCATGCCGCTCTCCTTTGAACGTTTTTCTATCAGTGTATGATTTTCGCGCCGCGATTGCTCAATCGAAATAGCCTTTTGCGGCGAGCAGTTCGGCAAGGAGCACGGCGCCTCCCGCCGCGCCGCGCAGGGTGTTGTGCGAACAGCCGATAAATTTCCAGTCGAAAAGTTCGTCCTCGCGCAGTCTTCCCGCCGTCACCGCCATGCCGTTTTCCGTCATGCGGTCGAGCTTGGGCTGCGGGCGGTCGTCCTCGCCGAGGTAGTGCAAGAACTGTTTGGGCGCGGAGGGGAGCCCGAGTTTTTGCGGCTCGCCCGCGTAATTTTTCCATGCTTCGAGGATCTGTTCCCGCGAGGGCTTCTTCTTGAAGGAGACGAACACCGCCGCCGTGTGCCCGTCCGAGACGGGGACGCGCAGACACTGCGCCGAGATGGCGGGCGCGTCTGCGGGAACGATCTGCCCGTCTTGCACCCTTCCCCAAATTTTGAGGGGCTCCTCCTCGCTCTTTTCCTCCTCGCCGCCGATATAAGGGATGATGTTGTCGAGAATTTCGGGCATCGTTTCAAACGTCTTGCCCGCGCCCGAGATCGCCTGATAGGTGCAGACCGCCACCTTTTCGACGCCGAAGGGGAGGAGCGGGTGCAGAAGGGGAACGTACGATTGCAGCGAGCAGTTGCTCTTGACGGCGATAAACCCGCGCTTCGTGCCGAGCCGCGCCCTCTGCGCACGGATGACCGCGAGGTGTTCGGGATTGATCTCGGGGATCACCATGGGCACGTCGGGCGTAAAGCGGTGCGCCGAGTTGTTGGAGACCACGGGGATCTCCGCGCGGGCGTAGGCTTCTTCGAGCGCTCGTATCTCTTCCTTTTTCATGTTGACGGCGCAAAAGACGAAGTCCACCTTGCCTTTCAGCGCGGCGGGGTCGGCACCGTCGAGCACCGTCATATTCTGCGCATAGGCGGGGACGGGGACCGTCATCGCCCACTTGCCGCCGACCGCGTCGCAGTACTTCTTTCCCGCGCTCCGCGCGCTTGCGAGAAGGGCGGCGGGGCGGAAAAAGGGGTGTCCGTCGAGCAGGGTGAGAAACCGCTGTCCCACCATGCCCGTCGCGCCGATGACGCCGACATTGTAAATTTTCATGGAGACCTCCCGTCGGGGTTTTATTTCGGTAAGAAAAAAGGCGGCTCGAAGAGCGCCTCCCGTGGCAGAAAAGCGCATCGCCGCAAGGCGACAGAAGCAAAGGTGTTGACCCTTACTTCCAACGCGCGGCGGAGGAACTCGCGCGTTTCGGCGGCGATACCCTTTCCCTTCGCCGTTGTGGCGGAGAGCCTCTTCTCTCCTTCGGCGGGGTACTCATGTTCTGCCGCTCCTCTTTTGAGCAAAATCAATTTTACCATACAAGCAAGTAAAAATCAAGGAAAATTCACCCGATTTTAATTGAAATATTTCTCGGTTTGTAGTACAATAGCAATACGGTGAAAAATTTTGCCGAAATTTTACGGGGAAAATCGGAGCATAGCGTATGGCGGATCGGGAAAGAAAGGGGCTCGTCGCCCGTTGGTTGGAAGGAAAGGAGCGCAGCGAGGACTACGCGCGCAGTACCCTTCCCACGAGTCGGTTCGGGCTGTTTTGGGATATTTTGAAGGGGCGGTTCGGCAGGCTCATCCTCGTCAATCTGCTCGTTTTGCTCACCTTCCTTCCCATCGCGGCGATTGTGTTTTGGCGGTATGCCGCCATTGCGACGCAGGGCATCATCGGTCCGTACGGCGCGGCGCTCGGCGCGAGCTATCCCATCATCCCCAATGTCATGGGGGTCGCGGAGTACACCGTATTTCAGGCGGATCTGCTCTTCTTCGCGCTCTTTATCCCGGCGGGCGTGCTCGCGGGGGTGGGGCTCTCGGGCGGGATGTATATCATCCGCAACCTCATCTGGACGGAGGGCGTATTCGTCGCGAACGACTTTTTGCGCGGCATCAAGCGCAACTTCCTCAACGTGCTCGAAGCGGTGCTTCTCTTTACCTTCGTTCTCTTCGTCGCGCGGACGATGGGCAACCTTGCCGACTATATGATCGCGGTGGGCAATCCCTATTCGGGCTGGCTGCTCGCCTCCAAGATCGTGGGATATATCCTCGTGGCGTTCTTCTTGCTCGTGTGCCTGTGGATGATCTCCCTCGGCGTCAACTACAAACAGGGAATTTGGGCGCTCTTCCGCAACGCCGTCGTCATGACGATCGGCACCTTCCCGCAGACGGTGTTCTTCGCGGCGGTCGCGCTGTGGCCCTTCCTTCTCATCGTGCTCGGCTCGCAGTTCATCCTCGTGATCGGGCTCGTCATCCTCATCCTCATCGGATTTTCCTATGCCATGCTCGTCTGGATGGACTATTGCCAGTGGGCGTTCGACCGCTTCGTCAACCCCACGATGGGCTACGCGACGGGCAGGGGACTCTACAATAAGGATAAGGAAAAGGGCAAGGACAAGACGGGCGGACAGCCCGCCTCGGAGAGCGCGGCGATGCGCGAGTACAAGCGCATGATCGTGGCGCAGGGGAAGAGCAAGCTCGTCTGCCGTCCCATCAAGCCCATCGACGACGACGTGGAAGTGTATCAGCTTCCCGATTCCTTCTCGCGCGAGGACCTTCGCCGCCTCAAAGAGAGCAAGGACGCCATGGAACAGGACGCGAAGGCGTACGAGGAAGAGCACAAGAACGACGAACAGTTCGTGGAATACAACAAGCAGTTCGAGGAGCGCGAACGCGCCCTGCAAGAGGACTCGGGCAAGAAAAAGAAACCGCCGAGACCTCCCAAGATGCTCAACAAACGCAAATAAGGAGACTTTATGCCGCAGGCACGGGCATACGACAATCTTGCCGAGTGGTTCGAGCTCCTGAACGACGACTGCGACTATCCCCATTGGTCGCAGTATTTTATTGGGGGGCTCCGCGCGCTCGGCGCGGGGAAGAAGGGGCTGGAAGTCGGCTGCGGGAGCGGCGCGTTTTGCCGCGCGCTCACGCGGGCGGGCTATACGATGACGGGCATGGACATCTCTTCCGCGATGCTCTCCGTCGCGGCGCGCCGCGCGCGGGAGGAGGGGCTCTCTGTCCGTTTTTTGCAGGCGGACGCCGCAAAACTTCCCGCGGGCGAGAAGTTCGATTTTCTCCTCTCGCCCAACGATTGCTACAACTATGTGCAGCAGAGCGCGCTCCTGCCCGCCTTCCGCAGGGCGGCGGCGCTCCTCCCGCGGGGCGGCGTGTTTTGGCTGGATGTGAGTTCGCCGTACAAATTGCGCAACAAAGTTGCAAATAATATCCTTGCGGACGACCGCGACGATATCGCGTATTTTTCCTTCAATCGGCTGCGGGAGGACCGCGTGGAGACGGACGTTACCCTGTTCGTGCGGCAAGAAAGCGGCGATTTCCGCCGTCTGGACGAGCGGCACGTGCAGTACATCCACGAGGAAGAGGACGTCGTCGGCGCGCTCCGCGCGGCGGGGTTTTCCGTCCGCGTCGAGGGAAAGCTCGGGGAGCCGAAAGAGGGGAGCGACAGGCTGAATTTTATATGCAGAAAGGCGTGAGCAAACTGTATAGAACGCTCGTGTGCGGCGGGGAAGTCTCCCTCGCCGTGCTGGATACCGCCGCGCTCGCCGCGGAGGCGGCGCGGCTCCATGCGCTCTCGCCCGTCGCGGCGGCGGCGCTCGGGCGCGCGCTCACCGCGGGCGCATACCTTTGCGGATGGCTCAAACGGGAAGAGAGCGCGCTCACCGTCTCGCTGGACGGCGGGGGCGCGGGCGGAAGACTGTGCGTCTCGGGGGACGGCGCGCTCCGCATGCGCGGCTTCGCGGAGCATCCGCAAGTCTTTCTTCCGCTCCGTGCGGACGGGGAGCAGGACGTTGCGGGCTTTGTGGGGAAGGCGGGCGTTTTCACCGTCTCGCGCGACGACGGGGAGGGGCTTCCCTTCTCGGGCGCGACGCCCCTTGTCTCGGGGGACGTCGAAGGGGATCTTTCGGCGTATTTTCTCGAAAGCGAACAGCGTCCCACGGCGGTCGCGCTCGGCGTGCGGGCGGATGAAGGGGGCGTGCACGAGGCGTACGGCGTATTCATGCAGCCGCTTCCCGGCGCGGGGGCGGAAGCGCATGCCTTTGCGCGGGAGCGCATCGCGCGCTATCGCGGCGGCGCGGCGCCCTTCTGCGCGGAGGAGATCTTGCGCGCGCTCGGCGCGGAAAAATGGGAGGAGCGGGAGATCGTGTACCGCTGTTCCTGTTCGCGGGCGCGGGCAAGGCAGATCGTCGCCGCGCTCGGCAGAGAGGAGGCGGAAAAGGTCGCGGCGGAAGAGGGAAAAATTTCCGTCCACTGCCATTGGTGCAACACCGATCATACGTTTACGCCGCGGGAAGTTTCCGCGATCTTTGGCGGCGGGGAGAAGGGATGAGAAGGGACGAACATATCCGCAAGCTGGAATTCAGCGACGAATTTTTGCTCGACAGCGCAGAAAAACGCCTGCAAGACGGCGACTATTTCGGCGCGCTTTCCGTGCTCAACAAGCGGAGCGGCATGTACGAACCGAGCGCGGACGCCTCCGCGCTCTATGCGGACGTCTACGAGGCGCTCGAACTTTGGCAGCTCGCCGCGGACGCGTGGTTCCGCTTTCTGGACACCTGCAACGAGGCGGATTTTTCGGAGGGTTACGAGGGGCTCGCCGTCGCGTTCATGAACATGGGCAACGACGTGCAGTCCGCGATCTACTATCACCGCGCGCTCAACGCGTCCGCGGGGGAGACGGACGAGGAGGAAGAGGAGGCGCTCGAAGCGGAGATCGAGGAGATCTCCCGCCCCAACCTCCGCATCGTGCACTCGGAGGAGGGCGACCCCGAGATGTTGCAGCGCGGGCTCGGGCTGCTCAAAGCGGGCGAGCTCGAAAGCGCGCGCGCCGCGTTTGCGGAGATCCCGCCCACGGCGGCGGATTATCCCTCCGCGGCGGGACTTTCGGCGATGTGCACGCTCATGCTCGGCGACGAGGACGGCGCGGAACAGGAGTGCCTCAAACTGCTCGCGACGCACCCGGAGAACATTCAGGCGCTCACGACGTATTGCGCGGTGCTCGATTCGCGCGGGAACAAGGCGGGCGCGCGGGAGATCGCCCGCAAGCTCTCCGAGATCTCTTCGGACAGCGTAGAGGACCTCTACCGCGTTACCACCGCGCTCTGCGAGACGGGAATGGACGAGGAGGCGTTTGAAAAGCTCGTCAAACTCAAACGGTATCTGCCCTACGATGCGGACGTGCTCTATTTCCACGCCGTCGCGGGCTACCGCACGGGGAAACTCGACGAGGCGATCTCCTCGTTGGAGACGCTCACCGCGCTCTATCCCCGCAAGGCGGTCGCCGCGTACTATCTCGTGAACATGCGCCGCCTGCGCGAGGGGGAGGGGGAGCGGTTCCCCATGAACTATTATTACCGCGTCCCGGAGAAGCAATATCGCGCCCTCGCGGACTATTTTCTCAAACGCAACGCGGCGGAGCCGGACGAGGAAGCGCTCGCCGCGCTCGCGGATTCTCCCGAGCTTGCCGAAAATTTCCGCCTCGCGTTCGACGAAATGGAGGGGCGGGACGAGAAATTACAGATCATCGCGGCGCGCGTCGCGGACAAATGCCGCGCGGACGCGCTGCTCCGCGAGATCTTGCTCGACTGCAACGGCAACGAGCTCGTCAAGCTCTCCGTCCTGCACGATCTCACCGAGCGCAACGAGGACAACTCTTTCGGCGCCGTGGTGTGCAACCTCTACAAGGAATTTTTCACCCACAAACTGGAAATCGGCAGGCGCAAATACGCGCCCTTTATGAAGGCGTTCGCGGACGTCTACGCGAAATACGCCCTGCTCGGCGAGGAGAACGAGGGGAAGATCTGCGCGGCGGCGGAGGATCTCTACCAATCGCTCGCGGAGGCGGGCGCATGGGACTATATGGACGAACGCTCCGCGCTCGCGGCGGCGATCTACCGCGAATCCCGTCTGCGCCGCGGCGTGCGCGACATCGGGGAGATCGCCAAAATGTTCGATGCGCCGCTCGCCACCGTCAAAAGCATTCTCAACTATATGATATGAGGAAAAGGATATGAAAGAGCTCATCGATTTCGACGGTCTTTTCGACGAAAAACTCGCCGAATACATGCAGACCAACGCGGGGAAGTACACCGAAAAGCAGTGGGAATCCGTCATTCCCAAGCTGTACCGCAAGTTCGGCGACACCTTCGTGAAGCGGGCGAACAATACGCCGAAGGGCTACTACCGCGACATGACGGACGCCGAGCTCGCGGAGACGCTCGCGCGGCACATCGAAGAGGACGTTCCCGTCTCCGATTTTCTCTGCCGCGAGATAGAGGCGCGGTCCTGTCCCGAGGAGCTCGTCGCCCTGCTCGGCAGCGGGGACGAGCGCATCCTCACGCTCGTCGTCAACCTCGCGGGCGGCTCGGAGCGGGCGTTCGACGCCTATTTCCGCCTGCTCGCCGAGAGCGGGGACGGGGAACTCAAAGACGCCATCGCCGACCAGCTCAAAACCAATGCGGACGCCGCAAAGGAGCGCGCGCTCGCCATGCTCTCGGCGGGGAAGGAGAAGGAACTCATGTTGGAGATCCTCTCCCGCTGTAAAACGCGCGACGAACGCATCTATGCCGCGCTCGAACAGGCGTTCCGCACGAGCGAAGATCTCCCCATGCACGCGAGCTATCTCGCCGCCTACGGCGACGAGCGCGCGCTCCCCGTCCTGCTCGAAGCGATCGACCGCGACGAGATCAACTATCTCGAATATCGGGAGCTCAAATACGCCATCGAGGCGCTCGGCGGGGAGTACACCCGCCCGCGCGACTTTTCGGAGGATCCCTATTTCCGCGAGATCGCGGCGCAATCCGCCATCGAGCCGACCTTCGACGGAAAAAAGTCGGACGCCTGAAAAGGAATTGTCCGCGAACCGTCATAAAATTTCCGTCTCCGCCATATAGTAGCATTGACTATCGGCGGAGGCGTTATTTTATGGAAACTTTCAGCGTATACGAGGACGTTGCGAAGCGCACGGGCGGCGAGATCTTCGTGGGCGTCGTGGGACCCGTCCGCACGGGGAAATCGACGTTCGTAAAGAACTTCATGCGGGAGCTCGTTCTCCCGGGCGTGGACGGCGCAAAGAGACAGCGCTATACGGACGAATTGCCGCAGTCGGCGGCGGGCAAGACGGTGATGACGACCGAGCCCAAATTCGTCCCCGAAGAGGGCGCGGAGATCGGCGTGAAGGATGCCGTCGCCCGCGTGCGGCTCATCGACTGCGTGGGATTTCCCGTCGCGGGGGCGAACGGCTTCGAGGAAGAGGGCGCGCCCCGTCTCGTCAGGACCCCTTGGTCGGATGCGCCCGTTCCCTTTGAACAGGCGGCGGAAGAGGGCACGAGAAGGGTGATACGGGATCATTCCACCGTCGCCGTGCTCGTAACGACGGACGGCTCCGTCGCGGGGATCGAGAGGGCGGCGTACGAGGAAGCGGAACGGAAGGCGCAAGCGGAGCTCGCCGCGCTCGGCAAGCCCTATGTCGTCCTGCTCAACTGCAAGCGTCCGGAGAGCGCGGAACCGCTCCGCGCCGAACTGGAAGAGCGGTACGGTGCGCCCGTGCTCGCCGTCAATGCGGAGATCATGAAGGCGGAGGACCTCTCCGCCGTGCTCGAACGGATCCTCTATGAATTTCCCGTCCTCTCGGTGGACGTGGACCTTCCCGACTGGATGCGCGTGCTCGACGCAGATTCCCCGCTCATCGCGGAGGCGCTCGCAGGCGTGCGCGCCGTCGCGCCGAAGATCGCAAAGATGAGCGATTGCGCCGTGCTCGACACGATGTTCGCGGAGAGCGCGCGGCTCATGCCGCCCGTTTCCCTGAAACTGGACGCGGCGACGGGCAGGGCGGTCTGCCGCGTCGAGGCGAAGGAGGGGACGTTCTACGAGGTGCTCGGCGAGCAGTGCGGGGAGAAGATCGGGAACGATTTCGAGCTCATGCGCTACATTACGGCGCTCGCGGAGGCGAAGCGCGTCTATGCCCGCGTGGGGCAGGCGTTCCGCGACGCGCAGGAGTACGGCTACGGCATCGTTCCGCCCGAGCGGGAGGAGATGGATCTCGCCGAACCCCGCCTCGTCAAGAAAAGCGGCAGGGTGGGGGTCAATTTGCAGGCGGTGGCGCCGAGCTATCACATCATCCGCGTAGACGTGAACGGCGAAGTCCGTCCCGCGCTCGGCAACGCCGAGCAGAGCGAAGCGTTCGTAAAACAGATCTCGGAGGAGATGCAAACGGAGCCGGAGCGCGCGTGGAGCGTCAACATGTTCGGCAGAACGCTCAAAGATATGTTGGGCGAGGAACTCTCCGTCAAGAACCGCTCGATGAGCGAAAATTTACAGGGCAAAATGCGCAAGACGGTAACGCGCATCGTCAACGAGGGGAAGGGCGGCGTCATCTGTATTCTCCTGTAACATTCGCCTAAAAAGGCGTCCGAGTTGTTTCGGGCGTCTTTTTTTGTTTATTCGACAAATTTTTCCTCCCGTGAGTCTTGACATCATCTTTCATAAGGACTATAATAATCTTGTTTAATGCGGGCGCGCGCTTGCGCGCGTGTTCGGAAAAATCCACAAAAGGGGGAGAAAAACCATGGAAATTGCGTATTTGCTCACGCCGATCACGACGGCGGCGATCATCGCCATCGTTGTGGCGGTCGTCGCGATCGCCGTCCTTGCGGGCGTGAGCGCTTTGCTCCACGTACGGGAAAAGCGTGCGGCACAGCCGCAGGAACAGCCCGCGGAGGAACCTGTCGCAGAGCCCGCCGCGGAAGAAACGCACGAGGAACCCGCGGAGGAACCCGCCGCAGAGCCCGTTGCGGAGGGACCCGCGAAAGAGCCTGTTGCGGAGGAGCCCGTCGCAGAGGAGCCCGCGGAACAGCCCGCGGAAGAGGAAGCGGCAATCGCCGCGGCGCCCGCGGCGGCGCAGGAAGAGGCGGCGCAGGAAGAAGTCCCCGCGCAGCCGTCGCCCGAGGCGGACGGCGTGCTCCGCGTCGTCGTTCCGCGCAACCGTCTCGTGCGGGCGAAGTACGATAAAAGTTTTACGGCGCGCATCATTCAGGCGCCCGAAGCCGTCAAGGGATACTATTCCGTCCTCAAAAACGAATTGCTCTCCTACCGCAAGGTCAAGGCGCGCACGACGTGGAAAAAGGAAGGATTCCGCCTCGGCAGAACGGGCGTCGCGAAATTTACGATGCGCGGCAAGACGCTCTGTCTCTATCTCGCGCTCGACACGGCGGCGTACGAGGGGACGAAGTACGCCGTGGAGGACGTCTCGGCGAAGTCGCAGCACGGCCGTACGCCCTGCCTCTACCGCATCAAGAACGCGCGCCGTTGCAATTACGCGAAGGCGCTCATCGCGGACGCGGCGGAGAAGGCGGGCGCCGTGAAGGGAGAAACGCCGAACGAGAATTATGTATATCCCTACGAGGCGGACGAGCCGCTCCTTGCGCGCAAGCTCATTAAGCGCATCGAGGAGCAGGGCGAACATGCCGCCGCGGCGGGGGAGCACGTCGTCATCAACGTCGCGGAAGTTGCGGAGATGATGAACGACGAGGAGGCGGAAGCGAGCGTCGGTTACAGCGACCGTTTCAGCGACAAGACCAAGACGGCGGTCGTGAACGTGGATACGCTGGGAGAATATTTCAACGACGGCGAACGGGTCACCGTCGCGGATATGTGCGAGCGCATCCCCTATCTTTCCAAGAAGACGACCTACGTCAAAGTGTTGGCGCGCGGCAGTCTCAACAAATCGCTCGAAGTGGAAGCGGACGACTTCTCGCTCGACGCGGTCAAGATGATCGTGCTGGCGGGTGGCAAAGTTTATAGGACACAGGTGAATTGAAATGGAAAACCAAGCAAACAAGAAAGGCAATGTTAAGACGATCACGGGGCTGGTGCTCCTCGTCGTATTCGCGGTGGTTACCGTTCTCGGGTTCGTGTTTTACGAGGACATCAACACGTGGTGTGAGAACGAGGGCGCGGGCAGCGGCATCGTAAACGTTCTCATCCGTCTCATCCCCAACGCGATCAGAACGGCGCAGATCCTGTTCGTAACGCTGCTCGTTCTCTACGTCGTGTGCTCGATCATCAAGGCGATCTTCAAGGGCACCAACCGCAGAGTTACCATCGGCAAGCTCGTGAACAGCATCTTCAAGGTCGTCGTTTGGGTCGTGTGCGTCATCGCCATCCTCGCCGTATGGGGGCTCAACGTGGGCGCGCTCATCGCAGGCGCGGGCGTTCTCACCCTCGTGATCGGGCTCGGCATGCAGAGCCTCATCGCAGACGTCGTCGCGGGGATCTTCCTCGTGTGCGACGGAACGCTCCAAGTGGGCGACATCGTTACCATCGACGGTTGGCGCGGCACGGTGCAGGAGATCGGCATCCGCAACACCAAGCTCATCAATTACAGCGGCGATATCCGCATCACCAACAACAGCCAGATCAAGACGTTCATCAACCAGAGCCGCGAGAACTCCTATCCCACCGTCATCGTCGGCGTGAGCTACGAGGAGAACTTGCAGCACGTGCAGGAAGTGTTTGAAGCGAACAAGACGCGCATCCGCGAGATGTGCCCGCTCCTTTTGAGCGACGTCGATTTCAACGGCGTGGACAACCTCTCCTCGTCGAGCGTCGATCTGCACTTCGGTGCGACGTGCAAGGAGGGCGACTTCTTTGCGGCGCAGCGCCAGATGCGCGGCGCCATCAAGACGGTGTTCGAGGAGAACGGCGTTACCATTCCGTTCCCGCAGGTCGTCGTCCACGAGGCGGAGAAAAAGAGCAAATGACCGAAGTTCGGCGCGCCCGCGCGGAGAAATTCCGCGCGGGCGTTTTTTGTCCTCGGGCGGCGCGCTTCGGGGAAAAATTTACGCAATTATTTTGCGTTTTCCTATTGAAATTTGCCGCGATTTATTTTATAATAGCGGTGTGCGGGAACGCGCGCAAAGGGGGAATCGCATGAACGAAAACATTGCAAAAAAAATCGAACAGGGCAGGACCGCGCTCGGCATCGAATTCGGCTCCACGCGCATCAAAGCGGTGCTCGTGGACGAGGACAACACGCCCGTGGCGCAGGGTAGCCATGAGTGGGAGAACAGGCACCTCGGGAACATCTGGTCGTACACCTTGGAGGACATCGTCGGCGGCTTGCAGGCGAGCTATGCCTCCATGGCGGAGGACGTGCGCAAAAAGTACGGCGTAACGCTCACGACGATCGGGGCGATCGGCTTTTCCGCCATGATGCACGGCTACATGGTGTTCGACAAGGACAATAAACTTCTTGTGCCCTTCCGCACGTGGCGCAACAACACGGCGGCGTATGCGGGCGACAGGCTCACCGAAATTTTCGGGTACCACATTCCCGCGCGCTGGTCGGTCGCACACCTCTATCAGGCGATCTTGAACGGCGAGGAACACGTCAAGGATATCGCCTATCAGACGACGCTGGAAGGCTATGTGCACTGGCTTTTGACGGGCAAAAAGGTCATCGGCATCGGTGAGGCGAGCGGGATGTTCCCCGTAGACCCCAAGACGAAGCGGTACGATCCCGTCATGCTCGAAAAATTCAACCGCCTCACGGAGGGGAAAGTTCCCTTTAAGGTGGAGGACATTTTGCCCGAGATCTTGCTTGCGGGCGAGGACGCGGGTCGGCTCACGCCCGAGGGTGCGAAGATCTTGGACCCTTCGGGCGCGCTCCGTTACGGCATTCCGCTCTGTCCGCCCGAGGGCGACGCAGGCACGGGCATGGTCGCGACGAACAGCATCCGCAAGCGCACGGGGAACGTCTCGGCGGGCACCTCGGTGTTCGCGATGATCGTCCTCGAAAAACAGCTCTCCAAGGCGTATCCCGAAATAGACCTTGTAACGACGCCCGTGGGCGACCTCGTCGGCATGGTCCACTGCAACAACTGCACCTCCGATTTGAACGGCTGGGTCGGGATTTTCGGCGAATTTGCCGCCCTTTTGGGGGTGGATATTCCCAAGTGGAAGCTCTACGATACGCTGTATTTCGCCTCCGAAAAGGGGGACAAAGACTGCGGCGGGTTGGTCTCTTACAACTACATTTCCAACGAAAACATCACAAACGTGGAGCATGGTCGCCCGCTGTTCGTCAGAAAGGCAGACAGCAAATTCAACCTTGCGAATTTCATGCGTTGCCATTTGTATTCGGCGTTCGGGACGCTCAAAGTGGGCTGCGACATCATGCTCAAAGAGGAGGGCGTGAAACTCGACAGGATCACGGGGCACGGCGGGCTCTTCAAGACGGAGCGCGTGGGGCAGAGCTATCTCGCCGCGGCGATCGGCGCGCCCGTTACCGTCATGAAAACGGCGGGCGAGGGCGGCGCGTGGGGCATGGCGATCCTCGCCAACTACCTCATCACCAAGAAAAAGAACGAGAGTCTCGAAGAGTATCTCGACGAGCGCGTCTTTGCGGGACAGGAGGGCACGACGATCGCGCCCGATCCCGCCGACGTCGCAGGGTTTGAACAGTTCGGAGACCGCTATGTGGCGGGTCTCCCCATCGTCCGCGAAGCGGTCCATTCGTTGAAATAAGGGGGAAAACGTCATGTTGGAGGAATTGAAAGAAAAAGTACTCAAAGCCAATCTCGACCTCGTAAAACACCACCTCGTGCTCTTCACATGGGGGAACGTCTCCGAGATCGACAGGCGGAGCGGGCTCGTCGTCATCAAGCCCTCGGGGGTGGATTACGACGGCATGAAGGCGGAAGATATGGTCGTCGTCGATCTGAACGGCAACGTCGTGGAAGGGGACCTTCGTCCCTCTTCGGATACGCCCACCCATCTCGAATTTTACAAGGCGTTTCCCGAAGTGGGCGGCGTAACGCATACGCATTCCACCTACGCCACGGCATGGGCGCAGGCGGGGCGCGCCATTCCGTTCTACGGCACGACGCACGCCGATTATTTCTACGGCGACATTCCCTGCGCGCGCTCGCTCACCAAGGAGGAGATCGAGGGCGAGTACGAAAAGAACACGGGGCTCGCCATCATCGAGAAGTTCAAGGGGGATAAAATCAAGCCCCTCGAAGTCCCGGGCGTGCTCATCAAGAGCCACGGCGTGTTCGCCTTCGGAAAGAATGCGGACGCCTCCGTCTACAACGCCACGGTCATCGAGGAAGTCGCAAAGATGGCGACGATCACGGAACAAGTCAATCCGGGCGTCGTCCGCGCGGACCGCTTCATGATGGAAAAGCACTATCAGCGCAAGCACGGCAAGAACGCGTACTACGGACAAAAGAAATAATTTCGTTGAATTTCTTTTTTCGTCTCCGCCCTTGGGGGCGTATGCTCAAAAATAAATTCAACGAGGAAATAGGCGTTTGCGTCCTCTTGTGTCAACCTCTCATGCGCTCGACACGACATGAAGCGCGAGGGGTCGCGCAAATTGCGTGCGCTGCCGCAAAAGCGCGGTTTTGCTCCGCGCCGTGATTTTACAGCCGCATACCCCCGCAAGGGGTTCGGAATGAAAAATAAAAACCAAATTGGGGGTAATCATATGAAAGAAAAAATTGTCTATTGGCTCACAGGTTCGCAGACGCTGTACGGCGACGACGTTTTGGCGCACGTTGCACAGCACTCCAAAGAAATGGCGAATTACGTCAGCAAGCACGTGCCCGTCACCGTGAAATATCTCACGACGTGCAAGAGCTCGGACGAAGTCGTGGAAGCGGTGAAGAAGGTCAATGCGGACGAAAACTGCATCGGCATCATCACGTGGTGCCACACCTTCTCGCCCGCGAAAATGTGGATCAAGGGGCTCTCCATGTTGCAGAAGCCCATGTGCCATTTCGCGACGCAGTACAACGAAAAACTCCCGTACGACACCATCGACATGGATTTCATGAACGAAAACCAGGCGGCGCACGGCGACAGAGAGTTCGGCTACATCGTCGCCCGCCTTCGCATGGACAACAAGGTCATCGTCGGGTACTATAAGGACAAGAAGGCGCTCGAAGAGCTCGCCTCGTGGTGCAAAGTCGCCGCGGGCTACGCGTTCTCCAAGACGGTGAAAGTCGCCCGCTTCTCGGACAACATGCGCGACGTCGCCGTCACCGAGGGCGACAAGATCGACGCCCACATTAACCTCGGCTGGCAGGTGGACTACTATCCCATCGGCGACCTCGTGGACTATATCGACGCCGTCTCCGAGGAAGAGGTGGACGCCCTCATGGCGGAATATGAGACCAAGTACACGATGGGCACGGACCGCATCGATGTCGTCCGCGAACAGGCGAAGTACGAGATAGCGATGGAGAAATTCTGCAAGGAGAAGGGCGGCTACATCGGCATCGTCGATCACTTCGGGTCTCTCCACGGCATGAACCAGCTCCCCGGGCTCGCCATTCAAGATCTGCAATCCAAGGGCTACGGCTTCGGCGCGGAGGGCGACTGGAAGATCGCCGCGCTCGGCGCGACCATGCAGTACATGGCGGACCAGAAGGGCACGGGGCTCATGGAGGACTACACTTACGATTTGAAGGACGGGCTCTGCCTCGGCGCGCACATGCTCGAAGTTTCCCCGCAGTTTGCGGCGACCAAGCCCGAAATTCAGGTACATCCCTTGGGCATCGGCGGAAAGAGCGATCCCGCCCGCCTCGTGTTCGAGGGCATCGAAGCGCCCGAGGCGGTCGCCGTCTCCATGATCGACATGGGCGACAGGATGCGCCTCATCGTGCAGAAAATAAAGCTCGTGAAATATCCTCATCCGATGCCCAATCTTCCCGTCGGCGGTCTCATGTGGCAGTATCAGCCCAACTTCAAAGAGGGGGTCGCGGCGTGGATCTATGCGGGCGGCGCGCACCACACGGTGGTTTCCTCCGTCGTTACGGCACAGCAGATGGTGGACCTCGGCAACATGTGGGGCGTGGAAGTCGTGCTCATCGACGAGAACACCAAGATAGAGGAATTCAAGAAGCAGCTCCTTTGGGCGGACCAGATCTGGAAAACGAAGAGATAAATTCGGAAAAACAGCGACAAGGGCGGCGGATCACGCCGCCCTTCATTCGGTGAAAGAGATGTATTTCAAGAAGTACGTATACGGCGACACCGCCGTCTACTTTGTCGAGACGCCCGTCGAGGGACAAGGAAAGCTCACGACGGTGGGTTTCGCCGTCTACCCCGCGGACGAGGCGGTGGACGCGAAAAAGCTGCGGTGCGACAGCCTCATACAGGTCGCGTTCACGGGGGATATCTCCCTTGTGGACTATACGAACGGCGTAACCATGCGCAACCGTTCCTCCTCCGCGTTGAAGGTGGTGCGGCAGGTGGAATTTTCCGCGGGGCATCTCAATACCTATCTCACGGACGGCGCGGGGAACGATTACGTGCACCGCCTCCGTTACGACCGCGCGACGGGCGTCTTTACCGTCAACGTGCGCTATGAGAACCATACGGGGAGAACGCAGACGCTCGAAGCGCTTTCGAGTTTCTCGCTCTCCGGGATCGCCGCGCCCGCGACGGGTACGACGGTGGGGCTCAAACTGCACCGCATGACGAGCGCGTGGTCGCGCGAATGCAGGTTGAAGAGCGAGACGTTCGCCTCCCTCGGGCTGGATATGAGTTGGGGGCGGTACGGCGTGAAGGCGGAACGCTGGGGCGAAGTGGGCGGCATGCCCAACCGCGGGTACTATCCGTTCGCGGCGATCGAGGACGGGGAGAGCGGCATCGTCTGGGGCGTTCAGGCGGAGGCGCCGGGTTCGTGGCAGATGGAAGTGTACGAGGAAAAGGAGACGTGCGCGCTCTCGGGCGGGCTCGCGGATTACGAGTTCGGGCACTGGCGGAAAAACGTCCCCGCGGGGCTCTCGTTCACGACGCATGAGGCGCGCTTCACCGTCAAGCGCGGCGGGGGCGTGAACGCCGTCTGCAACGCGTTCGTGCGCGAAGCGGACAGCCGCCTCAAAGTTCCCTCCTCCGAGGAGGATATGCCCGTCATGTACAACGAGTACTGCGCGACATGGGGGAATCCCACGGAGACGAAGGCGCTCAAACAGCTCGCCGCGGTCGCGCCGCTCGGCGTGAAGTATTTCATCGTCGACTGCGGATGGTATAAGCCGCTCGACAAGGGCTGGTGCGACGCCGCGGGGGACTGGAATGTCAATCCCGAATATTTTCCCGATATGAAGTCCTTCGTCCGCAAGGTGGAAGAGAAGGGCATGAAGGCGGGGATCTGGTTCGAGCCGGAAGTCGCGGGCAGGGACAGCAAGCTCTTTGCCTACGAGGAACAGATGCTCAAACGGGACGGCTACGTCATCACGAGCAAAAACCGCCGCTTTTTGGATCTCCGCAAGGGCGAGGTCAAGGAATATTTGCAGGCGAAGTGCATCGCCTTTTTGCGGTCGAACGGCTTCGGATATCTCAAAATCGACTATAACGACACCTACGGCATGGGGTGCGACGGGGCGGAGTCGCTCGGCGAAGGCGGGCGGCAGGTCGCGGAGGAGAGCCTTGCGTTTTTAACGTCGCTCAAAACGTACATGCCCGAGCTCGTCATCGAAAATTGTTCGTCGGGCGGGAGCCGCATCGAACCGCTCCGCATGGGGCTCGTCTCCATGTGCTCGTTTTCGGATGCGCACGAATGCGCGGAGATCCCGCTCGTCGCGGCGAACGTCTCGCGCGTCGTCCCCGCGCGGCAGGAGCAGATCTGGGCGGTGATCCGCAAGGACGAGCCCGCCTCCCGCACCGTCTATTCGCTCTGCGCGGCGATGATGGGAAGGATCTGCCTTTCGGGGGATATCAGTCCCCGCAGAAAGGAGCAATACGAGCTCATCCGCCAAGGACTGGAATTTTACGGGGAAGCGAAGGATATCGTGCGGCGGGGAAAGATCGCGCAGATCGACTGCACCGTACATTCCTACCGTGACCCCAAGGGGCGGCAGATCTATGTGAAGGAGCTCGGCGACCGCCGTCTCGTGCTCGTGCATTTTCTCGAATGCGCGGAGCGCGTCAGCTTGCCGCTCGAAGGGTATGCGCCCGTCAAGGCGTTTACCGACCTGCAATACGAGCGCACGGCGGAGACCCTCGAAATCGCGGGGGAAGAATATCATGCGGGCGCGTTCCTGCTGGAACGGGCATAGACGCGAAAAACAAGGAGGATCGGCGTGGAACCGGAAGAGATCTTAAAGAGGCACGGGCAGGAACATCTCGCCCGTTACGAGGGGCTCTCCGCGGCGGAGCGGGAGGAATATCGCCGCCGTCTTGCGAAGATCGACTGGGAGACGGTGGAGCTGTGGAAACATCCCGAAGATTTGAGCGGCGGCGGAGCCATCCGTCCCATCGAGGGCGTAGACCTATATACGATCGCCGCGCGCCGCGAGGCGTGGGAAAAGGAGGGCGTAAAGGCCATCCGCGCGGGAAAAGTCGCGGCGGTGCTCCTCGCGGGCGGACAGGGCACGCGGCTCGGATGGGACGGACCGAAGGGCTCCTATAACATCGGCATTACCCGCCCCGTGTACATCTTCGAGCGGCTCGTCGCCAACCTCACCGAGGTGTGCAACGCGTGCATGGCGACCGTCCCGCTCTACATCATGACGAGCGAGAAGAACGACGCCGAGACGCGCGCCTTTTTCAGGGCGCACGATTATTTCGGCTATCCCGCGGGATATGTGAAATTCTTTTCGCAGGAGATGGCGCCGTGCGTGGATTTTCAGGGGAAGATCCTCCTCGAAGGGAAGGGCAAACTCGCCCTCTCGCCCAACGGGAACGGGGGGTGGTATTCCTCCCTCGTGAAGGCGGGCTATGCCGCGGAACTCAAAAAGAGGGGCGTGGAATGGCTCAACGTGTTCGGCGTGGACAACGTTCTGCAACGCATCGCCGACCCCGTCTTTCTCGGCGCGACGATCGCGAGCGGCAAAAACAGCGGCGCGAAGTTCGTCCGAAAGAGCTCGCCCGAGGAAAAAGTCGGCGTTCTCTGTTTGAAGGACGGGCTTCCGAGCGTGATAGAATACTATGAAATGGGGGAGGCGGAGAAAAACTTGCGCAACGAGCGCGGGGAGCTCGTCTATTCGTTCGGCATGACGCTCAACTATCTGTTCCGTCTGGATAGGCTCGCCGAGATCGCAGATAAAAAGATCCCCGTGCACGTCGTCCGCAAGAAGGTCTCCTACCTCGGCGAGGACGGCACGCTCGTCGTCCCCGAGCGGGAGAACGCGTATAAATTCGAGACGCTCATTCTCGACATGGTGCGGCTTGCGGGGAGCTGCCTTCCCTTTGAAGTCGTCCGCGAGCGGGAATTTGCGCCCATCAAGAACAAGACGGGCGCGGACAGCGTGGAGACGGCGCGCGAACTTTTGAAGCAAAACGGGGTGGAACTGTAATGGACAGAGAAGCAAGCGTAGAAGTTATCGAGTTTTGCGCCGTGCTCGCGCGGCTGAACGCGGCGATGGCAAAGCTCTTCGACAGCGGCGATATCTCGCACATCGGCGAGATCAACGCGGCGGTAAAGGAAATGCACCGCATCCAGCACGCAAGCGGGGATGCCGTCTTACAGGCGGTCTCCGAGGAGTGCAAGATCATCTACGTCAACTCCGATCTCATCGTGGAGGTGCTCCGCACGACGGAGGACGGCGTGATCGATGCGGGCGCGCAGAAAGCGCTCAACAAATTTTTGCATAATATGGACGAGGCGGTCGTCAACATTGCGGGCGCGCTCGGCCTCGTATAGGAGAAAATCGATGAAACGGGTGAAGATCTTCGCAGACGCGAACCTTACGGTCGGTAAAATCAGTCCCTATCTTTTCGGCTCCTTTCTCGAACATATCGGCAGAGCCGTCTACGAGGGCATCTACGAGCCGGGGCATCCCACGGCGGACGAAAACGGATTCCGCCGCGACGTCTTGGACCTCGTGAAGGAACTGAACGTTCCCATCGTGCGCTATCCGGGCGGGAATTTCGTCTCGGGATACGATTGGACGGACGGCGTCGGTCCCAAGGAGAGCCGCCCCGTGCGGTTGGACCTCGCATGGTTTACGACGGAGCCGAACGAATTCGGCACCGATGAATTTATCAAGTGGTGCCGCACCGCGGGCGTCGAGCCCATGTTGGCGGTGAATATGGGCACGGGGACGGCGAAG
Source organism: uncultured Clostridia bacterium (assembly GCA_947624965.1). Lineage (GTDB taxonomy): Bacteria > Bacillota > Clostridia > Christensenellales > Borkfalkiaceae > Gallimonas. The sequence goes on from CANQMN010000015.1 coordinate 26,889, forward strand.
GACGCGGCGCGCCTCGTGGAATACTGCAACCACGCGGGCGGGACGGCGCTCTCGGACTTCCGCCGCGCCAACGGCGCGGAACAGCCGCACGGCGTAAAGTATTGGTGCATCGGCAACGAGATGGACGGACCGTGGCAGATCGGGCACCTTTCCGCCGAGGAATACGGCAAAAAGGCGCTCGAAACCGCAAAAGTCATGCGCTGGGCGAACGGCGAAGAGACGAAGGGGGGAAGAGACGCGCTCAAACTCGTCGTCTCGGGCTCCTCCAACCACGAGATGAAGACGTTCCCCGAGTGGGACAGGATCGTCCTCGAACATACCTATCGCGCGGTGGACTATCTCTCCATGCACCGTTACTACGAATACGACGAGACCCGCGCGCATCCGCTCGAAGATTTCTTGGGCAGCGCGGACGACATGAACGAGTTCATCGGCTCCGTCAAGGCGACGATCGAATACGTGCGCGCCAAGACGCGCAGCGAAAAGCGCGTAAAAATTTCCTTCGACGAATGGAACATCTGGACGCAGTCGGCGCCCCGCCGCGAGCCGCTCTGGAAGCGCGCGCCCCATCTTTTGGAGGACGTCTACACCTACCGCGACGCGCTCGTCTTTGCGGGGCTTATCAACACGCTCCTCAACAACTGCGACGCCGTGGAGATCGGCTGTCTTGCACAGCTCGTCAACGTCATCGCGCCCGTCATGACGCAGCAGGTCGGCGGAACGCTCCGCCAGACGACCTTTTATCCCTTCCGTTACGCCGCGCGGAACGCCGTCGGCGAGACGGTGCGCGCCATTTCGGACAGCGATACGTTTGCGACGATGTACGGAAGCGCGCGCTACGTCAACGCGGCGATCACGCACGACCGCAAAAAGCGGGAAGTCTGCGTGTTCCTCTGCAATTACGACGGGGAAGCGCGGGAAGCGGAGCTTGAACTGCGCTCTTTCGGCGCGCTCCGCGCGAGCGAGGCGGTCGTCCTCTCCCACACCGATCTCGGCGCCGTGAATACGTTCGCGTCGCCCGAGACGGTCGTCCCCGTGCAGGCGGAGCTCCCCGTCGTCGAGGGCGGTTCGCGCGTGCTCGCGTCGCTTCCGCCCATGAGTTGGAGCTTCTTCAAGTTTGAATATCGGCTCGCGCCGTAGTGCGTTATGGCAAGAAGAAAGAGAGCCGCCCGCGCGGCGGAACAAGCCGTAAAAAAACATCCCAAGGCGTTTTTAACGCTCTTCATCCTTGCGCTCGTCATCGCCGTCGCGCTCGTTTTGTGCTGGTATTTTTTCATCTACCGGAAGGACGAACAGAGCAGGATCGGCACATTGCAAACGGGGGAGTTGGAGATCCATTTTCTCGAACTCGGCAACCGCTATACGGGCGACTGCATCTTCCTTCGGACGGGGGACGTCGATATCCTCATCGACGGCGGCTCGCGGGAGGATTCGGCGGAGACCATCGAGGCGTATGTGGATCGGTACTGTACGGACGGCGTGCTCGAATACGTCATCGTAACGCATGCCGACCGCGACCATATCGCGGCGTTTGCGGGGAACAATTCGCACGAGAGTCTGTTCCGCCGCTATGAATGCCGCACGATCATCGATTTCCCGCGCACCGAAAAGGACACGCAGGTCTATCGCCGTTATCTCGAAGAGCGCGCCGCGGAGGAGGCGGCGGGCGCGGCGCATTACACCGCGCTCGAATGTTGGGAGAACCAAAACGGCGCGCAGCGGAGCTATCGCCTCGGCGAGAATATCACGCTGAATTTCCTGTATAACTATTATTACGAGAACGATGCCGCAAACGAGAACGATTACTCCGTCTGTTTTACCGTCGCGCAGGGGGACTACACCTATCTCTTCACGGGCGATCTGGAAAGCAAGGGGGAGCATTATCTCGTGGAATACAACGATCTTTCCGCGGTCAAACTGTACAAGGCGGGGCATCACGGCAGCAAGACGTCGTCGGGCGAGGAGCTTCTCTCCGTCATCCGCCCAGAGTACGTCTGCGTTTGCTGTTGCGCGGGGTCGGACGAGTATACGGACAACGGCGGCAACACTTTCCCCACGCAGGACATGATAGACCGCGTCGCGAAGTATACGAAGAACATCTTCGTTACGACGTGTTCGGACGAAAATTCCCCCGCGGGGCACGTCCCGATGAACGGAACGATCGTCGTCAAGTCGGACGGCATCGATTTCACCGTTACGGGCACGAATAATTCCCTCCCGCTCAAAGAGACGGATTGGTTCAAAGCCAACCGCACCTGGCGGGCGGACGGCGTCGTTTGAAGGGGGACGGCATGGCGGTAATCACGGGGATCACACAGCAGAAAAAGGACAAGACCCGCTGCAATCTCGAAGTGGACGGGAGATTTTATTGCGGCATGGGATCGGAGACCGTGCTCTCCCACAGGCTGAAAGTCGGGAGCGTCGTAACCGAGGCGGAGCTCTCCGCGTTGCAACTCGAAAGCGAAAAGCAGACCGCGCTCGACAAGGCGCTCTCCCACATCTCCGCCTCGATGAAGACGGAGCGGGAAGTGCGGGACTTTCTCGCGCGCAAGGGGTATCTCGCGGATGTGATCGATCATACAATCGAAAAGATGAAGTCTTACGGCTATCTCGACGACGCGCAGTACGCGCGGCAGTACGCCGAGAGCGTCGGGAAGCGCAAGGGGGAGCGCGCCATACGGGCGGAATTGTTGCGGAAGGGCGTCGCGGAAGCGGAGGTCTCCGCCGCGCTCAAAGGGCTCACGGAGCAGGGGGAGACGGCAAAGCGCGTGCTCGAAAAATATCTGCGCGGCAAGGAACTCACCCGCGAAACGCTCCGCAAAGCGTACGCCTATCTTCTCTCCAAAGGGTTCGGCTATGATACCGCGCGGGAGGCGCTCGGGGGGCTTGCCGATGAAGATTGAACTGCTCGACGAGGTCGTCTCCACGAACGATTGTATCAAGCGATATCTCGGCGAGGGAGAGGACGTCATCGTCTGCGCCCGCCGTCAAACGGGCGGAAAGGGCACGAAGGGGCGCGCGTTCCTCTCGGAGGAGGGCGGCGTCTACCTCTCCGCGCTCACCTTTTACGAAGGGCTTCCCGCGGCGCAGGCGTTCACCGTCATGGCGCACGCCGCCGTCGCGGTCTGCAAGACGGCGGAGCGCTTCGGCGTACGGGCGCGCATCAAGTGGCCCAACGACGTCCTCGCGGACGGGAAAAAGCTCTGCGGCATTCTCATCGAAAACGTCCTCGCGGGCGATACGGTGAAGGCGAGCATCGTCGGCATCGGGATCAACGTCTGCAACAACGTCTCCGCGCTCGGTGGCATCGCCGTTTCGCTCTCCTCGCTGGCGGCGGGGGCGACCGTGGAGGCGGTGCGGGACGCCCTCATCGGGGAGTACGGCACAGAGAGCGATTTTTCCGATTATCTCCGCTATCTCGACTGTACGGGGCGCACGGTGCGCGTAATGGAAAACGGGCGGGAGTACGCCGCCTATGCGCGCCGCGTTCTGCCCGACGGAAGGTTGGAGATCGAGGCGGACGGTGCGGTGCGCGCGCTCTCGGGCGCGGAAATTTCTTTGAAACTGTGAGGAGACTATGAAATACGCATACACGAACGAACAGGTGCGGAGCGCGGAGGAACGGGCGTTTGCGGAGGGGACCTCCGTCTCGGAACTGATGGAGCGCGCGGGGCGCGCGCTCGCGGACGCCGTGCGCGCGGCGATGCGGCGGTTGAACATCGGCGATTGTCTTTTCGTCTGCGGCGGCGGAAACAACGGCGGAGACGGCTTTGTCGCGGCGCGTTTGCTCGCGGAGGAGGGGGAGGATGTCTCCGTGCTCTGCCTTGCGGAGAAGTTCACCGAGGCGTGCCGCGCGGCAAAGGAGCGGTTCAAGGGCGAATTGCTCTGCCGTCCGCCCCGCCGCAGGTACGCGCTCATTGCGGACTGCATCCTCGGCACGGGGCTGCACGGGGAGCCCTCGGGGGAGACAGCGCTTCTCATCGATTTCGTCAATTCGAGCGGCGCATACGTCGTCGCGTGCGATCTTCCGAGCGGGCTTGCGGAGAACGGCGTCGCCGCCCGCGCCTGCGTGCGGGCGGACGAGACGGTCTGCCTCGGCGCGCTCAAATGCGCGCTTTTGATGTGCGACGGCGCGGACGCCGCGGGAACGGTGAAAACGGCGCCCATCGGGCTCTCTATGGAGGCGGGCGCGCAAATTTGGGAAGAGGAGGATATCCGCGCGTTTTTCCCCAAGCGGAAGAGCAATTCCAATAAGGGAAGCTACGGCAACGCATGCATCTTTGCGGGCGGCGCGCTCGGCGGCGCGGCGTTTCTCGCCGCAAAGGCGTGCCTGAAATCGGGCGCGGGGTATACGCGCCTTTCGGTAACGTCCCAATATTATCCCCACGTGGTGGGAAGGCTCCCCGCCTGCATTCTCAAAGAATTTCAGGCGGTGGACGGCGAACTTCTCGCCTGCGACTGCATCGCCGTCGGCATGGGTTCGGGCGTGAGCGAACGGCTGTACGCCTATCTCGTGGAACTTCTCACCGCGTACACGGGGACGCTCGTCCTCGATGCGGACGCTTTGAATACGCTCGCGCGGTACGGCGCGGACGTACTCGCGGAGCGGAAGTGCGCCGTCATCCTCACGCCGCACCCGGGGGAATTTTCGCGGCTTTCGGGCGTTTCGGTGAGGGAAGTCCTCGCGGACGCGCGCGCACTTGCGGACGCCTATGCGAAGAAGTACGGCGTCGTCGTCGTGCTCAAAAACAACCGCACCTATATCACGGACGGAACGCGCGCCGCGCTCAACTTAACGGGTTCCCCCGCGCTCGCAAAGGGGGGGAGCGGCGATACGCTCGCGGGCTTCCTTGCGGGAACATGCGCGCGCGGCGTCCCTCCCTTCGAGGCGGCGGTCTGCTCCTGCTATCTCCTCGGGAAGGCGGGCGAAGAGGCGGCGAGAAGGTTCGGCGAATACGCGCCCGATGCGGAAGACGTCATCGAATGTCTGCCGTCCGTCATGAAGAATTTATAAAAAAACCGCCCGAAAAGAGCGATTTTTCGTTTTAGCGAAGTACTATGCGTGTCATAATTCGGAATATCCGAAGGCGCGCACGAAAATGGCGCACAAAATGAGCGCGCTGCCCGTTACGATGTAATAGACGGGAAAGAGCGCAAAGAGGCTCATGAGGAGCAGGAAAAACCCGCTCACGAAGAAGGGACGGGCGTTGCGCTTCAAGAAGGCGGCGCGGAGTTTTTTTCTGCCCGTTCGGCGCGGCAGATCGCCGCAGATGAGGGGATCGGGCGTCGTATCCGTGCGCTCGAAGAGGGCAAAGACGTCGTCCGCGCAGAGCGCTTTCATCCCGAAACTTGCGAGCAGTTTTTCCGCTTCGGGGGAGAGTTTGTTGCACACCGCGGTAAAGCGGGTCTGTCCGTGTCGGCGGATCTGCCGCGCGATCTCGTCCGCGCTCACGGGCTGCATCGTGAAGAGCGGAACGTACCGCTCGCCATCCGCGGAGAGTTCGTCCTCCTCGCAGTGCGCCTCCTTCCCGTCCGCGCAGAGGGCGGCGAGCAGGGCGGCGCGCACGCGCTCGTCCTTTTCCAACGCGAGATGGAGCATCAGCGCGTCCCGCTTTTCGGTCTGTTTCTTGGTGAGCATCCGCTTCCTGTGTCTCCCGTAGACGATGAGGAACACGATCCCGCTCACGGCAAGCCCGATGAGGACGGCGCACGGAACTGCGAGGGCGAATCCCATGCGGAAATAGCGCAGGATCGCGAGGGCGAGGAATGCGGCGGACGCGCCGTAGAGCACGGTGTCCGCGATGAGGGGGAAGTCTACTTTTCGCATGTCTTGGATTTTGGACGGTTTTCGCGCCGATTAAACTTGCAAAGCGGCAGAAAGTGTTGTATAATAGGGGCGCATATGAAGATCGCTCTCTTCGGCGGGTCGTTCGACCCCGTCCATTGCGAACACGTCCGCCTCGCAGAGGCGGCGATCGCCGCGCTCTCGCTCGATAAAGTCGCGGTGATGCCTTCCTACCTCGCGCCCCACAAGCGCGCGGGCGCGGCGGCGGGGGGAGATGTGCGCGCCGAGGCGTGCCGCATCGCCTTTCGCAACGTCCGGAAGGCGGAGGTGAGCGAGTACGAACTCTCGCGCCCGCAGACGAGCTATACCTATCTCACCTGCCGCGCGTTCGCCGAACGGTATCCCGATGCGGAGCGGTATTTTCTCATGGGCGCCGACATGCTCGAAGACTTCTTTTCTTGGCGGTATCCCGAGGATATTTTGAAGAACGTAACGCTTGTCGTGTGCGGGCGGAAGGGGTACCGCGCCGACTGCGAACGGCGGTTTCGGGATACCTTCGGATGCGGATTCATCCGTCTGGATTTCGAGGGGGGCGCCGTCTCCTCCACGGAGATCCGCACGCGGCTCGCCTTCGGCGAACGCCCCGCGGCGCTGGACGGCGCGGTCTGCGACCTGCTTCTTCGGGAGGGGTGCTATTCGCATCCCGCGATTCTGCCCGCGCTCGCGCTTGAAAAGGAGGAACGGCGCGCGCACAGCCTGCGCGTGGCGCTCATGGCGACGGCGCGCGCCCGCAGCGCAGGCGTGAACGAGCGACAGGCGCTCCTCGCCGCCGCACTGCACGATTGCGGGAAATACGTTCCGCTCTCTTCTCCGCTCCTTCGCGGCTTCGTCCCGCCCGAAAACGTCCCCGCGCCCGTTCTCCATCAATACACGGGCGCCTATCTCGCCGAGCATGCCTTCGGCGTTACGGACGGGGAGGTGCTGGACGCCATCCGCTACCACACGAGCGGCAAGGCGGGGATGACGGCGCTCGGGATGCTCGTCTTTCTCGCCGATCTCTTGGAACCCGGCAGGTCGTTTGCGGGGGTGGAAGGGCTTCGGGAACTCTTTTACACCGATCTGCGGGCGTGCCTTTCAGAGAGCCTGCGGCAACAGACGGAATATCTGAAACGGAGCAAAAAGCCCGTCTATCCGCTCACAGAAGAGGCTTTTCGGTGGATAACGGGCGAATTATAACCGTTTGCGAAGTACTATGCGTGTCATAAATATCAATTTTGGAGGAAGAAAGAATGGAAAGTTACGAACTTGCAAAAACTATTGCCAAAACGTTGTCCGATAAGAAGGCGCAGGATATCGTCATTCTCAACGTGAGCGAACAGACGATCGTTTGCAGTTATTTCGTCATCGCGAGCGGGAAGTCCACAACGCAGGTGCGCGCGCTCTGCGACAACGTCGAGGAACAGCTCAAAAAGAATCTCTCCCTTGCGCCCGCCCGTACGGAAGGATTGCGCGAAGGGAGATGGGGCGTTCTCGACTACGGAGACGTCGTCGTGCACGTGTTCAACGAGGAGAGCCGTCTCTTCTATTATTTGGAGCGTCTGTGGGACAGCGGCAAGAACGTGGAACATTACGAGGGGTAATTTGCATGAAAAAATCGGCTGCTCTGTGCGCCGCGGTCGCCGCGGCGGTCGCGCTCACTGCGATGGCGGGCTGCGGCGGATACGATAGCTACGACGACGCGGCGCTCTATTCCGTGGGCTCTTCTTCGGTCTCGGGCGTCTCCGCGGTGGACATCGAATGGCTCGCGGGGGAGGTCGCGATCGTCCTCTCGCAGGATGCCGCGGAAATTTCCTTTTCGGAGGAGACGGACGCCGCGGACGATGCGCTCAAATTGCACTATCTCGACCGCGCGGGCGAGCTGGACATCGAATACGCCGCCGCGGGGGCGAGCATTCCGGACGGATTTTCCAAGAAGCTCACCGTCGTCATTCCCGCGGGGTCGCTTTTCGAGCTCGACGTGCAGACGACGTCGGCAAACGTTACGGTTACGGGCGCCGTCGGGCGGGAGATGCACATCGAGACGCGCACGGGCAACGTCGATTGCGTGCTCGGCGAGATCTCGGGTTTCATCCTCGAATACGAAACGCGCAGCGGCAGGCTCAACGACGGCTACGGCGCGCAGCTTCGGGAGCGCGATACCTATCTCTACGGCGTGGGCGGCATGGAGATCGACGTGGAGACGTCGTCGGGCGATCTCACGCTCCGCAGGGCTTAAATTATTTGAAATGAATGCGCTTGGGCTCGGAGTATTCCGCCTTGGCGCGTTTTTTCTTTTTCTCCACGAGGTAATAGACGGCTTCGGGCTCGGCGGCGCGCTTTTTCGGCGGCGCGGGCTTTTTTTTGAGCGCGCGGTAGCCGAAGAGGGCGAACCGTATCCCGTGCACGACGGTAAAGCAGAGCGCGAAGAGGAGAAGGACGAAAAGAAATCCGCGGCTTTGTACGGAGAGGAGTTCCATGCCGCCATTGTAGCGCGTTCGTAGTGTCATAAAAAGCGGGATCGGCGCATATTATCCGAAGTTTTCGGGAAAAATCGCCGTAATATGGAAGAGGGAAGGGTGCTTACCGCCTCGGAAGCGGCGGAATACGGGGAATTCAAGCGGGCGCGAAGGGAAGCGGAAGTTGCGCTCACCTTGCGGAAATTGGTGCTCGACGCCTCGCGGAGAGAGGCGGACAAACACGCGGTCAAGCACGCGTGCGACTGTGCGAGAAAGCTCGGGGCGAGCTCGGTGCTCGTCTCCCCCGTGAACGTCGTGTACGCGCGGCGGCAGCTCGACGGCTGCGAGACGGTCGTCTCCTGCCTCGTCGGCGGGACAGGGGAGAGCCTCGTCGCCGTCAAGCGCGCGGAGGCGCGGCGCGCGGCGCGGCAGGGCGCGCGGGAGATCAGGCTCGTCCTCTGTTATTCCGCCTTGACGGCGGGCAATTTCGGTTATCTCAAAAAGGAGATCAAGCGCGTGCGGAAGGCGGTGAAACATTGCGCGACCGTCGTCTCGCTCGAAGACCACGCGCTCGGGGAGGAGGACGTCGTTTTCGGCGTCCGCGCCGCGGCGGAAGCGGGGGCGGACGGCGTCTGCGTGCGGGGAGAGACCGCGCTCCTCGACCGCGCGGTACGGACGGCGCGGGGAAAGCTCCGCACGGACGTCTCGGGGGTGGAAAACGCCGAACAGCTCCGCCTTCTCCTCAAAGCGGGCGCCGTCCGCGCGGGGACGGGGGACGGCGAACGCATCGCAGAGGAGATGTACCGCGCGGCGGAGACGCCGCCCGCCGCGCCCGAACCGCTTCCGACAGAGAGTTAGGGAGTTTTCCGCGCCGCCTTCGACGGCGCGTTTTTATGGGGAAAAAGCGCGAACGGAAAGAAATTCCCGCCGCCTTCGGTGAAATTCTCGAAAACCGCTTAAAATCGCTTTGAAATTTCGGGAAAATATTGTAAAATAATACGGTGAAATATTATGTCGCGCACAGCGCGCGAAACGGAGCCGAAGTCAATGGGACTTATCAGTTACATCATGGGCGGCGACAGCCGCAAGAGCTTAAAAAAGCTGAATAAAACCGCGCTCGAAGTGGAAAAGCGCGAGCCGAAGTATCAGGCGATGAGCGACGCGGAATTGCAGGGGCAGACCGCTCTTTTCAAAGAGCGGCTCCGCGCAGGGGAAACGCTCGAACAGATCCTCCCCGACGCCTTCGCGGCGCTTCGCGAAGCGAGCTGGCGCGTGCTCGGGATGAAACACTTCCACGTCCAGATCGTCGGCGGGATCTGCCTCTTCCAAGGGCGTATCGCCGAGATGAAGACGGGCGAAGGCAAAACGCTCGTCGCGACCCTTCCCGCCTATCTCGCCGCGCTCGAAGGCAAGGGCGTGCACATCGTAACGGTCAACGATTATCTCGCCCGCCGCGACGCGGAGTGGATGGGCAAAGTGCATAAATTCATGGGGCTTACGGTGGGTGTCGTCGTACCCGGCATGGAGGACGACGACAAGCGCGCCGCCTATCAGTGCGACATCACCTACGGCACGAACAACGAGTTCGGGTTCGATTATCTGCGCGACAATCTCAAATCCGATCTCCGTCTCATGGTCCAGCGGGATCTGCATTTCGCCATCGTGGACGAGGTGGACTCCATTCTCATCGACGAAGCGCGGACGCCGCTCATCATTTCGGGCAGAGGGGAGCAATCCTCCGAGCTGTACGAGCGGGTGGATAAATTCGTGCGGACGCTCACGGGCGGCTTCGACGACGATCTCAAAGAGGCGGAGGAAGAGGAAAACCGCAGAAAGCGGCGCGACAGGGAATCCGGCGCGCAGAAAGTCCGTCTCGCCGAGGCGCTCAATTGGGATTACGTCATTCAGCGCAAGGAAAAGCAGGTCCAGCTCACCGAGTACGGCGCGGAGAAGGCGGAGAGATTTTTCAACATCGATAACGTTGCGGACATCGCGCATTCCTCGCTCAACCATCACATCCAGCAGGCGCTCAAAGCGCACAAACTGTTCCACCTCAACGAAGAGTATATCATCCGTTCGGGGAAGGACGGCAACGATGAGATCGTCATCGTAGACGAGTTCACGGGGCGTCTCATGGAGGGACGCCGCTATTCGGACGGTCTGCATCAGGCGATCGAGGCGAAGGAGGGCGTGAAGATCCGCGAGGAGAACAAGACGTTCGCGACCATCACGTTCCAGAATTATTTCCGTCTCTATCAAAAACTCTCGGGCATGACTGGTACCGCCAAGACGGAGGAGGGCGAGTTCCGCACCATCTATTCTTTGGACGTCATCGAGATCCCCACTAACCGCCCCGTGCGCCGCGTAGACGAGCACGACAGGATCTTTTCCACGTTGGAGGGGAAGAAGAAGGCGATCGTCCGCGAGATCGTGGAGCGGCACGAAAAGGGGCAGCCCGTGCTCGTCGGCACCGTCTCCGTCGATAAATCGGAGGAGATCTCCCGCCTTTTGCGGCGGAACGGCATCCAGCACAACATCCTCAACGCGAAGAACCACGAACGCGAGGCGGAGATCGTCGCGCAGGCGGGCAGGTATGGCGCCGTCACCATCTCCACCAACATGGCGGGGCGCGGAACGGATATCCTTTTGGGCGGCAACCCCGAATATCTCGCGAAGAAGCGGCTCCGCGAGGAGGGCGTGGAGCGCGAAGTCATCGAACTTGCGACGAGCTATGCCGAACTCGACGAGGAGACGCAGAAGGTGCGCGACCGTTACGACGAGCTCTATGCGGCGTACAAAAAGCAGACGGACGAGGAAAAGGAAAAGGTGATCGCTACGGGCGGGCTCTGCATCATCGGCACGGAACGCCACGAGAGCCGCCGTATCGACAACCAGCTCCGCGGACGTTCCGGGCGGCAGGGCGACCCCGGCGCTTCGGTGTTCTTCCTCTCGCTCGAAGACGATCTGATGCTCCGCTTCGGCGGCGAGCGCATGAAGAAAATTTATACGATGTCCAAGATGGAGGAGGACGAATGCCTCGAAAGCAAGCTCCTCACCCGTCTCATCGAGTATGCCCAAAAGCAGATCGAGGGCAGGAACTTCGGCATCCGCAAGAACGTCTTGCAGTATGACGACGTGATGAACAAACAGCGCATGATCATGTATGCGGAGCGCATGAAAGTCATCAAGGGCGAGAGCGTGCACGATCAGGTGCTCAAATACATTCCGGACTATGTGCGGACCGTCGTGGGCGGCGCGGTCAACATCGAAGATATCCCCGAAAAGTGGAACGAGGAGGATCTCAATGAGGCGATCGAGCGCAAGCTCATTCCCGAGGGGAGCGCGTACGTCACCCGCGAAAAGTTGGAGAAGTGGGAATACGAAACGGCGATCCGCAAGATCTCCAAAAAGACGGAACAGTGCTACGAGGAAAAGATCGCGAAGATACAAGCGGAGACGCCCGTCAACTTTGCGGACGTGGAACGCCGCGTCCTTCTGCGCGTCGTTGATACCAACTGGATCGACCATATCGACGCGATGGACCAGCTCCGCAAGGGCATCGGTCTGCGCGCGTACGGACAGTCCGATCCCATCATCTCCTACAAACAAGAGGGCTTTGCCATGTTCGACGAGATGGTGGAGCGCATCCAGGAGCGCACGATCGCCATTTTGCTCAAAGCCCAACTCGAAGTGCGCACTGCGCCGACGCCCCGCATCATGCCTTCCGCCCCCGCGCCCCGCGCCGCGGCGGAACCCGCCGCACAGCCCGCGCCCGCCGCGCCCGCATCTGCGCCTGCGGCGCCCGCCGCCGTGCCCGAAGTCGCGAACGTGCCCGCCGCCGTCAACGTGGACGCGCTGAAAACGAGCGGGGAAACCAAGTTCAATCCCGCCTCGATGAAGAAGGGGAAGAAACCGGGACCCAACGATCCCTGCCCCTGCGGGAGCGGTCTCAAATACAAGAAGTGCCACGGCAAACCGTTTTAACTTTTACGGATCCTGTGATACAAGCGCGCCTCTTGCCTACTCCCATTGAAGCGGGTAAAAGCGCTTCTTATCTACTCCCATTGAAGCGGGGGGGGAAGCGCCTCTTGCCTGTCCCATTGAAGCGGGGTAAACGCGTTTCTTACTTACTTCCATTGAAGCGGGCAAAAGTGCTTCTTACTTACTCCCATTGAAGCGAGCAAAAGTTCTTTTTATCAACTCCCTTCGAGACGGAGCAAAAGTTCTTCTTATCTACTCACTTTGGGGCGGGGTAAAAGCTCTTATTCTTGCCCGCCCCCTTTCAAGGGGGCGGGGTAGGGGTGGGGGTCAAAAAACGCCCCGCACAAAACTCATTCCGACCGGATCGACACGACTATGTTCAAAGCAGACGATTACAGATTAAAGATCAAGTCTCTCGAAGAGACGCTCGCAGAGGCAAAATACGCGCTCGACATCGATAACCGCATCGCGCGGCTCGAAGCGTTGAAGCGCGAACAGGAGGACCCCGCCGTCTGGCAGGATCTCGAACGTTCGGCGAAGATCGGTCGCGAGATCTCTTCCAACGAGGACAAGATCGCCTCCTACCGCAAGGGGCGCAAGGCGCTCGACGACGCGAACGAGATCATCGATCTCATCGAGGAGACGGAGGACGAGGAGCTCGTGCCCGAACTCGATAAGATGATGACGGAGGCGGAGCAGGATATCGAGGAAATGCGCGTGCGTGCGCTTCTCCGCGGCAAATACGACAGTTCGGACGCGCTCCTCTCCATCCATGCGGGCGCGGGCGGCACGGAGGCGTGCGACTGGGTCTCCATGCTCTACCGCATGTATTGCCGCTATGCCGAGCGCAGCGGCTTCAAAGTTACCGAAATAGACCGTCTCGCGGGGGACTCCGCGGGGCTCAAATCGGTGGACTTCAAAGTGGAAGGGGAGAACGCGTACGGCTATCTGAAAGCGGAGATCGGCGTGCACCGCCTCGTGCGCATTTCGCCGTTCGACGCGAACAAACGCCGCCAAACGTCGTTCGCCTCCCTCGAAGTCATGCCCGAGGTGGACGACGACAACGAAATTGAGATAAAGGACGAGGATATCCGCATCGACGTCTATCGTTCGTCGGGCGCGGGCGGACAGAAAGTCAACAAAACAGAGACCGCCATCCGCATCACCCACTTCCCCACGGGCATCGTGGTAACCTGCCAAAACGAGCGGAGCCAGCTCCAAAACAAGGAAATGGCGTTCAAATATCTGCGCTCCCGTCTGCTCGAAAAGCAGATCGAACAGCGCAACGCGGAGGAAGCCGCACTCAAAGGGGAGACGAAGAAAATCGAATGGGGCTCGCAGATCCGCTCCTATGTCTTCTGCCCGTATACGCTCGTCAAGGATCACCGCACGGGCTATGAAGTCGGGGACGTGCAATCGGTGATGGACGGCAACATTCAGGGATTTATCATCGACTATCTCAAAAAATCGTAATTTTTTCCGCCCCCGGAGAGGGGCGGTCTCACTTTGGTCCATGAAGGAAGAACCTATCATTCTCGGAATCGAAAGCTCGTGCGACGAGACGGCTGCCGCGGTCATCCGCGGCAGAACGCTCCTTTCGGACGAGATCGTCTCCTCGGCGGAGGAACAGGCGCTGTACGGCGGCGTCGTGCCGGAGCTTGCCTCGCGGGCGCACGCCGTCGCGGTGGACGCCGTCGTCTTGCGCGCGCTTGCGCGTGCGGGCGTAAAAAAGGAGGAGCTCGACGCCGTCGCCGTAACGTACGGGGCGGGGCTTCTCGGCGCGCTCCTCGTGGGACTCTCCTTCGCCAAGGGGTTTGCCTACGGGCTGGGCGTTCCTCTTATCGGCGTCGATCACATCCGCGGACATCTTGCGGCGGCGTATTTGGAGGATACGACGCTCCGTCCGCCCTTCGTCTCCCTGCTCGCGAGCGGGGGACATACGGCGGTGCTGTACGCCGAGTCGGAGACAAAGTTTGAAGTGCTCGGCGGCACGCTCGACGACGCCGCGGGCGAGGCGTTCGACAAGGTCGCGCGCGTGCTCGGGCTTCCCTATCCGGGCGGACCGCGCGTCGAGGCGCTCGCGCGGGAGGGGGACCCCGTCGTCCCCATGCCCAAGATGTTGAAGGGCGTCGGCGGTTACGATTTTTCTTACAGCGGATTGAAGACGTACATCGTCAACTACGTCCACACGATGGAACAGCGGGGCGCGCCGTGGAGCCGTGCGGACGTCGCCGCTTCCTTCCAGTGCGCCGCGCTCGATATCCTTGCGGAGAAGGCGGTCGAGGGCGCGCTCGAAAAACACGTCCCCGTCGTAACCGCGGGGGGAGGCGTCGTCGCGAACGGCTATCTTCGTGAAAAGTTGCAGATGGGGTGCGAAAAAGCGGGCTTGAAGCTCGTGCTCCCCGAGAAAAAGCACTGTACGGACAACGCCGCCATGATCGCCGCGGAGGGGCTCGTGCAATATCGCGCGGGAAACTTTTCCCCGCTCTCCCTCAACGCCGAGGCGAGCATCCCCTTGCGTTGAACGCACGCATATCTTTCGACCCGATTGCCGAAACTGCAATCGGGTATCTTTTTATGGGGAATCAGACCATCTATTTCAAAAAGGAACCGCGCATCGTCGCGACGAGCACGATCGCGGGTCCCAAGGAGTGCGAAGGGGTCATCGGCAGGTATGTGGAGACCGCGCTTGCGGACGATATGTTCGGGGAAAGCACGTACGAAAAGGCGGAATGCAAGATGCTGTCGCACGTCATCGACGGCGCGATCGTAAACGGCGGTTTCAAGCGGGAGCAGATCGATCTCATCGTCTCGGGCGATCTTCTCAACCAGATCATCTCGGCGAGCTTCGCCGCGCGCGATTTTTCCATTCCCTTCCTCGGCGTGTACGGCGCGTGTTCCACGATGGCGGAGAGCCTCGCCGTTGCGGCGGCGTTCGCGGAAGCGGGGCTGTGCCACCGCATCGTCGCGGCGACGGGCAGCCATTTTGCCTCGGCGGAACGGCAATACCGCTACCCGCTCGAACTCGGCTGTACCCGCCCGCCGCAGTCGCAGTGGACGGTGACGGGCGCGGGCGCCGCGCTCGTTGCGGACAGCGGCGACGGGGTGCGTATCACTTCGGCGACACTCGGAAAGGTGGTGGATTTCGGCATCACCGACGTAAACAACATGGGTGCGGCAATGGCGCCCGCCGCGGCGGACACCATATTGGCGCATTTCCGCGGCACGCGGGAGGATCCGGGGATGTACGATCTCATCGTAACGGGAGATCTGGGCGCGCTGGGGAGCCGCATCCTCAAAGACCTGACATGGGAAAAGGGGTTGGACATCTCCGCCAACCACGTCGATTGCGGCGAGATCGTCTACAAGGTCATCGAGGACGAATATCAGGGGGGAAGCGGCGCAGGCTGTTCCGCCGTCGTGCTCAATTCCTATTTGCACACGAAGATGATGACGGGCTCCCTGAAACGCATTCTCTTTGTCGCGACGGGCGCGCTGCTTTCCACCGTCTCGTCGGGACAGGGGGAGAGCATCCCCTGCATCGCGCACGCGGTAACGTTGGAGCGGTAAACTCCCCCGCTACATATGGAATTTTTGGAAATCGCACTCATGTTCGTTAAGGCGTTCGCCGTGGGCGGGCTCATCTGCACGATCGCGCAGATCATCATCAATTTTACGGAACTCACCGCGGGGAAGATCCTCGTCATGTTCATGCTGGCGGGGGTCGTCCTCACCGCGCTCGGACTGTATCAGCCCCTCGTCGAGTTTGCGGGTGCGGGCGCGACGGTGCCCATCTCCGGGTTCGGATATCTGCTTGCGAACGGCGCGATGAAGGGGGCGCAGGAGGGGCTGTTTCAGGCGCTCACGGGACCGCTCGTCGCCGCAAGCGCGGGCGTATCCGCCGCCGTCGTGTTTTCCTTTCTCATGGCGCTCATCTTCAAATCGCACACAAAGTACAATTAAAGGAATAATCGCGCCGAAACGGCAATACAATAGCGAAGAGAGGGGAGTTTTCCACCGAATGGAGGGGAAAACGGCATTGTCGCCGCCCGCTGTATATACGGCAATTCATGCAAAGTTGGAAAAAGTTATCCACAATTTTTCCACTTATCCGCACGTTTTTTCCACAATCCGACAAAAAACATTTGTTTTGGACGGGAATCGCCGCGCATGCTATCCACAGATTGAAATTTTCTGTGGATATTTGTTTTTGCGGGCAAAAACCGTTGACAAACCGCTTGCGAAAGGGTATAATAGCCATTGTTTGAAAACCGATATGCGCCGTTAGCTCAATTGGATAGAGCGTTGGTCTATCGGTGCAAAGGTTAGGATTCGCCCCGCGCGCTTCTATCGTTATCCAAGCGCGGCACGAGCGTCCGCAGGACGCGAAGTAGTTCCTGTAAGGAACGAGAACAAACTGAATATGCGCCGTTAGCTCAATTGGATAGAGCGTTGAACTATCGGTGTCAAAGGATAGGATTCGCCCCGCGCGCGCTTCTATCGTTATCCAAGCGCGGCACGAGCGTCCACAGGACGCGAAGTAGTTCCTGTAAGGAACGAGAACAAACTGAATATGCGCCGTTAGCTCAATTGGATAGAGCGTTGGTCTACGGAACCAAAGGCGAAAACTCCGTAAAATTGAATATGCGCCATTAGCT
>CANQMN010000016.1 GCA_947624965.1 uncultured Clostridia bacterium
AGGTCGAGCTGCTTTTTACTCTTATACGATTTTTTCTTCGTTCGGAAATTTACCGTATGACCGAGGTAGGCAGGATTCGAGAGAATTTTTACGACGCCGTTGGTACTCCAAATTTCCACAAAGTCGATGGGCATTGTTGTAGCAGGGAGTCCGTTCTTCCTTTTGTGAAGTACGGGCGGATCGATATTCCTCTCCGTCAATATCCGCGCTATCTGCGTCGGACCGTAGCCCTTCATGCACAAGGCGAAGATTTCTTTGACGACCGCCGCGGCTTCCTCGTCCACAACCCAATGTTCCTTGTCATTCGCGTCCTTATTATAGCCGTAAGGCGGCATTGTGCAAAGATGCTTGCCCGACATTCCCTTTGCTTTGAACACGGCGCGGATTTTCTTGCTTGTGTCCTTCGCGTACCATTCGTTGATGATATTGCGGAAAGGGGTGAAGTCGTTGTCCACGTTGCTCTCGCTGTCTACACCGTCGTTGATGGCGATAAACCGAACGCCCGCATCGGGAAACGTTATTTCCGTATATAAGCCGACCTTTAAGTAGTCCCTACCCAAACGGCTCATGTCTTTGACAATGATTGCTCCGATCAACCCGTCGTCAACGTCGCGCATCATCCTTTGGAAGTCGGGGCGGTTGAAGTTCGTGCCCGAATATCCGTCGTCCACATAGAATTGGGGATTGGGAAAGCCTTTTTCGCTTGCGTACTTGCCGAGAATTGCCTTTTGATTTACGATACTGTTGCTATCGCCCTCGTTCTCGTCGTCCCTCGAAAGACGGCAGTAGAGGGCAGTTATTTTCTCACCTCCGATATAAGATTGGTTATTTGATGCCGAATAATGTCTTTTCATAGAATTTCTCCTTTGGAATGACATTCTTCGAGCGAGTCCCGTATCATGGCTCTTTCGAGTTTCTTCAAAACCGTTTCTTTTGCGGTTTCGCTTTCTCTTACAATTATTGTGTAAATCGTGTCTTTGATTTGTTTCTTATAGCTGAATTGCTTTTCGTTCAAGTATTCCTATTCGAGCGCTTGGAATATCCCGCACTCTTATAGCGCTGAATACTATGTTCTCTTTCCATCGCGTATCCTCCTTGTTCGTCGCGGCAAAGTCTTTGCACCCGCCGCTCATTTTCATTTCGCGGCTGTTATTTTCGACTTGCCGCTCCTCTTCCCACAAAAATACTTCGTCTTTTTGCGGGAACCCTATATTTGTTACTCGGTTTTCTTCATCGCCTCCAATTCCGAAGGGAAGAAGTCATCATAGCCGTCCATAATCTTACCGAGCGAAAGATCATGTTCGGCGGCATCGTCCAACAAAGCCTTATAACCCGCTTCTATGAGTTGGACTTTGGTATAGCCGTACTTTTCGAGAAAAGCGTTTATCTGCTCCGCTTTCTCGCGGGGAACGCTTGTTCCCCAAGTGGCGTTTTTAGCTTTTCTCTCCGCTTTGTGTTTCTCCTCATAACGCTTGTCCTTGATCGCTCTCGGCTTCTTTTCCATAATAACCTCCGTGAAATATATCAATCGTATTCATACGACACATACATTTTACACTATTTCAGCCGAAGAGTCAAGGGTTTGCACTATGAATCCATGAGAATTATGTCCCAAAGGGGAAGGCGGGTTTCCCGCTTGCCTCAAAACTCGAAAGTGGGAATTTGCCCACTTTCCTTATCCTGCTTCACCTTTTTCCGAAAATCGTCTCACTTTTGCTTTCCGTTTGCTTGCCGTTACGACCTCGTTATTTCATTGTAATGGGACAGGATTTTGTAGAGGCTCGTGCAGTTTCGGTATTCCTCGCTCTTCCCCAAGCCGATGTCTAACCATACCCAATCTACGCCATTCAAAAGCGATTTCCGCGAAGCATACAAGTCGTTTTGGATACGCGGATGCAAGCGCATAAACTCCTTGAAGTCGATACCGACGCCGCTCTTTGTCTGCGCGTTGATCTGTTCGTCCGTGACCTTTACGCGCGGCGCGTTCCCGCCGATCTTCCCAACCTTACTGCGCGTTTTGGAAAGTTGTAACTTTCGTTTGGCGAGCTTGTAATAGGTGTCCACGGGGGAAGTAAGTTTGAGCGGTTCTTGCTCGTTCAGAGCATAATTGTAGACCGCCTTTGCGAATTGTCCCGCTTGCTTGTCGTCCATGAGCGGCAACGCCTCATAGAAGTTTCGGTGGAACATAAAGTGTTTCATCTGCCTGTTCAAGCCCTTCGGTGTTCTCCCGCTTTCCTGCGCCTCTTTGTCCACGCAGAGGGTGTCTGCAATGTTCCCCCAAAGATAGACAAGTTTCTTGTCCGTGAGCGCGGGCGGCGCGTTCTCGAACACATACGCGCACATGGCGCGAAGCAGTTTCCCGCGTTCTTCGTCCGTGAGCGTATCCATAAGCTCTGCGTACAGGTCGTAGAACGTGAATTTTGTGAGTTGTGTTTTTCCTTCCATATTACCTCCTAAAATTTGTAGTTCGCCGCTGTTTACCGACTGCGACGGAAGTCATAAGTTCTGCATTGGTCTATACCTCCTCACTTTGGTATGGCGGAATTATTTGGCGTTTGATACGCTTTCCTCCTCACTTTTATATGGGTGAACTTTTACGGCAGATGTAACATTAAAGTTTTCTTGCCGTTGCGAAGCCGTTCGCTTCCCACTTTTATATGGGTGAATTTCATCGCCGTTGATACGCCCGAATTTTCCCCTCACTTTGGTATGGTTGAAATTTTTTGCGGTTGATACGCTTTCCTTTCACTTTTATATGGGTGAATCTTTTTGCGTTTTGCAACCTCAAAGTTTTCCGATCATAGCGTAATTATCGCTTCATACCCCTCACTTTGGTATGGCGGAATTTTTTCGCGGTTTGCAACATCGAATCGCAAAAATTTTTTCTCCCACTTTGGTATGGTTGAATTTTTTTGCGCTTTGCAACATCAAACTGTAAAATTTTTTGTATTTTCCGCACCGAGAGCGTTGTCATGCGATACCCCTTCACTTAAAGGGGCGTTTTTAAGGCAAAACCGTAGCCCCTAAATCGAAAATTTCATCAAAATTTCTTATTTGACCTGTGGCAAATTTGCCGAAATGGGGAAGCAGGATAAGGAAAGTGCCACAACGCGCTTTCGTCCCTCAACAAGCGGGAAACCCGCCTTTTGCTTTTCCCCCTACAAGTGGTAGGCAAGTAACAAGCCCAAAAGTTTCCACTTTCCGAAAAATTTCACAAAAAATTCGGCGCGAGTGGCGCGCCGCGAGATTTTACGTTTTTATTACAACTTTGTGCGGGAGTTTGTTACCTTTCAGGGCTACAATGAAGGCACAATACAAAACAGGAGGAACAAAGAAAAATGAAGAAAGGAATTTTGGCAACGCTACTGTGTGTAGCAGTTATGGGTGTAAGTTTGGGAGCCTTCGCGGGGTGCGGAGGGAAAAGCGAGGCGATCACCGTTTCGGGTTCGTCGTCGGTGACGCCGCTCATGGAAGTTCTCGCAGCGGAATACGAAAAGACGCATGACGTGAGGATCACGGTCAATATGTCCTCGTCGGGTGCGGGAATAAGCGATACGCAGAACGGACTGAATGATTTCGGAATGTCGTCCCGCGCACTCAAAACTGACGAAACGGGAATTACGGGCGTTACTCTCTGCATGGACGGCATTGCGCTCGTCGTCGGAAAAGATTGCGCGGTCGAAAATGTTGCGAAAGCAGACGTAAAAGCACTCTTTGAAAACGGTACTTCTATCCCGAATACCACGATAACGGCGGGAATCGGGCGGGACGCTTCGAGCGGAACGCGCTCGGCGTTCGACGAGCTGATGGGGATTGAGAACGGCTATCATCAGAGCGTTGCGACGCTTGCCGAAACGGGCAACGTGATCGAGGCGATACAAGGGACTGTAAACAGCCTCGGCTACATTTCCTATGGAAGTCTTTCCGCCGCAGTAAAAGCGGTCACGCTTGACGGAATTGCTTGTAATTACGACAATATCATCGGCGGCACTTATGCGCTCCAACGTCCGTTCGTCATCGTCTTGAAAGACGGCAAAACGCTTTCTAGAGCTGCG
This sequence comes from uncultured Clostridia bacterium, assembly GCA_947624965.1. Taxonomy (GTDB): domain Bacteria; phylum Bacillota; class Clostridia; order Christensenellales; family Borkfalkiaceae; genus Gallimonas. The sequence goes on from CANQMN010000016.1 coordinate 4,056, forward strand.
CAGGGCTTTTATGACTACATTATGAGCGACGCGGCGCAGGAAATCATCACGCGCGAGGGCTATATCTCAATCAAATAATATGACAGCGACATTACACAAACCGTCAAAGGAGACCCTCGCAAAAGCGATCTTCGCTGTTCTTGCGGCGTTCTCCGTTCTTGCGGTATTTACGATTATCGGCTATCTTCTGTATGCGAGTATCCCCGCTTTTCAAAGCGTCGACTTCTTCAAGTTTATTTTCGGAAGCGTTTGGTCGGCAAAGAGCGGTGTGTTCGGGATATGGCGAATGATCGTCGGAACATTCATTTTAACGCTTTGCGCCGTCGCTTTGGGCGGGACACTTGCGATTTTTACGGCGGTATGGCTTGTGTTCTACTGCCCGAAAAAGCTGAAAAAAATATACACGCAAATTATCAATTTACTTGCGGGAATCCCGTCCATTGTCTATGGGCTGTTCGGTTACAAGTTTTTAATGCCGCTTCTCGTCGATATTTTTCATCCCACGAACGCAGGGTTCGGGCTTCTTGCCTGTACGCTCATTCTCTCGGTCATGATACTACCTACGATTACGTCCATTACAAAAAACAGCTTGGAATCCGTACCCATGCACTACTACGAGGGCGCACTTGCGCTCGGCTGTTCTAAAAATCAGGCGGTTTGGAAAGTTCTGTTTCCTGCGGCAAAGAGCGGCGTTATTTCTGCGGTCATTCTCGGCGTGGGCAGAGCCGTGGGAGAAACCATGGCGGTGCAGATGATCGTCGGGAACGGCACGGGCTATCCGTGGGGCGCGTTCGTTCCGTTTACGACGCTCACGAGCAATATCGTTCAGAATTGGGGCTATGCCGCTCCCGCCGAACAGTCGGCACTCATTGCAGACGGCTTTATCTTGCTTCTTTTCGTCCTTGCGCTCAATCTTCTTCTTTTGGCGGTCAAAAAGCCGCGCGAGGGAAACAAATTCTTTTCCCGCAGACTGAAAGAGGGAAATCCGAACGACATCAAAAGCTATCGGCGCACGGGAAGCGGACAGGATATTCTTTGGATCTTCTCGTGGATCGTCGCCGCTTTGGTCGCCTTTGTACTGTGTTTTATCGTTTGCTTTGTGTTTGTGAAAGGGATTCCGAATTTGAGTTTTGATTTCCTGTTCGGAAAAAGCGGCAACGCGTACACAACGCTTGCGCCCGCGTTCGTTTCTACAATCATGCTTATCGGGCTTGCGCTACTGATTGCCTTACCGCTCGGAGTAGGCGCGGCAATTTATCTCAATGAGTATGCAAAGCGCGGCAATCCGTTTGTCAAAATCGTGCGGCTGTTCGTCGATACCCTTGCGGGCATTCCCTCTATCATTTTCGGGCTGTTCGGCATGGTGTTTTTCGTGCAGGCACTCGGCTTTGGCTATTCGATCGCGGCGGGCGGCATTACGCTTGCGCTTATCATTCTGCCTACGATCATCAGAAGCACGGAGCAGAGCCTTTCGGAAGTCCCCGACAGTATGCGCGAAGCAAGTTACGCTCTCGGCGCGGGGAAACTTCGCACCGTCTTTAAGGTCGTGCTTCCGCAGGCGATTTCGGGCATTGTGACATCGGTCATTCTCTCCATCGGACGAATTGTGAACGAAAGCGCGGCACTCATTTTTACCGTCGGCTCGGCTTCTACCTTTATCCCGCAGGGGTTTTCGGACAGCGCGGCGAGCTTTTCCGTCCTCGTCTGGAAGTTTATGTCGAACGGCTTGCAGGTGAATGAAGCCTATGCGACGGCAAGCGTTCTGCTCGTGTTCGTCATCGTGCTGAATTTGCTCGTTTCCCTTGTGGAATGGTTCGGGAGGAGGAAAAGAAGTTGAAAAATCAAATATTACCCTTTGAAATTACGGGCGACGTTGCCGTGTCCATTAAGGAAATGAACTTGTATTACGGTAGTTTTCACGCCCTCAAAAGCGTGTTTATGGAGTTTCCCAAAAATAAACTTACCGCCCTTATCGGTCCCTCCGGCTGCGGGAAATCTACCCTCATTAAAAGTTTGAACCGTATGAACGATCTCGTTGAGGGCTGTAAGATCACGGGTGAAATAAAAATCGGAAGTGAAAATATCTATGACAGGCGGTGCGATTTGGCGCGGCTTCGGAAAAACATCGGAATGGTCTTTCAACGTCCCAACCCGCTTGCGATGAGCGTGTATGACAACATTGCTTACGGGCCGCGCACGTTCGGCATCCGCAAAAAAGAAGATTTGGACGGCATTGTGGAAAGCTCCTTAAAAGGCGCGGCAATGTGGGACGAAGTGAAAGACAGGCTCTCAAAATCGGCTTTGGGGCTTTCGGGCGGGCAACAGCAACGGCTGTGTATTGCCCGCGCACTTGCGGTCGAGCCGCAAATTCTTCTTATGGACGAGCCGACGAGCGCACTCGATCCCATTTCTACGGGAAAAATCGAGGAACTTTGCTTGGAACTCAAAAAGCGCATGACGGTCATCATGGTCACGCACAATATGCAACAGGCGTTCCGCATTGCCGACTTTACGGCGTATTTTCTGCTTGGCGAGATGATAGAGATGAACGAAACGAAAGAGATTTTCTCCCACCCGCAGGATAAACGGACAGACGATTATATCAACGGCAGATTCGGATGAGGTTCACGAAATTTGTCTTGCGACAAATTTCCGTGAGGAAATGAGCCATTACGGGAAAAGTGCTGTTCCTCAAATTCGCTTGCTCCGACAAGAAGTCCCCCAGGGGACAAATTGAGGCGCGCAGCGCAAAAGCGTGGTTTTGCTCGCGCAACAGATTTTGAAATCGAACGCTTGCCCAAAGTTTTTGAAAGGTGGTATAATAGAGCTATGAAAGGAAACGTGTTTTTATTGGAAGATGATACAAGTATCTGCGGGCTTATCAAGGTCGCGCTTGAAATGAACGATTTCAAATTTTCCGCGTTCTCCACGCTGAAAGAATTTCGCGACGCGCTCGGGCATGAACAGCCCGACGTCGCACTTCTCGATATTATGCTTCCCGACGGGAGCGGTCTTGACGCTCTCCGCTTTCTCAAACAAAAATATCCGTCGGTGAGCTGTATCATGCTCTCTGCGCTCTCGAAAGAAGAGGATAAAGTAAACGGTCTCAATATGGGCGCGGACGATTATATCGCAAAGCCGTTTTCGGTGTTGGAACTTGTCGCCCGCGTCAATGCGCGGCTTCGCGGAAAGCAAAAATCTACCGTGCTTACGGCGCAAAATATCACGCTCGATACGGAAACTTTCGCTTGCGAGATCGGCGGCGAGCCTGTTTCCCTTAACCGAAAAGAGTTTGAACTTTTGAAGTGTTTTATGGAAAATCAAGGCAAGGTCTTATCGAGGGAAAAACTTCTGACTGCGGTCTGGGGCTACGAAACGGGCGAAACGCGCACCCTCGATAACCATGTCGCCCGCCTCCGCAAATTGGGCGTACAAATCGAAACCGTGTTCGGTGTGGGGTACAAATTATGAAATGGCGCATTTGGCTCTTATCTTTCGGCATTACGATTTTGAGCGTACTGCTTTTCGGCATTGTATCTACGCAAATTTATTACAATTCGTCGATCGACGACAGCAAAGAATTTTTAAGCGTGTATATGAACGCTTTCGATGATAGCTTTACGCTTGATGAAGCGGGCGCAAAGGCGTTTTCCGAAAAGCTGAACGGCGCGCGCGTCACCATTATGGACGCGCAGGGAAACGTCCTCGGCGACAGCGAGGCGGAAGGCGATCTCGAAAATCACGGGGAACGCGAAGAAATCAAAGACGCGATCTTCCACGGCGAGGGCTTTGCCGTGCGGTCAAGCTCCACCCTCGGCAAAAACATGGTTTATTACTGCAAGAATTTTGAAAGTTTCCTTGTCCGTATTGCCGTGCCGACCGATTCTTCGTGGACGATTTTTGTCTCCACGCTTCCGAGTTTTTTGCAATTCGCGGGGATTATGGTCGTCTTATGCGTTCTTGTCGCTTTCCTCTCCACGCATTTCATTTTGTCCCCCGTAAAAAGTATTGCCAAAGAAGCGTCGGCGGGCGGCGAAGTCAAGAGCAAATATTCGGAACTTACGCCGATTGCCGAAATCTTAAACGAGCGCAACCGCAATATTGCCCGTCAAATGGACGAAATCAAGACGGAAAAAGAGCTTGTGGAGCGTGCGCAAAGCTCGAAAGACGAATTTATTTCCAACGTCACGCACGAAATGAATACGCCGCTCACTTCCATTCGCGGCTATGCCGAACTTTTGGGCGCGGGCGGTATGACGGACGAGCAGAAAGACGTTGCGTACTCTACGATCTTAACGCAGAGCGAGCGGCTTTCGAGCCTCATTGCCTGCATTATCAATTACAGCAAACTTGACAGCGACGACTTACCCGCCTATGAAGTGGACTTTTCTTCGCTCGCGCGGGAGATGATCTTCGCCTTAAAGCCCGAAGCCGACAAACGGAATATCACGATCATCGAACACATCGACGACAACGTGATGATTATGAGCCGTCACGAGAGACTTACCGAAATCTTCGGAAATTTGGTGAGAAACGCAATCAAATACAATAAAGACGGCGGGAGCATTACGATCACGCTGAACTATCGCGGGCTAAAAGTGGAAGATACGGGCATCGGCATTGCCGAGGAAAATATGAGCAAGGTTTTTTCACGCTTCTTTACGGTGGATAAATCGCACGGCGGCAAAAACGGCGGTTTCGGTTTGGGGCTTGCCGTCGCCAAGAAGATTTGCCAAAAATCGGGTTGGAAGATTGGCGTTACAAGCGCCCTCGGCGTTGGCAGCACCTTCACCGTGGAGTTTTGAAAATCGTAAAATTCCCATGCAAAAACAGCGAGGAAATTTCCTCGCTGTTTTTGTGACTCGCCCAAAGGTGTATTCCGATAAAAAATTAAGTTTTTCTTGATTCCCTATGGAATACACCCAAATGCGAGCGGTATTTTTTTGCATGGCTCCGATGCGTACAAGCGGCGCAAAGGCGCGAAGTACCCCTCCCCCTACCCTACCCTCCCCCCCTCACGATGTGAGGGGGGAGGTAAAAAATAAAGTACCCTCCCCCTCGCAAAGCGAGAGGGAGGGTAAATAAATAATACGCGAGGGGTAAGAGAGAAAACGCGAGGGGCGAAACAGAGCGGGGAAAGGTAAAAACACCTCCCCCCTTGGAAAGGGGGAGGGTTGGGTGGGGGTTGACGGAGAATGCGCAGGGCGGGAAAAAAGCTACTCCCCCTACCCTATCCCCGCACGTATTATGCCGCCGAAGGGCGACACGAGGAGCAAAGCGACGAAGTACCACTCCCCCTACCCTACCCTCCCCCCCTCACGATGTGAGGGGGGAGGTAAAAAATAAAGTGCCCTCCCCTCGCAAAGCGAGGGGGAGGGTAAATAAGTAATACGCGGGGAGGTAAGAGAGACAACGCGAGGGGAAGAGTAAAACAGAGCGAGGAAAGGTAAAAACACCTCCCCCTTGGAAAGGGGGAGGTGAAAAAGACGAACGAGGGGGAGGGTAAAACAGAGCGAAAATCCCCTCGCGTTGCGAGGGGATGCGAAAAAGCAGGAGAGAAATTCCTCGGGCGGGCGTTTACATGTTCTGCGTGCCGCGCTTGCCCTTGGAGAGCTTTTTGACGGAGGTGTGGTGCTCCTCCCCCGCGAAGAGGCGGACGAGGTTCTTCCGATGGGCGAACCAAGTGAGGAAGTTGAGCACGGCAAGAGACAGCAGGCTCGCGATCGCCCAGCCGTTGAGCAGATCCGTTTCAAAATGGAGATAAAAGATGACGCCCTGCCATACGGACAGCGCGGAGACGCCGAGCAGTGACCCCATCGAGCCGCACTCCGTTATCGCGATGAAGAGCAGGACGAACAGCAGTACGCCCAGCGTGATGAGGATGTTCCACGGGCTGTCGCAGGCGAGGCTGAAACAGCACAGTCCGAGCGAGGAGGCGATGCCCTTCCCCCCCTTGAACTTCATCGTTACGGGCCAGATGTGCCCCGCCACGACGAACACGCCGCACAGAAAGCGGGTGAAATCCGAGACGGGGACGTCCGTGCCCTCGAACACATAGCCGCGGAAGATGAAATAGCTCGCGAGCGCGGGCAACCCGCCCTTGCAGAAGTCCACGACGAAGTTGAGGAACCCCACCTTCAAGCCGAATTCGCGGCTGATGTTCATGGTGCCGGGGTTGCCGCTCCCGATTTTGTGCACGTCCTTATGGCGCGCCTTCGCGATGAGCGCGGCGGTGCTGAAACAGCCGATGAAATAGCTCACGACCGCCATGAGGATGAGCCAATACCACAGGTCGGACAGCGAGAGCGGATGGAGCTCGGACGCGGGTTGGGAAAGTCCCTCCACAAGATCGAACTGCATCATACGGAGTCCTCCTTGTTGTTGCGCACCACGATCCTGATGGGCGTTCCCGAAAAATCGTAGGCGGCGCGGATGGTGTTTTCGAGATATCTCTCGTAGGAAAAATGCAGGAGCGTCTCGTCGTTGACCCGCAGCACGAAGGTGGGAGGACAGACGGAGACCTGCGAGCAGTAGTACAGCTTCATGCGCCTGCCCTGATAGGCGGGCGGTTCCGAAACGCGCATGGCGTCGGCGAGCAGGTCGTTGAGCGCGCCCGTGGGGACGCGGAAATTCGCATGGGCGTATGCCTCCGCCGCGAAGGCGAGCACCTTTTCCGCGCGCTGCCCCGTCTTGGCGGAGATGTACACAGACTTGAAATAGTCCATGAATTTGAGCTCTTCGCGCAAGGTCTTTTCAAATTTTTCGATCGTGTGGGCGTCCTTTTCCACCGCGTCCCACTTGTTCATGGCGACGACGCAGGGCTTGCCCTGTTCGTGCACGGCGCCGACGATCTTGACGTCCTGCTCGGTGATCCCCTCGGCGGCGTCCACGACGAGCACGCACACGTCGGCGCGGCGGACGGCGTCGAACGCGCGCAGCACGGAGTAATATTCCACGTCGTCCGAGACGGCGCGCTTGCGGCGGATGCCCGCCGTATCGATGATGGTGTACGCCTTTCCGTCCCGCTCGAAACGGGTATCCACGGCGTCCCGCGTGGTGCCCGCAACGGGCGTTACGATGGAGCGTTCCTCGCCGAGCAGACGGTTGACGAGGGAGCTCTTCCCCGCATTGGGCTTGCCCACGACGGCGATTTTGAGGGAGGCGTCCTCCTCCGTCTCGCCGCGGGGAAAATATTCCACCGCCTTGTCGAGCACGTCGCCGATGCCGCGGGAGTGCTCCGAGGAGACGCCGAACGGCTCGCCCAGCCCGAGCGCGTAAAATTCAAACAGCTTGTCCTGCGCGTACTCGTCCAGCTTGTTGACGACGAGCACGACGTTCTTGCGGGAACGGCGCAGAAGTTCCGCCACGTCGTAATCGGACGCGGTGAGCCCCTCCCGCCCGTCCGTGAAGAAGAGGATGACGTCCGCGGTATCTACGGCGAGCGTCGCCTGCAAGGCGATCTGCTTCCACATCTCGTCCTCGCTTTTGAGTTCGATCCCCCCCGTGTCGACGAGCGTGAACGGCTTGCCCCGCCATTCTGCGTCCGCGGTGATGCGGTCGCGCGTGACGCCCGGTCTGTTTTCCGTGATGGATATTTTGCGCCCCGCGACCTTGTTGAAAAAGGTGCTCTTTCCCACGTTGGGGCGTCCTACGATCGCTATGAGTGGTTTTGTCATGATCCGGTCATTTCCCCAGCGTGAGTCCCAGTACGGTGCCCGCGACATAGATGGCGAGCACGATGAAGTAAACGATCTTCCAGCCGCTCCGTTTGTTGCGCACGAAGTACCATGCGGGGAGCGCGATCGCCGCCAGCAGACAGTATTGCGCGATGACGGAGAGCGTTCTCATCGTCGCGGCGCCTTCCTCCGCCGAGAGGAAAAATTTGAACAGCGGTCCCGCGGCGAGCAGGAGCGCGGACGCCGCGAGTGCGAGAAAGGCGAGAAAATCGGCGAACCGCGCGCGCGGTTTGAGCTTGCGCGCCCCCTTCTCCTTCGCCGCATTGTTTTGGGTTTCTTGCTTTTCCTTGCGTCTCATATCCGCTCCTTACAACGTTTCTCCCTTTTTGAGGAGATACACGGCGTCCTCGCCGTCCGTCTCCGTGAAGTGCACGACGATCTGTTCCTCCCGCGAACTGGGAACGCTCTTGCCCACGCCCTCGGCGCGGATGGGGAGTTCCCTGTGCCCGCGGTCTACGAGGCAGAAAAGGCGCACCGTCTTTGCCCGCCCCAGCGCGGAGAGCGCGGCGAGCGCGGCGCGGACCGTCCTGCCCGTATACAATACGTCGTCGCAGAGGATGACGTTCTTGCCGTCGACGTCGAAATCCATCTCGCTGCCCTTGAACACGGCTTCGCAACCGCCCGAGAGCAGATCGTCGCGGTAGAGCGCGATGTCGAGAATGCCGAGCGGGAGCTGCGCGCCTTCGAGGCGGGCGATCTCGCGCTGCATTCTGCGCGCGAGGACGACGCCCCGCGTGCGGATGCCGATAAGAACGGCGTCCTCCGTGCCGCGGTTGCTTTCCACCGCTTCCATGGCGAGCCGCGTGCAGGCGCGGCGCACGCCTTCGTGTTCGAGAATGGTGATCATACGTCCCTCCTTACGATGTCGAGCGTCCGCGCGAAATAGTCCGGTAGCGGCGAGACAAAGACGAGCCGTTCCCCCGTCGCGGGATGCGTGAGTTCGAGCCGCGCCGCGTGCAGAAGCTGCCCCGCGAGCGCGAACCGCTGTTTCTTGTAGCCGTACGTCGCGTCGCCCACGACGGGATGCCCGAGGTATTTCGCATGCACGCGGATCTGGTGCGTGCGCCCCGTCCCGAGGGTGAACCGCACGAGGGTGTTCCGCGCGAAGCGTTCCTCCACCGCAAAGTGCGTCTCCGCCCGCCGCCCCGCGGGGGGCGGCAACACCGCCATGCGGAGGCGGTCCTTCGGGTCCCGCCCGATCTGCGTTACGATCGTGCCCGCGTCCTCTTTGAGCACGCCCTCCAACAGCGCGAGATATTCGCGGCGGCACGTCTTTGCGGCGATCTGTTCGGACAGGGAGAGGTGCGCCCTGTCGTTTTTTGCCACGACGAGGAGCCCCGAAGTATCCTTGTCGATGCGGTGCACGATCCCCGGGCGCAGCTTGCCGTTAATGCCGCTCAAACTCGAAAGACGGTACAAGAGCGCGTTCACGAGGGTGCCCGAATAGTTCCCCGCGCCCGCATGGACGGTCATGCCCTGCGGCTTGTCCACGACGGCGATGTCCTCGTCCTCATAGACGATCGTGAGCGGGATGTCCTCCGGGCGGGCGGCGATGGGCGCGGGCGCGGGCAGGGAGACTTCAAAGACGTCCCCCGCCCGCACGGGGCGGTTCGCCTTGACGGGCTTCCCCTCCGAACGGATATTCCCCTCCTCGGCGAGCCGCTTGACCGCGGAGCGGGTGAGCGAGAGCGCCTCGCTCAAAAAGACGTCCGCGCGCGGCGCGTCCGCCGCGGCGACGACGCGCTTATTTTCCACTTTTCTTCCTCTTGGCGCGTTCCTTTTCCTCCTCGATCGCCTTGCTCTCCGCGCGCCACTTCTTTGTGGCGGGGAAGATGGCGTACGGTCCGATGAAGAGAATGATGACAAGGAGCGCGATCGCGCCGAATACGATAAAGAAATCCGCCACGTTGCACACGCCGAAGTTAAATTCGGAGCCCAGCCAGCGGAGCGGCTTGAAATCGATCATGTTGATAAAGTCGCGGACGATGGGGTCCCCTTTCACGCCCACGACGGTGAGGCGGTCCAGAAAATTGCCGATCGCGCCCGCCTCGATAAAGCACAGCGCGATGCGCGCCCCGCGGTTCTTTTTGAACACCGTGAACATGAGCACGACGATGCCGACGATGAGCGCCGCCGTCAAGATCATCACGAAGATCATGAAGGGACGGTTGCCGCTCCCGATGTTGAAGGCGATGGCGTCGTTTTCCGCATACATGAGCCCCAAAAAGCCCGGAATGAGCGTTACCGTGCGCGGCTCGTTGATGAGATAATAGTAGGCGAGGAGCTTGGTGAGCTGATCGACGAACAGGAGGACGAGAACGAGCAGGGCGATGCCGACCGCCCTTCTGGCGATTTTGAGCTTTTTCATTCATCCTCCTCCATGAGTCCGAGTTCTTTGCAGAGTTCGCCGAGGTCGAGGGGCTGTTTGGGCGCGAGCACCGCTTCCATGTCGAATACGGGCTCGGGCTCCTCGTCGGAGAGGCGCGCGCGGAGCGCTTCGGTAAACGCGGCGAAATCGCGCACATCTTCCTCGTCCGGGTATTTTGCCGTGAGCCGTTCGAGCAGAAGGCGGCACTTTTCCGCGAGAAGGGCGAGCTCCCGCCGCTCGTTTTCGGCGACGAGGGAATTTTCCGTCTTGATGCGCTCCCCCTCCGCCACGGCGTGGACGAGCGCGGAGGAGACGTTCCCGCGCTCCCCTTCGAGCTCCGAGACGCGCGCACGGAGCGCGCGGTTCTCCGCCTTGACGGATTCCGCCGCTTCCCGCTGCCCGCGCAGGACGGCTTCGTATTCTTCGCGCAGGCGAAGGACAAGCCTGCGGACGCCCTTTTCCGTGTACAGTTTAGCCAACCCGCTCCCCCTTCGACTCCTCCACGAGCCTGCGTTTGAGCGCGTAGAGCTCTGCGGACAGGTCCACCTTATAGATATGCGGAACGTCGAGACGGATATACTCCTCCCAGAAGCGCGCGAACTCCTCCTTGAAATACGCCGCGTGGGCGGAGAGCGGGAGGGACTCCCGCACGATCTTGCCGCCCGAAACGAGCGGTTCGCGCAGCTTTCTCGCGCGGAAATCGCGCACCGTCATGCGCTTCCACGTCTCGACGGGGTGGAAAAGTTCGAGCGGCTTCGTCTCGTCCACCGTCTCCCCCGCGCGGACGATGTAGTCCGCGATCGCCTTTCCCGTCCCGTTGTCGTAGAGGCGGTAGACCTCCTTTTCGCCGGGGTTCGTTATTTTTTCGCTCGTGTCCGAGAGCTTTATCTTGGGGATCTCCCGCCCGTTTTCGTACACCGCGGCGAGCTTGTATACCCCGCCGAGCGCGGGCATGTCCGCGCTCGTGATGAGCTTGGTCCCCACGCCCCAGCTGTCGATGCGGGCGCCCTGCTCTTTGAGCGAGCGGATGGACGTCTCGTCCAAATCGCCCGAGGCGCACACGGCGGCGTTCGGGAAGCCCGCTTCGTCGAGCATGCGGCGTGCCTCCTTGGACAGATACGCGAGGTCGCCCGAATCGAGGCGCACGCCCTTCGGCTCGTGCCCCGCCGCGCGGAGCTCGCGAAAGACCTCGATTGCGTGCGGGAGCCCGCTTTTGAGCGTATCGTAGGTATCGACGAGGAGGAGACAGTCGTCCGGGAAACTGCGCGCATAGGCGCGGAACGCCTCCTTCTCGCTCGGGAAATTCATCACCCAGCTGTGCGCCATCGTCCCCGAGACGGGCGCGGAAAAGAGCTTGCCCGCATACACGTTGGACGTGGAGACGCACCCGCCGATGATGGCGGCGCGCGCCCCGTAGACGCCCGCGTCCGCGCCCTGCGCGCGGCGGAGCCCGAATTCCATCACCTTCCCGCCCGCGGCGTGGCAAATTTTAGCCGCCTTGGACGCGATGAGCGTTTGATGGTTCACGAGGGTGAGAATGGCGGTCTCAACGAGTTGCGCCTGCAACACGGGCGCCTTGACGGTGAGAATGGGCTCGTACGGAAAGACGATCTCCCCCTCCCGCACCGCGGAGACGTCCCCCGTGAAGCGGAGACGGGAAAGATAGGCGAGATAGTCCTCGGTAAAAATGCCGAGCCCGCGGAGATAGGCGATATCCTCCTTTGAAAAGCGCAGCGAGCCGAGATATTCGGCGACCTGTTCCATGCCCGCCGCCACCGAATACGTGATGAGGCGGTTGGGGCGGAAAAAGACGTCGAACACGGCAAGCCGCTCGTGAATGCCTTCGGAAAAATATCCCTGTCCCATCGTGAGTTGGTACAGATCGGTCAAGAGCGTGAGATTTCTCATTTCTTTTCCCCGCCGTCCTTTCCGTCCCCCTGTCCGGAACGCTTCTGCTCCTTTTCCTCCTTCTTTTCGGCTCTTCTCGCGGCGCGCTCCGCCTTCAATTCCTCCTTGGAGGGCTTGGGCGGATAGTTTGCGCCGTACATGTTGATCTTGGAAAAATAGGGCTTCTCCTTTTTATCGGGCGAGAGGAACACGGCGATGCCGCTCGGCTCCCCCTTGCGGCTCCCCACGAATTTCCCCTCTTTGAGGAAGTTCAGGATCATGAGCACGAGACACCCGATGACGCCGAAGCCGATCATGAGAATGGCGAACACCTCGCTCCACGGGACGCCGCCGCCGTCGAGAATGAACTCCTCGTCGCGCAGGGGCTCCATAAAGGCGCGCACCGTGCCGTACCAGACAAAGTAGAGGAACATGAGAATGCCGTTCGGCTTGCTCTTGCGATACCACGCCATCGTGAAGAGAATGGCGAACCCGATGAGATTGAGCACCATCTCATAGAAGAAAAACGCGTGATACCAGCCATGCCGCCCCTCGATGTACACCGCCCACGGGAACCACTGCTGGGCGGGATCGGTGATCTCGCTCCCGAACACTTCCTGGTTGAAATAGTTCCCCCATCTGCCGATCGCCTGCGCGAAGAGAATGGTTACGACGACGCAGTCCGCCGCGCGCAGAAAGTTCACCTTGCAGACGAGGCACACCACGAGCCCCGCCGTTACGCCGCCGATGACGCCGCCCGTGATGGACAGCCCGCCTTCGCGGAACTCGAAGAATTTCCCGATGCCGAGATTGGGGTCGGTGAGGCAGGAAAAGAGCCGCGCGCCGACGATCGCCGTCGGAATGCAGACGACGAAGAGCGTGAAGATAAAGTCGGGCGCCATATTTCTCCGTTTCATGAGAAGTGCGGAGAGCGCCGCCGCCAAGATCATGCCCGCGACGATACAGATCGCGTAATAGTAAATTTCAAATCCGAAGACGATGATGCCGCGGTCGTTCGCGCCGAATTGCGCGCTCATCAACAGAGATTGCATGGCAAACCCTCCCATTAAAACGTATCGTTTTTATTATAACACCGCAGAGAAGAAAAAGTCAACCCCAAACGGGGTCGGCGGCGGAAATTTCCGTTCATTTTCCCTCCCGCTTCACGGGGCGTTCCCGCGGGACGAACAGCGGGACGCGGAGCACGACGGGGAGCGCGACGAAACATGCCGCCGCATTGACGGCATACACCGCGCTCTGGATGCCCAGCCTCCCCGCGAGATACACCCAGAACGTCTTGGTGTAATCCCCGTGGTAGAGGATGAGCTTCACGTAGTAATAGTTCACGACGGAGTTGAGGCAGACGGTGATGAGCGCGTAACATGCGATGAGCGCGACCGCGCACTTCACGTAGGGCGCGTACTTGCCGCGGACGGGAAGATAGTGCAGGATGAGCCCCGTTAAGAACGCGTAGACCCCAAGCGTGAGCCCGAAGAGCCAGTAGATGCCGCTCGGCTTGATGAGGAACCCGATCCCGTCGCCCGCGAAGCCTATCAGGAACGCGGGCGCCGCGCCCAAAAGATAGGCGGCGTAAAAACAGACGAAATAGGTGAACGTGAGCTTGTTGTTGGGGGAAATGTCGATATCGACAAACGCATTCGCAACGACGGACAGGGCGAGAAAAACGGCGGTAAACGCGATCTTTTTCGCGGGCGAGAAGGACAAAAACAGTTTGGAGAACATCAAAAAAACCTCCCGTAAAGAGAGGTCCGTAATTTCGCCGTCTGAACGGAGCCGCCGTACGGAGCTTTTCGCAAGAAAAACGTAAAAAGGCGGCGGGCGACGACGAGAGCGGACGCGCCGCGGCACCGCAGGGCGCGGAGAGAAAGATTTCCCCGCCCTTTCGTTTGCGAACAACGTCCCGTTTCGCAACACTTAACGCGCCTTGGCTACTCTTCCCGAATATCATAGCACGACCGCGCCCGAAACGCAACGGATTTTACATACTTTTTCCGCAAATCGCAATACTCCTATTATGACCCTCGTCATTATCCGTACCGCGATCGTCTTTGCGACGCTCCTCGTCATCATGCGGCTGATGGGCAAACGGCAGATCGGCGAGATGCAGCCGTTTGAACTCGTCATCACCCTTCTCATCGCGGAGCTCGCCTGCATCCCGATGGCGGACGCCTCCGTCCCCCTCCTCTACGGCATCGTCTCCGTGCTCACCATCTACGTATTGCACGAGATCGTTACCCTGCTCGACCTCAAAGTGAAGCCGCTCAAATCGTTCATCAGCGGCAAACCCAGCCTCGTCGTGAACAAGAACGGCATCGACGACTACCAGTTGAAGCGCAACAACCTCGACGTGAGCGACCTCATCGAGAGTTTACGCTCCGCGGGATATTTTTCGCTCGACTGCATCGACTACGCGCTGTACGAATCCAACGGGACGTTCTCCGCGCTCCCCAAGGAAAACTACGAACAGATGCAGACCTCGCTCCCCCTCGTCATCGTCGATAACGGCAAATACGACGCGAAAAATTTGGAAATCACGGGACTGGGGTACGAATTTTTCGACGAACTTCTCCGCGCGCAGGGCGTGAAAAAGGTGAAGCGCGTGCTCGTTCTCACCGCCGACGGCGAGGGAAAAATTTATTTGCAGGAGAAGGGCAAAAAGTTCCGCACCTTCCGCGCGCAATATCCGAACGGGAAAACGTGGTGAGCGCCGCCCGCTACATAGGTGAAATATGGTAAAATCGCTCGTTGCCATCGCCGTCTCCGTGCTGCTCCTTTTGGGCGCGGCGCTCTTCGAGGGCTTCTACGTGCGGGATCAGTTTTCCCAATTCGGCGAAGAATTGCAGTCGCTCTACGACAAGGCGGAGGAACAAACGGCGAACGGCGAGGACGCGCGCGCCGTGCAGACCTCGTGGGAGGCGCGCAAGGAAAAGTTGCACGTTTGGATCCCCCACAACGACATCTCCCGCGTGGACGACTACATGTCCGAAGCCGTGCGCCTCATTGCAGAAAAAAATTACGCGTTCGCCCTTCCCAAACTCGAAATATTACTGCATCTGTGCGAGACCGTCCCCGGGACCTATGAGCCCGGCGTGGAGAATATCTTCTGAATGCGCCGCGCCCGACCGCAAAACTTGCGGTCGGGCGCGGTATTTTCTGCGCTGTTTCAGAGGAGCTCTCTCGCCTGCGCGAGCATGAGCTTTATCCTGTTCTCCTGATTGACCCGCGTCGCCGAGGGGTCGTAGTCGACGGGAACGATGTTCGCGCGGGGATACAGCTTTTTCACCGTGCGCACCGCGCCCTTGCCCGCGATATGGTTGGGAAGGCACCCGAAGGGCTGGGCGCAGACGATGTTTTCCGTCCCCGTTTCGCAGAGCGCCGCCATCTCCGCGGGAATGAGCCAGCCTTCCCCCATCTTCACCCCTTGGTTCAGGACCTTGTCCGCGCACCGCCGCAGGTGTTCAAAGTCGTGCTGGGGCGCGAACACCCCGTGCCGCACCGTGAGCGCGGCGATCTTCTTCTGCACGGCGTGCAGACGCCGATAGACGAGGCGGAACACGGGCGTGGAGAGCCCCCGCCGCCCGTAAAACTTCGCGTCGTTGAGATTGTTGACGATGCAGTAGAGGATAAAGTCCATGAGCGCGGGCACGACGGGCTCGCACCCCTCCGCGAGCAAAAACTCTTCGAGATGCGAATTGCCGAGCGGGGAATACTTGACGTAGATCTCCCCCACGACGCCCACCTTGATCTTCCCCGTGCGGACGGCGGGCACGGCGGCGAACCTTTCGAGGATACGGACGGCGAGCTTTTTGGTGCGGGCAAAACCGCCCTCGTCCAGCGCGCGCTTCACGCGCTCCACGCATTCGGCGCGCGCCGCCGCACTGTCGCCCGCGTGCGTTTCGTACGGCTTCGTCTGGTTGTAACAGCTCATGATGAGATCGCCGTAAAAGATGGCGTATCCGAGCCGACGGATGAAGCCGATCCCGAGCTCGACGCCGTTCCCCTTTTCCAGCCCCGAAAAGTTGAGGGACAGCACGGGGACCTGCGGGAACTCCGCTTTGAGCGCCTTGCGGATGAGCGAGACGTAGTTGCTCGCGCGGCATCCGCCGCCCGACTGCGTGATGAGCACCGCCGTCTTGTCCGTATCGTATTTGCCGCTTTTGAGTGCGTCGAGAAACTGCCCGATGACGCAGAGCGCGGGAAAACACGCGTCGTTGTGGACGTGTTTGAGCCCCTCGTCGATGACCTGTCTCCCCTCGTTGCGGAGGACTTCCATGCGGTAGCCCTCCTGTTGCATGACGTGCACGAGCAAATCGAAATGCCACGGGAGCATATCGGGGACGAGAATGGTATATTCCTTTTTCATCTCCCGCGTAAAGACGGGATACCGTTCGGTGAGATCCACCGTCGGTCTCTCGGGCGCTTTCATCCTCTCTTTTGCTCCTCGATCGCGGCGAGCATGGAGCGGAGCCGTATCTTCACGACGCCGAGCCCCGCGATCTCATCGATCTTTATTTGGGTGTAAAGTTTGCCGCGGCTTTCGAGCACGGCGCGGACTTCGTCCGTCGTGATGGCGTCGATGCCGCATCCGAAGGAGACGAGCTGGACGAGGTCCACCCCCTCCCGTCGCGTGGCAAATTCCGCCGCGCGGTACAGCCGCGCGTGATACGTCCACTGGTTGAGCACGTTGACTTTGACGAAATTCCCCTCCTCGAACACGGCGTCCTCGGAGAGGACCGCGAGCCCGAGCGAATTGAGAAGTTTATCGATGCCGTGGTTTATTTCGGGGTCCACGTGGTACGGTCTGCCCGCGAGGATGACGGCGTGCCGCCCCTCCCTTTCGGCGCGGGCGAGGATCTCCTTCCCCTTGCGCGCCGTCTCCGCGTGAAATTCCTCCATGCGCTTCAAGCCCGCGCGGAACGCGCGGCGGACGGCGGACGCGGAAAGATCGTACTTTTTGAGCGCGCGTTTGAGCGCGCGCACCGTCGTTTTCTCGTCGTTGGGGTCGAGGTAGGGCATGATGAAATTTTCGTCCGTGAGCCGCTCGTTGTTCGCTTTGAGAAGTTCGGGATAGTACGCGACGACGGGACAGTTGTAATGGTTTACGCCGCTGTGCTCGTCGAGATTGTAACTTTCGCAGGGGTAGAAGATAAAGTCCACTCCCTTGTCGAGGAGACTTTCGATGTGTCCGTGCATGAGCTTGGCGGGATAGCATGCCGTATCGCTCGCGACGGTGTGCTGTCCCTTAAAGTACAGCTCGCGCGAGCTCCTGTCCGAGAGGACGACGCGGAACCCGCACGTCTCGAAAAACTCCGTCCAGAGCGGGAGCTGCTCATACATCAGAAGTTGCAGGGGAAGCCCGACGACGCCGCGCCGCCCCTCTCCCCCCTTGGGCAGGGAGCGGAGACGCTCGTATTTCCACGCATAGATGTTCGGAACGTCCGTCGCGGGTTTGGAGCCCGCGCCCCGCTCGCATTTGTTGCCCGAGACGAACCTTCTGCCGTCCGCAAACGTGAGAATGTTCACACTGCACCGGGAAGTGCATCCGCCGCAGTTGACGGTGCGCGACGCATAGGAAAAGTTGCCGAGCTCCGCCTCCGTGAGAAGGGAGCTGATGAGGACGTCCTCCCGCGTGTTTTCCTTGGCGTAAAGCGCCGCGCCGAACGCGCCCATCAAACCCGCGATCGCGGGACGGACGACTTCCCGCCCCGTCTCCTTCTCGAAGGAGCGGAGCACCGCGTCGTTTAAGAACGTTCCGCCCTGCACGACGATGTGTTTGCCCAGTTCCTCCGGCGTGCGGGCGCGGATCACCTTATAGATGGCGTTTTTGACGATGGAAGCGGAGAGCCCCGCGGAGATGTCCTCGATGCTCGCCCCCTCCTTCTGCGCCTGTTTCACCGAACTGTTCATGAACACCGTGCACCGCGAGCCGAGCTCGACGGGACGCTTCGCGAACAGCCCGAGGCGGGAAAATTCTTCGATCTCCATGCCCATGGCTTTGGCGAACGTCTGGATGAACGAGCCGCACCCCGAGGAGCACGCCTCGTTGAGCATGATGGAGTCGATCGCGCGGTTCTTCACCTTGAAACACTTGATGTCCTGCCCGCCGATGTCGATGATGAAGTCCACTTCGGGATTGAAATACAGGGCGGCTTTGAAGTGCGCCATTGTCTCCACGACGCCGAAATCCACTTTGAGCGCCGCTTTCATCATGTCCTCGCCGTAGCCCGTAACGCACGCGCCGCGGATGACGATCCTGTCCTGCGTGAGCGAATAGATCTCGCGGAGCTTGTTCGCCACGATGTCGAGCGGCTGCCCGTTGTTCGTCTGATAATGGGAATACAAGATCTTGTTCTCGGGCGTGATGAGCATGAGCTTGGTCGTCGTCGAGCCCGAATCGATGCCGAGGTACGCCTCGCCCCGATAGGTGAAGATGTTTTCAAATTGCAGATCGCTCCGCTTGTGCCGCTCGATGAAGTCGCTGTACTCCTCCCGCGACGAAAAGAGCGGCTCGCCCACCGCGATGGCGTCGCTCTCGGGCGCGGAGGCGATGCGGCGTTCGATCTCTCCGAGCTCCTCCTCTTCGGACGTCTTTGCCGCCATCGCCGCGCCGACGGACATGAAGCAGGGCGCGTTCTCGGGGAATACCGCGTGCGCCTCGTCCAGCCCGAGCGTCTGCACGAACGCCCGCCGCAACGCTTTGAGGAAGTAGAGCGGTCCGCCGAGAAAGAGCACCTTCCCCTTGATGCGCCGCCCCTGCGCGAGCCCCGAGACCGTTTGGTCGACGACGGCTTGGAAGATGGAAGCCGCGATATCGCTCTTTTTCGCGCCCTGGTTGAGGAGGGGCTGGATGTCCGACTTCGCGAATACCCCGCAGCGGGAGGCGATGGGATAGACCTTTTCCGCTTGCAGGGCGAGCGCGTCCATCTCGTCTACGGAGAGGTCCAAAAGGGTCGCCATCTGGTCGATGAACGCGCCCGTGCCGCCCGCGCAGCTCCCGTTCATGCGCTGTTCCGCGCCGCCCGTAACGAAGATGATCTTCGCGTCCTCGCCGCCGAGCTCCACCGCCGCGTCTACATCCGGATACAGCGTTTTGATCGCGCCGTACGCCGCCTGCACCTCCTGCACGAAGGGAAGTTTCCCCCTCTGCGCAAGCCCGAGCCCCGCCGAACCCGTAACGCATACGCGAAACCGCTCGGAAAAGGAACGGACCTTTTCGAGTTCGCCCGAAACGCATTCTCTTACACGCGAAAAGTGGCGCACATAGGACGAGTAGAGGACGTTCCCCTGCTCGTCCATGACGCACACTTTTACCGTCGTGGAGCCGACATCGATGCCGAGTAGTTTTGCCATAACCGAAGCCCGAAAGTTTTTCATCCATTATACCACAATCGACGGGAAATGACAACTTTCGCGGAAAAATTTTTTCACGGGGATTTTTTTGCATGAAAAAAGGAGCTCCGAAGAGCCCCCATCCCGCCGTTTTCAGAAGATGAGCGCCAGCGTCGCCCCCACCGCGATCCACACGATCGTCCAGATCAACGTGGAGATGATCCCGATCACGAGCCCCGCAATGGCGAGCCCGTTGCAGCTCGTGTATCTCTTGTGCAAGCACATGCCCACGATGCTCAACACCAGCCCGACGATCGAGGCGATCACAAAGAAATAGCCCAACCCGAGCGAGATAAGACTCACAACAAAGCCCGCAATGCCCAAGCCGTTGACCTTCTTCGGGACGTCGGGCGTCGCCGCGGGGGCGGGCGCCGCCACCAACGCACCGCAATACAGACAGACGTACGCGTGCTCATCGATTTCTTTCCCGCAATTTTTGCAAAACATGGTTTCCTCCTGTATGAGTAATATTTTACTTTGTATCTCTATTATATGAGTTATATTTTTCTTTGTCAAGAAAATTTAAGTAATATTTTTTATAATTGAGTAAAATTTTACGCAAACGGGAATGATTTGTACATGAACAACCGCATCAAAAGTTTACGTTTGGAAAGGGAAATGAGCCAGCGGGCGTTGGCAGAGAAGATCGGTTGCAGTCAGAAATCCGTGGACGGATGGGAAAAAAACAAGATCGAGCCCGCCGCGGGGTTTGTCTGCGCGCTCGCAGACGTCTTTGAATGCACGACGGACTATCTTCTCGGTCGCGAGGACGACTTCGGAAACGTCAATCCCGCCGTCGATCTCACGGCGCAAGAGCGCGCGCTCGTGCAACGCTACCGCGCCCTTCCCGCGGAAAAGCAAACGCAGCTCCTCGACTTTGCCGCGTTTCTGGACAAATAAGCGCAACGGCACGTTCTGTTTGCTTACGGAAAAGTTCCGATGCAGAAAAGACCCGCCCGTCCGCTGTCTTGCGGACGGGCGGGTCTTTTCAATTTTTCCTGCCGAGGAGCTCGTACTTCCGCCGTGTGGCGTCCCCGCCGCGCAGGTGCCGTTCGCAAAGATTTACGCCGAGCACCTTCTTCACCCGCTCGTAGAGATCGGGATCGATAAAGCGCAGCCGCTCGGTAACATCCTTATGCACGGTGGATTTGCTCACGCCGAAGTGCGCAGCGCAAGCGCGCACCGTGCAACCCGTCTCCGCGATATACGCCCCGTTCCGCCGCGCGCGCTCCGCGATGTATTCCCACATCCGTTTTTCCCCCTTTTTCGACAAAGGATACTTATATCTATGTCGATTATCCGAGGTTTAGTACGAAAGCCCCGAGATAGGCTCAAACCAAACAACTCAACGACGACCGTTGCGCTCCTTACAAATTTAGCTCGACGCCTGTAAAATTCGTTTCATGATCTTTTGCAGAAAAAAACAGCCCTCTATTTAAGGACTGTTTTTGGACCTCTTCATTCACGATAGTTATATTCCGCAACGATAAGCCAATGTCGATCGGAAAGAGATCGATCTATACCTCCTTGCCATCCTCTAAATCTTTTAATGTTTTCCCTTTTTGCGTCTTCCATTCCGTCCTTCCGTTTGCATTTCTCCCCATGACGATCGACGCCGCAAGGGAAGGACTCGAAAATATGTGATCTTTTACGAACGTGTAATGCGCATCGATTATCTTATCGCCTATTAATTTTTCGCGTAATCTAATTAAACTCGGAGACATACTCACCGTAACGGAATTCGCAATTACAGATCCTTTCAAGACGGCGAACCCATCCGAAACGCTTACGCCTGTACCGCACGCGCCCCTCGTCGCTTTTATGTAAAAATATCTTTCATCGGGATGCTTGGTTTTCAAATGTTCGTCTACGCCATCAAACACTTTATACCCAAGCGAATTGACTAGCAACTTCGAGGTCTCAATAAACTCTTCCAACATAGCAAGATCAAATTCCGCTACCGACGATCTTGTCGGGATCGAAGCGTTCATTACTCTTGCGCGCCCCGCCTTTATTACGATCTCATAGAATTGATTTTCGAGATATTTGACATGCGCCTTATTTAATAAGTTATCTTTGCTAATGACAACGATGCAATCGTTCCAATAATTTTCATCCTGTAAATGCTGCTTCAAGCGAGTGAGGATCCTCTCCGCCTCACCAATGTAAATCGTATCATTGTTTTCTTCGTCTTTGCCAAGCAGGAAATATATGCCTGTATTTTCGGCGTCGCTACGATCGGCAAATTTTGTGAGTTCGCTCCTGGAAATCTTATAAACTCTGCCGTTCCAATTGGACATCTCGCACATGATGCGACCGTTGGGATTTCCATCGAAAATCAACATCTGAATGGTTTTATTAAAGTTTTTCATATGGTTACCTACCTGATTTTCATTATAGCACGGATCGATGTTTGTTTCAAGTATTTTTTGAAATGTTCAAACGGCAAGCGGATGTGTGCGTGCCCCTTTCCGTCTGCGGGGGCAATAGCGCCAAAACTTGCTGCCTGTCGGCGCCGATTATTCAATTGCGCCCTTGTAGCTTTGAATGCGATGTTCTCTTTCCATCGCGTATCCTCCTTGTCGTCGCGGCAAAGTCTTTGCCTGATACTTTTTGTATTCGCTCTTTGCTTTGTCGATCGCCTATTCGCGCTCGGCTTGCCACTCGGCGAAATCAAAATAACCCAATAAAATCTGACCGAGCGACCGCAGTTGTTGCAAAATTTGCAACAACTGCATTGCGTTCAAGTTCGCCCTCTTCAAAGATATTCTTGATGTGACGGGAAATGGTCGATTTGTCCCTATCGAACAACATCGCCATCTGATCGAGGGTGAGCCAGACCGTCTCACCTTGAAACAATACATCGACCGCGACGCTGTTATCCTCGGTCTTGAAGATAATAAAATGCTGACTGCTGTCGGGTAATTTTTTATCCATCTTGCTCTCTTTCGTCAGTCGTCTTTTCTCAATTCTTTATAGATCTCGCTCGCAAAAATACCCAATACTTCCCGTTTGATCTCATTGTTGTTCAATAAGAGCGAGAAGAAGTCTTGATTTTGCGAAAGCCCCTCTATGAGCGCGTCGTCAATATCGTCGAAATAGGTAAATTCAAAGTCCTTTTCCGAATTGTTTCGTGCGCTCGTGCGTAATTTTTCCGACTTTAACAGCAGATCCCGAATTTGCAACATCGCCTTTACTACAACGTCGCTGTCGTAAGTTTTTCCCGTGCGGCTATTGATTTCCGCGATAATGACCGAGAGCCGCTCCTGCTTATCTTCGGGCAAAGTAATAGTGTCTACTGTGGGGAGCTTAATTATCGGATCGGAATGAAGTTTTTCTTTCTCGTGGGTTTCGCCCTTCTTTTGTACAAATTGAGACGCTTTGATCTTGCCGTCCAAATTGAACCCGCCGCCGGGCAGTTTTATGTCGATATAAGAAAGCAAGTAGGAGACAAACACATACTTCTTGTGCAGTTCCACGTCCTCGAAGCAGGACACTTGAATGAGAAACTCATAGAACCGCACGAAATGGCGCATGACGGCGACGATTTCAAGCTGTTTCAAAGCATCGCCTGCTTGTTCCAAACGCGCCTGCGCCCGCTTGAAATAGTATGTCAGCTTTTGCCGATCCCTTGCTGTCACTTCACCTTTATACAAGAGTTCAATGGCGCAGTCGATATCCGATGGATCGAGAATATAGTAACCGTCGAGTTTCGCCTCCAAGTCGTAGACGGCGGTCGGCGTGACGGAGTTTGCAAGGAGCGTCGTCGTATAATACGGCTCGAATGCGGCGACGATCTCGTCGTATGTATTCACAAAATCAAGGACAAACGTCTTTTTATCGAACGGCGGACAAATTCTGTTGAGACGGGAGAGCGTTTGTACGGCATTGACCCCGCGCAGCTTTTTGAGAACGTACATGGCGCAGAGTTTGGGTTGGTCGAACCCCGTCTGATATTTGTTTGCGACAAGCAAAACTTTGTTTTCGTCCTTTTCAAATTCCCGCGGGAGACGTTCTTCCGAAAAACCGTTGATGGAACTCTCGGTATATTCCGTCTCTTCGTCGGGGAGTTTCACCTTCCCCGAAAATGCCACCAACGATTTGATTCCCGTGTAGCCCTTCTTGGCGATATATTCTTCAAATGCGCGGTGATATTTTACGGCGCTTGCGCGGGAAGCGGTGATTACCATCGCCTTCGCCATGCCGCCGAGTTCATTCATCACCGTCGTGCGGAAGTGTTCGATAATAACCTCGATGCGCTGTGAGATATTCGTCTCGTGCAACTCCACAAAGCGGGCGATCTGGCGCTTCGCCTCCGCGGTCTTGCAGCGCGGATCCTCCTCGATCTCTTTATTGATTTGATAATAGGTCTTATATTCGGTAAAGTTTTGAAGCACGTCGAGGATAAAGCCCTCCTCGATCGCCTGCTTCATCGAATAGAGGTGGAACGCCTGCTTCTGCCCTTTGGGATTCTGCCTGCCGAAAAGCGCCAATGTCGTCGGCTTGGGCGTGGCGGTAAAGGCGAAAACGGATACATTCGGCTGTTTGCCGTTGCGTGCGATCTCATCGACGATGAGGTCCTCCGCGTCGAGCGAACCCTCCGCGTCAATTTCGACTTCGCCCTTCCCGAGCGTCATGGTGATCGCCGCCATATCCTTGCCCGCCGTCGAGGAATGCGCCTCGTCGATGATGACGGCAAACGTCTTGTTTTTCAGCCCCTTGACCGTATCGACGATATAGGGGAATTTCTGAATGGTCGTTGCGATGATCTTCGTGTTGCCCGAAAGGGCGGTTGCAAGGTCTGCGGACGTACACTTGTCGTTCATCACGCGGATCATCCCCGTCTTGTGTTCCATGCCGAGAATGGCGGCCTGCAACTGCCTGTCCACCACCACGCGGTCGGTCACGATGACGATATTATCGAAGATGATCTTATTGTCGCTGTCGTGCAAAGAAGCCAAGCGGTGGGCGAGCCACGCGATGGAATTGGTCTTACCCGAACCCGCGCTGTGCTGGATGAGATAGTTCTGCGAGGTCTTATTTACTTCGACGTCGGCAAGAATGCGGCGGATGACGTCGAGCTGATGATACCGCGGGAAGATGAGCGCCTCCTTCACTTTCTTCTTCCCCGTGAGTTCGTCCGTCTCCTCCTTCGTCTCGATAAAGATGAATTTCGTGATAAGCTCGAGGAGCATATCCTTTTTGAGGATGTCCTCCCACATATAGTAGACGCTGTATTTATCCTCATAGACGGGGTTGCCCTTGCCCGCGTCGATCCCCTCTCCGCTGCCCATGTTGAAGGGAAGAAAGACGGTATCCATGCCGTTCAACTTCGTCGTCATATAGACTTCGTTTAAGTCCATCGCAAAGTTTACAAGACAGCCCGCCTTAAAGCGGAACAGCCTCGTTTTGGGGTCGCGACGGGTGCGATATTGATAGATCGCGTCCGAATACGATTGCCCCGCAAAGTTGCATTTGAGTTCAAAGGAGATGACGGCAAGCCCGTTCAAAAAGAGAACGAGGTCGACGCGTTCCTCATCGCTTGCCCAAACTTCCTCCATGACCGAGAAGATATTTTTATTGTAATTGACAAGCAGTTCCGCGTTGTAAGTCGTGGCGGGCTTGGTGTAGAGGAGATTGAGCTTGTGGTTGGCGATCTCGAATCCGTGCTTCAGGACAGACAGAAGACTCCCCCGCGCCTTCGTAATTTCGGCATTGAGAGAACCTATAATGGTCTCTTCCGTCTTGTCTTTGAAGATCTTGGTGAGCGCTGCCATCGTGTCGGGCTGGGTATCGCGGAAGAACCGAAACAGCAGCTCGCGGTCGATGGCAAACGCGCGGTCGAAATATGCCGCCTTGCGCTCGATATAGCCGTTTTCCGTCACGAGCCGTTCAATGATGTATCTTTGATATTCTTTTTCGGAAAGGATGTTATTCATGGACTTCTCCTTCGTGCGGATTTTCTTTATACGACCTCTTTTTTGCCTGTGACGTATTCAAAGATGAGGGACTTTTTGTAGGTTTCGAGGGTTTCGATTTGCGACTGTTTTTGAGAAATCAATTCATCGATCTGCGCGCACTTTTCATCAAGATAGTCGGCGATTTCTTTTTGCTCGGGAAGAGGCGGAACAGGGATTTGAATCCGCTTCATCTCTTGCCAAGTTGTAGCCCATAAGTCATCAACAATCCCGTGTCCCCATTTGTAAAACTCATCGGAAAAATTAGGCGTATGAAATAGCCAATTATAATATCGTGCCTCCATTTGATTCCGCGGTTTCAAGATAGTATTGATAAGAGAAACCGAACCGTCATACTCGGAGATGCCGCAAGAACCACGCCTATCGGAACGACTGTTTATAGCAAAGTCGCCTTTGCGGACAAGTTTCCTGTTATCGCCGTCGTTCGTTTTTGCGGCGGTTTCAAGTTGCGGCAAAATGCCCTTCATGGTGACCGACAAAGGCATATAGTCCTTATCGCTAACTTTTTCGTTCCTTAATTCATAAAGTCCACCGATGCGCCCGAAATTCCAATCGAGCGGGATATTCCCGATCCATTCAAGACCGCTATCCTTCATGGGGGCGACGGGGTTGAGACCGTGGGTGACGGCTTCGGTGATGACGGAGCGCTTATATTTTTCCAACGTCTCGATCTGCGCCTCAATATCCGCCTTTAATCCGTCTATCCTCTCGCACTCTCTATCCAAAAAATCTGCAATTCGTTGCTGCTCGTCAATGGGCGGAACAAGAACGATCAACTTCGCAAACTCGTCGTAGTTTAACCCTTGGCGCACTCCATTCCCCATATTATAAAATACTTTACTTGTATCATAGGAATGTAAAAGATAGTGATTGTATCGACTATTAGCACCACATTTTGGCTTTAACGCAATATAGGCAGAAGTAATAATTCCGCGTTCTTTCACAAGCCCCGTTCTTAAACTCCGCTTATCATTTTGCAAGTCGGTCGGGCGAATGATAATATCATCGGCTTTGACAATATTATAGCCGTTATAATTGCTTGGTAACAACCCTTCGCTTGTATTTATATCTTTGCGAATGATTTCGCCATAGCTTAAAGAAAGCAAATTCTGTTCCCGCCCAAAAATATTGATATTCTTACGTTCAGAATAGAAACAATATAAAGGCATTGTTCCCCACGTCTCGGGAATTTCGCCCACCCATTCAATTTTGCTGTCCTTCATCTTACGCATTTTTTTGCTCCCCGCCATATTGAATAACCAACTGCCGCAATTCATTGCAATCTTTCACAATAACATGCGAGTGCCCATTCATTCGGCGCAATTGATTGAGATTGTCTTGTTGCGTATGGATAGAAAAATGCACGATTTCGTTAAATTCCCAGACGAATTTCGGACATCTTCCTATTTCAGACCAAAAGCTACCGCCCATTTTCTCTATTAAGATTTTTCCCGTCACGCCCAAATATTTTTGCAAGTAATCGAAATATAACTCTTGACCTTCCATTTGATGATCGCAATAAGTAATCTCATCTTCCTCCAAAAACGTTTGCGAAACTTCTTTTCGGATAAATAGCCCGACGATAATGAAAAAAATATACCGCTGCTTCAACCTTCTCCAACCGAAAGCATTACACACGTCGTTCAAACAAGAGTAATATCTTGTAATCTCCCTATTATCCGCCTTATCCAAAACATTTTGGCTTCCATAAAGCAAACAGCCGTATGCAAAGTCAACGTATGTCCAATCATATCTTTTCGAATTTGTAATTTTGGTAAGCGTCTTGGCAAAATCATTGAGCAAATTTCCAAAGTAGATACTTGACGACATTTCCAACTTGTAGTTCAAATCGAAGAATTTCCGCATGTATTCGTAGCCGTCGACGCCGTAGGTGGTCTCCACATTCTTTGCGACGCTTGCCTCGTTGACGGCACAAACCACAACGCAATTCTTTACGTCGAATAAATGGTGCAATCGCTCCAAAATTTTCAACTGCATATCGGGAAGACAGCGGTCGAGCTCGTCTACCAATACGATCAATTTGTTCTTCTTTCCCGCCTCTCCCACAAAAGCCGTAAAACCGTTCAAGCACGATTTGACTTCTCGCAAATACGTCTGATAGGAGCGAAAATATGCGGCATCTTCATTTTTTGTATCAAGAATAATGCCCTTTTTGTAAACAGCGGCATATTGCTTTATCTTTTTCAAAATCGTCGCCAATGCGCCGAAAATATTTTTTTGCTTGCTGAAAACCTCCAACAAATCTTTCCCTATTTCTTTTACAACCGCTTTGGCGCCTTTTCCCCGATTATGTAACGACAACAACTTTTCATTGGCGCTATCAAGGATACTGCTGAAAACCGCTATCAGCGGTTCCTCATAGTAACTGCACTCCCAAGCGTCGTAGCGCACGACCAAATAACTGTCATCTATATTGAGCCTTTCGCCGAGTTTTTCCATGACGAAAGACTTCCCGCTTCCCCATTCGCCGTCTATGGCAATGCAAATATTTTGATCGTCTGCAAGATGATCCACGCACGACGCGATTTTATCCACAAATTCTCTTCTGCCGATTTTGTCTTCTTCGGTTTCAAATTCCATTTATTTATCCCCGAACAGTTTTTCGATCCCCTCGCTTACGCTCATTTCGAGCTCCATGAACTTTGCGGCAAGTTCCTCGCTCGGTTGCGGCTTTTTGTCTTGATAGAAATACCGCGTAAACGGGATCTCCGCGCCGATCTTTATCACAGGTTTCTTTGCGCCCAAATTTTCCTCCCAGAACCACTGCGCGTCGGGCACATAGGGCAAAACTTACCAAGAGTCAGGAACCTCGCCCCCACTCAATTTTGCTGTTTTTCATCTTACGCATTTTCGCTTACCCTGTTAATCAAAACAATATCCGTTCCTTCTTTTTTATCAACCACTAATCCGCCATAGTAAAAGTCCGTTTCCAAAATCATCAATGCTTTGTCCATTTCAAATTCTTTTGGAAATTCAAAATAAAGAGTGATTTCTTTACTGGTACCCGCTTCAATGTTCGAACCCATCCATGTATAATCATAAATTGGCTTTCGGGTCGAAAAATCAATTTCGCTTTTTGCTGAAGCTCGAAATGATTGTAGAAAAGTTACATTCTTTATCTTAACGCCTGTATGATCCTTCAACTTAAAATCGTTTTCATCTAATAGATGATCGTCCGCATTGGCAATATTTTGATGCTCAAGCAGTACAGTAACTTCTACATATCGGCTTCTTGTACCAATCAGCTCTGATTTAGCCGTATCGCCTTCATGTGCAAGGATAAAGATGGAATCCTTAAATTGCACATTTCTGACTGAAACAATGTATTCGTCGTGCAGATTCGCTCGTTCGTTTAAAAAAGTGCAATCTTCATCGGATGTCGGTCTACATCCTACGATGAATATTAGTGAAATTAAACTAATCAAAACTACCTTCACTTTAATAAATTTTCCCATTTTACTTCTCCCCGAACAGTTTTTCGATCCCTTCGCTGACACTCATTTCGAGTTCCATAAACTTTGCGGCAAGTTCCTCGCTCGGTTGCGGCTTTTGGTACTTGTAGAAATATCTCGTAAACGGGATCTCCGCGCCAATCTTTATCACAGGTTTCTTTGCGCCCAAATTTTCCTCCCAAAACCACTGCGCGTCGGGCACATAGGGCAAAACCTCCCGCGCCATGTAGGTTTCGATATCCTCCTCATATTTCACGATTTCGGTGTCCTTCGTCTCTTTGTCGTAGATCACGTTGCCCTTCTTGTCCCTTTGAATTTCGGCGGACTTGTCCATAACCGAAAGCCCCGCGGCAATTTTTTCTATGAGCTTTTTATCGACGTCCAATATGGTAGCGAGGTGAGCAAGGAAAGGTTCGGGCGAGAGATATACTTTCTCGGAAAGATTCGCGCGGAGTTTTTCCAAAATCATGTCAAAGAGCGGCTTATTTGTATAAAACTTTTCGAGCGCCTTTTTTTCTTTCTCGGTGATGGCTACGCCCGCGTTTTCCAACTCGGCGACCTTGCCTTCATCGTAAAGGGAATTGAGCGTGCCCTTCATCAACATTTGCTCGATGCGCTCCTCGGTGATCGCATAACTGCGCTGCAAAGGCTGATAAACCGCGTATTCACGGTACAGAAATTCCTCATTTTTGAAGATCTTGCAATGTTCGCTCTCCGCAAAGTCGGCATAGAGGTGCGTGATGGTCTTTCTGTCCTCGGGGGTAATCTCATTCTTCTTATTGCCGACCGCCTTGCGAAGTTTGTGATAGAAAGTTTCGGCATTGATAAGTTGCAGTTTTCCCCTTCTCGCGGCGCGTTTGTTTTTGGAGATGATCCAAACATAGGTCTGAATGCCCGTGTTGTAGAAGAGATCGGTCGGGAGCGCAATGATCGCCTCGATCAAATCGCTCTCCAAGAGCCAGCGGCGAATTTGGCTCTCGCCCGAGCCCGTATCGCCGTTGAAGAGCGGAGAGCCGTTTTCGATGATCGCCGCCCTGCCGTTCTTTTCATCCAATTTATCGATCGCCGACTGCAAGAAGATCATTTGCGAATCGCCGCCGCTCGGAAGTCCATGCCCCCAGCGACCGATCTCTCCCTTTGCATATTCGTCGCGCACCGCCTTTTCCTGCCCTTCCTTCGCGTGTTCGCCCGACCACGGCGTACCGAAAGGCGGATTTTCAATGACAAAGCGCATTTTGATATCGCCGAAACAATCCATTTTGAAGGTATCGACGTGGAGGAAGTTTTCCGCATTCTGCCCTTTGATAAGCATCTCCGCAAGACCGACGGCATAAGAAACGCCCATAAGTTCCTGACCGAACAAGCGGACGTCTGCCGTGGGATTGTAGTGCTTGATATAGTTGAACGCGGTAGAGAGCATACCTCCCGTTCCGCAAGCCTGGTCGCAGACGGTGATGACTTTGCCGTCGTCGAAAATATCATCGCAGCCTTCCGCCATAAGGATTTCAACAAGGAGCTTGATAATGTCTCTGCCCGTGTAATATTGCCCGGCGTCAACGTTTTGGAAGAAGCGACCGATCAAATTCTCGAAAATATAGCCCATGCGGATGCTATCGAACTTTTCGATGCTCACATCGAGTTCCGAAAAGGCTTTCACAACGGTGTAGAGGCAACCGTCCTTCTCCATTTTGTCGATATGCTTGTCGATTTCAAGCTCTTTCAGAATGCTCTGCACGTTGGAAGAAAACCCGTTGATATAGGACTTGAAGTTCTCGGCGATATGATCGGGATCGTTGCAAAGCTCCGCAAGGGTATATCCGCTTGTGCAATAGAACTGGTATTCCGAAATGCGGCACAGCGCTTTCGGAGGAAAGCTCGGATTCTTCTTATATTCCGCAATGACTTTTGCCTTCGTCTTTTCGAGAGCACACTCAAAGCGGCGGATGATCGTCATGGGAATGATGACGTCGCCGTATTTATCGGGCATATATGAGCCGCGCAATTTATTTGCGATCGACCAAATAAAATTTGCTTCCTGCGTAATGTCTATGGGGCTGTCGTCCCACATGGTATCTAAGATCTTGTTCGGCATATTCGCTCCTTGCGTAAAGACTTTTATACTACTCCAATTATATATTTTAACATTTTTCGACAGGAAAGTCAATACCGCGCCTATGCCTTGTCCATGTTTTTCGTGAAAAACTGCCTTGCTTCGGCAAAGCGATCGTTTCGGACTTGCTGTTTGCTGAAATTATTTGTTTGCATTTGTGTCTCTCAGAATATCTAACCCTGCTTGCGGGTGTCCCGCGGTTTTGAGTTCTTTTCCTGTCTTTGCTTGTCTCTTTGCTTCTCGTCTTTACCTCCTTTTCGGTTGTTTTTCTCCCCGATTTACGGTTGCTTCCAAGCCTGCCCGATCGCTATTTGATAGCCGAGATCTTGCCGTGGATTTGCTGTTCGCATATTTTTTCAACCGCTGTTCGCAATTGTTGTACGACGTTCAGATCGCTGATCGCTGTTCGCGCTCCGTTTCCCGCTGGTTCAGCTTTCGATCTCCTGTTCGTGGCATTCAAGTATCGCGTTTCCGCAACCGACTTGCCCCTTGCCTTCATCCCCCCCTCATTAGGTAGGCAAATGTAAAAGCCCGAGGTTTACATTTTCCATAAAATTCCCGAAAACCTCCACAAAAGAAAAATGCGCATACAACTGTATACGCACCTCTTATGTTTTATATAACTGCCCTCGTCCGCTAACGATGGAGACGGTCGCGCTTCCTACCCGCTCAACATTCCGTATTCGATATTCCCCGTCACAACGCTATATTAGTATACCTTACTCCAGTAGTAACCAAACACACCCAATTAAAAAATAGCCGCAAAAGTTTCTTAACTATATTGTTTGATGATGTCGAGAATGTCTTGACCATAAAGTGTGATTTGAGCTTCATCTAAACATCTGAGTGATTTCAATTCTTCTAAACTTTTGGGTGCAAACCTCGCAATTCTGTCACAAGCAACGTTCTTAAATACCTCATAAGCTTTCACTCTGTGCAACTTATATGTTTTTGTTCTATAAGCAACGAGCGCCTCTTTGATCTCCATCGATACGTTTTCTGGAACATCGCTCACCGTCGCAATATCACTATAAACAACATTTACATATTTCCCCAAAAGCGCCTTATCTCTTTGTAATTCAATCTCGGTTGGATGATACAAAACATTGCTGAGAAAGCGCAGATCCTCCTCTGGTATGCCCGTACGATATTCAAATTCAATTTGCCTAAAAACATATGTTGAGTAGTTATTATTTATCTTTGTAAAATTTGAATAGTTGTTGTACCTTTCCTTAAACGATCTAAGAAATTGATAGCCCGGGCGGTAGAATTTTTTATAACAGTAGTTAAATAGGGCAAAAAACTTTTGTCCATCATCTTCTGCAAAAATAGTATGATCAATATCGTGTTGCGCTACAACTTCCATCTTTTGTTCGGATATTACCGAAGATGTAATTTGAGTCAATATCTCTCTGCGATAGTATATCTTACAAATCACGCCAATGATGGCTGTCATAAAAAACATGCCATTATTGACTAAACCAATTTTAAATTCATCAGATCCATCATCTGTTTTTTTGATCTGATTTACCCACAACTTATAATAAGCCTTAATCCTGAGCAGATCGACCAAAAAGCAACTATCATACCTTTTCCCAAATAGCAGTGAATATCTTTCTTTATTTCCACAAATTGTAGCTTTGCCCCCGCGAGCCGTACCCGGCTTTTGATAGACGAAAGATAACAGAAACTGTCCCAACTCCTCATTGGTAGTATTTTGCCATGCCGCAGGATAAAGTTTTCTGTTAATCTTTTCCCCTCGCTTTATTTGACAATATACGCCGACTTCTGCCAACTGTCTTTTGAGCAATCTCTGCTCTATTTTGTTCGCAATTAAATCTTTATCCTTGATCGGTTTTTGCGTATTGCTCGCCTCGGCGACATTAGCTATAAAATCAAGCTTCTCGCCATCGCTTTCGTACTTATTTTTAATGATCTTGCATTGGACATAGAAATCTTTCATAAAATCGGTTTCGCCAATTAACTTTGTCGTCTGTCCTCCGTTAATTATGGAAAACCGCTTCAAGAGTATACTTGCACCATCTATGACATAATCATCACAAATGAGGATAATTCCATTATTATAATACCAAAAATTTTCTGAATGTTCCCGTATTGTTTCTATGATATTCCCATCAATTTTAGCATTCTTTACATAGTATCTCAGATTCTGCGCAAACAACCCCCTGTACCCGAATTGTTCATATAATTTTTTAAGTGAAAGAGCGGAAAGGTTCACTATAATTGATTGTTCTGTCCCGAAGTGAACAAAATTTTGTGGCGCATCAACTTCAATGACGGCACTATCAACATATTCTCTTGGATTTTCCACTTCTAAAATTTCATATTCAATATCAAGTCCAAAAGAGATATTATATGAAACATTATCATGCAGAGGTTTAATTCTCTGCAATGTATCGAGTATTACACGTTTTTGCACGACAGATTTTGGATTGAAATCAGTAATCAGTCGAATTTTAAGGGGTTTTACATCAGAAAATTTGTATTCCTCTTCCCGAAAAAATGCGTTAAGTAATTCGCGTGCTTCTGGTTTGTTCTCCTTTGCCGCAAATATGGCGGCCTCTGTATCCTTGAAAATTTTAAGAAGCGATGGAAACTCAAAGTCCTTTTCGCAAATGACTACCACTACATCGACATCTTCATTATCAGATTCCTGATCGACATAAATTCCCGTTATTTGATCTTGAGAACCTTTAACGAAAGTATTTCCCTGCAAGAGATCGGAAATTTTACTACTATCGCCATTAAAATAATGGTAATACGCATAGAGGAATAATATTTTTTCCTCCTCGGAATAATTCGAAATGTCTTCAAACGCGAAATTCTTAAATTCTGAAATCAAATTTGATATGTATTTATCCATAGGTATAACCTCAACTTATTGTTACGAACTTTCCGCCAAAGCATGAATAGGGTATTTTAGCATCTTCCCATTGTCCCTCTAAATTATTAGTGGGAATGTATGACCTAACTTCATCGGGAGTAAGAATTGCAAGCTGATTTCCAACGGAAGATAATAACCAAAGATGTATTATATACGATTTACTTGTACAGGCAACGTGCCATTCATGAGATGTTATATAAAAACACGCATCATGAAGAAC
>CANQMN010000017.1 GCA_947624965.1 uncultured Clostridia bacterium
GGGAATGCGGCTCCCTCATTCACCTCCCCTTCTTTGAGGGGGAGGGTAGGGTGGGGGTGAGGTCCCCTTCCCGCGGCGGGTGCGCTTCTTCTTTCCGTGAAAAAAGGGCGGCAAAAAGTCCGCCCCTTTCAGTTCGTTACTTACGAAGTTCCAACGCCGCTACGACCGCACGATACCGCTCGATATCCTTGGCTTTGAGGTAATCCAAAAGACCGCGGCGCTTACCGACCATCTTCAAAAGACCTCTGCGGGAATGGTTGTCCTGCTTGTGCACTTTGAGATGTTCGTTGAGGTGGTTGATGCGCTCGGTGAGGAGCGCGATCTGGACTTCGGGCGAACCCGTGTCCCCCTCGTGCTGGGCGAACTTTGCGATGATCTCTTTCTTTTCCATTTGCGTTTATCCTCCTATGGAAGTATTCGCGTAACGCCAAGAGATGCGTGGAGAGCGCAATTCCTCGCGTACGTCTGGATAAGAATACCATATTTACGCGGGATTGTCAAAAGGTTTTCGCCCTTCGCGGCTTTTTTTCGGAAAAATTTTTTGCGGGGCGGCATTTCGCGCCGCCCCGCATCCCGTCAAAAACAGGTGATGTCCGCATATTTCCACGTCACGGGCTTCTCGTCGAAAAATCCCATCGACGTCGCCTTGTACTTCCACGTCTCCCCCGGGGCGAGATCGTTCATGTTGGCGAGCGCCTGCCCGATGTTCGCCCCGCTCTCGTCGTACAGGGTAAAACTGACGCTAACGTACGAATAGGAGCGGCTGCCCGTATTTTTCAGCGCGCCCTTGATCTCCACGGAGTACCCGAGAAATTCGTTGTACTCGACCTTTGCCGCGGCTTCCTCCGCAATTGCGATGTTTTTCCCCTTCGTAACGTCGCTCTCCTCCGTCGCGGCGCCCTCCCCCGTCCCGCCGAAGGACGAAAATATGTCGCAGCCCGCAAAACAGGCGAGACAGCCGTACGCCAACACGGCGCTCAACAAAAAAATCAAAAACTTTTTCATCTCATGTTCTCCTTTTTTTCTCATTATAACTAACTATTGGTTAGAAGTCAAGCAAATACTAACCGATAGTTATAATTTTTTAGCGGGAGAGCGAAGATGGTAGAGACGATAAAAGAGCGTTTGCGGGAAGAGATCAGGGCGAGCGGACTGACGACGGTGGAAATTGCACGGCGCGTGGGGATATCGCCCGAGATGGTAACGCAGTACATGACGACCAAAAAATTGCCAAAACTCGATACGTTTGCGCGGCTGTGCAAGGAGCTCGACCTCTCCGCCGACTATATTTTAGGCTTAAAAAACGCATAAAAAACTCCCCGCACTCCGCGGGGAGTTTTTTATGCTCGACTGCCTCTCCTCTACCCCTCCCCTCAACGAGGGGGAGGGTAAATAAAAGGGCAAGAGAGGCAGGAAAGACCGAGCAAGGGAAGGAAAACCGTCCCTCCTCTCGCGTTGCGAAGGGGGATAAAAAAGGCGGGAAAAACACGCAGGACAAAACAAATTACCTCCCCCTTTCCAAGGGGGAGGATAAGGTGGGGGTTCTCCCCCCCTCCCCTACCCCTCCCCTCGTTGAGGGGGAGGGTAAATAAAAAACAAGGAAAGTAGGAAAGAGCGAGCAAGAAAAGTAAAACCGTCCCCCCCTCGCGTTGCGAGGGAGGGTAAATAAAAAACAAGTAGAGGCAAGAGCGGTGCGCGAGGTAAGTGAGACCGCGCGCGAGGGATAATAAGAGACGGTGCGAGGGATAAAAGGCGAGATGGGTAAATCTCCGCGGCGTATCGTCTACGCCGCCCGTGAGCGGCAAAAAACCCGCGCGAAAGGCGGGTTTCGTATAAAAAACGCGCGGATCAGTTCCGCGCGCCGAACAATTTGTTCTTTTCCTCGATGATCTTCTCGACTTTTTCGAGATAGGTCGGGATATCCTTGGGGCTGCCGTACCGCTCGATGCGCGCCTGCTCGAAAAATATCTTCTTCGAGACGGCGTTCGCGCCGACGGCGAGGTTGTCCGCGCATTCCTCCATCACGTCCACGTTGTAGACGCACGCCTTGGAGGGCTTCGTCCAGCCCGTGTTCTCGTGCGCGCCCGCCATATACTTCTGGCGGTACAAATAGTAGGGCTCGTACCCCGCCGCCGTGAGCGCCGCGCGGGAATAGGCGATCATCTCCCCGAGCAGTTCGCCCGAAAGGCGCTGCGTCTCCTCTTTAAGGCGCGCGCCCTTTTTGAGGCAAAGCGTGTGCACCGTGATGTTTTCGGGGGAAAGCGCGATCGCCGCGTCCACGCTGTCGCAAAATTCTCGCAACGTCTCGCCCGTGAGTCCCGCGATGAGGTCGCAGTTGAGGTCGAAGGCGAACGGCTTCGCCATGCGGAACGCCTCGTATACCTGCGCCGCGGTATGTTTTCTGCCGATTGCTTCGAGCGTCCCGTCCGAAAAGCTCTGCGCGTTGACGCACAGCCGCGTTACCCCGTACCGCTTGCACAGTTCCAACTTCTCCTCGGTAAAGGTATCGGGACGCCCCGCCTCCACGGTGTATTCGCAACCGTTTTCGCGGAGGGGCGCGACCGCCTTCAACACCCGTTCCAACTCCTCCGCGGAGACGCAAAAGGGCGTTCCTCCCCCGATATAGACGGAGCGCAGCGTGCCGATGAGCGGCTTTGCGGCTTTGAGCTCGCGTTCGAGCGCGGCGAGATATGCGGGAACGAACTTGCGCGTGCGGTCGATGGGCGCGGTGATAAAGGAGCAATATTCGCACTTGGTGGGACAGAACGGGAGCGAAACGAACAGATCGCAGTTCCCCTCCCGTCGCTCGAAGACGCCGCGCTGCTGTTCGAGCACGCGGGCGGTGAGGGCGATATTCTGCTCGCTCACGCCGAGGGTGCGGAAGAGTTCGGCGAAATCGCCGCTCTTTTCCAGCTCCGCATAAGCGAGCCGCGTGGGACGGATACCCGTAAGAGACCCCCACGGCAACGTCTTATGATACACGTCCGAGAGCAATTTGTAGAGCGAAAGTTTGGCGTACCGCTTTATGAGGCTCTTCTGTTCGAGCGGGGTGCGGGCGATGTCGAAATCGCGGTAGCCGTATTCGTATACGCCGAGGCGGAATCTGTTCTCATAGCATGCGCCCGTAACGTCGGCGTCGTGGGCGATCTCCAACGTCTCCGCCCCCTCGAAGAGCCGCACGACGTCCATGAGCTCGGGGACGAGCCATTCATATCCGGAAGTCAGCATAAGATCCCGTTCTCCCGCTCGCGCGCGAGCGTCGTGTCGTCGCCGTGCCCCGGGCGGACGGCGCAGTCCGGCAGTGCGGCGAGTTTTTTCAGACTGCGGGAAAGTTGCGCGCCGCTCCCCGTGGGAAGGTCGCATCTCCCGACGTCGCCCGCAAACAGCGTGTCGCCCGAAAAGAGCGCGCCGCCTGCAAGAAAACAGCAGCTCCCCGCCGTGTGCCCCGGCGTCGCCAAAACTTTTATGCGCATGCCGCAGAGATCGAGCGCGTCGCCGTCCTCAAAGAGGAAGTCCAAAGAAAAGGGTTCCGCGGGACTGCCGAACGCCTCCCCCATGTTGTCGGGACCGAGCGCGAGCGGTTTTTCCGCACCCATACACCCGATTTTCGCGCCTGCGCGTTGCAGTGCGGCACACCCGCCGATGTGGTCGAAGTGTCCGTGCGTGAGCAAAACAAAGCGCACGGCGAGACCGCGCCGCGCGGCTTCTTCGAGAACGCGGGGCTGTGCGGCGTCCACCGCGACGGCGTTTTTCCCGTCGGCGGTGAGAAGATAGGTATTCGCGGCAAAGCCGCGCGGATAAATTTTCGAGATCTCCATGGCGATTGGGCTCCGCGGACGGTCAGTT
The DNA here is from genome assembly GCA_947624965.1 of uncultured Clostridia bacterium. GTDB lineage: Bacteria > Bacillota > Clostridia > Christensenellales > Borkfalkiaceae > Gallimonas. The sequence goes on from CANQMN010000017.1 coordinate 3,847, forward strand.
GCTCGATCTGTGCACGTCGAGAATGCGCGGATGCGCGCTGATCTTCCCGATGAGCACCTCGACGTCCTGTTTGCTCAACAGGCTCACGGTAACTTCGACGATCGCATCGCCCGCCTTGTCGTACCGCCCGTTGATGGCATTGATGGCGAGTTTCATCTCCGAAGTGCTCTGCGAGATCGCCGCGAGCGCAGCGCCCTGTTCCTCCGCGGAGACGACAATCGCCGCCTTGAAGCGGGTGGCGTTCTCCTGCGAGACCCACTCCGCGGGTTGCAGGCGGTCCGCCTCCGCGTTTTTGAGGTTGGGACAGTCGCATCTGTGCACGACGATGCCCCGCCCGCGCGTTACGAACCCGACGATATCGTCCCCCGGGACGGGCGAACAGCACCCCGCAAACGAGACGAGAAGCCCCGCCATGCCCTTGATGGTAACCGCCTCGTGCGCGTTATGTTCCTTAAAGGGGCGCAGTTCGAGCGGCTGGGGCACTTCCTTGCGGAAATGGTCGATGAGCTTGAAGAGGACTTGGTTCGCGCTCACCGCGCCGTAGCCGACGGAGGAAAACATTTCGTCCGTCGAGGCGAAGGAGAATTTTTCGGAGACCTTGGGGAAACTCTCCTCGGTGAGCAGTTCGGAGAGCGCGTATCCCCGCCGCTTCGCCGCCTCTTCGAGCATGGACTTGCCGAGGCGGATATTTTCCTCCTTCATCTGCTTTTTGTAGAACGCCTTGATCTTGGCGCGCGCGGAGGTGGACTTGATGAATTTGAGCCAGTCGCGCGAGGGACCCTTGCTCGTGGGCGACGTGATGATCTCCACGACGTCGCCGAGTTCGAGCTGGGAGTTGAGCGGGACGATCTTTCCGTTCACCTTCGCGCCGGTACAGCGGTTTCCGACTTCGGAGTGGATGGCATAGGCGAAGTCCACGGGCGTCGCGCCCGCGGGGAGCGAGATCACCTTGCTCTGCGGCGTGAACACGAGGAGTTCGCTGCTGAACAGGTCCCCTTTCACCGTATCGAGGAACTCCTTGGAATCCTTCAAATCGCTTTGGAGCTCCATCATCTCGCGGATCCACGCGAACCGCTGGTCGAGCGTCGTCTCCGCCGTGCGCTGTTCCTTGTATTTCCAGTGCGCCGCGATACCGTATTCCGCCGTGCGGTGCATCTCCTCGGTGCGGATCTGGATCTCGAACGGCTGTCCGAAGTTGGTGACGACGGTCGTGTGGAGGGATTGGTACAAGTTGGGCTTGGGCGTGGCAATATAGTCCTTGATGCGCCCCGGGACGGGCTTCCATTTTTTATGGATCTTGCCGAACACCTCGTAGCATTCGTCCACCGTGCCCACGATGACGCGCACGGCGGTGAGGTCGTAGATCTGTTCGAGCGTCTTGTTCTTGTCCTTCATCTTCTTGTAGATGGAGTAGAAATGTTTGGGACGCCCGAACACTTCGCCGTGGATGTTGCATTCGGTGAGGATCCCGTTGATCTCCTCCACGACGAAATCGACAAAGCTGTTGCGCTCTTCGAGTTTTTGGTGAATGTTCTCGACGAGAAATTCAAACGCGGCGGGATCGAGATATTTGAGGCACAGGTCTTCGAGCTCGCACTTGATCTGGCTGATACCCAGCCGCCCCGCGATGGGCGCGTAGATATCCAACGTCTCGCGCGCCATGCGCCGTTGCCGCTCGGGCGAGAGGAAGTTGAGCGAACGCATGTTGTGCAGTCTGTCCGCGAGCTTGATGATGATGACGCGGATATCCTTCGCCATCGCGATGAATATCTTGCGGAAGTTTTCCGCCTCCTCCTCTTCCGCGGATTTGAACACGATCTTATCGAGTTTGGTTACCCCCGAGACGAGGGATAAAACCTCCTCGCCGAATTCGCGGCGGATGTCCTCCTCCGTGGACTCCGTATCCTCGATGACGTCGTGAAGGAGCGCGCCCGCGATCGTCTCCGCGTCCAGCCCGAGCTCGACGAGGATCTCCGCGACGGCGCACGGGTGGATAAAATAGGGCTCCCCCGAGGCGCGCTTCTGGTTGCGGTGCGCCGCCGCCGCATAGTCGTATGCGCGCAGGAGCATATCGCGGTCTTCCCCGACGTAATATTCGTAAATTTTCATGAGAATGGGTTCCATATCAATTCTCCTTGCATGCGAGCGCGGCGCGGTACAGCGCGGAATTCATGAGATCTGTCCTCTTCCCGCGAAAGACGGAAAGCCTTCCGTCCGCAAGGGAGATGAGCCCCAGTTCCTCGAATACGGCGAGCGCGAATACGACGAGTTCCTCGGAAAATTCGCTCGTCCCCCATGCGCGCGCCGCCTCCGCATAGGATGTCCCGAGCTGTCTGCCCTCTGCCGCGCGCAGCGCGACGAATACCGAAAGCAGGGTCTCCCGCGCGATGTCCAGCCTGCGCAGACGGACGTCCCCCGCGATCTCCCCGTTCACGAGCACGCGCGCGTTCCCCGCGGCGACGCCGACGGCGCACGGCTCGTCGAGGTAGATTATCTCGCGGAACGCGGAGAGGTCGCACCCCGCGTCCGGCGCGTACAGGAGGGTGTTCTCCGAGGAGGAAGCGGGGCGGAACACGTCCGCCGCCAGCCCCGCGACGGAGGGAAACCGCGCGGGCGTCCCCCGCTCCGTGTACACGGCGCACAGCCCGTAGGCGCATTCCGCGCGGCGCGACGCGATGAACGCGTCGAGCGAGGCGGTATCCGAGCGCTCCGCGCGCACGGTCGGCGATCTCAAAGAGAGCACGGCGTTCTCGAACGCCTCCGTCTCCGCTCCCTCCGCGCCGCCGTACACGACGTCCCGCACAAATCCTTTGAGATATTCTCTTCCGCGGAACACGGAGAGATTGTATTCAAACACGAGCGTCTTTTTCAGCCCGCTCCGCAACAACTTCAATTCGTCCGCGCCGCCGAAGTACATGAAGTCCATTCCCTCGCCCGCGATGCTCACGTGCGGCGAGAGCGGCTTCAACAGGGCGGCGTCCAGCCGCCGCGCGGTACAGGTGAACAGCGGACGGCGGTTCCCCATGCCGAAGGGTTCGAGCGCGTTCAACTCGTGCGCGAGCCGCCTGTCCGCGAGCGGACCTTCCCCGCACACGGGGATGCGGGGCTCGAAGTCCTCCCGCGTGTACCGCTCGCCGATATAGCGGTTGAGCGCCTCTTTGAGCGCGGAAAAGTTCTCCGCCTTCACATTGACGCCCGCCGCCTGCGCATGCCCGCCGAACTCCTCGATATACGCCGAACACGCCTTCAACGCCTCGAAGATGTTCACCCGCTCCACCGAGCGCGCGCTCCCTTTGAGCATGTCGCCCCGCCGCACGAAGAGAAGGGTGGGACGCCCGTACTCCTCGGCGATGCGCGCCGCGACGATGCCCGCAAAGCCCGCGTTCCAGTCCTCGCCCGCGAGCATGACGACGTTGCCGAACGCGCCCTCCCGCGCGAGAAGGCTCACCGCCTGCGCGTACAGCTCGTCGCAGCACTTCTGCCGCTCGATGTTGTAGAGATTGAGTTTCTCCGCGAGGAGCGCGATCTCCTCCTCGTCCTCGCTCGTGAAGAGGCGGAGCGCGCAGTCCGCGTCCCCCATCCTCCCCGCGGCGTTCACCCGCGGCGCGAGCGTAAAGGCGAGTGTCTGCGCCGTTACCTCCGAACTCTTCCCGAGAAGCGCGGAAAACGCGGGACGGGGCCGCTTTGCGATGCGCTTCAATCCCTCCGCCACGATGTCCCTGTTTTCGCCGAGGAGCGGCACGCTGTCCGCCACCGTGGAGAGCGCGCAGAAATCGAGAAGGTCGTACGCCTCCTCCCCGATGAGCGCGCACGCGAGCTTGAACGCAACGCCCGCGCCGCAGAGATTGTCGTAGGGATAGTCGTCGTCGAGCTTGGGATTGACGACGATGCAATCGGGCAGCTCGTCGGGAAGCTCGTGATGGTCGGTAACGATGACGTATGCGCCCTGCTCCTTGATATATTCGACCTCTTTGCGGTTGGAAATACCGCAGTCCACCGTAACGACGAGGTCGGGCAGAAATTCGTCGAAAATTTTATCGACGGCGGAGACGGAGACGCCGTATCCGTCCGCCCGCTCGGGGACATAGAGATAGGGCTCGATGCCGAACCGTTTGAGCGCGCGCCAGAGGATGGCGCACGCGCCGATACCGTCCGCGTCGTAATCGCCGAACACGGCGACGCGCCACTCCTCCTCCCGCGCCCGTTCGAGCATCTCCTTCGCCTCCCGCATGCCGCGCATGAGGAAGGGCGAGAGAAAGTTCTCCGAAGAAGGGTGCAGGAAGGCGCGCATCTCGTCCTCCTCTTTCAAACCGCGCGCGAAAAGAATGCTCGCCGTCGTCTCGGTCAGATCGAGCGCGCGGGCGAGCCGCTTTACCTCGCGGCTCTCTTCGGCGGAAAATTCATATTCGGGAACGAGCTTTTTCATGCGGTTTCCTGTTTAGACAAAACGGCGGGAGACATCCCGCCGTTTTCGTATCGTTTTCGGATAAATTTTATTCCTCTTTGGGCTGTTCTTCGCGGATCGCTTTCTTCTTGCCGAAATAGCGCTTTTGCTTCACCGTGAAGCGGGAGAACGACTTGCGGATGGGCGCGAGGACCGCGGGTCCCAACAGGAGCGAGGAATATACGCTCACCGCCACGGCGATGAGGGCGGGGAGCACGAGGAGCCTTGTGCCCGCGGCTGCCACGGCGCCGATCAGAAGCAGCGTTGCGGCAAGCGCGCCTGCGACGATGAGAATGGGCTTCCACGCGGTTTTCAGGCTCTCCTCCACAACTTCCGCGCCGTCGAGCGCGCTGTATGCGACGTCCTTCGCATTGGAGCGGAGCTTGGCGCAATGCACCATCCAGAGCACGAGCGAGCAGACCGCCGAGACGCCCGCAAGAAGAAGCGGCGAAGCGGCATAGAGCGGAATGCGCAGAATGGCGAGCAGGGAGAGCGTAAACAGTACGTCGTGCACGCAGACGACGAGCCCCGCGAGCGCACTGCTCACGCGGAACCGCACGCCGATATAGATGAGCGCAACGACGGCGCCCACGGCGACCGCGATCGCGCCCCGCCAGTCCGCCACGATAAAGCGTTGGTTTTCGACGGAATGCCACACGGCGTCCACTTCCGCCGCGCCCGTGAAGGCGGTGTTCGCATAGGTGTTCACGGCGTCCGCCGCGTCGGCGAGCGCTTTATCGGAGGCGTCCGCCGAGAACGTATAGACGAGCTTTTCCGTTCCCACCGCGTTAGAGTTCTCCTGCGTGGCGCGCTCCTGCACGGAGAGTCCGTTCGCCTTGAAGATGTCGTCGCAGGACTTTTCCAGCGCGGCGACGCTGTCCGGATTGCCGGAAACAACGACGTTATAGGTAACCTCCAACGTCTTGCTTGCGGGACGCTCCGCGGAAAAATCGAACCCGAGAAGCGCAAAGAGCAGGATCCCCGCCAGAATGATCGCCGAAGAGATCGCGATCCACACGGGAAGAAGTTTTACGGGTCTGAAAGACTTATTCATCGTCGTCTCCCTCCGCGGCATCAGCCTTGAAATTACAGAACCGCCCCTGGTGTTTGGACTGCGCCATGAGCGCCGCCCACGCAAAGCGGTTGACGGCGAGCGCGCACACGCCCGAGAACACGACGCCGAGCGCGAACGTGAACGCGAATGCGGAAAGCCCCGTGAGCGCAATGAAGAAGGTTACGAACCCGAAGAGCGCAAGCGCGATGTGCACGTCGAACACCGACCAGAAGCATTTCTTGTACCCCGTCTTTACCGAAGAGATCATCGTCTTGCCGAGCGCGAATTCCTTGCGGGCGCATTCGTAGCTCACCGCATTGGAGACGCACAGCACGACGGCGGCGAGCATGAGACCGACAAAGGTCTCCACGCCGATCGAAAGGAAGGGGATCGCCCAGACGCACAGCGCCATGGGGAAGAAGAACAGAAGGAAGGAATACAGGTGCGCGAACGCCAACAGGTGATAGCGCACGAAGAAGAACACCGTCATGCCGACGAACAGCACGCCGAACGCGATGTAGAGATACAGGAGCGCATCGTTGCCGAACAGCGCGTCGAAGCGGTAGAGCTCGTCCGAAGCGAGTTCGACGAAGTCTCCCTTCGCGGAGAGCGCGGTGTCGAACGCGACGGCGACCGCCTCCGCAGACTGCGCGGTATACGAACCGCTGATATAGAGGCTGCTCTCGTCGATCGCCTCGGAGACGGTGAGCTGGATGGCGGAGCTGTCGCCGATCTTGAAGAACATCGTGGAGGAGCTGTCCGCCGCCGTCGCGGTCTGCGTCGCGATGACCTCTCTGCCCGCCGCCGTGAAGTTTATGATGACGTAAGCCGTCCCGTCCGCGCCGACGCGCGAAGAGAATCCGGTGATATAGTGCCCGATCTCGTGTTCCTCCTCCTTTCTCGAAGAGGCTCTGGGCATAATGGTCGTCGCGCTGTCCGCATCCTCACCGTATCCCACGGAAATATCGCCCGTATAGGAGAACGCCTGCAAGACGGCGCCCTGATCGCTCATGTCCGCGGGGAGGGAGATGCGCACGGTGTAGCCGTCCGCCACGTCCACGCGCACGCCCGCGAGGTGCAGTTTTTCATACCGCTCGGCGATGAGATCCACGGTCTCCGCAAAGGAGGCGGCAAATTCTGCGCTCGGCGTCTTTTTGTCCTCGCCGCAGACTTTGTCGATCTCGTAATAGAGCGTTCCGCTCGGCGAAGCCGCGTATTTTGCCTTGTATTCTTCGCGTTCCTGTTCGTCCGCGATGCCGTCGCGGTTATCGGCAAATTCCTGCGCGGAGATGATGCCGTCGGGATAATACATCGCGACGTAGCCGCCGCCGTTGTAAGTTCCGTCGAGGGAAGTCCCGCCGAAATTGACGTCCTTGTCCGTTTTGGCTATCACGGAATTGAAATAGTCGATCCCCATGGGGAAGGACACCGTGCAGACAAAACACAAAACGGCGACGAGAATTGAAAGTGCTATCAATGCCAGCGCCGATTTTACCTTGCTCATTGCTTCCTCCTACTCCGATCGCGCGGGCGCGCCCGCAAACAGAAGATATGTTCCCGTCGGGAAAATATCACTCCTACCATTATATATAAAAAGCGCGTTTCCGTCAAGCCGAAACGCGCTTTATTTTACATTTTTTCCTTTATTTTTCACGCGACTTGCGCTCCGCGAGAACGTGCATCGCGCATTCGACGCGTTTTTTCATCATGGCGCAGGTCATCTCGTACGGTTTTTCGATGTCGCCGTTGAAATGATAGTTGTTCGCACTGCATCCGCCCGAGCAGATAAATTTCGCGAAACAGTCCCCGCACTTCTCCCGCGTGAAGAGGCAGCTGTTTGCGAACTTCTCCCTGATATCCGTCCGCGTGATGCCCTCGAACACGCTCCCCATGCGCCACGCCGCGTCGCCCGCGAACTGATGGCAGGGATAGAGATCGCCGTTCGGGACGACGGAAAAGTATTCGTTCCCCGCGCCGCAGGCGGAGACCCGCTTTTGCAGGCAGGGACCCCCTTCGAGGTCCACGTTGAAGTGGAAAAAGTTGAAGCCGTTCCCCTCCCGCTCGCGGCGGACGTATTCGTCGCACAGCGTCTCGTATTCCCGCTCGATCTGCGGAAGGTGCGCCTCGGTGAGTTTGAGGTCCTCGATATCGGTAACGACGGGCTCCACGGAGAGCGAGCGGAACCCCTCGTCCGCGAGGAAGAGGACGTCCTTGGAAAAATCGAGGTTCCGCGCCGTGAATGTTCCCCGCACGTAATAATGCTTGTCCCCGCGCAGTTGCACGAACTTCTTGATCTTCCCGATGACCGCGTCGAAACTGCCCTTTCCGTTCACCGTCTTCCGCACGGCGTCGTGGATCTCGGGACGTCCGTCGAGGGAGAGAACGACGTTCTCCATCTCCTCGTTGAGAAACTCGATCGCGTCGTCGTCGAGCAGAAGCCCGTTCGTCGTCGTCGTGAACAGAAACCGCTTGCCCCGCTTCTTCGCCTCCGCCTTGGCGTAGTACACCGTCTCCTTGACGACGGAGAGATTCATCAGCGGTTCGCCGCCGAAAAAGTCCGTTTCGAGCACTTTGCGGTCGCCGCTGTTTTCGAGGAGAAAGTCGATCGCGGCGCGCGCCGTCTCCGCGCTCATCATCTCGCGCGCGGAATGATATGCCCCCTCGTCCGCAAAGCAATACTTACAGCGGAGGTTGCAGTCGTGGCAGATGTGGAGACAGAGCGCCTTCACGAAGCGGGATTTCTGCGGGCGCGCCGTCGTCTCGGGCGCGTCCAAAAGACCCGCCTTTTTCAGCGCGCCGAGTTCGGCGAGTTCCTCTTCCGTGAGCTCCGTGGGTTTGCCGGCAAGGTAGTCCGCCGTGCGCGCGTCGCACTCGTGGAGCGCGCCGCTGCCCGTATCGTAGACGTACCGCTTGTCCCGATAGGAAAAAACGTGTATCATAACGTCCTAAAAAGCATGGCAAGGGAGCAACGCCCGCGCGCCGCTCCCTTGCCGTTGTACTCCGGAATTACTTCTGCTTTTCGAGATCCTGCTCTCTCGTTACGCGCTCGCAGGACTGGTTGCCCACGGTGCAGCTCGTTTTGCAGGCGGACTGGCAGGTGCTTCTGCACTCGCCGCAGCCCGTAATTTTCTTTTCGGCAGGTTTCGCTATCGTCTTGATCATGGTATCTCTCCCGAGCTTTTTTTCTTATTATACAACGCGCAGGGGAAATTTGCAAGTGTTTTTTCACCCTTTACGCAATTTCGCGCCGCAAAGCGCGCCAAGCCCGCCGCAGAGCGCGCAGACGAACAGTTCGAGCGCGAAAAATCCGTCGAGACGGAACCCGCCCCCGATCGCGGCGAAGAGGAGCATGGAGACGACCGAATAGAGCAGTCCCGCCGCCGCCCCTTTGAAGAAGGCGCGCTCCCGACGGATGAACAGCAGGCAGAAGAGGAACGCCCCCGTGCATTTGAGGACCCAGTTCACGGCGGTGAGCACGCTCTGCGAGGGCGCGTACGCCTGCACGAACACGGCGACGAGCGCCGTCGCAAAGAGAGAGAACACCGTCGCCGAGAGCGCGGCTTTCACGACTTCCCACGCCGCGCGCCGCAAAAATTCCTTGTCCATAAAAAAACCTCCGCTTCGTTATTTCAACGTATGCGGAGGGATTTCCGTTTATGCCGTTCAATCTTTCTTTTCTTCGGAGGGCTCCGCAGGTTCCGCGGGCTTCTCTTCGGGCGTTTCTTCGGTCGCCTCGGGCGCTTCCTTCTGCTCTTCGGGCTTGGCTTCGGGAAGTTCTTTCCCCGCGGCTTTCGCCTCTTTTTCCGCCTTCTTGCGCGCCTCGGCTTCCTCGCGCGCGATCTGCGTGGGACCCTTCGCATCCGTCTGGGCGATGAGCTCCTTGTCCATCTTCACATAGGACTTGCCGGAACTTTCGCTCCCCGTCTCGATGATGACGGTGTTGTCGTCGCAAACTTCCACGACGACGCCGCAAATGCCGCCCGCCGTCTTGACCTTATTGCCGGGACGGATCGCGTCCAACTGCTCGACATACTCCTTTTGGCGCGCCTTGTTCTTCCTGCCCGAAAAGACAAACCAGATCACCACGAGCAAGAGAAGGACCACAAGCACCACGGGAAGGATCCAATTTGTCGCCGATTTCTCGTTATCTGCCAATAAGTTCCAAATCATATCTTTTTCTCCTCTGCTCACCATAATAACCTTTTTACGGAGATTTGGCAAGCGATTTTGGGAATTTTTTTCCGCGAATATCAAATTACTTTTCCGTGCGCCGCCGAAAATTATGCCTCCTCGCGCTGTTTTGCGTAAAACTCCCGCACGAAATCGCGGACATAGCCGCCGAGAATACTCTCGCGGAGCCCTCGCATCAGCCTGTGCAGATAGGCGATGTTGTGCAGGGACAACAGCATGCCCGCCGTCATCTCGCCCACGTTGACGAGGTGGCGGAGATAGGCGCGCGAATAATTTTTACAGCAGTAGCAATCGCAATCGGGATCGAGAGGGGAAAAGTCCTCCTTGTATTTGCCGTTCCGCACGACGAGCTTTCCGCGCGAAGTGAGCGCCGTCCCGTTGCGCGCGACGCGCGTCGCGAGCACGCAGTCGAACATATCCACGCCGCGGAGCACCCCCTCGACGAGGCAGTCGGGCGAGCCGACGCCCATGAGGTAGCGGGGAACATCCGTCGGCAGGCGGCGGGAGAGAAAATCGAGGATCTCGTACATGCGCTGTTTGGGCTCCCCCACCGAGAGCCCGCCGATCGCGATCCCGTGCCGCACGAAGGGCAGGCAGCGTTGGAGGCTCTCTGCGCGCAGGTCCTCAAAGAGGTTGCCCTGCACGATGGGAAAGAGCGCCTGTTTGGGGTCGTCGTGCACGCGGGCGCACCGTTCGAGCCACCGCGCCGTGCGCTCCGCCGCAACGCGCGCCTGTTCGTGCGAATAGCCGTATTCCGAGCATTGGTCGAACGCCATCACGATATCCGCGCCGAGGTTGTGCTGGATCTCCATCGCGCGTTCGGGCGTGAACATGTGCTTGCTTCCGTCTACATGGGAGGAGAATTTGACGCCCTCGTCGGTGATATTATTGAGCGAGGAGAGCGAGAACACCTGAAAGCCGCCGCTGTCCGTGAGAATGGGTCTGTTCCAGTTCATGAACTTGTGCAGTCCCCCCGCCTTCGCCACGAGGTCGTCCCCGGGGCGCATCGCGAGATGATAGGTGTTGGAGAGCACGATCTGCGTGCCGATCTCCGCGAGGCGGTCGGGGAGCATGCCCTTTACGGTCGCCTGCGTGCCGACGGGCATATAGACGGGCGTGAGGATATCGCCGTGCGGCGTGTGGAATACGCCCGCGCGCGCGCCCGTTTCGGGGTCCGTTTTTTGCAGTTCAAAGGAAAAATATTCGTTGTTCATGACCTATCCGACGATCTCCGCCTCGCCCGTGGTGATGTCCTCGATGCAGTCCTCCGCGCACTCGTAGCTTTCCGAACAGGAGAAGGCGCGCTTCTCCCCCTCGCGCAGGATGAAATTTTCCGCGGTAAAATGGACGCGGGGAACGGACGCCACGGAAAACAGGACGGCGCCGTCCCGTTCCTCAACGTCCCATGCGGCGAACCGCCTGCCCGTTTCAAGGACGAGGGTGCGCCGCTCGACGCGTTCGCGCCGTCCCCAGACCAAAGTTTCCGTTTCATATCGCAAAAGAATTTTTTTCATGACGATCGGCAGTGCATTTCTGCGTTCGGAGGAAGAGGCACGCGTCCCCAAACTTTACGGGAGGCAGGACGCCTCTTTCTATGAACGAGCAAGACGAGGAGAACGCGTAAGCGACGACGGGAGCGTACTATGACGTACGCGACCGAGGAGTGCGCAAGTTCGACATAGTATTGCGAAGTTCAGAGGAAGAGGCACGCGTCCCCGAAACTGAAAAAGCGGTATCGGTTTTCAACGGCGATCCGATAGATATGCAGGATCTCCTCGCGCGAACAGAAACAGGAAACGAGCATGAGGAGGGTGCTCTCGGGCAGATGAAAATTGGTGATGAGCGCGTCGCAGCACTTCATGCGGTAGGGCGGATACAAAAAGATGCTCGTCTCCCCCTTGCCCGCGTTCACCGTGCCGTCGTCGTTTGCGACCGTCTCCAACGTGCGCACCGAGGTCGTGCCGACGCAGACGACGCGCCTTTTTTCCCGCTTCGCACGGTTTACGGCGTCCGCCGCCTCCTCGCTCACCTCGTAATATTCGCTGTGCATGACGTGTTTTTCGACGTCCTCCGCCTTGACGGGACGGAAGGTGCCGAGCCCGACGTGCAAAAGCACCTCCGCGATCTCCACGCCCTTTTCGCGCAGGCGGGATAAGAGCTCGGGCGTGAAATGCAGTCCCGCCGTGGGCGCCGCCGCCGAGCCGTTCTCGCGGCAATACACCGTGTTGTAGCGGGATGGATCCTTCAATTTTTCGCGGATATAGGGCGGGAGCGGCATCGTGCCCGCGCGGGAGAGCACGTCCTCGAACGCGCCCTCATGGAAAAATTTTACGATCCTCTCCCCCGTCTCGTTGACGCCCGCGATCTCGGCGGAGAGTTCCCCGTTCACCGTGAGCCGCGCGCCCGTGCGGCACTTCTTGCCGGGCTTTACGAGGCATTCCCATTCGTCGAGTTCCCGCCGCTTCAAAAGGAGCAGTTCGACGCGTCCGCCCCGCTCCGTCTCCGCAAAGAGCCGCGCGGGGATCACCTTCGTGCGGTTGACGACGAGCAGATCCCCCGCTTTGAGATAGTCCGCAACGTCGCGGAAGATCCTGTGCTCAATTTTTTTGGTCGCCCTGTCGTATACCAAGAGCCGCGCGCTGTCCCGCGGCTCGGCGGGCGTCTGTGCGATAAGCTCCTGCGGGAGCTCGTAAAAAAAATCGGATGTCTTCATTGTGTTCTTCCCACGGGCAGGTCATCTCCGCACGACGTTGCACGTTGCGGGGAGTTCGTCTAAAATTTCGCAACGGGGGCAGACGGCGAGCGTTTGAAGATTTTCACACCCCTGAAACACGCCCCGCACGATGCGCGGGGCTCCTCCCGTCTTTGCAAATTTGAGGGACTCGCAGAAGGCGAACGCGGCGTACCCGATCTCTTCCGTGCTCGCGGGCAGAAAGACGCTTTCGAGCCCGCACCCTTGAAAGGCATACCCGCCGATCTTCTTCAAGCCGAAGCCGATCTTAATGCTCCGCAGAGCCTCGCAGCCCATGAAGGCGCTCACGTCGACGCTCTCCACGCCGCGCGGGAGGACGACCTCGGTAACCTCGGAATTGGCGAACGCGGCAAACGCGATGTGCTTCACGCCGCACGGGACGACGACCTTTCCGCCCCGCCCCTCGTAACGCATGAGCGTTCCGTTTTCGATGTTGAACCCCGCCATGCCGCCCCATCAGTCCTCCGTGTCGAACACGGAAAGTTGGCGGCGGGCGGCTTCGGGGATCTTTATCCCCATGTGCTCGTATGCGCCTTTGAGGCAGATCCTGCCGCGCGGCGTGCGCGCAAGAAAGCCGAGCTGGATGAGATAGGGTTCGTAGACGTCCAAGATGGTGTTGACGTCCTCGTTGATGGTGGCGGCGAGCGTCTCCAAGCCCGCGGGTCCGCCGTTGAACTTTTCGATGAGCGCGCGCAAAAGATTGCGGTCCGTCTCGTCCAGCCCGAGTTCGTCGATCTCCATGCGGCGGAGTGCGGCGTCCGCGTCGCGCGCGGTCACCGTGCGGCTCCCGCTCACGTGAGAGAAATCGCGCACCCGCTTCAAGAGGCGGTTGGCGATGCGAGGCGTCCCGCGGGAACGGCGGGCGATCTCATACGCGCCGTCCTTCTCGATGGAGATGCCGAGCACGCGCGCCGAACGCGTTACGATGACCTGCAATTCGGAGGGCGTATACATATCGAGACGGCAGATGATGCCGAAGCGGTCCCGCAGAGGAGAGGAGAGCATGCCCGCGCGCGTCGTCGCGCCGATGAGCGTGAAGCGTTTGAGCGGGAGACGGATGTTGCGCGCCATGGGTCCCTTTCCCACGATGATATCGAGCGCGTAGTCCTCCATCGCGGAGTACAGCGTCTCCTCCACCGTATGGTTGAGGCGGTGGATCTCGTCGATGAACAGCACGTCCCCCTCGTTGAGATTGGAGAGGATCGCGGCGAGGTCCCCCTGCCGCTCGATCGCGGGTCCCGAAGTGAGCTTGATCTGCGCGCCCATGGTGGCGGCAATGATGTGGGCGAGCGTCGTCTTGCCCAGCCCCGGAGGACCGTACAGAAGGACGTGGTCGAGCGCCTCCCCGCGCGAACGCGCCGCCGCCATATAGACGGAGAGGTTCTCCTTCACCTTGTCCTGCCCGACGTATTCCTCCATCGTCTTGGGACGAAGGATGTTTTCTTCCAGATCGTAATCGTTCTTTTCGCCGGAGAGCAAGAAGCCCTCTTCCTCCGAACGGTCGTCAAACATATGCGTGTTCTCCCCTTTTTTCCCGAAAACGCCTTACATGCCGCGGAGCGCAAGCGAAATGATCTCTTCCGCAGACTTTGCGCCCGCTTCCTTTGCGCGTTCCACGGCGCGCGTGCTCTCCTGCCGCGTAAAGCCGAGACCCATGAGCGCGGCGACCGCGTCGTCGTCCTCCTGCGCGGGCGCGGCGGAACGCCTTTCCCCCGCGCTCTCGCCGCCGAGGAGCTCGTCCGCGGAAATTTTTCCGTGAAGCTCCAAAATGATGCGCTCCGCCGTCTTTTTGCCGACGCCCTTCACGGCGGAGAGCCGCTTGGAATCGGCGAGCGCGATCGTCTCCGAGACCTCCGCGGGGCGCATGGAGGAGAGAATGGCGATCGCCATCTTCGCGCCCACGCCCTGCACCGAAGTGAGCTTCAAGAAGAGGGCTTTTTCCGCCCTGTCCGCAAAGCCGAACAGTGTGATGCCGTCCTCTTTGACCTGCAAATAGGTGTAAATTTCCCCTTCCTCGCCCTTTTTTACCCCCGAAAGAAGGGAAAACGCCGCGCCGGAGCAGACGACTTCATACCCCACGCCGCCCACTTCGATGAGCGCGGACTCGGGGTCGAGAGCTCTTACTTTGCCTTTGAGATATCCTATCATCGCCAAGTTTCCGCAAAGCGCGCCGCCCTGCGGTCTCCTCCTCGGAAATTTTTATTTTATGCCGAACAGATTCGCGAAACGGCTGGTAAACGCATGACAGAGCGCGACAGCGAGCGCGTCCGCCGCGTCGTCGGGGCGCGGAATGCTTTTCAGCCGCAGATGGGAGGCGACGACGCGCTGCATCTGCTGTTTGTCCGCGCCGCCGTACCCCGTGAGCGCCTGCTTGATCTGGTTGGGCGTGTACTCGAAAATTTTTCCGCAGCGCTTGTTGCAGGTGAGAAGCATGACCCCGCGCGCGTGCGCAACGGCGATGCCCGTCGTAACGTTCTTGGAGAAGAACAGCTCCTCCATCGCCGCCTCTTCGGGGCGGTATTTATCGAACAGCGCGTTGACGCCCTCTTCGAGCATGCACAGCCGCACGGCGAAATTTTCGCTCGCGGGCGTCTTGACCGTGCCGTAATCGACGGCGGCGCAATTCCCGCGGGCGTCCTTTTCGACGACGCCGAATCCCATGGTGCCGTAACCGGGGTCGAGCCCCAAAATAATCATACGTTTATTTTACAGGAAACGGGGCGGAATGTCAAGAAAATTCTCACAGGAAAGCCCATCCCCGCGGCGATGTTAAACTTTTAACAAAACTTTCATGATCTTCCGACATTCCCGACACGAACGGCTTCTATGATAGGTAGTATGAAAGAGACACGTTTTCGCGTTCCGCGCAAAAAACAACCCTTCTTTTCGCTTGTGAAGCTCCTTTTGCGCCCGTTTTACCGCAAGCCGAAACTGCTCCTCGCGGAGCCCCTGCAAGAGAAGTGCATCCTCGTCGCCAACCATTCCGCGAAATCGGGTCCCATGGGATTGGAACTGTATCTCCCCCTTTTCTCGGTGAAGTGGGGCGCGCACGAGATGTTGGAAGGCTATTCCGCGCGCAGAAAATATCTCAAAGAGGTATTTTATATGCAGAAGATGGGTTACGGAAGGGTGCGCGCGGGCGCGATCGCCGCGTTTGAAGCGGTGTTCTCCAAAATGGTGTACCGAGGCGTGAAAGTCATCGCGAGCTATCCCGACGCCCGCCTCATCAGAACGTTGCGGCAGAGCGAAAAGGTCCTCTCCGAAAACGTCGCCGTCGTCGTCTTTCCCGAAAATTCGGACGGCGGCTACTTCGAGGAGATGACGGAATTTCACCCGGGTTTCGTCCTGCTCGCGCAATACTATTTGGAAAAGACGGGGGAAGATCTGCCCGTCTATCCCTGCTACTATCACACGAAAAAACATATCATGGCGGTGGGAAAGGCGGAGAGCGCGAACGCGCTCCTTGCCCGCGGCATGACGAAGGAAGAGGTCGCCGCACACTTCAAGGACAGGGTGAACGCCCTCTTCCGTGAATTTTGCAAATGAGCCTCTCCCCCTCCCCCTCGCGTGCGAGGGGGAGGGTAAATCATAGCCTCCTCGAAAGGAGAGTAAAATATAGCCTCTTGGAAGGAGAGCAAAATATAGTTACCTCCCCCTTCCAAAGGGGGAGGGTTGGGTGGGGGTTGGAACTCTCCGCTCCCCTTTGCGCTCCCCCTCCCCTACCCCTCCCCCTCGCGTGCGAGGGGGAGGGTAAATGAAAGCCTCTTGGAAGGAGAGCAAAATATAGTTACCTCCCCCTTCCAAAGGGGGAGGGTTGGGTGGGGGTTGGAACTCCCCCCGCTCCTCCTTGCGCTCCCCCTCCCCTACCCCTCCCCCTCGCGTGCGAGGGGGAGGGTAAAGAAGTAATACGCGCGCGGGGATCAGCTTACCTCCCCCTTGGAAAGGGGGAGGGTTGGGTGGGGGTTGGAACTCCCCGCTCCTCCTTGCGCTCCCCCTCCCCTACCCCTCCCCCTCGCATGCGAGGGGGAGGGTAATAAATAAGACAACGCGAAGAGAAAACAAAAAGCAAAAGGAAGCTAAAACAAAACATGCAAGGAGAGCAAAATATAGCTCCTCGAAAGGAAAGTAAAATATTTTTATCTCCCCTCGTCGAGGGGAGATAACAATAAAAAAATGAGACGGCGGGCGATTTGTCTTTGTACAGGCAAAAAAAGCCCCCGTGTTCAAACACGGGGGGTCTCCTATCGCAATTCCGCGCCGAGCGTATGCCGCGCATGCGGAGCCCATACGCGGAAGACGGGGGATCTCTTATCGCAATTCCGCGCCGAGCGTATGTTTGAGGCTTCCCACGATCTTATTGAAGAAGCCGTCCACCGTCTCGGGCGAGAGCGGCTTTTCCGCATTCTCCGCGGGGGCGAATACGAGGCGGAACGCCATGCTCTTTTTCCCCTCGCCGATGCGGAGCTTGTCGCGGTAGACGTCGAAGAGTTCGGCGGAGACGAGCGCCTTGCAGGCGCGCGCCATGCACGTCTCCAACTCGGCGCACGTCGTCTCCTCGCGCACCGTAACGGCGAGGTCGCGGCGGACGGCGGGGAATTTGGAGGGCTGCCGATAGGTTATCTCCCGCGCGAACTTGCGGGAGATCGCCGCGTAATCCAGTTCCGCGAGATACGTCTTTCTTTCGAGCGCGAGCTCCTCCGCGATGGCGGGATGCAGTTCCCCGAGCCAGCCGACTTCCTTCTCCCCCATCAGAACGGCGGCGGAGATCCCGGGGTGCAGATAGGGCTTTTCCGTCCGCGCGAAGGAAAGTTTGAGGGAGAACGCCTCGGCGATCGCCTCGATCGCGCCTTTGAGGTCGAAGAAGTCCCCCTCGCCCCACAGCGCGAGCACGACCTTTTTGCGCTCCTCGGGGAGTTCCGCCAAGGGAAGCGCGGCGGGAAGGTAGACGTTCGCCAGCTCGAACAGCCGCCCGCTCTCGTTTCCCCTCCGCACGTTTCGCACGACGTTCGCGAGCATGGAGGGCGCGAGCACGGTCCGCATGACGGAGAGATCCTCGCCGAGCGGGTTGAGAATTTTCACGGCATGGCGTTCGGGCGCGTCCGCGGGAAGGCGCAGAAGGTCGAGATCTTTGGGCGAATAGAACGAATAGTTGCACGCCTCCGAAAATCCCTCGCCGCACAGCGTCTCCTTAAAGCGCAGTTCGAGCTTCTGCTCCGCGTTCCAACCGCCCCGCGTAACGGAGGCGCGCTGTAAGAACGTGGGGCAGATGTGTTCGTAGCCGTACGAACGGATGATCTCCTCCGCGAGGTCGGGATAGCCGTCCACATCCTCCCGCCAGTAGGGCGCGACGGCGGTAAAGGAAGCGCCGTGCTCCTCCACCTCGAAGCCGAGCCTGCGGAGAATGGCGAGCGATTCTTCCTCGGGGACATGGATGCCGAGGAGCGCATCGATCTGCGCGAAGCTCGCCTCCACGCGCCGCCGTTCGGGGAGCGGGGCGTGCACGTCGGCGCGGTACGCCGTGGGGACGCCGCAGCCGAGTTCCTGCACGAGGTGCAGGGCGCGGTCCATCGCGAACGCGCAGGTGAAGGGGTCCATGCCCTTTTCAAAGCGCGCGGAGGAATCGCTGTGCTGTCCCAGCGCGCGGGACGTTTTTCGCACGCTGTCGCGCGCGAATTTCGCCGCCTCGAAGAACACCGAGCGGGTGTCCTCTTTAATTTCGCTGTTCAGCCCGCCCATCACGCCCGCGAGCGCGACGCCGCCCTCGCCGTCGCAGATGAGCAGGTTTTCGGGCGTGAGCGTAAACTCCTTTTCGTCGAGCGTAACGATCTTTTCGCCCGCCTTGGCGCGCCGCACGATAATTTTCCCGCCGCGGAGAAAATTCCTGTCGAAGGCGTGCATGGGCTGCCCGAGTTCGAGCAGAACGAAGTTGGTGATGTCCACGATATCGGAGACGGAACGCACGCCGCAGAGCGCAAGGCGGCGGCGCATCCACAGCGGGCTCTTGCCCACCGAGACGCTCTCGACATAGTGCCCGATGTAGCGCGGGCAGAGCGCGGGCTCCTCCACAGAGACGGGGATGCGCACGTCCGTCTCGGCGGGAAGATAGTCCGTCGCGGGGGCTTTGAGCGGCTTTTTGAGGATGGCGGCGACCTCGCGCGCCATGCCGAATACGCTCTGGCAGTCCGGGCGGTTCGCCGTCACCGCGATGTCGAAGAGGTAGTCGTCGATGCCGACGACGGGGCGGATGTCCTCGCCCGCCGAAGCGTGGGCGGGGTCGAGAATGAGAATGCCGTACGTCTCCGCGCCGGGATAGAAGTCGTCCGTGATGCCGAGCTCCTCGCCCGAGCAGAACATCCCCTCGGAGAGCACGCCGCGGAGCTTGCCCGTCTTTATTTTTTGCACGCCGCCCTCGTGGAGAACGGTCGCGCCGTCCAGCGCGCAGGGTACGAGCGCGCCAGCGAACACATTGGTCGCCGCCGTGCAAATTTGCTTGACGCCGTACCCGCCGCAGTCCACCGTGCAGACGGTGAGCCGATCCGCATCGGGGTGCTTTTCGCATGTAAGGATCTTCCCGACGACGACGCCCGTAACGTCCTTTCCGAGGCGGACGAGCTCCTCCACCTCAAAGCCGCAGGAGAAGAGCTTTTCCTGCAACGCTTCGGCGGAAATATCGATATCCACATAATCTTTGAGCCAAGAAAACGGTACTTTCATGTTCGCCCTCCCTCAATCCTTGAACTGTTCCAAAAACCGCGTGTCGTTTTCGGTGAGCAGTTTGATGTTATTGATGCCGTATTTGAGCATGGCGATGCGCTCGATGCCCATGCCGAAGGCGAAGCCCGAATACACGTCGGGATCCACGCCGCAATTTTCGAGCACGCGGCGGTTGACCATGCCCGCGCCCAAAACTTCGATCCAGCCCGTGCCCTTGCAGAGGGAACACCCCTTCCCCCCGCAGGCGGCGCAGCTCACGTCCACTTCGACGGAAGGCTCCGTAAACGGGAAGTAGGAGGGGCGCAGGCGCGTTTTGCTCGTCTCCGAAAACATGGTGCGGGCGAACTCGTCGAGCATGCCTTGCAGATCGCCGAGCGTGATGCCCTTGTCGACGACGAGCCCCTCCATCTGGTGGAACATGGGAGAGTGCGTCGCGTCGTCGTCCGCGCGGAATACCCGCCCCGGCGAGAGCATCTTGATGGGCGGTTTCTTCTTCTCCATGAGGCGGATCTGCCCCGCGCTCGTCTGCGTGCGGAGCAAATATTCGCCGCTCACGTAGAACGTATCCTGCATGTCCCGCGCGGGATGATCGGCGGGCGTGTTGAGCGCGGTGAAATTGTAGTACTCCGTCTCGATCTCGGGACCCTCGAAAATTTCAAACCCCATGCCCGCAAAGATATCCACAAGGCGGTTTTTCACGAGCGTTACGGGATGGAGCGCGCCCTTTGCGTGCCGCCGCCCCGGCATGGTAACGTCCACCTGTTCGTGCGCGAACTTTGCGGCGAGCTCGCGCTGTTTCATGCGCTCTTCGCGCGCGGCGAACATCGCTTCCAGCTTTTCGCGGAGCTCGTTCACCCGCTTGCCGAATGCGGGACGAAGTTCCGCCGCGACGTCGCGCATGCCTTTGAGAAGCGCGGTAACCTTTCCCGTTCTGCCGAGAAATTTCATCTTCGCTTCGTACAGCGCGCGGCTGTCCTGCGCTTCGTCCGCCGCCGCCTGCGCTTCCTCGATAATTGCATCCTGTTCGGTTTGCATATTGCCTCCTTCAAAAACAAAAGCCCTGTCCCGACGTTCGTCGGGACAGGGCGGAATTTCCGCGGTACCACCTGTCGTTCGCGCGAAAAACGCGCCTCATTGCCCCTTAACGCGGGAAACGGTCCCCCTTAAAGTTCGGTTCGGGAGGACGGCTCGCGGGGGAATACCGCATTCCTCTCTTGAAGGAGCTCCCAGCCCGCGGCTCCCTCTCTCTGGAAAGAAATTGCGAATGCGTCTCTTCCGCTTCAACGCCTTTGTAAGAACATTATAGAAAAAATCCGCGGCGTTGTCAAACGTTTTCGCACAAAAAAACCGCTCCCGAGGGGAGCGGCTCTTCGCTATTTTGTTACGCAACGGTGGGAAGCGTGAAATCCTTGACGTCGTAGGAAATGATATAGCTCATTTCGGTCTCCCAGATCTCCTCTTCGTCGCCTTCGCCGTCCGTATCGGTGCTCGGATTGTAGATCGCGACCAACTTGCCGTCCTTATCGAACTTGATCACGACGAGCTCCTCGCTGCCCTCCGGCGTGTAATCCTTGGGAATATACCCCTTGTTCTCTGCGCTGTAAGTAAACTGCGCGAAACCGGTCGCATAGCGCAAAATCGACGAGATCGGAAGATAGAACGACTGATTGGAGGTTTTCGTCCATGCGCCCGTCTCTTCGTTCTTTACATAGTAAGTGGTACCCGCGCCTTCCACATACTCGGCGTACTGTTCGGTCTCCTGGGATATCTCGTTTTTCCCTTCCGGAGGCAGCATCTCTTCTTCATGCATGAGTTCGGCGAGCCTGCGCGCGTCGCCGCTGATCTTCGTGGAGCCCTCTCCCTCATAATGGATCTTGGACCCTTTCTTGGTATAGGTGGCGGAGCTCTCCGTTTCAAGCGTCCCGGAAAGTTTGTCTTGCGTATCCGGGTCGATGGCTTTGATGGAGATGTCGTATTTCATTACCGCCGTGAGCGCATAATCCGCTTCTTCGTTATTGAAATACGCGAATGCGGCGGTCCACTGCTCTTCTGTAACTTCTTTGCCTTCGATGTCCTTTGCGGAAGTAGTTCCGCATGCCGTGAGGGATGCACACATCACGCCCGCAAGCGCGGCGGCGGCAAGCCCGACCCACAATTTTTTCATGTTTTTTTCTCCTTATAAAAAAGATTTTTTTGTACAGTCATTATACCCCCCCCCGCATAAAAAAGTCAAGTGTTTTCCGAAAATTTACCCTTCGCCGTGAAAAAATTTTTCTTATGCGCGCAATGGCTTGCTTTTTTCCGCAAAAAAGGTTAAGATTGAGAAAAACAAGCGAGGTCTCCATGAAAAATAAACTCTGGCAGGGCAGGTTCGATACCCCCCTCTCCGCGGACGCGGACGCCTTCAACCAATCCCTCACCTTCGACAGAAAACTTTTCGACGTCGATCTCGACGCCTCCGTCGCCCATGCGACCATGCTCGGCGTATGCGGCATCCTCACGAAGGAGGAGGCGGCGCGCATCTGCGAGGGGCTCGAAGACATCCGTCGGGACGTCGCCGCGGGCATGCCCGTTTCGGGTGCGGAGGACATCCACTCCTTCGTCGAGGGCGAACTCGTGGAGAACATCGGCGACGTGGGCAAAAAACTGCACACGGCGCGCTCCCGCAACGATCAGGTGGCGACAGACATGCGCCTCTATGTGCGGGGAAGCTGCGACGAGGCGATCGCAGCGCTCAAAGACCTCATCGAAGTGCTCCTTGTCCGCGCCAAGGAGGGCGTGCACTATGTGATGCCGGGGTTCACCCACCTAAGGAAGGCACAGCCCGTCAACTGCGCGCAATACTTCAACGCCTATTCCGAAATGTTCCTCCGCGACATGGACCGCTTCGCGGCGTGCAGAAAACGCCTCAACGTGATGCCCCTCGGCAGTGCGGCGCTTGCGGGGACCTCCTACCCCATCGACCGCGAGATCACAAGGGAACTCCTCGGCTTCGACGAGATCTCGCAGAACTCCCTCGACGCCGTCTCCGACCGCGACTTTGTTGCCGAGTACCTCTTCTGCGCGTCGCTTGCGATGGCGCACCTCTCGCGGCTGTGCGAGGACACCATTTTGTACACCTCCGACGAGTTCGGCTATTGGAACATTCCCGACGAGTATTCGACGGGCTCCTCCATCATGCCGCAAAAGAAAAATCCCGATCTTCCCGAGCTCGTGCGCGGCAAGACGGGGCGGGTGTACGGCGCGCTCGTCTCCCTCCTCACCGTAATAAAGGGGCTCCCCCTCGCCTACAACAAGGACTTGCAGGAGGACAAGGAAGTCTTCTTCGACGCGGAGACCACCCTTCTTCAATGCGTGAGCATCTACGCCGCGCTCATGGAGAAGATCACCCTCAACGTAAACGCCATGTTCGACGCGGCGGGCGAGGGCTTTTCGACGGCGACGGACGTCGCCGACTACCTCGCAAAGAAGGGCGTCCCCTTCCGCGACGCGCACGCCGTAACGGGAAAGCTCGTGCGGGCGTGCATCGCTTCGGGCAAGAAACTCACCGATCTCACGCTCGAAGAGTTCAAAGCGGCGAGCCACATATTCGAGGAAGACGTGCTCGCCGCGATCACCGTGCGCGCCTCCGCGGAGGCGCGGAACAGCGTGGGCGGTTCCTCCGTCGCCGCCGCACGGGCGGGCATCGCTTCCGTCAAGAGACGGTTGAAAAAGTACTGAAATGGCAACGATAGAAGAAAACGTAACGTCGCTGCGCGCGGCGCTCGCGGGCGGCAACGGCGCGGGCGAAAAAGTTACCCTGCTCGCGGCGACCAAGACGCGCACGCCCGAGGAGATCGCCCGCGCGATCGCGGCGGGGATCGCCGATATCGGCGAGAACAAGGCGCAGGAATTCCGCGATAAATTCTCCCTCGTGCAGGGAGCCCGCCGCCATTTCATCGGGCATCTGCAACTCAATAAAGTGAAGTACATCGTGGGGCGGTGCGATCTTCTCCACTCCGTAGACCGCGACGAGCTCGCAGACGCCGTCGCGCGGCGGGCGCGGTCTCTTGGCACGGTGCAGGATATCCTCGTCGAGGTCAATATCGGGGGAGAAGAGAGCAAGAGCGGCTACGCGCCCGAAGCGGCGAGGGAAGCCTTCCTTCGCCTGCGCGGGCTGGAAGGTCTGCGCCCCCGCGGGCTCATGGCGATGTTGCCCGAATCGGACGATGAAGCGCTCCTCTCCGCGCTCGCGGACAGGATGCGGGAACTTTACGAAGCGTTGAAGCGGGAGGACGGGAACGTGGACACCCTCTCCATGGGCATGAGCGGCGATTGGCAGCTGTGCGTGGCGCACGGTTCCAACCTCGTCCGCCTCGGCACGGCGATCTTCGGCGCGCGGGAAATTGCCCGCTGACGGCGGAACATTTCGGAGACAGAACATGGCATCGAGCATCACACACGAACTCATCGCGCGGGAAGCGCAAGATCTTCTTCCCGAAGAGGTGCGGGCGCAGACGGACGCCGCGCCCGACTACTATTTTCTCGGCGCGCAGGGTCCCGACCTCTTTTTCTTTTACCGTCCTCTGTGCAAAAAGGAATATAACCTCGGAAAAACGCTGCACCGCGGCAAACTGTACCTTTGGTTCAACGCCCTCGCGGATGCGCTGACAACGCGCACGGGCGAAGCGTATGAAAAGTGCCTCGCCTATGCGCTGGGGTTTTGTTCGCACCTCTCCGCGGACGTCGCTTTTCACCCGTATGTGTACGCCTATCTCGAAAAGCACGGGGCGACCAAGCGGACGCATCAACAGATGGAAAACGATTGGGACGTGTACTTTCTCCGCAAATTGTGCGGGAAAACGGTGTACGGCTACGACTTTCCTTTCAATTTGAAAAAGATCGCGCGGGAAGGGATCCTCTACGCCTATGTGCGGGACGCGGCGCGCGCGCTGAACAGAACGGTGAAAAAGTGCGCTTTCCGCCGCATGCTCTCCCTCTTCGGGTGGTATCTCGCGCATTTCCACAAGCGGCACGGGAGATTTCTGCGCCCATTCGGGCTCTCGCGCATGTACCCTTCAAAGACCCCGCTCGAAGGCGTGCTCGGCGGCGAAGAATTTTCCGCGCTCACGGGCGGGAAAGAGACCTGCGACGAGCTGTTCGACGGCTCGGTCTCGGAGAGCGCGGCGCGCATCCTCGAATTTTCCGCGGCGGCGCGCGGGGAAGCCCCCCTGCCCGAAGAAGCGTTCGGGCGGCATCTCCTGACAGGTCAGCCGACGCAATGATCGTCCACCCGCAATGCGGGTGGTTTTTTCATATTCGGGAATTGTTCAAGCGGAAACGCGGCAATTGGGGTGCAAAATCACCCCCACCCTACCCTCCCCCTCAACGAGGGGGAGGTAATAAAAAGTTTCTCCCCCCTCAATGAAAGGGAGGCAAGAGAACGGCAACGCAAGGGGGAAATAAGAAAAGTCCTATCCCCCTTGAAAAGGAACGCCATATAACCACCTCCCCCTTCCCAAGGGGGAGGGTTGGTGGGGGTTTAACTCCTCTCCTTTCCCCCCTCCCCTACCCCTCCCCCTCGCTGTGCGAGGGGGAGGTAAGAGAACGGCAACGCAAGGGGAAAATAAGAAAAGCCCTATCCCCTTTGAAAAGGAGCGCCATATAACTACCTCCCCCTTCCCAAGGGGGAGGGTTGGGTGGGGGTTGATCTCCTCTTCTTTCCACCCCCTCCCCTACCCCTCCCCCTCGCACAGCGAGGGGGAGGGTAAATAGAGAGCTCCTCCCAACGCGAGGGGGAGGCAAGAGAACGGCAACGCGAGAAAAATTAAAGATGATCTCGATCTCCTTGTCCCCTTGGTAAATAGAAAGCCCCACGTTGAGGGGGAAACACCGCGCCGTCCACGCATGAACCATAATAAAACCCCCGCTTCTATCCAGCGGGGGTTTTATTCGGATCGTGCGCCGTGCAGGCCGTCCCGTTTGGAATAGACGCAACCGCAATAATTTTGTCGGTAGAGTCCGTACTGTTCGGAGAGCTTCACGGAGTGCAGATATCCACCCCGTTTTTTGAAATCGGAAGGCAGATAGCGCACGCCCGTCTCCTCCTGCAAGGCAAGCCCGATCTCATTGATGAGCGCGGCGTTTTTGAGGGGCGATACGGTGAGCGTGGTGGCGAACATGTCGTATCCGCGCGCCTTCGCTTCCTCCGCCGTGCGGCGGAGCCGAAGCGCGAAACACGCCTTGCACCGCGCGCCGCCCTCCTTTTCTTCCTCCAACCCGCGCGCCGCCGCCGCGAACAGCTCGGGCGAGTAGTCGCAGTCGAGAAAATCGGCACAGCCCGTCTCCCGAAGAAAGCGCAACTGTTCCGCCTTGCGCCGCTCGTACTCCTCGCGGCTGTCCAGATTGGGATTGAAATAAAACACGGTGACCCGAAGCGCGCCGCACAGCTCGGAGAGACAGTGCGAAGAGCAAGGCGCGCAACAGCTGTGGAGAAGAAGCGTCTTTCCCTCCGCCGCCGCGAGCGTCTCTTGCATTACCTTGTCGTAATTCACCGCGTTCATGCGCGCCCCCGTATCATGTCTGAAAAATATGCGTGAAGGCGCAAGTCATCGGTGAGTTCGGGGTGAAATGCGGTCGCGAGCATATGTCCCTGCCTTGCCGCGACGATCTTTCCGCCCACCATGGCAAGCGGCTCCGCCGACCCGACCTCTTCGACGTACGGCGCGCGGATAAACACGGCGGGGAAGTTCCCCACACCCTTGACTTCCGTCTCCGCACGGAAAGAGCCGAGCTGCCGCCCGTAGGCGTTGCGCCTGACCGAAATATCCATCGTGCCGAGATATCGGTTCGGATCGTTTGTGAGGTTTTTTGCGAGCAAGATCATCCCCGCGCAGGTGCCGAACACGGGGAGCCCGCCCTCGATCGCCTCTTTGAGCGGCGCAAGAAGCCCTTCCTCGCGCAAGAGTTTACCCTGCACGGTGGACTCGCCGCCCGGGAGGATGACGCCGTCGAGCGCGTCCGTAAGATCCGCACGGCGGCGGATCTCGGTGCAAGAGACGCCCAAGCTCGCGAGCGCGCGCTCGTGCTCTATAAAGGCGCCCTGCAATGCCAAAACGGCGATCTTCATTTGCCGCGCTCCGCCATGAGAAGCGCGATCTCCTGCTCGTTGATGCCGACCATGGCTTCTCCGAGGTCCTCGGAAAGTTCCGCCAAGAGTTTGGCGTCCTTATAATTTGTGACCGCCTGCACGATGGCGCGGGCGCGCTTTGCGGGGTTGCCCGATTTGAAGATGCCGCTGCCGACGAATACGCCCTCCGCGCCGAGCTGCATCATGAGCGCGGCGTCCGCGGGGGTCGCAACGCCCCCTGCCGCAAAATTGACAACGGGAAGTTTCCCGTTTTCGTGCACGTAGAGGACAAGTTCGTAGGGAACGCGCAAATTTTTCGCTTCCTCGTAGAGTTCGTCCTCCCGCATGGAGACGATGGCGCGGATCTCCGCGTTCATCATGCGCATATGGCGCACCGCCTGCACAACGTCGCCCGTGCCCGGTTCGCCCTTGGTGCGGATCATGGAAGCTCCCTCCGCAATGCGGCGGAGCGCTTCGCCGAGGTCCCTCGCGCCGCAAACGAAGGGGACGTCGAACTGCGTCTTATCGATGTGATACTTGTCGTCGGCGGGAGAGAGCACCTCGCTCTCGTCGATATAGTCTATCTCGATCGCCTGCAAGATCTGCGCCTCGGCGATATGACCGATGCGGCACTTTGCCATGACGGGGATCGAGACGGCATTTTGGATGCCCTTGATCATCTTGGGGTCGGACATACGCGAGACGCCGCCCGCGGCGCGGATATCCGCGGGAATGCGTTCGAGCGCCATGACGGCGCACGCGCCCGCCTCCTCTGCGATCTTCGCCTGTTCGGGCGTCGTTACGTCCATGATGACGCCGCCCTTCAACATCTGTGCAAGATTTTTATTGAGTTCCCAACGTTCGTTGCTTCTCATGATCTCCTCCGTATTGCCCGACGCGCGCAAGGCGCGTTACTCCTCGTCCGGTTCGAGCGCCGCCGCCTCGTCCGCGTCCTCGCTGTTTTCCCACACGTTGCAGAACTCCGCGAACACCTCGTCGAGCAATTCGTCGTCCTCGATGACTTCGAGCGTCTCGTCGTCCTCGGAGCCGACAAGATGATAGATGGCGACCTCCTCGCCCTCTTCGTCCTCGTCCTCGCTCTCCTCCGCCGCTTCGGCGGGCTTTTCGGGCGTGAAGGCGCAGTACCACTCGCCGCGGTACTCAAACGTCATGAGGTGCTCGTAGCGGAGCGTATTGCCCTCCTCGTCCACCAGTTCCACGATGTTGTTCTCTTCGTCGTAATCGTTGCGCTCTTCCTTCATGTTATTTCTCCTTTTTCGCAAGATAAGTTTCGAGAATATGCGCCGCCGCGAGCGAATCTACCCGCTTTTTGCGCTTGTCCTTCTTCGCGCTCACGCCGCCGAGCCGCAATTCCTGCCGCGCCGCGAGCGTCGTGTACCGCTCGTCCTCTTCGACGACGGGGATCGCCGTCTCCTCCCGCAGTGCTTGGATGAAGCGGCGCGTGCGCTCCGTCTGCTCGCTCTCCGTGCCGTCCGCATGGAGCGGAAGCCCGCAGACGATGCAACCTGCGCCGCGCGCCTCGGCGATCTGTGCGACCGCGCGCACGTCCGCGCGGAGATCCCCCGTGCGGAAATAGGTGTCCGACGGCATGGCGTATTCCCCGAAGGGATCGCTCACCGCAACGCCGATGCGCTTGTCGCCGATATCGAACGCGATCGCCTGCTTTTCCATGGGGAAAGTATACCACAAACGGGAAAAAAGCGCAACCTTTTCCGCGCGGTTTGAAAAAGCAAAGGGCGCGGAGTTCTCCGCGCCCGTGCCTTACTTCTTTTTCTTTTCCGTCTTGTTCTCGCTCTCGGAGCCGCCGTCCTGCGATTTCAGGCGTTCGTCC
Organism: uncultured Clostridia bacterium; assembly: GCA_947624965.1. GTDB lineage: Bacteria > Bacillota > Clostridia > Christensenellales > Borkfalkiaceae > Gallimonas. Next base: position 31,962 of record CANQMN010000017.1, read on the forward strand.
ATCATCTCTTCCGCCTTCTGCATGATCTCCGCCTGGCTCTTTTTCACGAGCGAGCGAGCCTTATAGCTGTTTGCGACGAGGAGCGCGCCGCCCACCGCGCCGAACAGCAAACCGATACAAAACATTTTTTCCATGGTTCCTCCGTTCGGGTATTCCCGACGTTTACAGTTTGTGAAGGAATACGCGGGTTATTCCGCCATCTCCTTGCGTAATTTTTCCAGTTCGGCTTTCAGCCGCTCGTTCTCCCTCCGCAGATCCGCCGCGAGGCGGGAATACAGCCCGTCGATCTCCCGTTCGAGGCGGCGCTGCAAAAAGTCGTCCTCCTGTTGCAGTCCCGCCTCCCGCGCCGCGCGGCGCACGCGCTCCGGCTGCTTTTTGAGGAGATTGCGGTACTTGTTCTGCATGCGCAGCATCAATCGTTCGTCTCCGCCCGCGACGTTCATGATGGCACGCCGCACCGAGAGCCCCTTCCCCCGCTCCGCGAGCACCTTTTTGAGCATCTCGTCCGTCTCCTCCTCGGTGAACGGACGCACCGCGCCCGCGCGCAGGTCCTTTCCTTCGAGAATGCGCCCCACGCGCTCGTCGTCCCGCTTTTTGAGGAACGCATAATAGTAGTTGCGGACGCTCCCCTTCGCGCGGCTGTGCTCCTTTCCATACGTCTCGAAGAGGTACGAGAGCGTTTTCCCCGCGTTCTTGCCCGAATAGATATATTCGATGAGCCCCGTCGCTTCCTCTTCCGTGTACCCGTTGATTTTGTTCATGATCCGCCTCCGTCTTGAAGTACTCGGATTTTTGACATAATTTTGTCCCTTTATACATCTATTATAGATATGCGGATACGATTTTTGGCGGAGAGACCGTGCGCGCTCACCGTGGGCGGGGCGTATCTCGGCGTTGTGGACGGATTTGAACGGAGCGCGGAGCTCTCCCCCGCGGACGCCCTCTTTTGCGAACTTGCGCCCTGCGATCGCCAACCCCTGCGCTTCCGCCTCGACGAGGCGTTCCTGCGCGAGCCTCCCGCGGGCGTTACGCTGTACTTCACGGAGGACGCCGTAACGCTGTACGCCGCCGATTTCGCGCGGCAGGACTTTGCGCTCCGCGTGCTTTGGCAAACACGGCTCGGCAACGACCGCCTCACCCTGTGCGTGATGGGGCGCGTCCAACTTCATCTCGAAAACGAGACGGGGTTCCACATCGTCGATCTGCCGGACGAATTGGAAAACTGCGAGGCGCATGCGCTTCCCGACGGATATCTCCTTGCGGGGGAAGATTTTTTCGCCATCCTCGGGCGGGACGGCGCGTGCAAAACGCTCTCCGAGGGGAAAGTCCTCGAAATCGGGGAGAGCGTGCGCGCGGAGATCCCCTTCCGCGACAGCTTGGGACACACCGCCGTCTGCGAATGGAAGGACGGCGCGCTCGTCTCCTGCTCCATCCGCGCCGCGCGCGAACCGACCGAGACGACGTTTGCGCTCGCGCTCTTTGAAAGCGCCCTCATCGGCGCGGACTGCACGCCCTACCTCCACCCCTCCCTCGCGGAAAAGGCGGCTTCTCTCCGCGACTTTCTGGGCGATTTTCGCTCCGTCGTGCTCACGGACGAGGCGGACAAGATCGGGCTCGCCTACAAGCGGCGGGAACGGGTGTACGACGTCCGCTATTTCCGCGTGGAGATCGCGGAAGGGAAAGTGCGCAACATCATTCCCCTTTGACCCATAAAAAAGGACCCCCTCGGAGGGGTCCTTCTCTTTTCAGTACTTATTGACGACGACCGATTTGATGATGATCTGTGCACCTTCGGCAAGCGGCGTATTGTAGACGCGCTCTCTGCCCGACGTGCGGATGTCCTCGAAGAAGCTGTACACCGCCGAGGAATATTCGCCGAGATACGCTTCGTCCATGGGATAGTGGTCGTACTGGTCGAGGCGGCGCTGCGTCCACTCCGTCGTAAAGCTCTCGCCCTCGCCCAAAGTGTCCTTATAGGCGTTGATCGCCGTGAGGAGCCCGTTCTCGCCCGTCATCTGCGTCTCGTAGTCGCTCGCCATGCCGAACACGCAATAGTATTGGTCGAGATCGCTGCGGTTCTCCCCCGTAAAGGTGTAGAAGAGGGACGTCGCGCTGTTGTAGGGATAGGAATTGTGGTCCTGATATTCGTCGTTGTCGTTGCGCTGTACCGTAACGTACTTGTGGTTGAACAGCGTCTCGTCCGTATCGTAGTTGTAGTACATGACGAGCGCGCCCGTGCGGTGCGAATAGCCGCGCGAACCGTCGTAAATGTACCCGTTATTGGAGAACTCGCCGTACACGGTATAGAGGGCGTCTCCCGCCTTGTTTTGCGCCGTCTCATCGGTGAGGTAGACGGACTGGTCGAACTCCGTTCCCGCCTTTTCGAGCGCTTTCACTTCGGCGAAGTAATCCTTCTGCACGAGCTCGCCGTCCTCGATGGTATAGCCGCCGCCGTAGAGGAAAATCCCGTCCGACGCGTAATCGTGGATGCAGGTGCCGTCGTAATAGCCCGCATCCGCAAGGTCGATGAAGTGTTGGACGGTGCGGGGGGTCGCCTCGCGGGAGAGCGTGTAGTCCACCGCATAGTCCTCTCCGCGGAAGGTGTACGTAATGGTGATCTCGGGATAATCGGTCGTGCAGGCTGTGAACATCGCGACGGACGCCGTACAGAGCACGGCAGCCGCGCCAATGGCAACGAGACGACGGAACGGTTTGTTTTTCACCGTAAGTTCCTCCTATAAATACCCTTTTATTTTACCCGCAAAAATAAAATCCGTCAAGCTATTTGCGATGAAATTTGCGCAGAGCGGCAAAATATACGCGAAAAACGCAAAAGGACCCGCTCATAAGAGCGGGTCCTTGCCTAGCCGAGTTATTTGAGTTCCGCCGTTGCGCCCGCTTCTTTGAGCTTGGCGAGAGCGGCTTCCGCGTCCGCCTTGGGAACGGCCTCTTTGAGAACGCCGAGGCTCTCGACCGCCTTCTTCGCTTCCGCAAGCCCGAGGCCTGTAAATTCGCGCACCGCCTTAATAACGGCGATCTTGTTCGCGCCGAAATCTTTGAGGACGATATCGAACTCCGTCTTTTCCTCTTCCTGGGGAGCCGCTTCGGCAGCCGCACCCGCGCCGGCAACGGCGACGGGAGCCGCGGCGGATACGCCGAACGCCTCTTCGAGCGCCTTCACGAGGTCGTTGAGCTCGACCACCGTTAAACCCTTCACTTCTTCAATGAGTTTCTGAACATCCATTTTTCGATTCCTCCGATTTTTAATTTTGTTTCTCCGCGATCGCCTTCAAAACGTACGCGAGATTTGCGATGGGCGCCTGCAAGCAGCCGACCATCCGTGCGAGCAATACCTCTCTCGAAGGAATTGCCGCGAGCTTCTTTACCCCTTCTGCGTCCACATAAGCGCCGCTGACATACGCGCACTTTGGAACCAGTTTTTCCTCCAAGGCGGGGGCTTCCTTGATCGCCTTCGCGATGATGGAGCAACCGCTCGTCTCATCGGGGCAGAACACGAACGCCGTCGTCCCGTTGAGGTCGTTCTCGAACCCCGCAATGCCCAGTTCGTCGAACGACTTCTTGACGAGCGTGTTTTTGTAAACTTTGTACTCGCAAGACGCCGCACGGAACCTGTTGCGCAGCTCGGTAACTTCCGCGACGGTGAGCTTGTTGTAGTTGACAAGCACGATAGCCTTGCTTGCTTCTATCTTTTGCTTGATCTCCTCGACAACCGCCTTTTTCGCTTCAAAATTTGCCGACATTTCAACCTCCGTTAGCGCATTTCGCGCCGAATAAAAATGCTCCGTACCGCAGAACGGCACGGAGCGGGCTTGTTTGCCTTTTCCGAATACCTCGACGGGAGATTGAGCCCCGAAGGGCGCCCGTTGTCTGCGGTAAATAAGTTGTTCACGAAATTTGTCTTACGACAAATTTCCGTGAGTTTCAAGCGATAAATCGCAAATTGGGTGCGCGGGCGCAGGGAAACCCTGCTTGCGCCTCTTTTTGAAACTTACCGCCTTGTTCACGAAATTTGTCTTACGACACTTTTGCCTTACGACACTTTTGCCTTACGACATATTTGCCTTACGACACTTTCGGAACGGTTTGATTGTACCAAATCGCGGGAACTTCGTCAAGCGATTTTCACGCATTTCGCGAAAATTACGCTTTCGTGTAGTTCACCTTCACCCCGGGACCCATCGTGCTCGCGAGCGTAACGCTCTTGATGTACTGTCCCTTCGCCGCCGCGGGCTTCGCCTTGACGATCGCGTCCATCAGCGCGGTGAAGTTTTCGAGAAGTTTCTCCTGTCCGAAGCTCTTCTTGCCGATGGGGCAGTGGATGATCGCCGTCTTATCGAGACGGTATTCCACCTTACCTGCCTTCACTTCGGCGACCGCTTTCGCGACGTCCATCGTTACCGTGCCGGACTTGGGGTTGGGCATGAGCCCTTTGGGACCGAGCAGTCTACCGATCCGCCCGACGACGCCCATCATGTCGGGCGTGGTGATCATCACATCGAAGCCGAACCAGTTCTCCGTTTGGATCTTCTGGATCATCTCCTCCGCGCCGACGAAATCCGCGCCCGCCGCCTGCGCGAGGTCTGCCCTCTCGCCCTTGGCGATGACGAGAACTTTCTTCGTCTTGCCCGTGCCGTTGGGAAGCACCAACACGCCGCGGACCTGCTGGTCTGCCTGCCTCGGGTCGATGCCGAGACGGATATGGAGCTCCACCGTTTCATCGAACTTCGCCTTCGCGTTGCCGAGAACGACGTTCATCGCCTCCGCCGCGTCGTACGCCTTGGTGCGGTCGTAAGATTTGAGGCTTTCCGCATATTTTTTACCGTATTTCATGCCGCGTCCCTCCTCATTCCTCGACCGTAATGCCCATGCTGCGGGCGGTGCCCTTGATCATGCTCATCGCGCTTTCCAGCGACGTGCAGTTGAGATCGGGCAGTTTCGTCTTGGCGATCTCTTCCACCTGCGCCTTGGTGAGCTTGCCCACCTTCGTCTTGTTGGGCGTCGCGCTCGCCGTTTCCAACCCGCAAGCCTTTTTGATGAGAACGGGCGCGGGGGGCGTTTTCAGAACGAACGTAAACGAACGGTCCTGATAGATGGTCATGACGACGGGAATGATAAGCCCTTCCTGAGACGCCGTCTTGGCGTTAAACTCCTTCGTGAAACCGGGAATGTTCACACCGTGGGGACCGAGCGTCGAACCGACGGGGGGTCCGGGCGTGGCTTTCCCTGCGGGGAGTTGCAGTTTCACAACCGCAGTGATCTTTTTTGCCATACCTTACTCCTTATTCTGTGGTTTTTTCGGCGGCATGTTTGGGATTTACCGCCTCCCACATTGTTTTTTCGACGAAAAGCTCGCAAAGCGATCTTTTCGTCGAGGAAACCTGTTTTGTCGCCTCAATTTACTTTGTCCTCTCGTCCGTTTCATCGGACAACAAGCACATATATGTGCAAATTGGGGCGCGCGGCGGAGGGAAACCCTCCTTGCGCAAAAAATTTTGTTTTTTCGGCGAAAAGCTCGCAAAGCGATCTTTTCGTCGAGGAAACCTGTTTTGTCGCCTCAATTTGCCTTGTCCTCTCGTCCGTTTCATCGGACAACAAGCACATACATGTGCAAATTGGGGCGCGCGGCGGAGGGGAACCCTCCTTGCGCAAAAAAATTTTGCTCTTTCGGCGAAAAGCTCGCAAAGCGATCTTTTCGTCGAGGAAACCTGTTTTGTCGCCTCAATTTGCCTTGTCCTCTCG
>CANQMN010000018.1 GCA_947624965.1 uncultured Clostridia bacterium
TCTTTTTCGAGTGTTTTTGAAGTAACAGATTCCTCTGACTCCGTCATTCGTTGGTTCGAATCCAGCTACCCCAGCCAATCGAAACCTAATCCGAACGATCGGGTTAGGTTTTTTTGTTTACTTTGAAAAGTCGCTATTTCAAGACAAGCACACGCCGCGATTTCAATGGGGATAGTTAAGAGACAAATCAGAGTCAAACAAAAACAGCGCAAGCCGGCGAAAGAACGGACATATGAGAAAAAAGCGGCATGGGAAAAATCAAATGAGCGGAGAAAACGGCAAAGTACCCTATTCAGTATCAAAACCGTTAAAGATGAGCGTCTTTGCCATTGAATTTTTTATTGACACTTGCTACCATATTCACAAAAAGGACTAACCCCATGAAAGCATTCCTCGTATCGGACGGTCGCCTCACCCTCTCGGAGCGACCCGCCCCCATCCCCCGCCGCGGGGAAGTATTGGTCAGGATCCGTGCCGTCGGCGTCAACCGCGCCGATCTCCTGCAAATCGAAGGCAAGTACTCCTCTCCCGTGGGTTGGGAATCGTGGCCCGGGCTTGAATGTTCAGGCGTCGTCGAAGCGCTCGGCAAGGACGTGAAAGGGATCGAGGTCGGCGACCGTGTCTGCGCGCTCGTCGGCGGCGGGGCGTATGCCGAACAAATCGCCGTCCCGCATGGGCTCGTGTTCTCCCTGCCGCGCGGCATGACGTTTGAAGAGGGCGCGGCGCTCCCCGAGGCATTCACGACCGCATGGCTCGGGCTCGTCCGCGAGGGAGATCTGCATGAAGGACAGACCGTCTACATCGCGGCGGGAACGAGCGGACTCGCAAGCGCCGCCATTCCCCTTGCCAAACGGCTCGGCGCCTATGTCCTGACGGACATCAGACGGGAAGAGAGCAAAAAATACATGAAGGAACTTTCGGCGGACGAGGTAACAAGCCGAAACGAACTTTCGGCGGCATTTGAACGGTTGGAGAAAGAAAACAGACCCGTCGCGCTCGCGCTCGACTGCCTCGGCGGCGAAGAAATGGGGAAGGCGATCGCACACATGGCGCAGGGCGGAACGTGGATCGCCCTTTCTACCCTCGCGGGAACGGAGACGGTTTTGCCGATCAGAGAGGTATTGCAGCGCGGGCTCACGATCAAGGGAAGTCTGCTCCGCAAGAGAAGCGTCGAGGAAAAGAGCGAGATCTTACAAGAGATGTACAGGAACCTTATCTCCGATTTCGAGCGCGGCATTCCCGTCGAAAATGCGGGCGTTTCATTGCGTATTCGCCTCGGTCATGGTGCGGTTAAAAACACGACCTCGTTCTTCCTTGAAAATATCTACGAAACGTAGGCTTTACATTTCTCCTCGCCCGGGCGCCGTGCGGCGACGGTCTCCGTTAAATAGGTTGACAAAAATCGCAGTCGATGATATACTGCTTAAAAAGGAGGCAAAGGCATGGATACCATAAAGATAGGAATGTACATTGCAAGTTTGCGAAAGGCAAAAAATCAGACGCAAAGCGAACTGGCGGAAACACTCGGCGTAAGCGACAAAACGATAAGCAAATGGGAGAGCGGAAAGGGCTTACCCGATATCGCCATCATTCCCGATCTTGTAAAGGCGCTGGGCGTTTCGGTGGATGAATTACTTGCAGCCGAGAGCAGAAAAACTTCGGCAAACGAGAGTGTCTTTCAAAAGATCGCCGCGGGAGAGTTGAACATGTTCGAAGAAATGGGCAAGGGCTTGAAGATCGACGAGCCTGACGGCTACGGTCATACTCTTGCCGAAGCCTGCGCGGAAAAGAACAATATCGAGCTTTTCCGACTTCTTATCAAACTGAAAAAAGTATCGATCAGGCACAAGAGCGAGACGCATACCGACGTTTGGGAGCAAACAAAGACGACCGTCTACGAGGAGAAGTTGATTTTCGATCATGCCCGCGCGACGGGGAAATTTCATTCGGAATATCCGAAAAATTACAGCGATTCCGAATTTTTTTGCTTCGCCGTAAAAAATCGTGCAGATGATATTTTAGCGCAGTTGGATATAGAGTGCCGCGCTTTCACCGACGAAGAAGCCGCGTGCATCGCCGACGATTTCGATTATTTCTATCATACCTATTTTGGCAAGGCCTTCCCCTCCTATATCGGGTCGCTCATTGCCGCCCTGCTCAAACAGGGAAAGCGTAAGGAGGCGCAAAGCCTGCTCGATCTCATTCCACCCTACAAGCAGGAGATGGAACAAAAGGGCGCCGAGCACGGAAAGGCGCATTCCCGCAACAACTTCGGCACGGCCGATCGCTGGGATATCCTATGGGACACGGGAGCGGCATACGAGACGGTCTACGACACCGAACTCCGTTGCGACCTCATGATGCGCCATAAGATCAAAGTCCGTTGCTATGATGACCCGCGGAAACAGCCACGCATCATCGGAAACGCGATCGTCTTTACGCGGGAAGACTACGAGAAGATCGGCTTTGCCGCTCCCGATTTCCTCGCGGCGTGCCGCGCGGCAGGCTATGCGCCGAATGTGGACGAAAAGCTACTCACCCTTCTCCTCGAAAAGGACGACGAGAAAGTTTTCCTCGCCTTTACGGAAGGCAAGCCCCTCTCCGCCGCATTGGAAAAGTGCATCCTCAATTCCCACGGAAAGATCCGTGCGGCATACCTCAAAACGAATACGCCGAAAAACATCAACGACGTGATCGCATCGGGCGATATCGACCTTGCCATGTCGGTGCTTTCGACGCCCAAAGCGACGTTGCAATACGCCAATGAGGTGTCGCTCGAACTGCTCGGCACAAAGGTTGCTCTCCCCGTCCTGAAAAAGCTGCTTCCGTTCTTGGAAAAGGCGCAGCTCGACAAACTGCTGAACGAACTCGTTGCCGCCGACAACACGGAGGCAAAGATCTTGCTGATCGAATCGGGCGCGATTTTGCGCGTTCTGCGGGAAGGGCAGTGGCACAAAGACGAACTTCAAACGGAAATTCTGTATAGAACGTTGAAATTGGAAAAGAAGGAAAGAAAATGAAATTGTATTATGATTGCATGAGTTCCGCCTGTAAGTATACCATGGTGGAGCTGGCGAATGTGTGCATGGGGAAGCCGCAAGTCAAAGAACTCAATGCCCTGCGTGCCGAGGAAGTTAAATTATTTGAACTTACGGAGTGCCCCGTGGCGAGCGATGTGCAAGACGTATTCCTCTTTGGAAATTGGCTTCATGCACTTCATACAGACGGCACTCTTGTAGATCAAAACGGGAAACCCGTTCCCGATCTTCCGCCCATTGAACGTGCGGAATCCCCCTTTCTGACGGAGGGCGCATGGTTGCGCGGACGGGACGGAAAACTCTACGACAGCAACCGCAAGGCGCAAACGGAAGGATCTCGTCAAAAGCGAATGCATCCGCGCGAACGGGAAATATCATCTGGTCGCACAGACCAAGGACGGCCGCATTTTAACGACGTTCGATCCCGAGATCTGCGGAAATCTAAAACATATCGATCATGCTTTTGTTCATGAGGAATTTGCAATTTACGTCGTAAAGTGAGGCGCGCCTTTCGCCACAACTTTGCAATAGCATTATATCGGCTGCCCCGCTGAAAAAACCTCGGGCACGGAAAAAATAGACTCTTACGAAAAAGTGCGTACACTGCAAGGCACGCACTTTTTTGTATAAACCGTAGGGAGCGCAGCGCGCAGGCGGCTTTTCCATACAAAAACGGCTTCGCCGAGGCGGAGCCGTAAGTAAATCGCATGTTCAGTGGACGAAGATCTTCATCACACAGGTGAAGAGCAGAAGCCCGAGCCACATGAAAAAGAGCAGAATGGGGAGGAAAATACAGCCGAGCAACGTCCAGACGCCTGCCCATAGGACGAGCGCGGCGGGCGAGACGAGCAGGAGCCAGCGGTACAGCGAATACAACGGGCGCGACATGCCGTCGTTGAAGTTGTCGCGGGCGCGATCGAGCGTACTGCGCCAAAATTCCGCGATCGTCCGCCCGAGCGACGTGAACGCCGTCGCAAGGCAAAAGCCGACGTCGTGGAAGGTGGCATATTTCGTGAACGTGTAGCCCGAAAAATCCAGCTCACTGCGGCAAGCGCCGAAAAAGTACATCGTCGCATAGCCCAAGCCGTAGAAGAGGGAGACGAAAAAGTACAGGAAACAGATCGCGACGACAATGCCGACGAGCGCGGCGACAAGCCCCAAAAAGGCGCCGAATTGCAGGAAGATGAACGCGCCGATGAGCAGCACGCCGAAGACCACCATGGACAGGGCGGCGATCAGCCACATCCATTTGCGGAAGGAGATGAGGCGGTACGATTGCGACCGCGTGAGCGCGCCCGCCGCATTGGAGAGATTGGCGTTGAACGCCTCGACGGCGGTCATCGCATTGAGCGCGAAGAGTTTCTCGATGACGCACATCACCGCGCTGCTGCTGCGCGGAGAATACCCCCCGAGGTTGCCTATGGCGTGAATGAGGGCGCGGATATACACGATGAGGGCATACACGAGCCCGATCGCCACGCCGACGCCGAGGAAGCCGACGAGGATCCACCAGCTGAGCCAAGCCGCAAATCCGATGACGATCGCGCCCACGATAAAGATCGTGAGGAGCGTGCCGAAGACTTCTCCCGCGCTCGGTCGCTGATAGATGACAACTTTTCTGCTGCCGAACATAGGACCTCCTTATCTGTTTCGGCGATCCCCTCCGCATGAGATCGCCGCGGTGAATTTGTTTTTGCGGAATTTCAGAAGAGAACTTGCAAGATCTTGCGATAAGTGCCGTCGTCCACTTCGATGAGGGAGCGTTCGCCGCTCACGAACTCCACCGAGAGGAGCACGGCGCGCTTTCCCGCCGCCGAAGATGTTGCGGCGAACAATCCCGCGGGTCCGAGGAGGGCGTTCCCCACATAGCCGCGCAGAAAACTTCCCCAAAAGGAATTGCCGCTGCGCGCGTCCACGGTTTCCATGTGCGCGACCGTCGTCCTGTCCAAGACAATTCGCTTGAACCGCTGCATGAAGTGCAGTTTGCCGTGCCCCGCGATGACGTCCCAACCGCTGTAATCGCCTGCGATCACCTTGTTCTTTGCCGCCGCCATATCATACCTCGAACTGTAATTCTACCGTCCACACGTTGCCCGTATAGGAATAATTGAAGCTCCCGCCGACATTGCGCGCCGTATAGTAGCTTCGGATCGCCTCCTCGACGAGCTTCGCCTGTTTCTCCGGCGACGCCTCCGTCTCGTAGTAAAACGTCGTCTTGAACTTCCCCGAAGGCTGTGCGGGAAAGAGCTGTTTTATCTCGTACTGCGAACTTACCTTCTTCATGCCCGCGGGCGGCGTCTGTTGCGCACGGGGCGCGGGTTGCGCCTGTTGGGGCGGATAGGACGGCTGCGGCGCGGACTGCGGCTGTTTCCCCGCCCCTCCCATGCGCGAGAAGGGCCAGCGGAATTTGGGCTGCGTCTGCGGCGGCGCCGCGGGTTGCGCCTGTTGGGACGAATAGGACGGCTGTGCCTGCCGGGGCGGCTGCCATGCGGACTGCGCGGGCGCGGGCGCGGAGGAGAAACCGTCCGCCTCGTCGTAGCGCGTGTCCGTGCAGGGCGGGGTCTGTTTCCCCCATCGGTGCGTCGCCCCGATCTTCACGTCGCTGTAACTCAAATAGAGGAAGGTGTACGGCTTTCGGGCTGGACCGCCGCCCGCGCCGCCGTTCGCCCCGAGCATGGACGTTACGTCGAGGTGGTAGTAGTTTGCGCCGATGCGCACGATGTTCCAGCAGTGCGGACCGCCTCTGCCGCCCGACGATATTTCGCCGTTGACGGCGATGCACCACACGCCGAGGGCGTCCAAAAGCGTCTTTGCGGCAAGCGCGATGCCCGTGCATTGCGCCTTGTAGAGGCAGAGCGCCGCCGCCGCGTTTTGGTTCATGCGCACGTCGATCTGATAAGTTACGCTGTCGAGGAGATACTCCGCGGCGATACGGCAAAGCTCGCGCTCATCGGAGATGCCCTGCGCGCGGCTTTTTACCGTATCCTTGGCGACGTCTATCTTGACGTCGAACTTATTTGTCTCGAAGGAAGAATAGATGCGCTGAAATTGAAGTCTCGCCCCGCCGAACCCCTGCGAGACGCCGCACCCGCTCCCCACCCAATAGAACTCCGGATGGTCGAAGATGACGGCTTCAAAACAGCCCATAAAGTCGCGCACGCCGCGCGGCAGGGGCACGTCCGTCTGCCCCTGTTGAAGCGCCGCTTTCACCGCGTCATATGCCTGCTGTTCCGCCGCGCCGAGCGTTCCGCGCCAATATTCTTCCGTCATTTCTGCGCCCAACGCTTCTTGAAGTCGATGGTGGGGCTCTTCTTGTCGATGATCCAGAGGATGGGGTCGGCAACGCCCGAGGGGTTGAACGCCGTCCCGTCCACGTTATGCCCGAGCGCACTGCTCGTGAAGAACTGCACGGTGGTGAACTTGGAACGGATCGCATTCACGAAGTCCGCCTCGTCGTAGTCGATGAGGAACTGCTCGCAAATTTTGTTTCTCGCCTGCATGCGCGTGAGCTTCTTTTCGGTCGAATTGGCGAGATACTCGCTTACCGCCGTCTCCCCTATCTTCTCTTCCAGCCCGGGGATATCGCACTTGGAGAAGACGATGGCGAGGTTTTCCTCCACCTTCTTGCGCGCGTCGTAGTTGCGCATGTTCTCAATGGTCTTGATGAGCACGGAGAGCACTTCGTCGATGGGCGTTGCGCTGCCCGTATAGCCGCTCGTGGAGATCTGCTTCTCCACCTCCTTGCGATAGGTGGCGATGGAGAGCGGGTCGATGACCATGAGATACCCGTTTGCGAGGCTGTAACCGATCTGCTCGGAGAGGAGGGAGCTGTCCATGTAGACTTCGCCGCCGACGTCGCAGAGGGAGATCTGGTTCTTGACCTTCTTCTTTTTGGGCGTGAAGTAGAATTCGTAGTACACGAGGCGCATTTCGCTCGTCTTCTGCGGAAGCTGTCCCCTGCTCAAAAGTTGGAGGTTTTCGGGAAGGCTGTCGCTTCCAGCGATGTATTCGTACTCATAGCCGAGCTCGGGCTCCGCAATGCGTTCGAGTTCGCCGATCGCCTGATTGATGAAGCAGGTCTTGCCCGAGCTGGGTCCGCCGATGACGGGCACGCTGATGTTGACGTGGAAGCCGCCGTTGGTGAGCGAATAGCCGCAATAGGGGCAGATGGCTTCGAGCTTCTGCCGTCCGTTGAAGAAGGTCGTGGGAAGACGGGCGCCGCATTGGCATTCCCGCTTCAAAATACCGTACTTGGAGGGACGGAGCTTGGTGTGGATCGTGCCGCATTTCGGGCAACGGTAGTGCGGCAACGCGAACTTTCTCTGATCGTTCGGACAGGACGACACGATCTTGTGCATGTGCCGCATGAAGGAGTCCAGAAGGAACAGGAAGGTGAACCACAGGTAGATGAACGTCATGATGAGCACCGTAAATACGACGTGGATGATGGAGAACACGACGCAGAAAACGGTGGAAATGATGGCGGAGCAGATGAGAAGACCGATGAAGAACCCTATCTGAATGATGCCGAGCGGCGTCGCATAGCCCTCGTCATCCCAGACGTCCCCGATGTGTTCCGCACAGTTGCGGATGGAATCGCCGAGGTTGGAGAACGTCGTCTTGATGGTGTTCCAAAGGTCCCGATAGCATTTTCCGAAGAAATAGTTGATCTTTGCAGGTTGCTTTTCCATGATCATCCTCCGACTTCTTCATGCAGCGCACTGAAATAGTGCTTGAAGCTCAGGAAGATGCTCACGAAGGCGCCGCCTACGAGCCCGAGCGCGAGGGATACGATCATCAACGCGATGTAAGAGACGATGAGGATCGTATGCCAGATGAATGAGAATAGTTTCGCAATCATATCGATCTCCTTTATCCTTTGTGAGAGTTCTCACAATTATTTCTTTTTTCCGAAGAGGCGGGAGAACAGCCCTCCCGTCGTCTGGGCGGCGATGTAGGCGTCGAGATAGCGCGGCACCGCGTCCCCGCCCTTTTCGCCGAACTTTCTCGCATATTCAAACAGTTTCTTTCTGTCGCCCTTGCCGAGCGCGTCGAAATAGGTTTTGAGCGCCGTGTCGTACACCTGCTTGTTGCGGTCTTTCTGCGTCGCCACATAGTAGATGATGTATGCGATCGTCCCCTGCACTTCCTCCTGTTTTTTGAGGGAGAGAAGCCCCGCGGAGAAGTGCTCGGCATAGCGCGCGGCATTGACGAACGGGTAGATGATCTTCCCGAAGATCTCCTCGGGCGTCAGCTTCTCCTCGGCGCTTGCGCGCTTATCCGACGCCCTCTTTTCGGCATAGGCGGCGAGCGCGGCGACGCGCGAAGAGTAGGAAGCGTGGAAATTATCCACAAGGCGCTGCGTGTTCCTGCTGTTGAAAAGCGGCGTATACAGCGTGCCCTGCTTGGCGTTTTTCACGAGTTGCGGGAAGTTCTTTTCCGTAAACTGCGCGCCGAGTTGCGCCACGGTGAATTTCGCCATGTCGTAATTCGCCGCCTCCATGATCCCGGCAAGGCGTTCGTAGTCTGCGCCGACGGACCTGTCCGCAACGAGTTCCTCTATGCGGGCGGGTCCCACATTCTCGAAGGCGTAGCGGTAGATGCGGGCAAGTACGTCGCCCTGCGGCGCATGTACGCGCTCGAACGCCTTGTAGAGCGCGACCGCCTGTACGGGACGGGAGAACGCGTCCAAACGCCCGAGATACCCGTCGATCTGCGCGAGCATGACGCCGCTCTTATCCTGCCCGCGGAGATAGAAGTCGGCATAGAACTTGGCAAGTTCGGGAATGCCCATATCCTTGCTCGTGAGGCGGTATTTATCGAGCTCCACGAAGAAAGCGGAGAGCGCGGGATCGCGGCGGAGCGCCGCGTCCGCCGCGGCGAGACTGCCCGCGGAGAGCCGATCGTATTTGCGGATGAGCTCGTCCCGATCCTGATAGTTGTTGATGAGGAACTTGACGTTGTTCCCGACGGCAGCGGGGTTGGACGCCTGCATCGCGACGAGTTCAAAATACCAGTCGAGCCTGATGCGATCCTGTGCGGCGACGTCCACCGCCTTCTGCACGAGCGCGATATAGTTGGAGAAGGAAGCCGCCCGCGAAAGGAGCGTCCTCACCTTGTCGTTTTCGCCGCGCACGGCGTAGAACTCCACCATCTTGGCGAAATACTTCTTCACGGTGTCCTTCCCGTAGATGCGTTCGAGCTCGGGCTCCGCCTTGACGGCGGCGTCGACGAGCAGGTTCGCCTTGGGAAAATCGGAGGCATAGGTGCGGAAATACGCCATGCCCTCCTCCTGCGCATAGTGGTAGAGGGCGAAGTCGCGCCACGGGAAGGGCGCGTTCTGGGAGAGCCCCGCAAGATAGCCCGCCGCGTCCCGCGCGGGCTGTGCGAGATATTTTTTGGAGATCTCCGCGACGGTGCGGCTGCGGCTCTCGTTCGAGAGTTGCGGATAGAACGACTTCAAGAGGGCGTTCGCCGCGGGCGAGAAGCAATCTCCGAGCAGGCGGGGAAGCACGGCTTCGGCGAACTGCTCTTTGCGGAACATGGGGTCGCGGAGGGCGAGGTCGTACGCCCCGGCGAGCTCCTCGTTCGTCGGGAACGCGTCGAAACTGAACGACTCCAACGCCAAAACGTCGAACGCGGTGTCGAGGTCGGTCCCCGTCGCCGCGGCGACGCGCTCTATCTCGGCGGCGACGCCCGCGGTGCGGCTCGCGTCGCGCGCAAGCGCCGAGGCGATGTTCTGCGCATACCGCTTGGGGGTGACGGGCGAGACGGTCTGCGTCTTAAAATCAAAGACGTACGCGCCCGCCAACATCTTCTGCTGCCAGTTGAGGGGCACAAACCCGCCCGCCGTGAGGTTTGTTACCGCAAGGCGGCAATCGGCGGGGATCTTCGCGTTGGCGTTGATATCGTCGTAAGAAAAAGTATCGAAGGTGAGTTTCGCGTTGTACCGCTTGGGAAGGCACAGCCCGAGGGCGGCATACCACAGCTTTATGTTCTCCTGCGTGTCGTTCAAAAAGATGGTCTTGTCCGCTCCCTCCAAGACCGCCTGCACGAGTTTCGCAAGGAGCTCCTCCTTGCCCCGGATGAAGGCGGAGACGTCTGCCGCCGCCGTTCCCCGTACGGGAAGCTCCACGACGGGCAGGGGCGCGGGATCGGTCGCCCGCCACTCGTCGAGCGTGAGGTCGCGGCGGAAAACGGGATCGTCGATGAACGTCGTCGGGTAAAACTCCGCGGGCTCGTTGAAGATGTAGGCGTGCGTCAGGTAGTTGCCCATTCTTCCCGCCTCCTCGAAGCCCTTGTACTCGTGCCCCACATAGGTAGACAGCGCGATGCAATATCTGCCCGTGGGAAGGCGGAAATACGCCGTATTGCGGGGGAAGAGCGTCGCGATCTGCTCCTCCGTCGGCTCATAGGGAAGGTCTGACGGTGCGCGGTACTTCATCACGAGCGCGATGTGCATGCTCTCTTCCCGCGTGACATCGGGACTTGTCGAATAGATACTGAACCCGTGATTGGGGGCATTTTTCCATGATGTATAGAGATATTGGCTTGCCTTCATTCTTTTCTCCTTCTTTCCTTATATTCAGACCCTTGGGGGGTGAGACAGGCTTTTGAATGCTTCCCGCAGGGACAGGAACGCCTCTTTCTGCGCCTCTTACTTCACGCGCTTGATGTAGTTGTTTTCGGCAAGGAGCCACAGGAGCGGGTCGAGCACGCGGCGGGGCTTCACCGTATCCGAGCTCAACTTTACGCCGCCCGAAGGGACTTCGCCGAGCGAAGAAACGCCGAAGAACGCGCTCTTCTCAAAGTTTTTCATGAGCTGGATGAGCTCCGCGTCGAGGAAGTTTTCGAGGAGCGCGCGCATCTCGTTGTCGCACGCCTCGAAGTCGGAATTGACGAACACGCCCCGCTTGGTGTGCTCGGATTCCTCCCGAAGGCAGCTCTCCTGCGGCAGGATATCGAACTGTTCGAGCGCGTCGAGCTTGGTGAACGCGATGGCGAGCGGGATCTTGATCTGCCCTTTCACGTTCTTGACGCGGCGGATATTGTCCACAACGCGGGAGAGCACCTCGTTGACGTCGGTGTTCTTGTTGGGAAGGGTCATCTTGCCCGTGAGCTGTTTGCGGATGGAGTCCACTTGCAGAGGGTCGAGCAGCAGGATAATGCCGCGCGAGTTGGGCACATAGCGGTTGTAGACGAGCATTTCCTCCGTGCTGTCGAAATTCTCGCCCGCGGTGTCGTAGAAGGTGAGCGTCGCCATGTTCTTGATGCGGTTCTTGTTGTCCAAAAAGCGCACGGGGAAGATGAGCGGCGGGATCTCGCCCGCGTCCGTCGCCGTTACGACGTTGCTCTGCTCGAAGATGGGGCGGTAATAATAATTTTGGTAGTACGACCGCGATTCCTCGCTGCAACTTATCGACAGCGTGCAGTTGAAACGGATGGACATCTTGTGCCGTATCTCATTGATGAGCACGCCGATGTAGTTGGACTTGCCCGAAGCCTTCGCGCCGATGAGCGCGATGGGAAGGCTCTGCCCGTCGAGGAACTCCCGCGGGATCTCCTTGTGCAGTTCGGGACAGAAGACGAGCTTGCTCGCGTCCTTGCACGCCATGCAGGAGCTCTTCTTGTTGTTGGGGATGAGCCCGCCGGGGCTCTTCTGGACGCCCCGCTTGCAGGTCGCCGCCGTTCCCGGGATATTGTAGGAGCACTTGACTTCGCAGTCGAGAAGCGTATGATCGCCGTAGCAATAAGGACAGGTAAATTTTCCCATAAATGACCCTCTTTGGTTGGTTTTCGGTTTGGTTTACAGAATGCGCTTACAGTTTGTTGACTTCGCGCAGTTGCACGTAGCTGCCCTCCGTCGCGGGGAACAGCACGAATTTGACGGCGTTGGACATGCCCTTCGCCGTGACCGTCGTCTTGTAGGTGTAGCTCTTGGAGAACATGCCCTTTTTGAGCGTAAAGCGCGGGATCTTCTCCACGAGTTCGCCCTTGGTCTTGTCGAGCGGGCGCGGATAGCCGCGCATAAGGAGAAGGTCGGGCACATCCGCCTCGCTGTCGGCGCTGAATTCTATCGTTACCTTGAAGTCCTTGGTGGGCGACGCCGTATACTTGAAACAGTAGAGAAGAGGCACGCGGTCGCGCTGACAGATGGCTTCGTCGAGGGAGACGGCGCCCGTGAGGAGCTTCTTGCCGCCGAGTTCCGCCTCGCCGAATACGGTGATGTAATACTCCACGTTGCGCTTTAAGCTCAACGACATCCCGCCCTTGGAGCGGAATTCGTCCGCCGTGATGCGCATCGTGTCCGCCGGTTCGTCGAAGCTCTTCACAAAGCCGCGCTCGGAGATCTTGGCGATGACGGAGGAGAGCGCCGGGTGCAGCGTCCCCGTGAGCATGCCGCTGTTTCCCCGCTCCGCATAGCGGAGATCTCTGACGGGGCAGACGGTGTTTACGAGCGTGGGCGGGGAGACGATGAAGAGCTGGTCGTTGTAGAACACGGGATAGACGTACCCCACGCTGTCCACGGGGAGCGCGAAGCTCATCTCCGCCCCCGCGTAGTTGATGCGCAGTTCCGTCGCCCCCTTCACCGCCTCGGTGTAGAGCGCCGTCTCCTGCACGACGTCGGTGCGGCAGGCGAGTTTCTCGCCCGCAAACAGCAGGCGGGGCTTGCCCGAAGCCTTCGCCTTGAAGGAAAATTCCGTATTGGAAATTTGCGCGATCTCCACCTGCTCGGGTTTTTTCAGAATTTCATACCGCTTGAAGGTGCGCTGGATGCCCTTGGAAGAGTACAGCGTGCCGCCCGCGTCGTAGCGGCAGACGATGAGATAGCTGATCTCGCCCGTATCGGTATCCGTGAACCCGTTGAGGTCTGCCTGAACGCGCTGTCCCTCGCCCGCCTGCTGGGGCGCGACGACGCCGCGCTTCTTCCAAACCTCGATGGTCTTTACGTTGTTCGGAGCGTCCCATTTGACGCTTATCTTGTCCTCGACGAGCTCCTGTCGGATGTTTGCGACATCGGTAAAGAACTGCACGGGCGTGGGACAGACGGTGAGGTTGGACTTCACCCCGCCGCGCTCGGAATACACGCCGTAAAAGTAGCGCGTGGCGGCGGCGACCGACTTATCCTCATAGAAGTCGATGGACAGCCCGCGGGCGATCGCCGTGCCGTCCTCCGTGTTCACGGGGGCGGACCCGACCTTGCGGACGACGTAGTAAGTCGTGTTCGCGCGGGAGGCGGGCATCTGCCATTCGAGCTTGGCGTTCTGCCCCGCCACGCTAACGCGCAGGGAAAGGGGCGCCTTGGGCGGATATTTCGCGATGAACTGCCGCGCCTCGTTGTAGTCGGCGACGATGTCGAGGGCGCGCATGACGGCGGAGACTGCGCCGTCCTCGTTGTTTTGCGCAATGAGCTGGCGGGCGGACGCAAGTTCGCGCTGCGCCTTCTGGATGACGGCGTCGAGCTCGGCGATCGTCTTGTTGGTCTCGGCGAGGTTGTAATCGGGATATTTCCTACGGACCTGCTCGGCGGCGCTCTTCGCTTGCAGGTAGTTCTTGCCGCCGGCGAGGGCATTCACCGCCTTCATCTCTTCGCGGTACGCCTCCCCCTTCGTGCGCTCGATCTGCGCGCGGCGTTCGAGTTCCTTCTCGTATTCGGCGACCTTCTTTGCGATGATGCCCGAAGCCGCCTTCCGATAGTCGGGTACGAGATTTTTCAGCGCCATGAGCGACTGCTGTACCCGTGTAAGATCGGGGACGGGCAGGGCGAGAAGTTTATCGAGCTCGCTCGTCGCCGCCGTGAGTTTATCCTTGTTCTGATAGCTTGCGCCGCAGGTGGGGCAAGTTTTGGACTTCATGGTAAAGGGCATGCGGGAATTGCAGTTCCAGCACAGCACTTCGAGCGCCTTGCCGCAGTGCGGGCAGACCTTTGCCCCCGCTTCGTAAATTTTTCCGCAGTCGGGGTAGGGACAGATTTCGAGCTCCTTGGTGCCCGTTCCCTCCTTGTCGCCGCCCGCCACGGTGAGCCCGTACGTTTTGAGCCCCGCGCCGAGCATGGTCTGCACCTCGTCGAGCCCGAGCTTCAACGTGTCCATGACGATCTGCGCGAAGGAATAAAATTCGTTGAGCGAAATGGACTTCGCGCCGAATTGCCTGCGCAGGGCGAACTGCTTCCACACCTTGTCGCGCAATTTCACGTAGTAGTCATACTGTTTCCGCGCGTCCTTCACGAGGAGAATGGTCTCCACGTCGCCGCACAGCGTCTTGCCGAGGGTGCGGAAACTGCGGTCGCCCTTCGCCATGTAGTCGTTATACGCCTTCTGTTTGGCGGAGGAGATCTCCTGCTCGCTCGCCGTGGCGGAGACGCCGAGAAATTCGTACAGCGTCGTCATTTTGAGGGAGGAGGAGAGCGATTCGGAGATGCGGTCGAAATCCTTGAAGGGAATTTTGATGCCCGTGATGTCGTCGACGTACTTCACCGCCCCCGAGGCGTTGAACGCCAAGAACTCCTTTTCGAGTTCGGGGAAGGAGTAATAGTTCGCCTCCTTGTTGGCATTGTTGCGCAGAGCTTGCAGTTCGCTCTTGAAGATCATGCCGTTGTTGAGACAGATGTTCTTGACGAGCTCCATCATCTCCGCGAGCTTGAACTTTACCGCCGCGTCCGATTCGCGCTTGCGCGCGCCCGAATTGGGAACATAACTGTTGTTCGAGGGATCGTAGACCGCGTCGTTGATGAGCACTTCCGTCATGTCGCCGGTCAGCTTTTTGAGCCGTTCGCCGTATGCGTCGTCGTCGGTGAGCGCCTTGATCTCCGCGATCGCCTTCTCGATCACCTTTGTGTTCGTCTCCTTCGCGCCGAGTTTCAGCGCGATGAAGTAATTGAAATTTGCCGAAGCGAGCTCTTGTTGTGTCCTTACTTCTGCCATACCCTGATCCTATATTTTGATTTTTCTGCCCCGTGCGGCGACCGTTAGCCGAGGGATGTGTAACTGCCTGCGGCGGAGGCTTCGGTCGCGATGGTGTCCGCGATCTCCTTGAACGTCTCGACGAGCTGGCGCAAATCTATCTTCTTTGCGCCGCCCGGGGAGGCGATGCGCTCCAAGAACCGATAGTCCGCGTCGCCCACGCCGATGGCGTAGATGGTTACGCCGCTCCCCTTCAAGACGTCCGAACTGCGGATGGCGTCGTCCTTTCTGAACCACTCGCCGTCCGTGAGGACGATGAGAATGCGCCCGTCGCCGCTCCCCTTTGCCTTCCCGTAGTATTCGAGCGGGTCGGCGTTCGTGCCGCCGTCGGCGTCCAGTTTGTGCACCGCCTTCTCGATCGCCCGCGGCGCGTCGTCGCGGCACAGCCAGGTACTGCTGTTCGCAAAGCCGATGAGGGAGACCTTGTCCGCCGCGTCGCCGAGCTGGGAGACAAATTCGAGAATGGAGCGCTTCGCCTCGTTGATGGGCGTGCCGGACATACTGCCCGAGGTATCGATCGCGAACGTGATATCCACCTTCGCGCGCTTTTTCGCCTCCTCCTTCTCGCGGAGGAGACGGTCGATGACTTCGGAGACGCTCTCGCTCACCGTGGACTTGTTCACTTTGAGGGGCGTGCCCGAGGCGAGCTTGCCCGTAACCTGCACGACGCCGTTCTGATCGTACAGGAAATCGATGGTAAATTCGTTCTTTACGCCCTTCTTCATGCCCGAGATCACGTATTTATAGAGCAGAGTGCAGTCGTAGGGGGACGAGGATTCGCCCTGCAACACGTACGCTTCGAGTTGTTCGCCCGCAAACGTATAGCGCTTGCTGTAAGGTTTTCCGACCATGCTGTTCTTCTTGATGATGATACTGTTGATGATGCTCGCACCGTCGCCCGCAAAGGCGAGCATGCCGAGGCTGTGCGACGTAACGTCGCGGATACTGCTGCTGCTGATGGTGAGCGACACGGGACCGCCCGCGCCCCCGCCGAACTGCGCCGCCTGCATGCCGCCGCCCGTGGGCGTCAGCGTGATACTGCCCGCCACGCACAGGTGCGCCTGCATCGCCGCGCCCGCGGCGACGATGGTATCCACCTTGCCGCCGATGGTCTTGGGCGCCTTGCCGAATTTTCTTTGGATGGTATCGAATACCTGCGGCATGCGCGTGGAGCCGCCGACGAGCACGATCTCATCGACGGAATGCCAGCCGAATCCCCCGCCGAGCTCCTCGAAGCACTTCTCCGTGAGCATGATAGTCTCCGCCATGAGCCGCTTCGTCTTATCCTCGAACTCCTCGCGGGTAACGGTGTATTTGCCCGTATAGCCCTCGCTGCGCACGGTGATGTCCGTCGCGGCGACGCTCGTGAGCTGTTTTTTCGCCTTCTCACAGCGCACGACGAGTTCGGTATAGTCCTCCTTGTTCGCGGAGATGTCCACCCCGAACTCCTGCTCGAAGCGGTCCACGATCTCGTCCACGAGCACTTTATCCCAGTTTCTGCCGCCGAGCTGATGGTCGCCGTTCGTCGCGATGACGTCCACCTGCGCGCCGTCGATCTTCGCGATGGTAACGTCGAACGTGCCGCCGCCGAGGTCGTAGACCATGGCGGTCTTCTTGCCGCCGCCCGTGAGCCCATAGGCGATGATCGCCGCCGTCGGCTCGTTGATGATCTTCAAGACCTTGAAGCCCGCCTTCTCGCCCGCGTGGATAGTCGCCTGCCGCTGTGCCTCGTTGAAGTAGGCGGGAACGGTGATGACCGCGCCCGTGATGGAGACGCCGTTCTGCTTCTCCACCGCCGCTTTGAGTTTGCTCAAAAAGACGCAGGACAGCCCCTCCGCGTCGAAGGGCTTGCCGTCGAGATAGCGGACGAAGTTCTCGTCCCCCATCATGCTCTTGTAAAAGGCGCAGGTGTTCACGTTGCCCGCCGCCTGCTGGTCCTTCGCCTCCTGTCCGATGAGCGTCTCGCCGTTCTCCATATAGACGACGGAGGGCGTGATCTCCTCGCCGATGTCGTTTTTGAGGATATCCACCCTGCCCGTCGCCGCGTCGAAGACGGCGACCGCCGAATATGTCGTGCCTAAATCGATGCCTACATTGATGCTTTTCATAAGTTGACCTCTCTACCTGAAAATGGGGCGGGATACCTGCGATCGGGCGCGCCGCGGGATAATTGCGGCAGGACCCGAGCGATCGACGCCCTATCTCCCGTATAACCGCCAAAAACGGCAAATCCCATCCGCCCCATTTGGGGCGGGTGGGCGCACATTTCCATTGAACTGTATCAGCCGAGCGTGAAACTTGCGACTTCGTCGAGCCCCTTGCTCGCCGCATCGCCGCCCTTTCTCACGGGGTGCACTTCGTGCCGCACGCCCGTCGCCTGTTCCACGAGGGTGAGGACGAGCTGACCGTTGATGTCCACGTCGAGGGTAACTTCCACGAGCGCGTTGCCGGGAACGGGAGGCGTGAAGGGAATGGGCATCTCTTCATACAGCGCCTCGCACTTGTCCTCGGGCACGTCCGAGGTGAGTTCCTCGTTCTCCATGATGACGATCTCGACGGAATCCCACATGCCGCTGTCGCCGCCGCCGACCGTGAGTTGGGGAATGAGCGGGAGCGTGGAGCCGTGCGCGGGTTTGGGGGTATCCTTCACGACGAGGTTGATGTACTTGGGCTGTCCGTTGCTGAAATAGCGCAGGCAGTAAGACTTCGTGCACAGCTCGATGATCTCGTTGCTCGTGCCGCCCGAGCCCTCGAAGGTGGTCGTCTGCGCGCCGAGGCTGAACGAGCCGTCCGCGCCCGCAACGGGCGCCGCGCCCTCCGCCGCGCCTTCCGCGCCGCCGAAGTTGTCCCCAACGTTCATGCCGCTCGCCACGAGCGCCGCGCCGTTGGAGACCGCTTTATCGGGGTCGAAGGAGACGAGAGGCTTGTTGTAAGCGTCTTTGAGCCCCTCTTCCACTTGCTTCATTCTGGTGGAGCCGCCGACGAGGATAATTTCGTCGATCTCCGCCATCGTCATGCCCTTCTTTTCGAGCATCTGGTCGATGAGCATGATGGTCTGTCCGAAGAGACTGCGGGTGAGCTCGTTGAACTTTTCGAGCGTAACTTCGATGCGCGCCTTCTGCCCGTCGTAGTTGGGCGTCATCGTCGCGACGTCCTTCTGGGTGAGCATCTTCTTGGTCGCCTCGGACTTCTCGCTGAACCACACGACCATCTCGGGATCCGCCTTGATGGCGTCCTCGTCGCAGCCCGTCTGGTTGCAGAACTCTCCGCGCACGTAGTCGGTGAGCGCCTTGTCCCAGTCCTTGCCGCCGAGCTTGTGGTCGCCGCCCGTCGTGATAACTTTATACTGTCTGTCCTGTCCCTCGAAGTCGAGGCGCATGATGGTGCAGTCGAACGTGCCGCCGCCGAGGTCGTAGATGAGCACCGTCTTGTGCATATCCTCGGGGTGAGAGTTGCCGTAGGCGATGGCAGCCGCCGTCGGCTCATCCATGATTTTGAGCACTTTCAGGGGCTGTCCGTTGGAGAGGACGACCGCCTCGCCCGCCTTTCTCGTCGCCTCGCGGGCGGCGTCGCCGAAGTATGCGGGACAGGTGATGACCGCGCCGTCGATCTCCTCGCCGCCGAGCCACTTCTCGGCGTCGGAGACGAGCTTTTTCAGGATGATGGAAGAGATCGCGCTGGCGGAGAATTCCTTGCCGTTGATCTCCTTCATGTAGTTGGGGTCGCCCATGTAGTTCTTCACGCGCTCGATGATCTTGTCGGGGTCGAGCGCGCCCGCCTCACGGGCAGCCGAGCCCACGACGACGTCCGTGCCGTTGGGGTCGAAATACACGATGGAGGGCGTCGTCTTTTCACCTTCCGCGCTCTCCACGTTGGTGATCACGCCCGTATCGTCCACATAGCTGACCACAGAGTAGGTCGTACCAAGGTCGATGCCGATTTTCTTTGCCATTTTTTTATTTCTCCTTCATTTGATTTTAATTTTTGGGGGTGTATCTGTACACGTCCACTTTGCAGGGATAGAGCACCTTGCCGTCGTAGAGATAGCAATCGGTGTAGCGGAAGGCGACCTTTTTGTCCTTCTCGGGGTCGTCCGTGGGGACCGCCTTGACGAGGCGGTTTGTCGCGAGATCGTAATTATCGGAAGGGTCCGTAACGATCGTAACGCCCGCCTGCGTGAGAATGCCGTCGATGCCGTCGAGCGCGATTTGCAGCGCGCCCGCGTATTTTTCCGCCCTGTTCTCCTCGGTGAGCATCCCGTCGAGCGCATCGGAATATTCCCTTACGGCGATCTGCACGGTCGCAAGGGCGCGGTAGAGCGGGAGCAGGAAGGCGTCGGAATAGTTGTCGTCGAGGGCGGCGGCATAGTTTACATAGCCGAGAAGGTTTTTATCCGCCTGTTCGTTCGCGGTGAGGAGGGCGACGAGCTGCGCATTGCCCGCCTCCACGCGCGCCATGACGGCGGAAAGCGTGGGCGTACCCCACGCCGTCCCGTCGGGCTCCGCCGCGGGGGCGACTTCCGCAAGATCGAACAGCGAAGTCTGCTTGCGGCATTCCTTCTCCCAGATGGATACGCCGCCGATACAGAACACGTCGTCCTTCAACGTAACGCCGCAGTTGGCGAGCTGATCTTCGAGATCGGAGACGAGATAGCCGCAGTACTTTTTTACGTCCGCGGCGGACTTCGCATAGGTATCCACCTCGCGCAACGTCTTGCGGTAATCTTCGCGGAGCGAGATGAGCTCGGTGGCGAGAGGCTTAACGAGCTTCATCGCAAATCCCTCGCGGTACGCCTGCACTTCCTTGCTGAGTTTTGCGATCGTCTCGTCCTTCGCCTTGGTGATGCGGATGAGGCGGCTCAAATCGTCGTAATACTTGCCGAGCGCGGCGATGAACTCGGGATAAGTGGGCTCCGCAGGGACTTCTTCGGCGGGGGTCTCCGCCGCTTCGGGCGCCGCCGTCTCGGCGGGGGGCGCCGCTTCGGTCGCTTCTTCTTGCAGTTCGGGGTCGAGTTTCTGTTCCATGGATCCTCCGTCGCACACATCGCGCTGTGTGCCTGTTCGCACGCTTTTTATTTGTTCTTCATTCCGTACATTGCGCCGCGGTCAAAGACGATGCGGCGCGCCCTTCGGGGACTCCTTCCCGTGTGAAAAAAGTTCCCAATAGTGAAATAATTATACAACTAACCCCCCCCGTGTCAAGTGCATGCAACCATTTTTATGAAAATTTTTTGCAAATCAAAAGGGCGGCTACAAAGTAGCCGCCTCGCTCCGCGATCCGCCGCGGACCGTTGCCCTCAAAAAGAACGCCCGCCTTTTCCGCTCATCCCTCGGGGCGCCCGCCCTGCTCTTCGAGCGCCGCGCGGAAAGCCCCTTCCAATCCCTCCTTGATCTCGGAAAGGCGCGCGTTTTCGGGCGCTTCGTAGAGTTTCTTCCACCCGCAAAACGCGCTCGGCAGGTTGGTATAGATGCACTTCGCCTCGTAGTGGTCGGCGTATCCGTGCGCGACCCACTCGAAATCGACCTTCTTGAACGCCCTGTTCTCCCGCAAAAGTTCCTTTACCGCCCTGCGGGCAAACTCGGAGGCGAGGTCGCCCCCGTGAAAGATGCGCATCTTCCTGTCATGGAGCGCCCGTTGCCTGTCGCGTTCCTCCTGCTCTTGCCGCGCTCTCTCCCGCTCTTCGCGCGCCAGCCGCTCCTCTTCCTCGGGCGTCAGCCAGTTTACGGTCTCCTCCCGCGGGACGTGCGTGTGCACGGGGCGGGCGTCGGGATTCCAATTGTGAAAGGTTTCTTCCTCGCGCTCTATCCTCGTCGAAGTAAACGAGCCGCCCGAACGGTGAAAGTTGAACGCGTCGTCCTCCGGCGTAACGATCTCGTAACTTACGGTCTCCTTGCGCATGCCGCACACCCAGTCCTCCTGCGGCGCGTCCTCGCAGAAGATCTCCGCATTGCCGCACCCCTTGAACGCGTCCCGCTCGATGACGGCAACGGACTTCGGAATATATATCCTTTGAAGGCGCGAACTGTCCATGAACGCCTCCTTCCCGATCCGCGTTACACCGTCGGGGACAACATAGTCCCGATACCGCGTCTGGCGCGCCATCTGCCGATCCCCTATCTCGGTCGTAACATCCTTCATCCTTGTACCTCCGCAAAGTGTGAGAAATTTTGTCGCGCGACTGCCGCTTTGTCCCCCTCGGCGACAGCCCGCTCCCCATCAGAGACCGCGCGCCGCCGTCCCCCTCGACGATTTATAAAAGAGCCTGTCTCCCAAGATCTTCTTGATGGGTTTGGGCAGTTTGGGCGCCGTCTCGATCGCGCTTATCAGGACATTGCGCGGTTTTAACCGCATGACGTTTGCCCTTCCCAACGCCTCATGGGATTCGACTTCGCTTTGGCACGCCACGAGGAGCCGCTCCATAAAGCGCTGAAAACTGTCTATGTACCCGTGTTCCAGCCCGTAATTGATGTCGATATAATTGCAGTTCGTGAAGTCGAGGAAGGACTCCTCCGAATCGGTCAGACGGTTCTGCAAAATGATCAGTTCGGGTTCTCCGCTGTACTGCCATCCCGCCAGCCGCTCCTTCAACTCGTCGCAAAAGTCAATGAAGCAACGATCGCTGTATTCCCACTCCTCATGGTCTACGCCCCTGATTTTCTGCACATCGGGATAAAATCCGAACATGCTCCTGCTGTACCCGACGGGATAGATCGAACAATATTTCCCCGCCCGATGATGATAATAATTAAAATGCTCGATGATGCTTTGGGAATTTTCATCGGAGGGTTTTACCAATAAAAACACGACGACGTGTTTCTCCTTCAACTCCGATTCCTGTACTTCTATCCCGCGCAAATTGTTGATCGGAAACATTTCGCTCTCCTTTGTGCGCTCTTTCCGAAAAGCGGGAAAGTCTCGCCCTTCGGCTCCTCTCTATTGTAACGCGTTCTTTTGCGTTTGTCAATCGGTCGTTTCCCGCCGCCCGCGGAAGGAAAACAGCAAAAAACAAGCGCCCGCGGGAAATACGGGCGCGCGTTTGAAGGGTGCGTCGCTTTGCCGCGCTCACGGGGCGGTCGCCGCGGCGGAGAGCATCCGCCCCGCCGCGGTCGCCTTTTCGTCGCTCAAATATTCGTAGAGGAGCAGAAAATCCGCCTCCGTGGGCGACGACAGTTCCAAATAGTACTTCGCGAACAAGCGGACATACGTCTTGCGATAGCACAAAAGCGTTTTGGTATCGATATGCAGTTCGCGCGAGAGCGCCTCGGCGGAGCGATATTTATAGAAGTTGTGGATGTAGATCTTCGTGATGATCTCGGTATGCTCGACGTCGTACAGATATTCTTCGTTTGAAAAGTGGTGAAGCATTTGCGTGAAAGCCGAATGCGCTTGTTGATTATAACCGTTTAAGCCGTGCAATTCCCGAATGATAAGCTGTTCCAAAGTCTTTATCTGAATAGTGGGCATAAAATTATTGTAACATGGCGGGGAGAGCGAAATTTTCCGAATTTCGGAAATTTTTTATCACCCGACATGTTACAATTCAAAATGACATATCTCTTTTTCAGCCGCAGAGGATAACGCATGGATAGATCGGCGGAAGGAATTTTGAAATATTTAATTGAACTTTTGGAAATTTATCTCGAAGAATTGAGCACGGCGGGCGGCGACAAGTTCCGCCTCGGAGAAAAATACGCCTATACGGAATGCCTCGAAATCATACGGGAGTGGGAAAACGCCGAAAAGTCGGGGCTCTGTTACGACGTGGAAAAGCGGTTCCCGATCGAATGAGCCCGCCCCCTTTGCAGCAAAACGTGTAAAAAGCGGCGGCGCGCCGAGAGCTTTCTCGCCGCGCCGTAATCGATATTTGGACGCCCGCCGAAAAAGGAAGGGCGTTTTTGCGCGGCTTTCAGGCGCGGCGCACGGGAACGGACGTGCGGGCGGAGAGGTAGGAGATCCACTCCCCGATCTTTTCCGCGTCGGGCGGGGTGAATTGCGGCGCACGCCGCGCATAGCCCATGCGCTCGTATTTTCCCGCGCCGACGGAGTGCCCCGGCTCGATCTCGATCGCCTCCGCATGTCCGAGCGTCTCCGCGAGCGCGGCGACGCCCTTCAAATGTTCCTCGCCGTCGTTGAGATTTGGGAACAGCGGACAGCGCAGAATGATGCGCGCGCCCGCCCCGTCCAGCTTTTTGAGGTTCTCCGTGATGCGCGCGCTCTCCTCCCCCGTGAACGCGCGGTGGCGGGCGGGAGACGCCTTGCAGTCGTACAAAAACAGGTCGGTGTAGGGGAGAATTTTCTCCAATGCGGAAAAGGGCGCAAAGCCGCTCGTCTCGACGCAGGTATGGAGTCCCCTCTCCTTCGCGGCTTTGAGAAGCGCGCGCGTGAAAGCCGGTTGCATGAGCGGTTCTCCGCCCGAGACGGTTAGCCCGCCCGCCGCACCGTAAAAGAGCTTATCCTTGCACGCCTCCTCCGCCGCCTCTTCCGCGCCGATCTCCCGTCCCACCCTTTCGAGGGCGGCGGGACACACGTCGGCGCACGCCCCGCAGCGGAGACATTTTTTCCTGTCGAAGAGATGCTTCCCCGCATAAAACGTGTGGCACCCCGCGGGACAGACAGCGGCGCACGCGCCGCAAAAGACGCACTGCGCGGCGTTGAAGGCGATCTCCGTGCAAGGATCCTGCGATTCGGGATTATGGCACCATGCACAGCGGAGCGGGCACCCTTTGAGAAAGACGGTCGTCCTGATCCCGGGACCGTCTCCCGTGCAAAACCGCTGGATATCGAAGATGCGTCCCCTTGTTCCGTCCCTTTCCATATCAAGCAAACACATGCTCGTTGCGGTCGATGATCTCCTGTTGGATCTCGGGCGGGAGCTTGGTGAAATAGGCGCTGAATCCGCTGACGCGCACCACGAGGTCGCGATATTTTTCAGGCTCGCGCCGCGCCGCGAGCAACGTATTTTTGTCCACGCAGTTGAATTGGATCTCCATGCCGCCGCGGGCGAGGAAGGCGCGAAGGAGCGCGACCATGGCGTCCTCCCCCTTGCCACTCATCTGTCCCGGGGAAAACTTCATGTTAATTACCACGCCGCCCATAAAGGGACGGTGATCCCAGCCCGTGGCGGAGAGGAGGGCGGCGGTGGGACCGTTCGTCTCCATGCCCGCGCTCGCGCCCGAACTTGCGGAGAGCGGCGTTTGCGCGCGCCTACCGTCCGGGGTCGCCTGCGTGCGCTTGCCGAGCGTGTTGTTCTCCGTATAGGTGAAGAGCCCGGGGACGAGAAAACTCCCGCGATAGGTCGCAATTCCCTTACACGCCCGCCGGATGAGGTTTGAGACCTCGACCGCCAACCCGTCCGTAAACGGCTCGTTCTGCCCGTAATGGGGAATTTTATTGAGAATGTACTGCCGAAGCGCCTCCTCTCCCTCGTAATTTTTGTCGAGGACGGCGAGCAGTTCCTCCATCGTGAGCCGCTTTTCGCGAAAGACGAGATACTCGATGGCGGCAAGGGAATCGATCGTGTTGGAGAATCCGACGAAATTGGGCTGGATGTGGTTATAGCACGCGCCGCCCTCGTCCACGGCTCTCCCGCGCGAGAGGCAATCGTCCACGAGACAGGAGACGCGGAGCGGCTCCCCGCCGTTGCGGGAACGCTCCATCTGCCTGCGGTTGATTTTGAGATTTTCTTCAAAGACGCGCCCGCGCAGCTTCTCGTAAAACCGCTCCGTAAGTTCGCAAAGCGAGCGCGCGTACGGCGTTTCGCGCATGGCGTCCAGCAGGACGGCGGCGAGATTGTGATAGGGCGCGACGGGATACGCGCCCGACTTCCCGATGATCGTCATCTCCACGCAACCCGTATTGGCGTAATAATGGGAATCCTCGGGCGAGACGCCGATCGCCTGCAATCCCGCCGAGATCGCGTCGTCGTTGAAGAGCGCGGGCTGGGCGTACCCCTTCGCGTTGATGCGGATCGCCCTGCGGAGGAGCTCTTCGCTCGTATCGCGGCAGATCGCCATCGCCACTTTTCCGTTCGCCGCATGCGAAAGTTCGGCGGCGTCGAGCGCGAGGCGGGTAACTTCGTTCTCCACGGGCTTGCCCGTGCGGTCGCGCCCGCCGACGAACGAATCGATGGTAACGGCGGGCGAAATGTACGCGTCCGGCAGGAGAAGAAAACAGGCAAAGAGCTCCACGGCGCGGTCATGGGTGATGCGTCCCGCGCGGAGATCCGCCTCGTAATAGGGAAGAAGATACTGGTCCACTCTCCCGAAATAGTAGAGTTCCCAGAGACAGAAATTATAGAAATGGATGCTCTGCAACGCCTCGTAAAAGGTCTCGGCGGGCTCGGCGGGAACGCGCAAGAGTATGCGATGCAATTCTTCGAGTTCCTCCTTCCGCTCCCCCTGCGCCGCGGCGGCGAGCTCCCGCGCCCTCTCGGCATAGCGGCGCTGCAAGTTCAAAAGCCCGTCCAGCTCGACGAGACAGCCCTCGTAAAATTCGTCCTTGGAAAGGTTTTCGGGAAGGTTGAGGTCGAGCGCGTTCTTCCGCGCGCGGATCTCGGCGATCAGTCCGTTCACGCCCACGCGCAAGAGTTTGGGGTAGTCGAGCGCCATGTGCCCGAGCGTGGCGAGCCCCGTATCGTGCATGCCGCGCATCGCGACCGTGAGCGCATCATATTCGCGCTGTTCCTCCTCGGTGAGCGGCGTGAAATCGGGACGCCCGACGATGAGTTCGTCCTCCGCGATAAACGGCTTCATCTCGGAAAGAACGGCGGCTTCGGCGTACGCCCTGCGCAGCCGTGCCGTGTACGGACGCCGATCGCCGACGTACGCGCGCATGAAACTCAAACGCTGCCGCAAAATGCGCACGTAGCAAGCGGGAATTTTCTTTGCGAGCACGGGCTCGCGCATGTAGAACGCGCGCAGCCGCTCGATCCTTTTGATTTGCTTTTCGGTCATGCTCTCCCCCCGTTTACCAATCGAGCCCGCCGCTCAAAAACACCGGTCTGCCCGCAATGCGCATCCCCCGCTCCGTCGCGAGAAACACCGCCAGCGCGGCGACGTCCTTTGCCTCTCCGAGCGTGGAAAAGGCGTTGGGAAAGTCCTTCGGCTTCCCCTCGCTCCACAGCATCATGTCCGTTGCGATGGGACCGGGCGCGATCAGGGAAAGCGAGACGCCCTTTCGGTACAGTCTGCGCGCCATGCCTATCGCAAAGCCCGCCACGCCCCATTTGGAAATGGCATAGGGCGTTGCGGCGGGCTGAAAGCCCGTTTCAGACCCCATCACCACGATTTTTCCGCGCACGCCGTGCCCGATCATCCAATTCGCCGCCGCCTGACAGGCGAAATATGCGCCTTTGAGATTGACGTTCATCACTTCGTCCCAGCTCTTTTCGCTCACCGAAAGGAAGGGCTCGCGCTCGATGACGCCCGAATTGACGACCACGATGTCCAGCCCGCCCAAAAGTTCTGCGGCGCGCGCCATGCGTTCGTCCGCCCGCCCGACTTCGGAGACGTCCCATCCGAGACCGTACGCCGCCGCGCCGCACGCCCGCAATTCGGACGCCGCCTTTTCGGCATGCTCCTCCTTTCGCGCCGCGATCGCAACGGCGGCGCCCTCCGCGGCGTATGCCTCGGCGATCGCCCTTCCGATGCCGCGGGTCCCGCCCAAAATGAAGGCTTTCTTCCCCAAAAGTTGCATATTTTTTCCCTCGCTTTTGCGGTTTTTTGCCCTTTTATGATAGCACGGCATGAACGGAACGTAAAGAAAAGCGGTCGAAATCGAACGATTTCGACAACGCTGTTTGTACGAATCCCGCCGCTATGCGATCGCCGTTTTGCCGAGCAAAAAGGCGGATAACGCTCCCAGCCCCGCGGCGAACAGAGGACCGCCGAGGACGCACAGCACGACCTCAAACACGCCCGCGTCGAGCGGCGTCATTATGGGGATCATGGTAAAGAGCAACATTCCCGCAGCCAACGAGCCGAGGATAGAGAGCCACAATTTTGCTTTCCCGACGGTCGCAAGTGTTAAGGCAATCGACACAAAGACGAGTGCGAAGAACACTTTGCTTATCATGCAAGCGACGATTCCTCCCGCAGTTGCATCGACCGCCGCGACATCAAAGGAAAGCCCCGCTATCCCGCCGCCTATCATCGCGCCGATGAAGTAGAGGACGAACATTCCCGTCGCCGCTACAAACAGCACGATTGTTTTGGAAAGGACGTAATCGAGTTTTTTCGAGCGCACCGTGAACAGGTTCTTGACATATCCGCTCCGAAAATCTTCGCCGACGAACAGGCAGACGAAGATCGCCACAAGGAAGTACAGAAGGTTGATATTGCACATACTCGTTAAGTCCATACTCATGGCATTTCCGCCCGCCGAGCCGATCGCCTGCCAAACATTCGTAAATGTTTCAACCGTCGTTTCGACACCCGTCTGCGGGTTTACCGTCGTCCCGCCCATGAATGAGGTCATTACGAGGATAAGAATGGGAAGTGCGAGAGATACGCCGAGCATGATCCAGACCGTGGGCATCGTGAACATTCTGCGCGCGTCCACTTTGAGCATGGTTTTTAGACGTTTTCCGAAGTCGCTGTTTTTGATATTTGCGTTCATTTTCTTCCCTCCTGCATAAGATTGATATAGTATTCTTCGAGACTTATCTTCGCCGTTCTGATTTCGCTTACGGCGATGCCGAAGTTTCCGTATAGGTACTTTGCGACTTCTTCCGCGTTTGCATGATAGACGCGGATCTCGCCCGACGGCTCGTCCATGTCCGCCCGCCCGAATGCCCGTTCCAAAATCGCCCGCGCCTTTTCCGTGTCGTCCGTTTTGAGGGCGACGTAGGTCGGGCAGTCCGCGTTGAGCTGTTCTGCCGCCATTTCACGAAGCATTTTGCCGCCGCGGAGAATGCCGTAATGGGTGGCGATCTTTTCAAGCTCGCCGAGGATATGCGAGGAGATGAGAACGGTCGTGCCGCGTTTGGAGAGGTCGGTCAAAATTTCCCGCATAATGCGCATTCCGTCGGCGTCCAGACCGTTGATAGGCTCGTCAAGAACGAGAAGCTTTGGAGAACCGAGAAGTGCAAAGGCAATGCCGATGCGCTGTTTCATACCGAGCGAGCAGTTCTTGAATTTATTGCTCGCCGCGCCGTCCATGCGAACGAGGTGCAGAACGCGCCGTATTTCTTCGTCCTCGTTCTTGATTCCGAGGTTGGCGGCTTGCAGTTTCATATTGTTCCAGACGGTGTAATTCGGAAAGCAACCGGGGGCTTCGATCAAAACGCCGATTTGCGAACGAACGGTTTGATCTTTATGGTCTTTGCCCCAAAGTTTTATCTCGCCGCCGCTCGGTTGAATAAGACCGCAAATCAATTTTTCCGTCGTCGATTTGCCGCTTCCGTTCTCTCCGATGAAGCCGTAGATCGCACCTTGCGGCACAGTCATATTCAAACCGTCCACCGCGCGTTTCTCTCTGAAAGTTTTGGTTAAATTTCTGATTTCGATTGCGTTCATGATAGCACCCCCTTAATACACGTCCCTGCGGTACAGAATGACCGAGCCGAGAACGTTATAGATGACCGCCCAAATACAAGAGCAGGCAAGGCACACGAGGACGGACAAGAAGTTTGCCGAAAGGCATGCCTGCACCGACGAACCGTAGAGGAAGATATTGAGAGCCGCCGTATTTCCGACGAGTGCCGCCGCACCGATGACGGGAATACCCGTGCCGAGAACGAAGCAGAGGGCAATGGAAATGCCGAACTTCCTGCGGAAAATGATATTGATAAAAGTGTACAGGCTCGCCCAGCCGAGGCTCATAATCATTTTGCCGAGAATTGCACAAAGGAGAGAGCCTGCATTGATCGTAAACGGAAGTCCCGTCGCCGCTCCCGCGATCATTCCGCCGACAAGATACGTTCCGCACATACACACCATTGAGAACGCGGAAACGAGGGTTTTGCTTATCATATAGTCCTCTTTCTTGGCGTGGGTGGTAAACAGTTGCTTGACATATCCGCTCCGATAATCGTGTCCGATGAAGATGGACACCATGATGCCGCCGAAGATAAAGACCATGTTCATGTTGGCGTATTCGCCCATATCGTGAACGATATACAGCGGGTCGAAAGCGGCGATGATCTGCCAAGCGTTCGAGAACATTCCCGCCGTTTCGCCCTCGCCCATTGCTCCCATAGATACAAGCGCGGGAATGAGTGCCGCAATCACGATGAAGATATAGAAGAGCGGCGTATGGAACAGGCG
>CANQMN010000019.1 GCA_947624965.1 uncultured Clostridia bacterium
AATTTGCCTTGTCCTCTCGTCCGTTTCATCGGACAACAAGCACATACATGTGCAAATTGGGGCGCGCGGCGGAGGGGGACCCTCCTTGCGCAAAAAAATTTTGCTTTTTCGGCGAAAAGCTCGCGGAGCGATCTTTTCGTCGAGGAAACCTGTTTTACTCCTCGTCGCGGGGAATTTCCACCGCATCCTCGGAAATTTTCTGCATTTGGATATATTCCACTTCGACGTCCTGCTTTCTGCCGAACATCACGATGGTTACCTTCGCGCGCTGGGTCTCGTCGTTCGCTTCGCGGATGGTCCCGATAAAGCCTTCGAGCGGTCCGTTGTCGATGGAGACCCTGTCGCCCGCCTTGAAATCGGCGTCCGCAACATAGTCTTCAAGACGCATCTTGCGGATCTCGTCCTCCTTCATGGGGATGGGTCTGCCCTGCGGACCGACAAAGCCCGTAACGCCGCGCGTGTTCGTAACGAGATACCACAGTTGGTTGGAATAGATCATCTTGATAAAGACATAGCAGGGAAGGAGCTTGCGCTCGACGACCTTCTTTTTGCCGTTCGCCTTTTCTTCGATGGTCTGTTCCGTGGGGATCTTCACGTCCACGATCTGGTCGCTCAAATTATTGTTTTCGATGAGACGGAACAGGCTGTCCTTCACCATGGCTTCATAGCCGGAATAGGTGTGAAGGATATACCATTTCGGCTCGGTATCCGTGTTTGCCATATGTTACGCCCCCAAACCCGTGATAAGTTCGAGCAATTCGGTAAATCCTACGTTGACGCACGTTACCGCGACCGTAAAGATGAGCACGATGACAAGCACGACGCCCGTCGCCTTCACCGCTTTGCCGAAGGAAGGCCACGTAACGCGTTTGAGCTCCGAAAAGGTGTCTTTGAGCTTTCTCCCCATGCGGATGAAGATGTTGGGCTTTTTGTTCTTGTCCTTGCCCTTCGCCTTCTTCGCGTCTACGGGTTTTTTATCGGCGTTGTTCCCATTAAGTTCTCTATCGTTGGACTTTGCCATGTTCTTTCTCCGTTGCGCGGCGCACGCCGCGCGGATTTACTTGGATTCCTTGTGAACGGTGTGCTTTTTGCAGACGGGACAGTACTTTTTGAGTTCGAGACGATCGGGATCGTTGCGCTTGTTCTTAAAGCTGTCGTAATTTCTGTTCTTGCATTCCGTACACTCGAACGTTACCTTCATTCTCGTGGATTTGGTAGCCATTGCGTGAAAACTCCATACAAAAAAATTACACCCCACATTTGGTGTGTAAAAGAAGTTTACCATAAAGGGAAAGGCTTGTCAACCGATTTTGAAAGAAATTTGCGGAATTGCAAGGAAAAAGCATAATTTTTTATTTTTGGAACTCCCCCTCCCCTACCCCTCCCCCCTCGGAGAGGGGGGGAAAAAGAGAAGGGTGGTAAAAAGACCTCCCCCTTGAAAGGGGGAGGGTTGGGTGGGGGTTGATGCTTTTCGCGGAGGAGAGTGTGAGGCTCCCCCTCCCCTACCCCTCCCCCTCTACGAGGGGGAGGGTGGTGGTAAAAAGACCTCCCCCTTGAAAGGGGGAGGGTTGGGTGTGGGTTGATGTTTTTCGCAGGAGTGTGGGGCTCCCCCTCCCCTACCCCTCCCCCTCGCGTTGCGAGGGGGAGGGTGGAATGGAGATGAGGTGGGAGGGTGAAATGGAGATGAGGCGGGAGGGTGAAAAAAGAGGAGGGTGGTAAAAAAGACCTCCCCCTTGAAAGGGGGAGGGTTGGGTGGGGGTTGATATTCTCATTCCTCCAAATATCTCATTATATCCGCACAAACCGCATCAAATTCGTTATGGATTTGATAATTGGAATAGCGTAAAACGGTATATCCGTATTTCGATATTTCCTCATCGCGTAAACGATCCTGTGCTTTCCCATCGTCCTCATAATGTTGCGAGCCGTCCAACTCGATAACGAGCTTCTTTTTTACGCAACAAAAATCAACAATGAAATTTCCTATGGTTTCTTGCCGACGAAAACGGACGGGCAATTGATTTAAGAATTGATACCACAGCTTTTTTTCCTCGGGTGTTTCGTTACCGCGCAATTGGCGTGCGAAGAAAAGCAGATTGTGATTGCGTTTTTTCATGAATTTATTATAGCACAACAACGATATTTTGGCAACATTTCTGCTCCCCCTCCCCTA
Organism: uncultured Clostridia bacterium; assembly: GCA_947624965.1. Classification (GTDB taxonomy): domain Bacteria; phylum Bacillota; class Clostridia; order Christensenellales; family Borkfalkiaceae; genus Gallimonas. Next base: position 2,174 of record CANQMN010000019.1, read on the forward strand.
CCCCTCCCCCTCGCACAGCGAGGGGGAGGGTGAAGAATAAGACGAGGTGGGGAAGGTGGAACAAGAGGAGAAGAGGACTCCCCTTGGAAAGAGAACAGCATGGAATGCTCCCCCAAAGGGTGGTAAAAAAGACCTCCCCCTTAAAAGGGGGAGGGTTGGGTGGGGGTTGATGTTTTCGCGGAGGAGAGTGTGAGGCTCCCCCTCCCCTACCCCTCCCCCTCACGGTGTGAGGGGGAGGGTGAAACAAAAGTGCCCTCCCCCCTCGGAGAGGGGGGAGGGCAAAAAAGACCTACCCCTCGGAGCAAAAAAACCTACGGGAGACCCGTAGGTTTTTTTGTTCAGTTTGCGATGTGTGTCGCGAGTGGGCTTACTCTTTGTTGGAAAGAGTGGCAAGCCAGTAATGGAACGTCGGGCTCAACTTCACCGTTTCGCACGTCAGCACTACGGAGGTGATAGTCGCCGGGGTGAAGTTCGCATACGAATAGGTGATCGTGTAAACTTCGCCGTCCGTATTGGTCAACGTGCACTTCACGGAGAGATCGGTGCCGATTCGCGTAGCCAACACCAAATAGTCGCCGACATAGTTGGTAGGAAGGTTCGCTTTGATGTCGTCATCGGTCGTCCAAGAGTCGCTGCCGTGTTCGAGCGTGATCGTGCGCGTTCCCGCGGTCTCCATCTCTCCCCATGTATCCCACTTATTGTTGCCCCACGTAAAGAAGCGAACATTGACATATTCCGTAGCTCCATTCGCGAAGCGAATAGCAGCCCATTGAAGGTTATCGGTATACGCTTCCGTCTGCGAATAGGAGAGCCTGAGCGCGAAGTCGCCGCTCACCGTCCACGTCGCGCCATCGCCGTTCCAAGCGTTGAGTTGCGTATCGCCGTTAGTTACTTCGGCTTCCTTGCTGTAACCGACCTTGGACGTATCTTCATACTTCCACATATGGCAGGTCGCATCGAGACCGTCCTCGCCGAAAACGTGATGCTCATAGTCCGCGGGTGCGACTTCGCCGCAGATAGTGCACTTGTGGGTCGCACTATCCCAAATATGATTGGTATGCGCGGGATTGATCGCTCCGCAAACCGAGCAGCGCTCGGTGGTGGGATCGAACGTATGGACCCCATCCGTCGCGGGTGCAAGCTCGTTGCAGTAGTAGCACCTATGCGTTTCCGTCATCCATTCGTGCGTATGGTTAGACTTCACGCTGCCGCAGATCTCGCAGATCTGGGTATGACCCGTCTCGGGATACTGATGGGCGGAAGAGCCATGGCTGTACGAATAGGTGTTCGCCGTAAGAGCGTTCTTTTCGAGATTGTAAACCGTGTAGCGGTTCGCGATCTGTTCCGCGGTGAGGACGCCCTTCATCACATGCAAGTTGGTCGCATGGATCTGATCCGAAGGCGTTGCATAGAAGCCTACGCGTTCCATCCCGAGAAGGAGCAACTGCACATACTTCCAGATGGGCTGGTTGTTGTTCATCTTGCCCGTCGCGCTGTAATCGATGGCGAGCACGCCGTCGCGATAGAAGCGGAGACCATCCGTACGGGCTTCGCCCGGATCGAGCACGATGGTAACGTAGGAAGCTCCCGCATTGTAAGGGCTCACGCCGAAGGGTGCGGACGCGCCTGCGCTTCCGGGCCATGCGTTGGTGCCCCTGACGTCGCCCATGAGCGCTCTCTCTTCGGGCGTCGCGCCCATACCGCCGTTGGTGATATCCGTCTTCATGTTCCAAGGGTCGATGCAAGGCGTACCGATGTTGAAGCCGTTCTGTCCTACGGTGATGCAAGACTGCCAGTCATCCGCCAAAGCCGCGCTCATCCAGAAGGAGATCGTGATGCCGTTTTCGGCAACGCCTTCGAGAAGTTTGGGCGAGACGTAATGCGCCTGAATGGATGCGCTGTTGTCGCTGATCGCGCCGCAATCTTCGCAGACGAGCATGCCGTTCACCTGGGTCGCCGGTTTCCAAGCGTGGGAAGGCGCAACGTCCACATTGTAGTAGAAGGAGTAGTTATCCGTAAGCAGAGCCGCCTTGATGCCGACTTGCTCGTTGCCGCCCGTGCAGGAGCCATACGAAAGCTGTTCGACAGAGCCGTTGAGCTCTTGCGTACCTTTTACGATCGCTCTCGCCGCGGAGACAGTGTAGTAGTCTGCGATCGTCGTGCTCTTTTCGCCCACAAGCTGGAACGCATACGCCGTGCTTTCCCCGATGTTGAGGGTGGAAAGGCTGACGGTGATCGCCGCGACGCGGGAACTTCCCACCTGCGAAAGGATGATGGTTCCGTTCGCCGCGAGCGGGTTGTTCGCATCGAAGTAGTGATAGCCGCTTGCATTGACGTGGTAGGACAGATCGTACAGCGCAAGGAGCGTGTAGTTCTCGCCGACCGTCGCCGTGCCGCCGTTCGCGTTGAGATAGAGAGCATCGGAATCGTTCGCGCTCGTGATCGCCTTCACAAACGTGAGGTCGGAGCCGTTCGCCGACACATAGTAATCTTCCGCGATGAGGTTATCCTCGGGCATCGCGATGGGCGCAAAGGTGGAACGCGCCACAAGCAGACCGTCCTTTTTGAGAAGGAGCTCGTACTCTTCGATCGCGTGCTTGTAATCGGGCTTCTCAACTTTGAGCGTGAGAACATCGCCCGCTACGCTTTGGACAGAGACGCCGTTGTCGAAATCTTTGTCCGCGAGGTCGCTCCATGCGTAGGAGACGCCGCCCATTTGGACCGTGAGATCGCTCTTATCCGCAGGCAGACCCGTGTAGGTAACGGTAACCGTACCGCCTGCAACCGTGAGCGCGGACGCTTCGGTCGCCTCGGTGATCTCGGACAGTGCGAGCGCGGAGAAGTCGAGAACGATATCGCTCTGCATCGTGCTGCCCGCAAAGTTCGTGATGTCGAGGAGAAGTTCGGAAATGCTGCCGTCGAGCCCGACGAGAATGTCGATCTCGGTGCGCCCCGTGTTGATGGAGGTGTGCGCCTCGGCATACTTCGTGCCATCCAACGTCTTGATCTCGACTTTGGAATTTTCGGGAAGCGCGTGCGCAAGCGTGATCTTCAACGTAGCGTAGTAGGTCGCATTCGTGAACGCCGCATCGGTCTTTTCGTTCGCTTCGAGCTTCTCCGCATTCCCGCTCGCCGCGACGACGGTGTAAGACTTCCTGCCGAACCGATTTTCCGCCTCGGAGACTTCGGTGTAGTACTTGGGAGCGACCGCATAGGTAGCTTGGGTAGAATCGAAGTTCGCGCTACCCTGCGTCATCTGCGTATGCGCGACCGCAGAGATGTCGCTGTGCGCAACTTCGCCCTTCCACTTTTCAACGTTCGCCGTCGTGTCGAGCTTGTCGGCGCCGTTATTGTCGATACGGAAGCCGATCTGGACCTCCGGATAGCCGGTGATTTGGACCATCGCGACATACTGCCACCAAGGCGTGCTGTCGCCCGCACGGTAGAGCTGCGTGAGAACGATGACGACGCCATCCTCGAAGGAAGCGGTAACATCGAACGTGCCGCCGAGCTTCGCTTCGTTGTAGTTGCCGCTCGAACCCACGGTGATCTCTTCGCCGTCGATGAGGTCCTTCTGACCGTTGACGGAGTTGCCCGCACCCGTCGAGTTGTACAGGAGCGTCGCGCCGCCGTTGTTGGTTTCAAGCACGTAGTAACCGTCGTTACGGACGCGGATCCACGTGTTGTTGGGAAGCTGAACTCTCGTCTCGATGCCGTTGTAGTCGTTGGCATGAGGCGTGCCGTTGTACGTGCCACGAACGCGGACATACTCGCCGTCGTGCAACGTCTCGTGGATGGAATTATCCGCAGCCGAGATATCCGCATTAGAGATCGCCGCGCCGCAGAGGTCGCACGTGCCGGAGCCCTGATGGCTGCCGCCGACCTTGGTCGCGCCGCCGTAGAGCACAACGTCCGTGCCGCCGTCCTTCACGGCGTACGCATAGATGCTCGACTCGCGGCAGGTGCCCTCGTGGAGAAGAACGAGATCTTCCGCGGTGACGGAAGCCGTCTTTTGTTCGAGCTTCCACGCGTTTTCGACCTTGGACGCCTTGAAGTAGTAGAGCGTCGTCCCTTCAACGGACTTGGGAACGTCGAAGTAGTAGACGGTCGCATCGGAAGCGACGCCGAATTTCGTCGTGTCGATCTTGACCGTGAACACATAACCCGTATCGGTATCGCGAGCGTCGTCGGCGGTGCCGAGCACGGAGAGATAGCACGTTGCGCTGTCTTCGGGAAGCCCGTCGATGTCGAGAACGAGCGTGCCGTGGTCGTTCTTGATCGCGAACACGAACGGAACACCGTAGGTGCCGATGTTGAACGGCGCAGCCGCCGTGTTGATATCGTTGACGATTTCATTGAGCGTAACATTCGTCTTTTCCGCCGCAAACATGAAGTAGAGGTTGGTGCCGTCTACCTTGACATAAGACGTGTTGTTGCCGTGACCCGCGGGATCTTTTACCGCATCCGTGTGGAATTCGAGGTCATAGTTGATGACGTCGAGGGCCTGCCGAACGTCCACGGAGCCTTCCGGCGTCGTGAGCACCAAGCTGTAACTCGTAACGTTTTCGGGGTTCGCCGCGGGAAGCGTGTACTTCACGGTGAGCTTCTTCTCCGATTCAAGCGCGGAGGTTTCGACTTCCGCCTTCACGGAACCGATGGTGAGCGTGCGCGTCGTGCCGACGAGCGCCGCGTCGTTGAGATAACCCATCTGGTTGTTCACCGAGATACCGATGAAATTCTTCGTCGAGGCGATGGAATCATACAACTCGTCGGAGATCTGATATTCGATGGTAACGTCGCCGCCGATGTTGAGATAGAGATCGCCCGTCGTCGTAACCTTGGAGGTAACCTCGAAGCCGACAAGCCCGGAGACGTCGAGAACGTACTTCGTGCTCGCCGCGGAGGACGAGGAACCGCTGATAAGGTTTTCGATGACGATCGCGTCTTCGCCCGTAACGATGTCCTTCGTGAGCGCGATGACAAGGTCGAGTTCGGAACCGTTCGTCGTCTGCGCCACGATGGGAAGCGTCGTCGCGCCGGCTTTCACCGTAACGCCGTTCGCCTGAAACTGCGAAGCGTCCGCATTCGCGAAGAGCTTGATCGCGATGTAGTGGGTGTAGTCGTTCGCCGCGCTCTCCGCAAACGCCGCTTTGAGACCCTCTTCGAGAGACTGCGCAAAGCCCGTAACGGTGAGCTTGACAACGTCCTCTTCTTCCAGCTTATCGAGCGCATAGGAGATGGAGCCGATGCCGCCGTTGTTGACAAAGTTATGACCGTTGACCGTGATGTCCGCGCCGAAGCCCTCGCTGAACGCGTTGGGGATCACCGTGAACCAATCGTCGGTTCCGAGGTCGATGGCGTCCGTCTTCGTCGTGTTGCCGACGGTGAGCGAGACGCGATACTGCGTGTAAGCGCAGGAAAGCGGATGCGTGGAGAGGGAGACCCAAGTCGTGCCGTCCGTCGAAGCCTCGATGTCGTACGTCGTAACGGGTCTCTCCGTGTCGCCGGTCTGCATGTATTTCGCGGAGACGTTGAAGGAGTCGAGCGCCAACATCTCGTTCTCGGCGTAAACTTCACGCGTACCTTCCTTCATGCCCTTGTAGATGACGTCGGTAAGCGTCTCCTTCTGCGTGAGGGAGATCTTGTTGAACGTCATTCTCACATAGTCGCCGTGGATGAGCGTATCGTAATACTCGGCATCCGGAACTTTCGTACGGGACATGAGCGTGGAGGTCGCAACGCCGCTGTCGTTGAGAATGGAGTAGACCATCTCGATGATGCCGTCGCTGCGGTACGTCCACGTGAAGGACACCTTCTGCTCCGTATAGTAGTTCAACGTGCTCATCGTGGTGCCTTCGGAATAGGTGTACCAATCGTGCCAAGCGGAAACGGAGGAAGGACGGCGCGTGCCGTACCCTTCGGGTTTGGTACCCGTGCCGCCGAGAATGGAAGCATAGTTCTGCGTTTCGCCTGCGCCGCCCGCAAGAGACGCCAACAGACGAGGCGTGCCGACGCCGTTCCAAAGCACCCAGCCTTCGTCACGGACGAACACGGACGTGCCGCCCCAGTGATCGAGATCGTTCTGGGTATCCGCGATCCCGAGGACGGGGAAGTAGTAGCCCGCGTCCTTATCGAGGTGCTCGGAATACGTCGTAACCGCCGTACCGATGAGGTTGATCGTCGTGCCCTTCGTCAGTCTGCCCGCGGTATACGATTTGATCTGCGCGGGATCGCCGTTTTCGTCCGCGACCATACCCATCTGGTGGATGGCGTTGGAGCCTTCGGGATTGGTGAAGGTGATGCTCCCCTTCGTGGAGTGGAAATCGAGATATTCGAGCCCGATGTTGATGTTCTCCGTCGAACGGGTCGCGGAGCACACGGTGCACGTCTCGACGCCTTCGACCGCCGCGCCGAAGTTATGACCGATGTCCACTTGGACCTCGCCCTCCGTCGCGTCGCCCTTAAACTCGTTCTTCGTAGGGCGCAACGTGATATAATAGGTACCCGTTTCGCCCCAAACGATGTTGCTCGCGCCGACGACTTCGCAGTCTTCGATCTTGTACGAAGAGGTCGTACGCGCGCCCTCATACTTTACTTCGACTTCGAGCGTCGAATTCACTTTCGCCGACAGGGACTCGCTGGTGTCCGCATCGGTGAATTTCAGAGGACCGCCGTAGATGCTCATGCTCTCGATCGCCGTACCGGGATTCTCGTTCTCATCTTCATCGGACGAGCAAGCGAAGAGCGCGAGAGACATCAACGCGGCAAACAGAAGTAATAGAACTACTTTCAGTTTCCTCATTGCCTTGTTTTCCCCCTTATTTAGATTATAGTCCGCTACACTATGTATAGCATAACAATTCTACAACTTCTTTTTCAACTTGTCAACACGTTTTTGTAAAAAAACTTTCAAGTTCCGTGAAATTTTATAATCCGCCCCGCCGCGGACGCGGGCGGCATGCTCTCCCCCTTGTTCGCATTTTCCGCAATTTTTCGGAAACTATCCGCCCGCGGCGGAATGCCAGCCGCCGCCCGCGCCATAAAAAACCCGCCGCAAACGCGGCGGGTTTGTATACCTTAATTATATAACTATTATATGGGGCGCAAATTTTTGAGGGAGACGTCCAGCGCGGGCGCGCTGTGCGTGAGCGCGCCGCAAGAGATGTAATCCACCCCGAGCGCGGCGTAATTTTTTACGTTCTCCCGCGAGACGTTGCCGGAAATTTCCAGCTCCGCCCGCCCCTTCGCCCGCGCGACCGCCTCTTTCAGCGTTTCGCCGTCCATATTGTCGAGCATCACGATGTCCGCCCCCGCCGCGAGCGCCTCGTCGAGCTGGGCGAGCGTCTCCACTTCAATTTCTATCTTATCGCACAGAGGCGCGTACGCGCGCGCCCGCGCGATCGCCTCCCGCACGCCGCCCGCCGCGCCGATGTGATTGTCTTTGAGGAGCACGCCGTCCGAGAGGTTGAAGCGGTGGTTGTATCCGCCGCCCGCCCGCACCGCGTATTTTTCAAAGGAGCGGAGCGTGGGCGTCGTCTTGCGGGTGTCCAAAAGTTTGGTCCCCGTCCCCTCCAACAGCTTCGCAACGGCGCGCGTATACGTCGCGATGCCGCTCATGCGCTGTAAAAAGTTGAGCGCGGTGCGCTCGCCCGAGAGAATGGCGCGCATATCGCCCTCGACGACGGCGAGCTTCTCCCCTCTTTTTACCTCGTCGCCGTCCTTTACCGCCGTCTCGACGCGCGCCGCGCCGTCCAACAGGGTAAAGACGCGCGCGAACACGGGTAGCCCCGCGATGACGCCGTCCTGTTTGGCGATGAGTTCCGCCCGCCCCCGCGCGCCCTCGGGCACGACGGCGTTCGCGGAGACGTCCTCCCACGAGACGTCCTCTTTCAGCGCGCGCAGAAGAACTTCGTCCCAATGCAGGCGCATCGCTGTTTCACTGTATTCCACCGTGGACCTCCCTTCTTACTTTTTCTTTGGACTGCTCTTTGAGCTTGCGCAGATCGGCGTAGTTCGACGGATCGTAATCGCCGTCCGTGCGCACCGAGACAGTTCCCGCCGCGATGTCCTCCGCCGCCCGCTTCGCGAAGATGAGCGCTTCGAGCAGGGAGTTGGACGCAAGGCGGTTTTTTCCGTGGACGCCGTTGCAGCACGTCTCGCCCACCGCGTACAGGCGGGGCATCGTCGTGCGGCCCCAAAGGTCGCTGCGGATGCCGCCCATGAAATAATGCTGCGCGGGGACGACGGGGACGGGATCCCGCATGACGTCGTACCCCTCCTTTGCGCACCGCCGCACGATGCTCGGGAAATGTTCGAGCAAAGTCTTTTTGCCGCCGCGGACGGAGGAGAGATCGAGCCGCACGAACTTGCTCCCCTCCTTCTCCATCTGCGTGCGGATCGCCGCCGTGAGCAGGTCGCGCGGGAGAAGTTCGTCCACGAAGCGCTCCCCCTTCGCGTTGAGCAGGCGCGCGCCTTCGCCGCGCACGCTCTCCGAGATGAGGAACCGCCTCCCTCTTCCCCCGCCGTACAGGGTGGTGGGATGGATCTGGACGTAATCCGCATGGTCTACGGCGACGCCGCGGCGGTAGCACACCGCGAGTCCGTCCCCCGTGAGCAGGCGCATGTTCGTGGAGTTGCGGAAAAGCCCGCCCACGCCGCCCGTCGCGAGCACGGTCGCGCCCGCATAGACGGGATAGATCTTTCCCGTGCCGTTCTCCCGCATCACCGCGCCGAGACAGCCGTCCTGCCCGCAGATGAGGTCGAGCATGGTCGTCTCGGGGCGGAGCGCGATGTTCCCGCGCCCCTTTGCCGCGGCGAGCAGGCGGGAGGAGATCTCCTTGCCCGTGCAGTCTGCATGGAAGGCGATGCGCGGCTTTCCGTGCCCGCCCTCCCGCGTGAAGCGGAGTTCGCCCGTCTTTTCGCGTGCGAAGCGCACCCCGCGCGCGGCGAGTTCGCGGATCGTCTCCTGCGAATTTTCTATCATGCAACGCACGGTGGCGGGATCGTTCTCCCAATGCCCCGCGCGCATGGTGTCGTTGAAATAATCTTCAAAGTCGTCCTCGCCGCGCAGCATGCAGATGCCGCCCTGCGCGAGAAAGGAATCGCTCTCTTTGAGCCCGCCCTTGCAAACGACGAGCACGCGGAGCGTTTCGGGCAGATGCAGGGCGCAGTTCAGCCCCGCCGCACCCGCGCCGACGACGAGCACGTCGAATAAATTGTCGGGCACATCCTTCTCCATAGCCTTTCCTTCTTCTGCAAATCGCCCTTTCAGTATAGAAAAAAACCCGCCCGATGTCAAGCGAACGCAGGTTTTCCGTAAAAATTATTCGAGCGCGAGATATTCGCGCAGCGATTTGAGTTCCCGTTCCGTTTGGTAGGCGTAATACGCGCCGAGCAGACGGAGCGCGCGGCGCACGCCGTCCGCGTCGCCCTGTCCGCCCGCTTCCGCCGCGCGGAGCGCAAACAGCGTGCTCTCGCTCGCGGGCGCGCCATCCGTACAGCCGCGGCAGGAGAAACTTCCGCTCGCCATGTCGAAGGCGAGCCTCCCCGAGAGCTCCTTCCCGCAGACGGGACACGCGCCGAGGGAGACGGGATACCCCGCCAGCGAGACGGCGGAGAGCAAAAATCTGACGAGCGCGGGTCCCGCCGCGCCCCCGCACATCTCTTCGAGCGCGCGGAGCGCGATCACGAGCATTTCCCCGTTGACGATCCCCTCGTACATCAGCCCGTCGCACGTCTCCGCGACGCACGACGCGGCGTAAAACGTCCCCACGTCCTCGCGCAGGGAATAAAACCCGTCGTGCAGGGAGCAGGACGTTACGGTGTACCGCCCCGCGCGCTCGGCGAGCACGTATTCGGCAAAACAAAAAGGCTGCGCCGCGAATTTCAGCTTTGCGCCCGCCTTTTTTACCCCTTTGAGCGCCGCGCCGATCTTCCCGCGGTCGGCGGTGAGCAGGGTAACTATTTTATCGTTTTCGCCGTAATCCGCCGCCCGCAGAAGGAGCGCGTCTACCTTGCATTCCATTCTCTATTCCAACCGTTTGTACAGCATATAGTAACTCATGTTGCCCGTCTGTTCAAAGAGCTCCCACGCGATGTCGCGCGCGCTCTTTTTTCCGTGCCCTTCCATAGCTTCCCTCCCGAGCGCAGTATGCGCCGCGCGGGGAAAGTTATGCGTTGTCGTCCGAATAGCCGAGTTCCTTCATGAGCCCCGTCTTGTCCCGCCAGTCCTCCCGCACTTTCACATATGTCGTGAGGAACACCTTGCCGCCGAGAAACTTTTCCATGTCCTTGCGCGCAAACGAGGCGACCTCTTTGAGCGCCTGCCCCTGTTTGCCGATAAGGATCGCCTTGTGGTTTTTCTTTTCGCACACGATGTCGAGGTCGATTTCGTAGACGCCGTTCTCGTTCTTGCGGAAACGGTTGACGACGACCGCCACGCCGTGCGGGATCTCCTTGTCGAATTTGAGCAGGATCTTCTCCCGCATGAGCTCGCCGACCATGAACTTTTCGCTCCGGTCGGAGACGACGTCCTCCCCGAAGATCTTTTCTCCCTCGGGAAGCAGTTCAAACAGCCCGCGGAGCAGCGCTTTCAGGTTCTTGCCGCGCCGCGCCGAGACGGGATACACGTCCGCCCCGATCCCCGCCTCCGCGATCTTCGCGACCTCCGCGGGAATGCGCTCCTTGGGCATGATGTCTATCTTGGTGAACGCCACCGCCGCGGGGATCCCGAGCGAGCAGTACTTCTTCATGAGCGCGAGGTCCTCTTCGGAGAGCCCCTCGTGCCCGTCCGCGACAAAGAGGACTGCGTCCACGTCGCGCGCGGCGGTCTCCGTCGTGCGCATCATGAGCTCGGTGAGCGCGTTGCGCTTGCGGTAGATCCCGGGCGTATCCACGAAGACGATCTGCCCCTCTTCGCGCGTGAGCACGGCGAGGATGCGATCCCGCGTCGTCTGCGGTTTGGGGGAGACGATAGCGACCTTTTCCCCCACGAGCACGTTGAGAAGAGTGCTCTTGCCCGCGTTCGCTTTGCCGATCACGGCGACGTATCCGCTCTTCATTCCTCTCTCCCGAGATCGAGCCTTTTCATGATTTTTTCCTCCGCCGCCCGCATCTCTCTTTTCTCGTCCTCCCGCTCGTGATCGTACCCGAGGCAGTGCAGGATCCCGTGCACGACGAGATAGCATTTTTCCCGCTCGTAAGAGTGTCCGTATTCCGCCGCCTGTTCCCGCGCGCGCTCCTCGCACAGGGCGACGCTGCCGAGCAGGATCCGCCCCTCTTCGTCCACGCACTCCCCGTGCTCGTCCGCGAGGATGGGCGCGCCCTTGGCGCCTTCCAGTTCGGGAAAACTCAACACGTCCGTAACGCTGTCCACGCCGCGCGTGCGCGCATTGAGCGCGCGGATCTCCGCGGCGGAGAGGGAGACCGTCTCGATGAGGAGCGGCGCGTCCGCCTGCGCGGCGTCCGAGAGCGCCCCGCAAAGTTTTTCGCGCTCCGCTTCGGTGAGAACGTCCCCTTCGAGAACAAATTTACTCATGGTCCTCCTCGTCCGCGACCGCCTTCCGCTCGCGCGTGAAGCGTATGGCGGGATATTTGACGCGGCGGTGATGCACGCCCGAGAGCGCGTCCACGAGCGTCTGTTTGATGACGGTGAGCTGTTTGATCGTGATGTCGCACTCCGCGAACTGGTCGAGGTCCATGCGCTCCTCGATGATGGACCGCACGACGCGCTCCACCGCCTCGGGGGAACGGTCGTTCATCGAGCGCGCCGCCGCCTCCGAAGCGTCGGCGATCATGATGATCGCGGCGACCTTGCTCTGCGGCACGGGACCGAGATAGGAATAGTCCTCGATCCGCGCGTCCCCGCCCGAAATTTTCATCGCCTTGTTGTAGAAGAATTTGATGGGAAGGGTGCCGTGATGCTCGCGGGCGACGTCCGCGATGATCTGCGGCAGGTGCGCCTCGGTGAGCAGTTCGTAGCCGTCCTTCGCGTGCGAACGGATGATGTCCGCGGAGAGCTCGGGCGTGAGCTCGTCGTGCACGTTGTAGTCCGTCTGGTTTTCGGTGAAGCAATCGGGCTGTTTGAGCTTGCCGACGTCGTGATAGTACGCCGCCGCGCGCGCGAGTTCGCCGTCCTCCCCGATCGCGACCGCGCACACTTCCGCGAGCTGCGCCACGATCATGGAGTGGTTGAACGTCCCGGGCGCCTCCTTTTGCAGGCGGGCGAGCAGCGGCGCGTTGGAGCTCGTGAGCTCGCGCAGGCGGAATACGGTGAGGCGGTTGAACACCGCCTCAAAGAGGGGCAGGAAGGCGAACGCGAACACCGCGGAGCCGAGGCTCCCGAACACGCGGTACGCCGCCGCGGAGACGTAGCCGATCCACCCCTCCTCCGCGATATTGGGGATTTTGAGGAAGAGCACGACGACCGCCGTCGCCGCCGCGACGATCGCGCCCGTGCCGAGCACGCCGAGGCGGGAGCGCACCTTGCTCACGCTGAACACGGAGAGCGTTCCGCTCACGAAGCCCGTGAGGAGCGCCCCGAACGTATCGAATGCAATCGTCTCCGAAAAGCGCACGAGGAGAAGATCCAGCGAAAAGATGAGGAGCGCGAACACGAAGTTGAGAAAGAGCGCGTGCCGCTTCCCGAAGAGGAAGAAACAGAGGATCGCAAACAGCGCATAGGGGCGCACGTAGACGCTCAAATACCTGCCGCCCAGCCAGCACAGCACGGCGGACACGAGGGCGAGCGTAAAGAAGAGCACCACGTTGCTCACCTTGTACAGCAGCTCCCTGTCCATATAGTAGAAATACAGGTATACGATGGAGAGCAGGAAGAAGAGACTCAAACAGAAGGAGATCTCCTCGCCCATATGGTCGCTGATGAACGTCTTGAAGTTCGTCAGGATGATGATCATGAGAAAGACGAACAGCACGACCGCAAGGTAGCACGCGAAAAACGTAAACCCGCTCAACATGAGCTTTTTGCGCTGCTCCTTTTCGACCGGGATCTTTTTCATTTTTTCTCCCCCTTCTTCCGTTTATTGTCCTCGCGCTCGTAGGCGCGCACGATCTGCATGACGAGCGGATGCCGCACGACGTCCTTATCCGTAAGCGTGCAAACGGCAATTCCCTCCACGCCTTTGAGGATGCTCACCGCCTGTTTCAGCCCGCTCGTCTTTCCCTCGGGCAGATCGGTCTGGGTGAGGTCCCCCGTTACGACCATCTTGCTCCCGTCGCCGAGACGGGTCAAAAACATCTTCATCTGCTCCCGCGTCGCGTTCTGCGCCTCGTCGAGGATGACGAACGCGTCCGAGAGCGTTCTCCCGCGCATATAGGCGAGCGGCGCGACCTCGATGGCGCCCTTCTCCATAAGTTTTTGGTACGTCTCGAAGCCGAACATCTCTTGGAGCGCGTCGTACAGCGGGCGCAGATAGGGATCTACCTTGGTTTGCAGGTCTCCGGGGAGGAAGCCGAGTTTTTCGCCCGCCTCCACCGCGGGGCGGGTGAGAATGATCTTCTCCACCTGCTTGCCCTTATACGCCGCGACCGCGAGGCACACGGCGAGATAGGTCTTGCCCGTCCCGGCGGGACCCACGCCGAAGGTGATCGTGTGCGATTTGATTGCATCCGCATACCGCTTTTGCCCCACCGTCTTGCACTTGACGGGCTTTCCGCGCGAAGAGACGGCGACGACGCCGTTCATCACGCCCTCGATATCCGAGGCGTGCCCCTCCCGCGCGAGTTCGATGCAGTACAGAAGGTTGCCCTTGTCGATGCGCTCCCCCGCGGAGACGATGGAGAGGAGACTTTCGACGACCTGCGCGCCCGTCTCCGTATTTTCCGCCTCCCCTTCGAGGACGATCTGCGTCCCCTCCACGTGCGCGAGGAGCCCCAGCTCCCGCGCGACGGTATCCAAATTTTCGTCGAAAACGCCGAGCACTTTTTGGAGCTTGTCCAGCCCGCCCGTTTCCACCGTGCGTTTTATCGTAATTTCCTCCTCACCCGAGATTGCGCGCCGCCGTGCGGTGCGCCGTGCCCGCGACGAGCCAGCCGTTCTCGGTCTTTTCCGTATGTATTTCCGTGAGTTCGCCGTAATCGAGCGCCGCCTGCGAGAGCGCGCCCGCCTCCGAAAGCGGATATTCCCGCGCGACGGGGAACGCCACCTTTATTTCGGCGATCACGTACACTTCCCGCCGCGTTTCGCCGACCCAAACGCCGTTGTCCACCGCCACGTCCCCCGCAGAGACCGCGTCCCCTACCGCGACGGCGGCAGTTCCGCGCACGACGATGAGCTCCTCCACCGTCCCCGAAACGGGAACGTACAGCGCGCCCGCGGCGAGGGGCGCCGCTTCGTCGCTCACTTCGACGTCCACCGTGAGAACGCCGCCCTCCGCGCGCACCGAGCAAAAACTCACGCGGGGAAGGGCGAGCACCTGCGCGCGCACCGAGGAAAATTCGCGCGGGCGCCCCGAAAAGAGGGAGACCCCCTCGCGGGCGAGTATCTCCAAAACTTCCCGTTCGTAATACGCCCCGCTCCCCACGACGTCGATTTTGAGCACGCGCGTCTGGACGAGGGGAACGAGCAGCGCAAACATCGCCGCGCCGACGAGGAGCCCCGCCCGCGCCGCACACCGCGCGACCGCGCGGGAAAGTCCGCGCGGACGTACCCTTTTTACATTATAGCACGAACCGCGTAAAATTGCAAAAACTTTTTTGCGGTCTTTGTATGCGACTTCCAGATAGATGCCGTTTTTTGCGGTACGGCAGGCGCGGAGCACGGGAACGCCCGCCGCCGAGACCTTTTCGGCGACGCGCCACGCGTTGAGCCCTTCCACGTCGAACCCGCAGCGGAAGGGCGTCATTCCACCCGCTCCACTTTGACGATATCCCCGACGACCGTCGCGTCCCCCGCGTAAAATTTTCCGAGGGAGAGCCCGCTCCCCTCCACGCGGAGCGCGCCCTTCCCGCCGCGGAATACGATCGCGCTGTCCGAAAATTCGGCGAGCTTTTTCACATTTTGGAAATAGCCGCCCCGCCCGTCCAGCACGGTATACTGCACGCGCAGGGAGAGCCCCTCGCCCGCGAGCGCGCCCGCGATCTCCGAAAAAACTTTCATATGCGCTATTGTATGCGCGCGCCGCGGCGTTTACGACCGCCGAAAAACAGCAAAAGCCCTTCCGAAACGGAAGGGCTTTTTCATGCGTTCAAATTACAGCTCCGCGAAGTACTTGATGGTGCGGACCATCTGCGAAGTGTAGCTGTTCTCGTTGTCGTACCAGGAGACGACCTTCACGAGCGTCGTGCCGTCGCCGACGGGCATGCACTTCGTCTGCGTCGCGTCGAACAGCGAACCGTAGGTGATGCCGATGATATCGGAGGAGACGAGCTCTTCCTCGGTGTAGCCGAAGGAAGCGGAAGCCGCGTCCTTCATCGCCTTGTTCACGGCGTCCTTATCCACTTCGCCCTCGCAGATCGCGACGAGCTGGGTGAGCGAACCGGTGGGGACGGGCACACGCTGGGCGCATCCGTCGAGCACGCCGTTGAGTTCGGGAATGACGAGACCGATCGCCTTCGCCGCGCCCGTGGAGTTGGGAACGACGTTGACCGCGGCGGCGCGCGCACGGCGCAGGTCGCCCTTGCGGTGAGGTCCGTCGAGCACCATCTGGTCGCCCGTGTAGGCGTGGATGGTCGTCATGTAGCCCTTCTTGATCTTCGCGAGCTTGTTGAGCGTATCCGCCATGGGCGCGAGGCAGTTCGTCGTGCAGGAAGCGGCGGAGATGATGGTATCCGTCTTTTTCAGCGTCTTTTCGTTGACGCTGTAAACGATGGTGGGCAGATCGTTGCCCGCGGGAGCGGAGATAACGACCTTCTTCGCGCCGGCGTCGATGTGCGCCTGCGATTTCGCCTTGGAGCAGTAGAAGCCCGTGCATTCGAGAACGACGTCTACGCCGACTTCCTTCCAGGGAAGATTGACCGCATCCTTCTCCTTGTAAATTTTGATGGTCTTGCCGTCAACGGTGATCGTGCCGTCCTCGTCGCTGGCGGAAACCGTGTCCGCGAGCGCATATCTGCCCTGCGCGCTGTCGTACTTCAAGAGATGCGCGAGCATCGTGGGGCTCGTAAGATCGTTGATCGCAACGATCTCGTACCCCTTTGCGCCGAACATCTGACGAAAAGCGAGACGGCCGATGCGGCCGAAGCCGTTGATTGCAACTCTGACGTTTGCCATGTGATACATTCCTCCGATTTTTTCGATTTTTTTTGCGCCGTTTCCGACGCCCGATTTCAAATCTTATTATACCACGCTTTTTTTTCGCCGTCAATGCTTTTTCCGAAATTTTCCTTTTCCGTACACTTTGCACAAAAATGTCCGTCGGGATCGGGCGTCCTTGCGGGGAGAAACCTTACCCCATGGCGGAACATCCGCCCGCGTCCCCCTGCCCTGCGGCATGCGCCGCTTCGCATTAAGGGAGCAGCATAAAGATCTCGTATTCGTCGTATTTGCTGTCAGCCGCGTGCTTGCCGTATTTTCTGTCAACTACGGTATCGACGGCGAGCTCTTTTTGGAAAATGACGCGGAACGCCGTCAGCGTTGCGTAAAATGCGGCAAAGACGATGCCGAACACGATGAGGACAATGGAGAATGCACCGGGGTCGGGATAAATGGTGAGCACTTCGGCGCTTATCCCCGTTGCACTGAACCATGCCGCCTGTCCCACGCCCGTCGCAAACGCGGCGACGGAGAAGACCAAGCCGAAAATATCGTAGCCGATCGTGCCGAAGTTTCGGGGGAAGACGAACACGCTCAATGCGCCGAGGACGAGGAACCCCGCGTATATGATTGAAAAAATGACGGGGAGCTGGAAGCCCGCTTCAAACACATCGGACACCACTTTAAGGTAGTCGTAACCCGTGCCCAATCCGATGCCGAACACTTGCGCCACGGCGCCGAGCGGCGCGAGGATACAGATCAAGCCGAGCGCCCCCATGCCGATGAGCGGCAAGAGCGCAAACAGGATGGCGTGCTTGCGCAAGAAGGCGCGGAAGGGCGTCGTCGGCGTTTCGGCGGGCTTTCTTTCTGCCTTTTTTTCGGCCTCTTTCTCGGCAGTGAGCAGCGTTTCCCGATAGGCAAGGAGCCTTTTCTCGATCTCCTCCGCGGGATAGCATCCGCGCAAGATCTTGTCGATACGCTTCACCATATAGGAAAGCTCCTGTTGCGACAATACGCGGGCGGAGAGAGGTCCCGTCAACCGCTCGATGAGAGAGGTCCACCACCCGTCGATCGCCGCGCGGATGCGGAGCGCGTCCTGCTCGTTCGTCGCCGTCAGTTCCCCGCACTCGAAAACCTTCGGAAACCAATAGCGGACCGTCTTTTCCGCAAATTTTACGGTGACCGTCTTTCCGTTCCACTCCTTCAACGTCCCCTCGCCGTAGCGGCGGCTCGCAAGCCGCATGCCGTAAAAATCTTGCATTTTTTCCCTCCTAAAATATTTGACATATTGATATTTGTTATTATACATAGTTTAACTATTTATGTCAAGGGGCAAGTGGTAAAAATATTTAGATATTTTTTGTACATATTGTAAAATTGTATCATGGATAAAAAATTCATCGGCGACCGCTACGCAAAAATTCGCCTTGCGCACGGCATTTCGGGGCGCAAATTGAGCCAAGAGCTCGGTCAGAGCACGGAATACATCAACCAGATCGAGAACGGGCGCAATCTTCCCTCCGTCGAGGGACTGCTGAACTTCTGCGATTATTTTCATATCTCCGTCGGCGAATTCTTCGAGGACGGGTTTGCCTATCCCGTGCAGTACGACAAGATCATCAAGGAGCTCAACAAGATGGACGCGCTGGGGCTGGACACCGTTTACGATCTGTTGCGGCTCATCAATTCCAACAAAAACAAATAGGGCGCGCCCCCTGCGCGGGGCAACTTGTTCGGGAAAATTTTCCAAACCCCTTGCATTTTGCGCGGAAACGCTATATAATTGAGAAAATCAATCGTGGAGGAAACATATTATGCCCTTGGTAACCACTACCGAAATGTTCAAAAAGGCGTACGCGGGCGGCTACGCCGTCGGCGCGTTCAACGTCAACAATATGGAGATGATCCAGGCGATCGTCGAAGCGGCGAACGAATGCCGCTCCCCCGTCATCCTGCAAGTTTCCGCGGGCGCGAGGAAATACGCCAATCCCGTGTATCTGCGCCATCTCGTCGCCGCCGCCGCCGAGACGACGGATATCCCCATCGCCATGCACCTCGACCACGGCGCGGACTATGAAATTTGCAAGGACTGCATCGACATCGGCTTTACGTCCGTCATGATCGACGCTTCCTCCAAGCCTTGGGAAGAAAACATCGCGCTCACGAAAAAGGTCGTCGAATACGCGCATGCGCACGGCGTCGTCGTCGAAGCGGAGCTTGGCAAGCTCGCGGGCATCGAGGACGACGTGAAGGTGGAAGCGCACGACGCGATGTTCACCTCGCCCGACGAAGTGGAGGAATTTACCGCGCGCACGGGCATCGATTCCCTCGCCATCGCCATCGGAACTTCCCACGGCGCCTATAAATTCAAACCCGGGCAGGATCCCAAACTGCGCATCGACATCTTGGAAGAGATCGGACGCCGCCTCCCCGGCTTCCCCATCGTACTGCACGGGGCTTCGAGCGTACCGCAGGAGCAGGTTGCCATCGTAAACGAATTCGGCGGCTCCATGCCCAACGCTATCGGCATTCCCGAGAGCGAACTTCGTAAAGCGGCGAAGCTCGCCGTCTGCAAGATCAATATCGACAGCGACCTCCGCGTCGCGTTCACGGCGGCGGTGAGAAAGCACCTCGCCGAAAATCCTTCCCACTTCGACCCCCGCCAGTACCTCGGCGACGCGCGCGCGAACATGAAGGCGATGGTCAAGCACAAGATCATCGACGTCTTGGGCTCCGCGAACAAGGCGTAAACTTTCAGAGAATATCAAAAGCGGCGACCGCACGGTCGCCGCTTTTTTCTTTGGGAAAATATGTCAAGGTCTCTTGAAGAAATGTTTCCCGTCCTTTGAGAGATAAACGTTGCTCGCGGTATCCGTCCAACAAGTATACCACTCTCCGTCGTGCCGCTCCTGTAAGGTCGTTTTGCGCACAGTTATTTTATTCCCCCGTTCGTCGCGGATTCTTTTTTCGTTTTCGTTCTCCTGCGAGGAACCGAAGCTCGCGCCGCCTCCGGCGATGGCGCCGAACAAAAATACGGCGAACAGGATACTTGCGATCAAAAGAAGGGCTACCGCAATAAAACTTGCGATGTCCATGAGAAGGAACGTAAGGACGAAGGTGAGCAACAGGAAATGGATATCGTACGCCGTGATCTTTTGGAGAGGATCCGAATCCGAAGCCGCCGTCGCCGCGCGCTGCACCAATTTCATGCGGCTGCTCTTCATCTTACTTCCGAACCTTGTTGCGGAAACCGCATACGCTATGATGAATCCAAGCGCGCCGACGGGATATGCGATCGCCTTGGAGATCTTCATGACGAGATCTTCTCCTATCGACAGGTTCCCGGTCGCGGTATAGTACACGGGGAATCCAGGAACGATCAACAGCACGACGCCAGCCACAAACAGCACCACGTGCACGATCTTCGGCATGGAGATCGGAAATTTCACGCTCACGTACAGCAACACGGAGGGCGTCAAAAGCAACATGAGCAAGCTCATCAACCGCACGCTGTCCCCTTTGCCCGCGCCGAAGAGATCGAGAAAGGCATCTGTAAGATAGCCGACGCACCCGAGCACGAGAAGGAGCGCGTAATAGCCGAAGAAAATTCCTGTAACGACCCATTGCCCCTTACCTGCCTTTTGGGCAATCGGTGCAGGACTTGCCGAAGCCGCCCCGCGGGAAGCCGAGGCAGGTGCGGAGGTCGGGGCGGGAGCGGAAGTCGGGGCAGGAGCCCCTTTCGCCGTTTGGGTCCGCTCAACCCCCTCCTCCGCATTGCTCTCCGCAGGTCCCCCGACTTGGTTCACATATCTGTCCCAACGTTCCGCAAGTTCTTCGATCCGCGCTTTGTCCTCGTCGTTGGTCGTGGAAAGCCCGCACGAAAATACCTTTGGAAACCAAAACGTAACGTCCCCGGACGCAAAGCGCACCGTGATCTTATCGCCGGCATACCCTTTGAGCACGCCCGCCCCCAACTGCTTGTGCATCAGCGGCATGTTGTAAATGTTGTACATTTCTCCCCCCGTATTTCTTTTGATTTAAGTCAATAGACTTGTTGCTTATCATTGTATCAAGTTAAATGACTTATGTCAAGTCTTTTGACCTATATTTGTCCATAATAATTTTATGCCGTTTCAGGATATTATTCGGGAAATCATGGAGACCCATGGTCTTTCCCAGGAAAAATTAGCCGAAGCCATCGGCGTTCACCAGACGACCGTCGGACAGTGGTTACTTGGAAAAAAGAAACCGGGGTACGACAGCATTTTGGCGCTCTATGAAAAATTCGGCATCGAGCCCAACTTGCTCTTCGGGATCGAATAGCGCGGCACGCAAACAAAAAAACCCGCCCCGCGGAATTTATTCCGCGGGGCGGGATGGCGTTGCGCGCGTTATACCAGTAGCAAAATCACGCCGCAAAATTGCAAAACGGTCCCGAGCACGTCGAACAGATGCCACACGGCGTGAAAGTAGCGGACCTTCTTCCCGAACGCAAAGAACGCGATGCCCGCCGTATAGGAGACGCCGCCCGCGAGGACGAGCAAAAAGGGAGCGGAAGCAGGCGAGACGGCGGCGAACGGCACTACGGCGAGCGCCGCCCATCCCATGACGACGTAGAGCGCCATCGAGATCGCCTTGACGA
Organism: uncultured Clostridia bacterium; assembly: GCA_947624965.1. Taxonomy (GTDB): domain Bacteria; phylum Bacillota; class Clostridia; order Christensenellales; family Borkfalkiaceae; genus Gallimonas. The sequence continues at coordinate 23,026 of CANQMN010000019.1, forward strand.
CTTTGTTTTTCATCGCGATCGCATTCATCGCAACCCCCGCGAGCGCCGCCGCCCATTCAAAGGCGAGAAGAATAAACCCCGCCCGTCCGCCGACCGCAAGCACGCAGAAAGGCGTATACGTTCCCGCGATGAGCAGAAAGATCGTGCAGTGGTCGAAGACGCGAAACACCCCCTTCGCCCTGCCGTTCGGCAAGAAGTGATAGAGCGCGCTCATCGTATAGAGGAGCGCGGCGCACGCGCCGAACGCGGAGACCGCCGCCATCGCCGCCGCCGAAGGATAGGCGAGCGCAACCGCCACCGCCCAAAATACGACGACGATCCCGCCGCCCGCAATGTGAGAGACGGCGTTGAAGATCTCTTCGCCGCGCGTGTAGAACGAACAAAATTTCCGCTTTGCCGCAACCTGTTCCATGGCGGACCTCCCTTCCCCGCATTGGGGGTATGGGGGCAGTATAGCACGCTCCGCGCAAAAATGCACGCTATTTCTTATTGTCGCAACTCTCCTCTTTTTTTCGCCGATTCTACTCGCCGCGACCGCGATTCTACCCTCGGTAGAGTCCCCGAAAACCGCATAATTTGCCGCGTAAAAGTATCGGCGAGGGAAAACACCCCCTCGCGTTGCGAGGACGATAGCAAAGCAGACCCTCTCCCCCTCACGGTGTGAGGGGGAGGGTAGGATGGGGGGGAGAAAAAACAATTCCTCCCGCCGATCGCATCGCATAAAAAAGCGGGCGTCCGCCTACAACGGACGCCCGCTTCGCGGCTTTGCCGCGCTCACTTCTTGGAACGGTTTTCCTTCTTATTCGTGAATTTGAGAATGTTCTCCGTGTTGCCGTAGACGACCACGACGTCCCCCTCTTCAAAGACATAGTTGCCGTCCGGCATGGAGATGACGCTCCCCTCCTTGCGGATGGTGAGGATGTTCATGCCGTATTTCACGCGGGGATTGATGTCGATGATGGACTTTTTCAGCCATTTGAGCGGTACGGCGATCTCGAAGATGGAGAAATCCGAATCGAGGTCCACGTAGTTGATGACGTTGTGCGCGTTGATCTTCACGGCGAGCCGCTCCGCAATATCTTTATCGGGATAGATGACTTCGTCCGCGCCCGCCCGCATGAGGAATTTGCGCTGGATCTCCGTCGTTGCGCGGGACACGACGTACTTCGCCCCGAGGTCTTTGAGAAGCGAGGTGATTTCGAGGGAGGATTGGAAATCGTCCCCGATCGCGACGACGCACACATCGAAGGAGGGAACGCCCAGCTTTTTCAGATTGTCCTCGTTCATGCAGTTCGCGATGAGCGCGTTGGTGTACTTGGGCGCGAGAAGATTGACGGTGTCCTCGTTTTTGTCCACGATCATCACTTCGTCGCCCATATCGAGCAACATTTCTCCGAGCGTCCGCCCGAATTTTCCCATCCCGATGAGTAAAACAGAACGCATTTTTTATTTCTCCTTTGCGCGATCAGCCGATATAGACGACGTCCACGGGATTGCGCACTTCCGATTGTTTTTTCCGCACACCCAGCGCCTGCGCCAGCGTGAGCACGCCGACCCTCCCCGCGAACATGAGCACGACGAGGACGAGCTTGGACAGAACGCCTAACGTAGACGTAAGCGAGAGAGACAGCCCCACCGTTCCGATCGCGGAGACCGTCTCGAACAGCGCCGCCTTCACGCCCGCCGCGGGATCCGCCGCACAGATCACGATGGTCCCCGTTATGATGAGCATGAGATATGCCGCAAAGATCGCGAGCGCCTGCCCGAGGAGACCGGGTTCGATGCGGCGTTTGCCGATGTTGATATCCTTCTTGCCGCGGAACGCCGCGAACATCCCCATGAGGATGACGGCAAACGTCCCCACCTTGATGCCGCCCGCGGTCGAGCCCGAACAGCCGCCCACGAACATGAGCACGATGAAAAGGAGATACCCGCTGTCCGAAACCGTCGTGAGATCGGTCGTCGAGAACCCCGCCGTCCGCGCCGTACAGGCGTTGAAGAACGAACAGAGGAGCCGTTCGCCGAACCCGCGCCCCGCGAGCGAGGCGTTCCGCTCGAACAGCAGAAAGAGCATCGTGGAGAGGAAGAGCATCACCGCGCTCACGAGCAAGATGAGCTTGGTATAGAAGCGGAACTTCCACGGGCGCAGTTTGCTCCGCACAACATCCCCCCATACGCAAAAACCGAGTCCGCCGATGATGATGAGCGCACAGACGGTGAGCGAGACGAGCGGATCGGAGGCATAGGCGGAGAGAGAAGCGTTTGCGCCGTATTGCGACCCCATCAAATCGAACCCCGCGTTGCAAAACGCGGAGACGGCGTGGAAGATCGAATAATACACCCCCCGCAACGCCCCGAAGTCCGGAATAAAGCGGATACAGAGAATGCCCGCGCCGACGATCTCGCAGGAGATCGTTCCCAACACGATGCGCATGACGAGCCCGCGCACGCTCGCAAGCGAGCTCCCCCCCACCGACTGGGTCATCGCCGTCCGTTCGTACAGCCCGACGCCCCTGCGAAAGACGAAGAGAAACACGGAGACGATCGTCATGAAGCCCAGCCCGCCGAGCTGGATGAGGAGCAGAATGACGATCTCCCCGAACCCGCTCCAATGCAGCGCGGTGTCAAAGGGAACGAGCCCCGTAACGCATGTCGCCGAGCAGGACGTGAACAGCGCGTCCACATAGGGCGTGGGCTGTCCGTCTGCGCTCGCAAAGGGCAGGGAAAGCAGCGCGCTCCCCAAGAGGATCACGACGAGATATCCGAGCGACAGATATTGCCACACGCTGAGTTTGGGTTTCGCCTTTAAGAGGGCGAATTTGTGTTTCAACATCGCATCTATTTTAATGCGCGCTCGCCGCTTTGTCAATCGTTTTTGAAGCAACGCAAAAAATCGGCGCGGAAGCGCCGCGCCGACCGGGGAGATCCCCTCATATGAGATTGGTATATGTATTCACGGCGAGCTGCAACAATCTGTTCTGCCGCCGCGCCGCGGCGATCACCGCGGGCGTTATCCGCTCTCCCGCGCGGACGATGGGCGCGCCGAAGCCGTCCAAAACGCTCTTTTTCACTTTTTTCCCGAGAAGATCCAAGCGGTTGCAAACGGGGCTCCCGCCCGCGGGCGCGGAATCTGCGGGCTTCGGCGGCGGGGCTTGCGCTTCCCGTTCGGAAGTCTGCGCCTTCGGCGCGGCGGCACGCCGCGCGCCGTCGGGCACGCGGAGAACGACCGATCCCCGCACACGGACCTCTGCCGCGGGAAACGTCTTGCGCGCCGCACCGTCCAAAGCCACGAATGCGGACTCCGCTTCCCCGAAAATATAGTCGGAGACGAAGCCCAAACGCTCCCCCTTTTCCGAATAAACGGGATACCCCGCGGGAAAGAGGACGCCCGTGGGGGCTTTCAGGCGCGCCTTCCCCGCCACCGCGATGTCCGAGACGGAGAGAAGCGCGCGGACGGGGAGATAAAATTCCTCCTCTTCGCCGTCTGCGCAGACGAGCGACGACAGCTTTCGTAGATCGCGCGCGAGATAGGCGCGCACAACGTACCCCAGATCTTCCCCCGCGGGCGAGAGAATGCGTTTGCCGATGAGCGATGAAAGTTCCATAATGTTACCTCGTTGTCCCATCGTATGCCGCGCCGTCCGCCCGTCCGCACACATTTTTTTGCCCGAATATCGCATTTTTTGTCGGATGGAAATCCGCGCCGTTCCCCTCCGAAAAAAAGAAGAGCGGCTCTCCGCCGCCCCGCAAAAACCTATTCCCCGATGCGGAACACGGCATCTAACGAAACGCCGCTCTCCGTTTTCCATTCGACCCAACCGTTCACCGAGCCGCCGAGCACAAAATCCGCCGCCCCGCTAAAATCTTATTCCCCGATGCGGAACACGGCGTCCAACGAAACGCCGCCCTCCGTTTTCCATTCGACCCAACCGTTCACCGAGCCGCCGAGCACAAAATCCGCCGCCCCGCTCGGCGTACGAAATTGTCCAAAACAACCTTCTAAACTTCCGCTCGCCTCCCTACCCCTACATAAAATTTTCACCGTACCATGTCTTTTAGCGCCAACGTCTCTCCTTTCCAAAAATTTTTCGGAAATCCCCATAAAATCGCTTGATAATTTTATCAAGGTTTGGTAAAATACTAACTTGTAAAAGATATTGGGGTGTCGCCAAGCGGTAAGGCAACGGACTCTGACTCCGTCATTCGTTGGTTCGAATCCAGCCGCCCCAGCC
>CANQMN010000020.1 GCA_947624965.1 uncultured Clostridia bacterium
AGTTTGCGGCAAACGTTTCTGTTCTCCCGCAGTTCGCCCGCAAACCGCGAGCTCCCGCTCGCGCCTCCGCCCTCGACCCCCCTTATTTTTCGTCTAATACGATTGGTGACAAGGCAATAATGCCTTGTCACCAATCGTCTGGTGGAGCTAAGGGGAGTCGAACCCCTGACCTCTTGAATGCCATTCAAGCGCTCTACCAACTGAGCTATAACCCCTCAACAAAAGCAAGGGCTTTTTATAAGCCCTTGCCCTCTTATGGTGGAGATAATGGGATTCGAACCCATGGCCTGTACGTTGCGAACGTACCGCTCTACCAACTGAGCCATATCCCCATTGCTGTATCAGTATAGCACATTTCCGTAAAAATGCAAGCGATTTTGCCCTTCTTTCACAAATTTCTTCGGAAAAAATACAAACGGCGCGCAACCCGCGCAATTCGGGGAATTTTCCAAATAATTTTTTCCGCACGGGCAAAAACGGTTGACAAACCTCGCGCGCGGGAGTACAATAACCGTACAAAGCGCGGGGGCATAGCTCAGTTGGTTAGAGCGCATGCTTCACATGCATGAGGTCACAGGTTCGAGTCCTGTTGTCCCCACCACGTCGCCGTAAGGCAAACATAAACAGAGCGGTCGTGCAAAACGACCGCTCTGTTTTTCCTTGCGCTCTTCCGCATTTAACGATAGATACTGCGCCCCGCGCTGTCAATGGCGACGACGAGGGGGAAGTCCTCGATCTCCATGCGGTAGACCGCCTCGCTCAAAAGGTCGGGGAAGGCAACGCATTCGCAGCGTTTCACGGCGTTCCCGTAATAGGCGCCCGCGCCGCCGACGGCGGCAAAGTAGACGCGCCCGTTCCGCACGATCGCTTGCCGCGTCTCCTCGCTCATCTCGCCTTTTCCGATCATGCCGCCCAGTCCCGAATCGAGCAGACGGGGTGCGAAAACATTCATGCGGGCGGAGGTAGTGGGACCGCAACTGCCGCACGCCTTTCCCGCGGGCGCGGGACAGGGACCCGCATAGTAGATGAAGGCGTCTTTGAGCGGGAAGGGCAGGGGCGCGCCCTCATCGAGAAGGGCGCACAGCCGCTTGTGCGCGCAGTCGCGCGCGGTGTAGACGACGCCGGAGAGGAGAACGGCGTCCCCCGCGCAAAGCGAGGATATGTCCCGTTCGGAGAGGGGCAGATTCAATCGTTTCATAGCGTCTCCTTTTCACAGCGGACGCAGTGGCACTGGATATTCACCGCGACGGGCAGCCCCGCGATGTGCGTGGGCGCGATCTCGCAGCTCACGCCGAGGGCGGTGATCTTCCCGCCGAAGCCCTGCGCGCCGATGCCGAGCCCGTTGATTTTTTGCAGAATTTCCTCTTCGAGCGCGGCGACGTCGCCGCGCGGGTTGCGGCTCCCCACTTCGCGGGCGAGCGCCTTTTTCGCGAGGAGGGCACAGCCGTCGAAACAGCCGCCCAGCCCGACGCCCACATATACGGGCGGGCAGGGGCGGGAGCCCGCAAGCCGCACCGTCTCCACGACGGCGTTTACGACGCCCTCCCGTCCTTCGGCGGGGGTGAGCATATACAGGCGGCTCATGTTCTCGCTTCCGAAGCCCTTGGGAAGGAAGGTTACCGTTACGCTTTCCCCCGCGACGAGGTCGACGTGCAGGTGCGCGGGCGTATTGTCGCCCGTATTTTCGCGGGTGAGCGGATCGCAGACGCTCTTGCGGAAGCTGCCGTCGCGGTACGCTCTCCGCACGCCGTCGTCCACGGCTTCCGCGAGGGGCGCGCCCGTAAGGTGCACGTCCTGCCCGAGTTCGATCAGAACGACCGCCATGCCCGTATCCTGGCAGATCGGCATCTGTTCCCGCCCCGCGATGCGCTCGTTTTCGAGCACGGTGGAGAGGGCGAACTTCGCGGCGCCCTCCTCCGCGGCTTCCGCGCGGGCGAGCGCGTTGCGGCAGCTCTCCGTGAGCGTGAGCCCCGCTCTGCGGGCGAGACGGTAGACGCAATCGGAAATTTTTCGGGTGTTCAAAGTTCTCATGCTTCTATTATAAAACAATTTTGCGAAAAAGCAAGATTTTCGTTTGGACTTTTTCCGCGGTTCCTGTTATAATAGCGATATGGAAGAACGTATGACGGAGCAAACGGGAAAGGGACGGGACGCGATGACGGAAGCGGGGATCGCGTATTCCGCCGCCGTTTTGCTGTTTGCCGTAGTTTCCTTCCTCTTCGTCGCGATCGCTTCGTCGTCGGGAGAGGGATATCGGGAGAGCGATTGGTATCGCTATCTCTCCTTTTTGTTGCCGCAACTGTGCTTTGCGGGGACGGCGGTCCTCTTTTTCCGCCGAAACCGCGGCGCCGTCTCCCCGCGCGAGGTCTACTGCGGGTGCAAGCCTATCTATTTTCTGCTCGCCGTCTTGCTCGCGTTCGGGCTCATGTCCCTTTCCGAACTGAACGAATATTTTCTGCGCTTTCTGCAATGGTTGGGATACGAACCGCAGCCCGCCGCACTCCCCACCGTATCGGGGTGGTATCTCATTCCCGCCCTGCTCGTCATCGCGCTCCTGCCCGCGCTCTTTGAAGAGACCCTCTTCCGCGGCATCCTCGTGGGGAACATGCGGCGGTGCGAATGGGGGACGGTCCCGCTCGTCTTTATCTCGGGCGCGCTGTTCTCCCTCTTCCACTGCAACCCGGAGCAGACGATCTTCCAGTTTATCTGCGGCGTATGTTACGCGCTCCTCGCCGTGCGGAGCGGGAGCCCGTTCCCGACGATGGCGGCGCACTTTGCGAACAACGCCGCGATCCTCGTCATGGCGGCGTGCGGCGCGGAGAGCGTGCCGGACGGCGCAAAGCTCCCCGTGTATCTCACGGCGGGGATCTGCCTTGCCGCCGTGCTCGTCTATCTCATCTTTTTCGATCGGAAAAATTTCCGCCGCGGCGGCGTGAAAAACGGCAAGAAGTTCTTCTTTACGGCGTCCGCGGGGATCGCGATCGCCGCCGCCGAGTGGATCGCCGTCCTCATCACGGGGTTTTTGCATGGTTAAAGTGAACATCGTGTGCGTGGGGAAGCTCAAAGAGAGCTATTGGCGGGACGCAGCTATGGAGTATCGCAAGCGGCTCTCCCGCTATTGCAGTACGGAGATCTTCGAGCTCCCCGAGCGGGCGACCCTGCGGGAGGAGGCGAAGGACATTTTGCGCGCTTGCAGGGGGCACGTGTTCGCGCTCGCGGTGGAGGGGAAGCAACGCTCCTCCGAGGCGTTTGCGGCGGAGATCCGCGCGCTGTGCGACCGCGGCGCGGAGATCACGTTTATAATCGGCTCGTCGTACGGGCTGGACGGGAGCGTGAAGGAGCGGGCGGACGATCTTCTCTCCTTTTCCGCGATGACCTTCCCGCACCGGATGATGCGCGTCGTCCTGCTCGAACAGATATACCGCGCGTTCACGATCGTTGCGGGCGCGGAGTACCACAAGTAGAACGAACACCGCGCGCGGCGTCATACCATAGAAGGATGAACGTCTACGAGCGGATACGCGGTTTTTACGAAGAATTTCGCGGCGAAAAGAAAATTTTCGGGCGGAGCGCGGAGGGGAGAGACCTCTTCGCCGTGCGCGTCGGGGAGGGGACGCCCGTCGGCATCGGGCAATACGCGATGCACGCGCGGGAATGGATCACGGCGTATCTCGCCGTCGAGCACGCGCGGCGCGGGATCGCCCGCGGAAGCGTCTGGCTCGTCCCTCTCGTCAATCCTGACGGCGCGCTCCTCTCGCAGGAGGGCGCGGAGACGGTCTTGGACGAAGCGCGGCGGAAGCGGCTCATCGCGCTCAACCGCGGCGACGACTTTTCCCTCTGGAAGGCGAACGCGGAGGGCGTCGATCTCAACGTGAATTTCGATGCGCGCTGGGGAACGGGCGCGCGCAATCTGCGCTATCCCGCCCCCGCGAACTATATCGGGACGCGCCCGCTCTGCGCGCCGGAGAGCCGCGCGCTCGCCGAATTTACCCTCTCGGTGCGCCCGCGCTACACGGTGAGCTGGCACACGAAGGGGGAAGTCGTCTACTGGCGGTTCGGTCAACCGCCCGTGCGCGCCGCGCGGGACAGGCGGCTCGCCCGCGTTCTTTCAAAGAGCACGGGCTACCCGCTCGCCGAATCGGCGGATTCCGCGGGCGGCTATAAGGATTGGTGCGTGGAGGCGTTGAAGATCCCCGCGTTCACCGTGGAAGCGGGCGCGGACGCGCTCTCCCATCCGCTGGGATTTGCGGCGTTTCCCGCCCTCGCGGAGCGGTGCCGCGACGCGCTCTTCGATCTATCTTGGGAGATATGAACATGCAGGAAAAATTCATGCGGCAGGCGCTCCGCCTCGCCGAAAAAGCGAACGCGCTGGGGGAAGTGCCCATCGGCGCGGTCGTCGTGTGCGGCGGAAAAGTCGTGGGGCGCGGGTACAATCTGCGCACGAAGTTGCAGATGGCGACGGCGCACGCCGAAATGCGCGCGATCGACCAGGCGTGCAGAAAGCTCGGCTCGTGGCGGCTCCCGGACGCGGAAATCTACGTAACGCTCGAACCCTGTCCCATGTGCATGGGGGCGATCCTCAACGCGCGCATCGCACGGGTGTACTTCGGCGCATATGAGCAAAAGGGCAGAAGTCTCACGCGGGAGCTCGCGGGGGCGAACCTTCTCAACCACACGGCGGAGGTTACGGGGGGCGTGCTCGAACGGGAATGCTCCGAACTTCTCACCCGCTTCTTTTCCGAGATGCGGGAACGGGAAGGAAAAAAATAACCGTTGCGCCTCTTCGGAGGCGCGTTTTTTTATTTTTCCTTGTTTGAAAAAAAGCGGAAAGAGGTATATATAGAATGAACGGAGAACCCCGCAACGGGCGACCGCGAAAGGAGAAAAAAGATGAAAACGTATTTGCAGAGAAAGGGCGACGTGTTCGACGCCTTCGAGGATTTTTTCAAACCCGTGTTCTACGATGAACACTTCGACGCGATGAAGACGGACATCCGCGAGACGAAGGACGGCTACCGTTTGGACATCGAACTGCCCGGCTTCAAGAAGGAGGAGATCAAGCTGTCCCTCGAAAGCGGCTATCTCACCGTCTCCGCGGAGCGCTCGGCGGAGGAGAAGCAGGAGGGAGAGCGGTATCTGCGCAAGGAATGCAGCGTGAGTTGCCAGCGCAGTTACTACGTCGGCGAGGACGTGGAGGAGAGCGGCGTCAAGGCGCGCTGCGAGAACGGCGTGTTGCGCATCGATATCCCCAAGACCGTCCCCAAGAAGATCGCCGCCAGAACGATCGCCATCGAATGATCGCGTGAAAACGCGGAACAAATGCGTGAAAACGCGGAATTAACGTGCTGAAAAGTGCGGAACAGTGCGCCGCCCCGACGAAAAACCGTCGGGGCGGCGTTTTTTATTCCCCCTCGCGTTGCGAGGGGGACTTTTTTTACCCTCCCCCTCGTTGAGGAGACTTTATTTACCTCCCCCTTGAAAGGGGGGAGGGTAGGGTGGGGGTTGATGTTTTTCGCGAGGGAGTGCGGGGCTCCCCCTCCCCTACCCCTCCCCCTCGCAACGCGAGGGGGAGGGCAAAAAAGGCGCTCTCCCTTGAAGAGAGGACGGCACGAAGTATTCCCCCCCAAAGGTAGCACAAACGCCTCCTCCTCGCGGACGAAGGAAACTCCATTTTACCTTCTCCTCGCAACGCGAGGAAAACTCCATTTTACCTCCCACCTCGCGGACGAGGAGGGCTCCATTTTACCTCCCCCTTTGAAAGGGGGAGGGTAGGGTGGGGGTGTTCTTTTTTTGTCGCATTTTGACTGCTTCTTTTCACTTTTCATGCCGCGCGAACTTATACTATGAAAAGAGCGGGTAGGGAAGAGCCGTGCGCGAAAAATGAAAAACGGGGCGAAAAACGGGCGCGGAAGAATATGCCGAAAAAGTGGGGGGCATGTGGATAAAACGGAGGAAAAAGTGGGAAACGTAGGTAAAAAAATGGATAATAATGCAGAAAAAAATCGAAATTTTTTTCAAAAACCGCCCTCAAACATTTGACAGGGGGGGGGTAAGTGCTATATTATAAAAGATTTTTGTTTATAAAATGTTCCAATAAAAATTTAGCACAGCGTGAATAACGTCCGTAGAGTAGGAAATATCGGATACGGAAGAAATGGTCGAAGGGTTTGCAGACGGTTCGGGCTGCTTCGGCAAAGGGTGTTTCAGCCGTAGCAGCTTAGGTTGCAAGAGCGTTGGGAGAAACAACGCGAGGAGGGTATAGCCGAAGATGGTCGGTTGGTTTTCACGCGGAGATCGCCGCGTACAAACGAAATTTCAAAGAAGAAAACGTCCGCTGATCGCGGCGCTTTCGATAGGTCTGCTCCTCTGTATGATAGGGGGGTTTCTTTCTATGTCCTTTACGCCGCAGAGCATGTTCACGGTGGAAGCCGCAGAGACGGCGCTCGTCGGTTGGGGCATAGGAGCGGAGAACGGCGAACAGTACAAATACACGGGCGTCAACTCGATGGTCGGCACGCTCATCAGCTGGGGCAAGGATAACTACACCACGGACGCTACAAAGACAGTCGGTTCGTGGTATATCGACAACAACGGGTATATCGTTTGGGGATCCAACGGCAATCACAATCTCCCCATCACGTACGCCGTTCCCAAGAACAGCAGTTTGAGCAAAATTCAACTCATCAAGGCGCAGAACGGTGCGTCGGCAGTTCCCGATTTGATCTCGACCGCAAACGGCGTCTCGGTTAAAATCGACAACCTTGTAAAAGCGGGCGACGGCGCGCTCGGAGCGTACTTTACGATCGGCGCAAACGGGCGCAACACAGCGGCGCAGATGGCGGAAGACTGGGAGAAGGCGATCGTTGCGGCGTCGCACTATTCCAAGAGCGGTCTTTTACAGAACAAACAGTTCGGAACGGCGTCGTCCATTGCAGAGAAGGAATTTCCCAATGACGACACTTGGGCGGCGGACTATAACAAAACGGGAACAACGGGCGGGTTCGGCAAACAGTTTAACGGTACCGTTGGAAATAATACATACATCTATATCAAGTTGATGGCGGACTGGGAAGCCCCCGTCGTGAACACGATGGCAACGGACCCCGGCGGCACGCAGACGCTTCCCGGCGATTCCACAAAATATGTAAACCGCTTCGTCGAGGAAGCCAAAATCAAGACGAAGGAAGACGCCGCGGAAGAGGCGAGCGTAACAAGAGCGCGCGGCGAAGGTTTCTTTGAATTCGACCTCGGCTCCAACGGCGCCACCAATTCGCTTCAAACGGGAACGAACGGCAGTACATCCGCGCCGACCTACCAAAAACCCGGCGAGGAAGGCGCGACCAAGGAGAGCGGACCGCACTTCTCCCTCGGCACGAGTTTTTCGGGTAAGAACTCCATTTCCAACCTGCACAATGCAATTGAGTACAACCAGTTTTCGGCGGTACCCTCGGAGGAGCCCTTCTCCTTCGGGCGGCTTGCCATTCCCGATAACTGCTATGTGATCGTCGACCTCAACGGCCACAAGCTCGACCGCAATCTCGACGCGGTCAACGAAACCATTCACCAAAACGTCATTTGCCCCTCCGTGTTCTTGGCGGGGCTGTATTCGCGTCTCGAAGTGTTCGATAGCTCCGCGAGCGAAGAAAACCCCGCGGGCGACGGCAAGATCATGGGCGCGTTGGGCATCAACGGCGACGGCATCATCGACGGCTGCCCGCCCGATTATGTTTCGCGCGCAGGCAAACCCGCATGGAATGTCGACGCATGGGGCAACAGCTTGAAGGGCGGCGGCGTGAAGCTCGGTCCCCGCGCGGAATTTACCCTCCACTCGGGCACGATCACGGAAAATTCCGCGGTGTACGGCGGCGCAGTGTACGGCACGGGCAACAACTATATCTACATTTACGACGGCGTGATGACGGGCAACACGGCGTGCAAGGGCGGCGCGACCTATCTTTCGTCCGACAGCCAAATGGTGTTCAACATGTTCGGCGGCTCCATTTCGGGCAACGGCGCGGATTGGCGTCGCCTCACGCGCTATATTCACGTCAAAAACGCAGACCAAGTCTTGGAGAAGGGAATTGAAATTCCTGCCGAATGGAAGAAGGACGGCGTGGGAACGGGATTCAGAGGTTTCGGCAAGGACTTCGATAAAAAGGCTTGGAGCAATGTCGAGAGTTATGCGGTCGGCACAAAGACGGGGCTCAATGTCAAATCGGGCGAGATCAATTCCGAGGGCGGCGGCGTCTGCGTCTTTAAGAATACATATTTCAACATGTACGGCGGCTCGATCGCCTACAATTACAGCTTTGAGTATGCGGGCGGCGTAAACGTCAACAATACCAGCTTCTTCAAAATGTACGGCGGCGAGATCACGAACAACGTGGTTACGGGTGAAGTGCGCGAGATCACGGGCGCGAAGATCTCCGAAAAAGGAGACGGCGGCGAGGTAACGACTTCGACCCCCAAGGCGAACGTGGGCGGCGGCGGCGTGAATATGTTCCAGGACAGCGCGGGCATCTACCTCAACGGTCCGGGGCGCATTACGGATAACCACACCTGCACCGCGGAATTCGACTTTAACACACCGTTCTCGGCGGAAAAGATCGCGGAATATCTCACAACGAACGAAAAAGAGCTCGCCGACTCCAATCTCTACCTTTCGCTCACGATGTCCGACCATACGCAGGTTGAGTTCAAGGCTAACGAGCACCTCTATCCCGAGATCAAGGTGCAGGGTCCGCTCTATCAAGATAGCAAACATTTTGCGCAGGTCTCCATCACGCCCGCGGCAGGCATCGAGGCGGGCGGCTACATCATGCGCCAATTCCTCAAAAACGGTTGGGAAGACGGCGTAGAAGCACAGAACAATAAAAGCGACGGCTCGGAAAACCCCAAGTGGCTCGGCGAAGCGGAGCAAGGCCACGCCAAGGACCAGATCGGCGAGGACGGCACGACGGCGTTCAACGTCTCCAAATACCTCTCCACGGGCGCGACGACGGGCTATGTGGACGGCTTCCTGTTCACCGACGGCGGCACTTCCATCGTCGAGGGAACGGACACGGACGAGGGTTGGTATCTCGCCCTCGGCACCAAGGACTCAAGCAACCTGCCCGTCGTTTGGGAGTATTACGATAACACGATTGGGGACAACGGCTTGCCCAAGGGCTGGACGGAGGCAAAGACGACCGCCGAAACGGGCACGGGCTTCTCCCTCGTCTATAACGGCGAGGACAGAAAGGAGAATATCCGCGTCCGCCTCGACCGTAGCGAACTTGTCGGCGGCACCGACGAGACCCGTTTGAGTAGATACTTCTACCTGTATTACGATTATTATACGACGTACGAGGTACAACTCGACGGCTCGTTCAAGGAAAATCCCACGCATTATTACTATGATGACGGCAAGGGCGGGCACGCAAATATCCTCGAAATCACTTCGGGACACTACCTCGATGGGGATCAAGAGGGCGAGCCCATCAAGCAGACGGAGGCGAAGTATGCTTCGGAAAAGTACGACCGCCTCGGCTACCGCTTCACCATCAACGAAAATATCAAGACCCTCACCGCCTCGGGCGGGGAGAGCGTTGCGCCCTTCCACAAGGAGGACAAATTCCACGCCAACCCCAACTACGCGACGATGAAGATCGAGCGCGCGACGCTCATGATCTCCCAGCTCACGCTCACCGATATCGACCGCTATTACGACGGCACGACGGATTTCTACGTGAAGTCCGATACGCTCTCCGCGGGCGAGATCACGGGGTATGCGCCCCAAGACCAAACCCGTCTCCTCATGCAGTTTGTCGGCATCGAGAACGAGTACGTGAAGGGCAAGTTGCAGAACCCCAACGTCGGCACGACCAACGTGGAATTGAGCATCCAAATCGAGGAAGTGGGGCGCGGCGAAGGCCATACGCACAACAACCACACCGAAAAGACCTTCCCCGACGAGTGCCTTCTCCTCAACTATAAGGTGTACGACCAGAACTCGGGCACGACGACGGATGCGGAGGACAAGGGCAATATCCCCGTCACCCTCAACGTGAACGTGAAGCCCAAGCCCATTACGGTCACGCTCGAAAAGCAGACGTACGAATACGGCAGTGTGCCCATTTTCGGGACAGAGTGGGGCACGCATGCAAATCAGGCGAACTGGGCGGAGACTTACGAAAAAGCGAAGGGCGGAACTACGCTTGCCGACCTCTTCGCTCCCGTAAAAGCTCCCGCATTCGGCGAGGAAGGGTTCGACCCCGATGCCCTCGGCAAGGACGGCAAGCTCGCGCAGGTGGATATCGAAAGCGAAAACGTCGACCCCGATCACGGCACGGTAGATAAGAAAAATCTCGCGCTCCGTCTCGACCAAATTCTCCGAATTTCGTTCATCAGCGCCTATGCCGACCGTTCGCAGGTGGGCACTTACGGCGGCTCCTTCTCCTATACCAACACCAACTACGCCGTAACGTGGGTCTTGGACGATCAAACCGTAAGCGATACCCCCGCGACCCTCACCGGGCTCATCGAGATCGCCAAGCGCAAGATCAATGCGACCGTCTCGGATGCGGCGAGCATCTACGGCGAAACGCAGGCGGCGCTCTCCCTTCTTCCCGAAAACGTCAAGCACGAGGGAGGCGAGGGCGACGGCATCGTGTTCGGCGACCAGCTCGGCGAGACGCTCGGTCTCACGGACGCGGTGAAGGTACCCACGACGAACGCGCTCCGCGTTACGGTTGACGCCGACATGAGGCCCGTGGACAAGGGAAACAAGGGCTACTACACAATTGACATCACCAACAAGGAGAGCATCAACGAGAACTACGAGCTCGTTAAAGTGGTTGCGGGCAAGTACACCGTCTACCCGCGCAAGATCGTGCTCAAAGCGAACGACTATTCCTCCGTCTACGGCGACACCGTGGCGGCGGGCATGGGCGGATATACCTACGACCTTGCAGAGACGCAGTTCGGCGACGGGCTTTCCCACACGAGCACCGTCATCTTCGAGAGCGACCGCACCGCCTTCGACAAGGGAATTACCTATTCGTATACCGACGAACTTCCCGCGCATACGAACAAGGGCGAATACAAGTTCAACGTGAACTTCTCCCACGCCAAGGCATTGGAAGGGGAGGAGGACATCGGCGTCAACTATGCCGTCTCTTACGGCGCCGCCGCCACCCACACCGTGGAAGCGCGGCAGGTCTCCGTTGTCATCTATTCGCCGGATGGTCAGCGGAGCGAATACGGCGAGGAGCACGTCGTGCAGCAGGGCACGGGCTCGGGCGTCTATTGGTACGCGCAGAGCACCGCCAACGGCAATCCCTCTACGGTCGTCGTTCTCGAAGCGGATCGGGAGGATTTCGTCTCGGCGATCTCGCTCTACATCTCCGAAAATATAGATATCAACACGCCCGCGGGGACGTATCCCATCATGGGCAAATACACCCCCAAGGACGGGAACGAAAATTACAGGGTGGATTTCATCGGCTCGTGGGAGGGCGCTGCGCCCGCAGGCTACGACGACCCCGCCTACGGCAACCCCGATCGGCGCGCGGGCACCTATACCATCACCCGCCGCAACATCGAGCTCAACATCTCCACTTCGCTCACCTCCGAATACGGCGACGACCTCGTGAAATTCTGGGAGGGGACGGCATATACGCTCTCTCGCACGGGCGGCGGGAACGCCCTCATCGGGGACGACACCCTCACGCTCGCGCCCGAGCTGTTCTATCTGAATATCCCGAGCAAGGACAATATCCTCGGCGGCGGCGACGTTTCGTTTGCAAAGACGGGGCTCAAAACGGGCAACTACACGGTACTCTTCAATAATTCCGCGTATAAAAGCTCGGCGGCGTACAACGAGGGCGACAACGCCAACTACGAACTCTCCGTGGAGAACGGGCTCTATGTCGTCGAAGCCCGCCGCCTGAAAGTCGAGGTCGGCGTACAGCTCCCCGACGGACATTTCGTGCTCAACCCCACCATGAGCTACGGGGATACGTTCAGCTATCGCGAGGGCTCTTCCGATAAGGTGTATCCCGCGCCCAAGCGTTCGGCGCAGATCAGCCGTATCGACGCGGAGGGGCACCCCCGCGAAGACACCATGGGGGAAGGCTTCTTGGGGAGCGACTACGAAGATATGCTCGGCACGTACCTTGCGTCCACCGATTCGATCACGAGTTACGCGGCGGGGCTTACGACGAGCGGACATCTCCGCGTGGGCGTTTACACGTTCACGACGCAGACGAACGCCGTTTCCAACGATTACAACATTACGTGGGTATTCGGCAAGCTCACCGTGGAAGCGCGCACCGTCAACGTGCGCATCACCAAGCAGGAAGTTTTCTACACGGGCGGCGAACCCAACGTCGATAACAGCAAGTGGGCGATCGCGGATGGCTTCTCGCTCGCCTCGGGCGACCTGACCACTATCGTCGCGCTCGATAAAGCAGACGGCGCAGACGCGGGCAAGTACGATATTTCGCTCACCTGTTCGGACCCCAACTACAACTTTGTCATCATCGAAGATACGGATAAGGGCGCGTTCGTCATCAAACCCGCCGTCATCACCGTACAGCTTGCGGGCGAGAACGAGATCGTGTACGATAAGACTTCCCACCTCGTGGAAATTGAATTCGGCGGCGATGGGCTCACGCCCGTGCGGCACCTGTTCTCCACCGTTTCGCCCGCCGACCGCGAGGGCAAGGACGTATACACCTTCGCGGACTATACCGTCATCGTCTCGTACAGCGGCGAGTTCGGAACGACGATCTTGTCGAGCGCAAACCACGCCAACGTGGGCGCGTACACGTTGCAGGTAATTCTCAACCACACGGGCACGTTCGGCGACGGGGATTACAAGGGCAACTATTGCTTTAAGTTTGCCGAAGAGGGCGGGAGCTCCTACGAAGAGACTTTGACCTACGACATCATCAAGGCGACGATCGGCATCGAGGACCTTGCTCCCTTGCCCTACAACCGCAAGACGCAGGAGGCGGTGTGGAGCTTCGTGAACGCCGTGCATCCCGGCGTCCTGCCCGATGCGGCAAATTACACCGTGGAAAACGGCAACATCAAGTATGCCGTGAAGATGGACGGCGATGCGCAGACGGATAAGAACTCCCGCATCGAGGATGGGCTTCCCTACTATAAGGGGGATTACACCTTCACGCTCACGCTCACCGAGGAGGACTTCCGCAACTATCAGTTTGCGTCCACGGAGCGCTCCATCGTAAAAGACTTCCAAATCACCCCGCTCGAAGTGCTCTCGGGGCTCTCCAAGGATACCGAGGAGTACGACGACGAGACCCGCTTCCACATCACGGATAAAGCGGGGCGCAACGGCGCGCTCTCCTTCGTGTTCGCCGCCTCTTCGGGCGAGACGCCCGTCGCGGGCATCAGCTACAACGTGTCGTATTCCTACACGGGCTGGGGCAAGGACGGCACGGAAGAGGCGGAGCACACCCTCCTCGTAAAGGTCGGCGGCTATGCGCACGCGGGTTTGGACGAGCGCGAGCCGAGCACCTACTTTGTGGACGGGGTCGGGATCGACGAGGGGCGCATGTACGAGATCCTCTCCCACAACCGCGCCTTCATCGACGCAGGCACGTACACGATAAGGCTCTCCTTCGAGTACGAGAATTTCCTCCTCCGCGAGCCCACCGGCACGGATACGGCGTCCTACCTCGAATACGACTACACCATTACGCCCGTTCTGCTCTCCACGAGCGCGTTCGGCGACAAGGAGTTCAACAACCAAGCGCAAGAGCCCGAAGTTACGGCTTCCACCTTCACCCCCACCTCCGAGATGACGGGCGAGAAGGCGTTCGAGCTCCTTCAAAAGCCGTACAACGGCTACACGCTTTCCTATGTAGCGACCGAGATGCTCTCGTCGAACAACGCATGGTGCGATGAAAACGGCAAGCCCTTCAACGCGGGCACTTACACCGTGACCATCACCTTAAAGGGGCACAACTTTGCGTTCAGCAAGGAGACTTCGGGCGGGTACGTCTATGAGGACAGCACGCAGCGGTTCATCATCGAGGCGTTCGATATCGGCACGACGTTCTCCCGCGTCGGCGAACACGGGGCGGACCACGCTTTCGACGGC
This sequence comes from uncultured Clostridia bacterium, assembly GCA_947624965.1. Taxonomy (GTDB): domain Bacteria; phylum Bacillota; class Clostridia; order Christensenellales; family Borkfalkiaceae; genus Gallimonas. The sequence goes on from CANQMN010000020.1 coordinate 14,111, forward strand.
GAGCTCGACGGAAAGCTCATCACCCGCGATCATTTGCAGGTCTATTCCTATTCCTACACGGGACAGGAAATTATGCCCAACCTCATCAGGGCGACGATCCGCCTCACCGCGGACGGCGATCCCATCGTCTATGAAAGGGACAATATCGGCTCGAATTTCCAGCTCGGGACGTATATCGATAACATCTATGCGGACGCCGCGCGCGACGACAACCGCATGGCGACCCTCACCGTATCGGGCATCGGCAACTACACGGGCACGACGAACATGTCCTTCTCCATCACGCCCATGGAGCTCACGGCAAAGGTGGGCACGGGTTCGGGCGTCTACGGCGAAACGCTCACCTTCGACGAGGCGACCCTCATCTCCTATCTGAACGATAAGGAGCCGTTTGCGGGCGACAAGATGTTCTATCAATTCTCGCTCGCGGGCACGGAGGGGAAGATGAAGGGCGAGCACGTCCTCGCGGGCGACTACGCCCTCGTGGCGACGTGCGAAAACGTCAACTACAACGTTACGTTCACGGGCGATTGGCATCTGGACGGCGACGAAGAGCACAACGGCAAGTGCGGCACCTACACCGTTGCAAGGCGGCAGATCGCAGTCGTCATCAACAACCAGACCTTTGAATACAGCGGAAAATCGTCCGTGCCCGCGCTTTCGAGCACGGGAAGCGATTGGACGGCGACATTCGTCCTCAACGGCAGCGGCGATGCGATCGTGGCGGGCGACGCGCTCACCATAACGCTCTCCGTGAAAGATGCTCCCGCCGAGTGGAACGCGGGCACGTACACCATTCAGGGCGTCCTCGTGGAGACGGGCGACGGCGCGAACTACGAAGTCGCCTCGTGGACGGAGGGCACGCTCACCATCTCCGCGATCCGCATCACCGTGGAGATCAAGCCGCAGACGAGCGAGTACGACGGCAACGTTCCCACGGCTCGGCAGGGCGAAGATTGGTATCGGGTAACGGCGGGCAACGCCGCAAGCGGCGACGTTCTTTCGGAGATCATTCGGCTTTCCATCGTCAATCCCGAAAAGAACGCGCGGCAGTACCAGCTCACGGGCGAATCGACGAGCGACAACTACATCATCGACTTCGGGCGCGGCAACTTCTACACCGTCACCCCGCGCAAGCTCGTCGTCGCGATCAAGGACGCTTCGAGCTACTACGGCGAGGCGGAAGCCGAGCTCAACGAAGCGTATTACACCGTCACCCACAACGGGGAGACGGAGAACGCCATCGTAAAAGATGACGATCTCCACATCGCGCTCACCAAGGAAGCGGGCACGGATGCGCATACGTACAACATCACGGGCTCTTGGAATTACGACCCCAACTACGAAGTAACGTTCGAGGGCGGGAACAGCGGCACGATGGGGACGTATACGATCCAAAGACGTCCCATCACCGTGAAGATCAACGATCAGTCGGGCGTCTACGGCAGTATCCGCCGCGACGAGCTCTCGCAGGATCAGGGCGAAGAGGCGGCTTGGTACGTCGTGGGGCTCTCTCGCGAGGAAGATGGGCTCACCCCCGGGCTCTTCGTGGTCGGAAGCGACGTTCTCGGCATCACGTTGCGCCGCGATGAGGGCGTTGCGCCCGGCGACTATAAAATTACGGGCAACGCTTCCAATAAAAACTACGCAGTAACGTTCACGGGCGCATGGAGCAGGGACGACGACGCGGACAAAGCGGGCGTCTATCATGTGGATAAGCGCGCCGTGACCGTAACGGTGCTCGCGCAGACGGGCGTCTACGGCAACGAGAACCCCATTTTGCAGGGGGAAGGCTCTGCCTACACCGCGGAGTGCACCAACGCGACGAGCGGTTCGGCGTTCGTTGCGGGCGACAGCGTGAGGCTTACCGTCTCGGTCGCTTCCAAGGATAAGGTCGGCAAGTCTCCCATCGTGCTCACGATCGCCTTCGGCGCGAATAAGGATTACTATGATATCACCGTCCAAAAGGACGGCGTAGAGCAGGGGGACGGCTCCTATCAGGTCGCAGACGCCTATACCCTCGAACCCCGCAAACTCCGCGTCACCATTACCGACCTCACCTCGGTGTACGGCGAAGAGGAACTGTCCCTTTCGATCGGCACGCTGTTTGCCACCAACACGGGCGGCAGCGCGATCTTGGAGATCGACGACGAGGCGGTGCGCGCGGCGATCCTTGCGCATCTCAAAATCGAAGACGAGGAGCGTTTGAACGGCTTCTTGCAGGCGGGCAAGTACGCGATCAGGGGCGAAAACTTCACCACGGACGACGGGCACTACGAAATAGCGTTCACGGGCAGCCGCGAGGACAGCGAAACGGGCTTCTACACCGTGGAGAAGCGGAACATCTCGGTCTCCATCCAGAACGCGGGCAGCACCTACGGCGACATCGGCGACTATGCGGGCGATCCCGCCGTACAGGCGGCGCTCGACAAGTTGCTTGCGGCGGATATGACCGTCCGCGCCACCAACGTGGGCAGCGATACCGACAGGACGCAGACGACGGAGATCGGCGAGGATAAACTCAATATCAGGATCTATCTTTTGGACCCCGAGGTCAGCGGCTCCAAACACCTCAAAGTGAAGCAGTACATCATCTTCGGTTCGGCGAGCGAGGAGGAAAATATCGTTCGGAATTACACGGTCTCCTTCCTCCGCGGCACCTACACGGTGGAGGCGCGCCAGATCACGGTTACGCTCGGAACGAAGGATCCTTCGAGCGAGTACGGCGATCCCATCACCCCTTCGAGCGAATGGGGTTGGAGCGCGGCGCTCACCTACGGCGGCAGCGGGCAAGCGGTGCTCGACGGCGACAACATCGAGTTCACGATGTCTACGACGTTTGTGCAGGGCAACGACGTCGGCTCGCGCGATATCACCGCAACGGAGATCGTGCGCGACGGCAACGACAACGGCAACTATAACATCGTGTTCAGAAGAGGCGTCTACCGCATTGTGCCGCGCGAGATCGAGATCACGGTGAAGGCGATCGCGCCCGTCGTCTACGGCACGGAGTGGAAACAGCCCGAATACGACTCTGCCCGCGCGGGCGACAAAGAGGGCGAGCCCATTTTGAACGGCGAAGTCTCCATCAAGATCGACGTGCAGGGCGCGGATTACAGCGCAACGCATTATCTCCGTTACAGAGAGGGCGGGTATAGCCTCACCGCCTCCGTGGAGGGCGTAAAGCAGGGCAACTACAACGTCAAGATCACAAACATCTCGGCGGTAAAATACACCGTCTTAAAGCGCGGGATCACGATAAACATCGAGAACGCGGAGAGCGTCTACGGGGAAGATTTCCTCGAAGGCGGCATGCTCCGTTGGACGGTCACAGACGGCGAGATCGTGAAGAACGAGGAAGAAAGGACGTCGGACGATCTTCAAATCACGATCACGAAGGAAAGCGGCAGGAACGTGGGGGACTACGCCCTTTCGGGCGAGTGCCGCAACCCCGACTACGAAGTAACGTTCACGGGCGCATGGGACAAAGAGGGCGACGATGCGCATAGCGGCGTCTGCGGGATCTACACGATCACCCGGCGTACCGTCAAGTTGGATACGATCGATCAGGCGCATGCGATCTACGGCGAGAACGATATCGTCAACGGCGCGCGGCTCAACACCACCGTGCGGTATGCGGCGGACGGTACGCCTTTCGAGCTCGCCGCGGGCGACGAGATCGCCTCCGTCGTTCGGCTCTATATCGTCGTCAACGGGGAGAAGTGGAACGGCAGCGACAGGCTCGACGCGACCTCGGTCGGCGGCTATTCCATCCGTGTAGAGGGCATCAACGCTAACTACATCATCGAATTGGGCAATTCGGGCGTTTTCAGGGTCGCGCCCCGTGAGATCCGCATACGCATCGCGGATCAGTACGGCGTGTACGGCGAGGCGAACGAAGTCAACCAGGAGCAATACTCCCCCGAAAACGTGAACGGCACGGGCAAAGTCATCGTGGACGGCGATAGCTTCCGCTTTTCGTTCACGTCGGCGGCTTCCGAACCCAAGCAGAACGTGGGGAGCTATCCCATCACGGGCTCTGCCGAGGCGACGGGGGAGACGAAGGCGGACAACTACATCATCACCTACGTCGGTTCGGACGGCACGGCGGGGACGTACACCCTCTCCAAGCGTACGATCGTCGTTGCGATCACCGATCAGACCGCGGTTTACGGCGGCAGCGGGGAACACATTCAGCTCCTTCCCACGCTCGACGTGCTCTACACCGCCACCTACAACGGCGTGGCGGAGAACGCCATTCTCGAAGGCGACGCCGAGAAACTTTCCATTCGCCTCAAACTCATCTACGACGCGGCGAAGGACTTCTCCACGGCGGGCGCGCTCAAAGTGGGGAGCTACGCGATCGTCGGCTCCTACGGCGTCGATAACTCGCATGCGAACTACGACGTGAGCTTTGCGGGCAGCTGGGCGGCAGGCGACGAAAATCACAGCAAGGCGGGCACGCTCCGCGTCGACCCCCGCGGCATCACCGTCGCCCTCGGCATGGACGGCGCAGTGTTCAGCTACTACGGCGACGCGCCCAAGGGTCCGTGGTCGGAAGCGAATACGAACATGTACGCGATCACCCTCACGAGCGGGACGGGTCCCGCGATCGTGACGGACGCCGCGGCGGACGTCATCAAGTTCACGATGAGAACGCTCGCAACGAAAGAGTCTCCCGTGGGGCAATATCCCCTCATCGGCGAGGCGGCGAACGAAGCGGACAACGCGAACTACACCATTTCCTTCACGGGCGGGTTCAGCAGTTCCGACGACGTCTATTCCTCGTACAGCGGGCTTGCGGGCGTGTATAACGTCTCCCCCCGCCAAATCACGGTGAAGATCAAGGAGTATACCCGCGAATACGGCGAGGAAGTCGTGAACAGCGAAGTTTTGAGCGAACTTCTTCCCGACGGCAGCAACGGCAAGTATTACACGCTTCCCGCGGATTGGAGCGTGAACGGCTATACCGCGGAAAAGCTCGGCATCGTGCTCAACTGCGTTGCGACCGAATCGAGCGGCGCGCAGACGTACACCATCACGGGCTCGGAGGACGACCCCAACTACGAGGTCATTTTCGAGGACGGCGAGGGCAAATACGTCATCACCCAGCGCACCGTGTACGTCGTCATTCTCCCGCAGGTGAGCGTGTACGGCAAGCCCATCGTGATCGACGAGCAGCAGAACTACTGGTACGCCTTCCGCGGGAACGCCAGGGCGACGTGGGCGGGCTCTTCCACATACGATCCTTACCACGTGCTCGCACGGGGAGATACGCTCAACGACCTCAAAGTCCGCCTCACCAAGCGCGGCGCGGTGGACGGCTATGAATTCAACGAGGGCAACGGCATCTACGGCGGGCAGTACGCCATCGAGGGCTCGTACAGCAACTCCAACTACCACGTCATCTTCGTCGGCGCGCACACCGAGGGTATTTTCACGGAAGCGGACTTCAAGGACGCGACCTTCCGCGGTTACGAGTATCTCATCTTCACGGCGGAGGATACTTACGACTACGAGAAGGACCCCGATGGGCTCTTGAAAAAGGAATACGGCGAAAGCGGCGTGTACACCATCGCGCCCCGCTCCGTTACGATCACCTTGCGGAGCGTGGACGGGACGTACGGCGGCAAGGAGCACACCCGCTACAACGATCCGCTCAAAAAGGGCGTCGAGCTCGACGCCGCACAGGGCGTCGTGTGGGATTACAACTACGACTCCGAAGAGATCGACGCGGGGCATGTGAGCTATCTCTCCTTCTACATCGGCGGCAAATATGCTACGGACTTGGCGTCCGAAAAATATCTCACCGTTGCAAGCTATCCCATCGTCGCCTATTGGGGACTTGGGCTGGAAAAGTCCCGCATGCGCGATTGGAACTATTCGATCGTGTTCCGCGGCGAATGGCGGGATACCGTCGGCGACGACTGGAAGGACGACAACGGCGATCTCCCCGAGAGCGGGCATGCGGGCAAGTACACGGTCTCCGAAGCGACGATCGAGCAGTCCACCACATGGCTGGAAGTTCGCGAATACCTCGTGGAGTACGACGCCCAGCCCTATACCATGTCCGTGAACAAGAGCATGACGGACACGAGCACGGGCAAGCGGTATCTCACCTTCAAGGGAGATATTAAAGAGGCGTCGCGCATCGAGTTCGGCGATCTCTATCACAACCCGAAGGCGAACAGCAAGTTGGGCATCATGCCGCAGTCGAAGGGGAGTTACCCCGCCGACGAGACCACGGGCGCGCCCAAGGTGAAGGACGTGGGCTATTGGATCGTGGAGGTCGTCGTAAAGGCGCAGTATCATAGGGACGCCACGTTCGAGCTCGTCTACCACATCACGCCCGATATCATCGAGATCACGCTCGAAGACGACGTAGAGTACAAATTTACCTACGGCACATATTTCTATGACGCAAAGGAGAGCGATCCCAAGTCCTTCTCCGCCCTCGAAGCGGCGTTGAAGGGATGGCTCTTGGGCGAGGACGCGTACGGCGGTGAAAAACCCGTCGTCGCCTCTCTCCGCGAGGGCGGCGCGCCCGTGGAGGCGGGAAATGTCGCGGCGCGCCTCAACGACCTTCTCCTCGAACCCGAAGTCGTCGTCTCCATTCACAAGATGGCGAGCAACAAGAGCTCGGGCGGCTATCTCAATGCGTCCCGCTATCTCATAACGATCACGGGCGGCGCGAACATCGGGCTCACCTTCGCACAGGATTACGAGGTCATCGTCTGCGAGCCCAAGACGGTAACGGCGACGTGGGAGATCTCGGATCTGTCGTACAGGACGGAACGCTACAAGGATGCGGAACTCTTCATCGTAACCTACGACGGCACGACGCACACGCTCACGCCCACCGTTACGGGCGTATTCTCGGGCGACGTTACGACCGTCTTCGCCGCGGCAAGCTACCTCTATGAAACGGAAGGCGGTTCGGACGGCGCGGCGGCGGCGCCTCTCGGCTACGGCTACTACGTCTGCCGCGTTACCTCGCGTGCGCTCGGCGGCGCGGACGGCGGCAACTACGCCGTTGCGGAAGATCAGCACGCCTACATATCCGTCGAAAAACGTGCGATCACCGTGAATATCAAGGACCGCGCGGCGCACACCTACGGCGACAGGGAGGAGAGCTTCAACGACGACGATTGGGACGTGGACGGCTCGACCCCGCTTGCGTACGGCGACACCCGCTATATGCTCGGCGTAACGCTTTCCCGCACGGCGGGCACGGGCGTCGACAAGTATAAGGTGAAGGGGACGTTCACCAACCCCAACTACGACGTAACGTTCGTGGGGAGCTGGAAAGCGGACGGCGATCCCGATAGCGACCACTGCGGCACGTTCACCATCGAAGCCCGTCCCATCACCGTGTTCCTCCGCGATAAGTCGGTCGTCTACGGAACGGCGATCCCGGAGGACGGCGACATCGCCTCCGACATCACGCTTTGGCACGCGACGTACGACAACAACGTTGCGGGCATCGCGATCGTGCAGGGGGACGACATCCGTCTCACGATGAAGATCTCCTACCGCGGCGCAAACGCCGACCAGTCCAAGACCGACCTCACCGTTACGGGCTATCTCAAAGCGAAGATATACACCGTCGTTGCGGATTGGGACAATGCGAACTACTCCGTTACATTCAAGAGCGAGGCGCGCCCTTCCGAAACGCATTCGCAGTACGAAGTAGAGCGGCGCGCGCTCCGCGTCTCCCTCTTCGACGCGGCGACCACGGAGTACGGCTATTCCCGTCCCACCGAGACGCACGCCTTCACGGGCTTCACCGAAGGGGACGAGGCGTACTTTAACGAGCATCCCGATCTGCTCTTCATCCGCTTCTATTTCAGCACGGCGGCGGGCGCGGAGCTTGCCCCCGGGGCGGCGTACGACGCGGTCGGGACCTACGCGGTGCGCGGCGCGATCACGCGGACGGACGACTACATCGGAAGCAACTACGACGTGAATTTCGTGGGAAGCTGGGACGACAACACCTATCCCGACCTTGTGCAACACGCGGGCGTCTACCGCGTGATCCCGAGGAATATCAGTATCCTCATCGGCAGTGTGGAGAGCGAATACGGCGAGATCGCCTTCATTCCCATCACGTTGCAGACGGGTTCGCCCGATCTCGTCGGGACGGACACCGTAGAGGACCTTCACATCACGTACCAAACGGAGGCGTACGTCGGCGACCACACCAATGTGCCGGGCGTCTATCCCATCGCATTCGACAGGATCGGCAACCCCAATTACAGGGTGAACGGCGCGGTCTCGATGGGCGCGACCTACACCGTGAAGCCGCGGAAGATCATGATCGTCGTAGACGACCAGAGCGGCGAATACGGCGACGAGCATACGCTGAATTCGGTGAAGGACGTCGCATGGCATTCCTATTGGGTGACGGCGGAAGGAACTCTCCGCGAAGGACCCGGCGTCGTCTATGACGACGACGCGATGCGCAATCTCCGCGTGCGTTGCAGCGGTCTCACCGCCGCCTCGCCCGTCGGCGCCTACGCGCTCTCGGCGGACTACGACGATCCGGACGGCTGCTACGAGATCAAGGCGGAGGAATACGGCAACTACAACGTGCAGCCCCGCCGCATCGAGGTTACGGTAAACGACTTCACGAACGAGTACGGCGAGGACCACGCGACCTACTTCCGCGACGGGATCAACGCAAGCGGCGTCGGGTTCACGGTGGTGCGCGCAGACGGCGCGGCGGGCAAGGCGATCGCCTTCGCGAGCGATCCCATCAGCAAGATGCACCTCGCGCTCGACGTGACCCGCGCGAGCCACAGGGGCGAATATCCCATCACCTGCGTCTATGAGGATCCCAATTACAGCGTAGTGGTGAAGGGAAGTTACAGAGACGGCGACGTCGTCGGCGGCACATACCGCATCGACCCCCGCAAGATCACCGTTGTGCTCGTGAACCAGAGCGGCGAATACGGCGACGACCATACGCCCGTGAACCGCTACGGCATCACATGGAGCGCGCAGCGCCCGATCGGCGAGGCGATCGTCGGCTCGGACGACCTCGGGCTCATCCTCTCCACGAGCGCGAACGAGCGGAGCGTTGTCGATACGTATACCCTCACCGCTACGTGGACCAACACGGACTACGATGTGAACGTGATCACCGCGAATTACACGGTAACGCCGAGAAGGCTCACGGCGAGCGTGTACGGCGAGAGCGAGTACGGCGACGACTTGCAGGAGACGGAGCTCGTTCTCACCCGCACGACGGCGGGGCTCGACGGTCCCGGCATCGTGCCCGGGGACGATGAATTCCTGACGATCGAGGCGACCCACGAAGCGTACAAGGGCGCTCCCGTCGGGCGCTATCCCGTCACCTACACGATCAAGGGCGACTTCAACGCCGATAGGAACTACGAGATTGTGGACGGCGGCAAGGGCGAGTATGTGATCCTGCCGCGCAAGATCGTCGTGGATATCGACAGCATTACGCAGACGTACGGCGACGCCGCCGTCCCCGCGGACGAGATCTCCTTCACGGTCTCCCGCGCGAACGGAAAGAGCGGCGACGCCATTCTGAACGGCGAGATCGACGTCGTCCTCAACATTCTCGGGTTCAGCCGCAATGCGGGCGAATACATCATCGATATGCAGGCTGTCGAGAACGACAACTATGACGTCGCGGTGCATACGGGCATGTATACGATCGAGCAAAAGGAAATTACCGTGCACATCGACGATAAATCGTCGGAGTACGGCTCCGCGACGGAAGCGCTCACCGCGGGCGAGATCGAAGGGCTCGTGGAGGGCGACGACCTCGGACTTTCGCTCCGCGTCGAATGGGGGGACGACCTCGCATGGCACAACGTCGGCGATTACGCCATTGTCGGCGGCTACGAAAACCGCAACTATCTCGTCGAGTTCGACGGCTCGTGGAACGAAGGGGATACGGTCGGCGGCAAATACACCGTGTATAAGGCAGAGAACCTTTGGCTCAAAGAGTATTCGGGCGACGGCACCGTCGTGCAGGGCAACGGGCTCGGCGAGGGCGAAGCGCCGCAGGCGAAGTTCGGCGAAGCGGTCATCCGCTACTACTACGACGAGGCGTGCACGCAGGAGATCGAGGGCGACCTCTCGGAGTTGGGCGTCGGCGTCTACTGGGCGAAGGCGACCGTTGCGGATACCCTCAATTACGGCAAAGCGGAGACGGTGTTCGCGGTCGAGGTGCTCTCGTCGTTCATCTATCCGAACGGCGCGCTCGACGTCTCCCTGTTCGTCTCCATCTTTGCGTCGCAGTTTGTAATCGGTATTTGCGCACTTCTGTTCGTCAGAAGGCGGAAAAATAAGAAAAATCAATAAACGGAGTGAGAAAACAAAATGAATAACGCACTCAACGCAATCACAATTTTCGGCAAAACGCTGGATTGGACGCTGGAAACGGCGCTCTTCTGGCTACTCGTCGCGCAGGTCGTATTGGTGATTTTCTTCGTCATCGTATTCGCCGTACTCCTTCACCGCGTCGGGAAGAACAATAATTCCGGCACGGCGGGGATCGGAACGGTGGAGATCGCGCCCGCACAGCGGAAACTCACGGGCGTCGAGCTCGACGTTTCGCTGGTGGACCGCAGGTTCGCGCCCGGCGATACATTCAACTGCGACGGTCTCATCATCAACGCGAAGTACAGCGACGCGCCCCAAAGCGAGGTCGTGTGGAACTATGTCGCGATGGACAAAGAGACGCTCGATCGGCTCGAAGAGGCGGGACCCGTTGAGGGCTGCATCGTCCTCGTTCCCGATCTCACCGCCAAGGGCAAGAAGAACGTCATCGTCCGCTATCAGGGCATGGTGGCGGTCTATGCCATCGAAGTCGCGGAGCCCGAACCCGAACCCGCGCCCGCGCCCGCTCCCGCGCCTGTGCCCGAAGAGACGGTCGAGGAAGTCGCCGCTACGGAGCCCGAGCCCGAACCCGAGCCCGAACCCGAGCCCGAACCCGAGCCTGAACCCGAGCCCGAACCCGAGCCCGAGCCCGAGCCCGAACCCGAACCCGAGCCCGAACCCGAGCCCGTGCCCGTGCCCGTGCTTGCGCCCGCGCCCGTTGAGGAGGAACTTTCCGAGGAAGAGGGCGGTACGCTCCGCTACGACAGAAGTTTCACCGCGCGTATCATCCAAGCGGACGACCCCACCAAGTCGTGGTACACCGATCTCAAAAACGAACTGTTGTCCTACAAGAGATCCAAGGCGAGGATGAGCTGGAAGCGCGAGACCTTCCGCGTCGGGGGCAACTCTGTTGCGCGGTTCTCCTTCCGCGGAAAGACGCTCTGCCTCTATCTTGCGCTCGACGTCAACGACTACGCGGACAGCAAGTATCTCGTCGAGGATGCGTCCGAGAACGTTTCGTATACGGATACGCCGCTCATGTACCGTATCAAGAACGCCAAGCGTGCGCGCTACGCCGCCGACCTCATCGCGGCGGCGATGGAGAAGATGGGCGCGCCCCGCGTGGAGCGCGAATCGGAGGACTTCTATTTGCCGTACGAGGGCATCGTGGAGCTCATCCACAAGGGGCTCATCAAGCGCACGATAAAGTCCAAAAAGGACGAAGCGATCTTCTCACAGGGAAAAGCGGAACAGAAAGAGGAAACGGTCGAGGAAGTTGCGGAAGAGCCCGCCGAGAAGACGGTAGAGGAAGTTGCGGAAGAGCCCGTCGCCGAAGAGCCCGTTGAAACGCCCGCGGAAGAGGTCGCCGCCGCGGAAGAGCCCGTTGAGGAGACAGTCGAGGAAGTTGCAGAAGAGCCTGCCGCCGAGGAACCCGTTGAAACGCCCGCGGAAGAAGTCGCCG
>CANQMN010000021.1 GCA_947624965.1 uncultured Clostridia bacterium
GATATCTGCGCCGCAGGATATAACATCGTCAACGTGGACTATGCGCTCGTCCCCGCCTGCCGTTTCCCCGTGCCGCTTTTGCAGGCGAACAGGGCGTTTGCGTTTATGCAGGAACATGCCGAAGAATATCATTTGAATCTGAACAATGTGGTTATTATGGGTTCGTCGGCGGGCGCGATCATCACAAGCCAGCTCGGCAGTATCATCACAAATCCCGAATATGCCGCATTGCTTGGGATTACCCCCGCGCTGAGGCCCGAACAAGTCAAGGCGGTCATTCTTGACGACGCGCCCCTCGATTACGAGAAATTTTCTTTCGCAACGAAGATCCTTGTCGGAAATTATGTCAAGGGCAGTATCTATCTGAATAAAGACGACATCAAAAAGTACAACAACATCAAGAGCCTTACCGAAAGTTATCCCGCCGCCGTCCTTCTCGGCAGCGAATACAGGCACGATATGAACGTCATGCACGAGGAACTCGAAAAACTCGGCTGCAAGCACATTCTTATCGATCCGTATGCGGAACGCGGAGAGACGAAACAGCATTGTTTTGTGGCTTCCGAAAGGGTCGATCCCGTGGCAAAGGATGCCTTTGACAGAATGATGGCGTTCATAGGCGAAAGGACGAAATAAGAGCGGACATATCTCGGTCGGTATAAAAACTATGAAGAAATTTGTAATCAACGAAAATTGGAAATTTTATCGAGAAGGACAGCCGGCGGAATGGGTACAATGCCCCCACGATGCGATGCTTTCGGAAAAGCGGGATCCTGACTTGACAGAAGGGAGCGCGAGCGGATATTTCCCCGGCGGAAAATATACTTATGAACGCACGATCTCTTCCGAGCTGTGCGGGAAGACGGTGATCGCCGAATTTGAGGGGATCTATCGACATGCCACCGTCTATCTGAACGACGAACAAATCGGAGAAAACAGTTACGGCTATACCAACTTCTTTCTCGATCTCTCAGACAAACTCTCGTCGGAGAGCAATTTGTTGCGCATCGTCGTAGATAACGCGCAGACACCGAATGCGCGGTGGTACACGGGGAGCGGGATCTATCGCAACGTAAACCTCTATATCGGAGGGACTTCTTACTTCATCCCGCAGGGGGCGAAGGTAAAAACGCTCTCGCTCGACCCCGCAAGGATCTCCGTTCAATGTGCGATCCACAACTTTGATGGCTGTAAAGTCGTTGCGAAGATCAAGTGCGGGAATCGGATCGTTGCCTGTGCCGAGGGCGACGCTTTTGAGGTGGAAATACCCAATGCAAAATATTGGAGCGCCGAGTGCCCGAATCTATATACTCTCCAACTGTTTCTTACGAAGGATGGGGTCATCGTGGATGAAGAAACAATTCCCTTCGGTTTGCGCTCGATCGCATGGAACGCCGAAGAGGGGCTTCTCATCAATGGAGAACCTGTCAAGCTGAAAGGGGGGTGTATCCATCATGACAACGGGATCCTCGGAGCACGTTCTTTCCGCGAGGCAGGATCCCGCAAATTAAAACGTTTGAAAGAAGCGGGGTATAATGCGATCAGATTTTCGCACTATCCAATCGGAAAGGAAATGCTTGCGCTTTGCGATGAGCTCGGCCTGTATGTATTGGACGAGGCCTTCGACGTGTGGAAGATCCCGAAGAATACCTATGATTATGCTTTGGACTTCGATCGGAATTGGCAGCGCGATATCGACGCGATGGTGGAAAAAGATTTTAACCATCCCTCCGTTATCATGTACTCTATCGGGAATGAGATCACCGATATGGGGTTTCCTTTCGGCGGAGCGATCTGTAAAATGCTGTGCGACGAGGTCCGACGGTTGGATCCCTGCCGCCCCATAACGTGCGGCTTGAATGTTATCATGACCTATCTCGCGCAGAGAGTGGAAAAAATCAAGCAGGACAAGGAGAAATATTTCGGGAGTCAGGAATTTAATTCTTTGGCGGCGATCCAAGAGCGGCTCAATCAAATTGCAGATGCGATCACGGCAGAAGAAATAGAGGAGACCCTTCATCCGATTTTCGAGTGCCTCGACATCATCGGCTTCAACTACGGGGAACGGTATTACGAACGTCTCCATGCGTTAAAGCCGAAGTATGTGTTCCTCTCCACGGAAACGTATCCGAAACATATCTATGAAAATTGGGAGCGCGTAACAAAGCTGCCCTATCTCATAGGGGACTTTATGTGGACGGCTTGGGACTATCTCGGCGAATGCGGCGTGGGACTTCCCGTTTACGGTGAGACTCGGGCAGATTTTGCAAAACCCTATCCGTGCCTTACGGCATCTTGCGGTTCGTTCGACCTGATCGGAAACGCCGAAGCGCAGGCGCGATACACGAGCGTCGTATGGGGGAATACAAAACCCTATATCGTCGTGCGCCCCGTCGATCATAGCGGCGAAAAAGTGTATATCGGCGAATGGCGTTTGACCGACGCGATCGAAAGTTGGGATTGGCGCGGCTTTGAAGGGAGAACGGCGGAGATCGAAGTCTATAATCGCGGCGAAGCCGTGGAGCTCTTTTTGAACGGGGAATCTCTCGGAACACAAAAGACCGAGGAATTCAAAGCGTCTTTCCGCATCCCTTACGAAAACGGAGAATTGAGAGCCGATGTTCTCCGCGACAGGAAAGTGGTTGCATCGGCAAGTCTGAAAACGCCCGACACCCGCTTGTCTTTGAATGTACAACAAGAAGAAAAGGCAATCGAGCGGGGAGATATCCTGTTCGTCGATGTGACTTTGGCGGACGAAGAGGGGAATATCGCCGTTTCCGATCGCCGCGAAGTCGAAATCAGCGTGGAGAACGGGCGGCTTCTCGCATTCGGGAATGCGGACCCTTGCAATGAAAGAAGTTTTTTGGCTCCTTTGCACGATCTTTATCACGGCAGAGCGCTTGCGGTCATCGAAGCGGAACGCGGCAAACTCGTGATAAAAGTTTCCGCAAAGGATCTGCCCGCAAAATGTTTGGAATTACAGGTGAAATAAACGGGCATTGCGGAAATGATAAAATTCCCGATGCGCGTTGACGCCTATTTTTCGGAAAGAATAAAACCATAGAGATAAGGAGGAATATTTATGACCGATCAAGAAAAATGCGAATTGCTACCCGATTTTTTGAAACCTATCGCGAAGATGCTTTTGGCGAAGGAATTTCCGGCGTTGCCCGAAAGTCCTTTGTACGGAACTTGGTATAAATACCGCGCGGACAAGGCATGTTGCGGAAACGGAGAGCCCTATGCCGCATGTTTGAAAATCGGCAGGGAAAATAAACTGATTGTGGTATTTTGCGGAGGAGGCGTTTCCATCAACGCATACACCGCCGCTCATCCCAACAATCCGCTGTATCCCGATCCGATCAATTTTTATGCCGACGATGCTTTCTTGCAGACGGAATTCATTCCCGGACACGGTTTGGGAAAGAATGACGCTTGCAATCCTTTCAGGGATTGGAGCGTTCTTGTCATACCGTATGCGACGGGGGATTTTCATACCGGTACAAACGATTTCCGTTTCAAGACGGAAAAGGGCGAAGAGCGCGTTCTTCATCACAGAGGTTATGACAATTACAGGGTCTTGATCGATAAAGTCAAAGAGTTTGTCCCCGCCCCCGAAAAGCTTCTCGTGACGGGTTTTTCCGCAGGCGGATTTGCGACCGCACTTTTGACGGACGATCTCATCAAAGTATTTCCCGCTTGTAACGATGTTACATGCTTCCCCGACGCCGCGCTTTTAAGATACAGCGGATGGCGGGAGACGGCAGAGAAGTGTTGGGGAGCTCCCGATGAGATCGTATCCCGTTTGGTCTCCGATGATATCGTGCTCGATCAGCTCACGGCGCTACATAAGAATCACGGAGACCGTGTAAAGATCATCTATTGCTGCTCTCACCGCGATGCACTCCTTGCACAATATCAGCATTTTCTCGATCGGGGAGATATGCGTGGGGCAGACAGCGCGGACGGCGATCGGTTCCACGACATGCTGAAAGATTTCTGCGAAAAATTGATCGCGGAAATTCCAGACGTGGGCACTTTCATCTATGATGCTCCGCATGAAGAAAATCAGCCGAACGATCTGACGAAACACGGCATCAACATGACGGATATGGTCTTCACGTTTCAACAAGACGGGATCGCTTGCATCGATTGGATATACGGCGCCGTATGCGGAGACTGCAAAAAGATCGGTTTGAAACTTCTTGGCTTGTGAGGGCAGAGCGATGAGCGAAATGACTCGATTGGAAGCGAAAAATTATGAAAGGCTCCTGCACGCGGCGGGAGAGTGTACCGTTTTATTAAAAAGCGACGGGAGATTTCCCTTGGCGGCACCCTGTAAAGTGGCGTTGTACGGAAACGGCGCGAGAAGGACCTTGAAAGGCGGAACAGGTTCGGGAGGCGTAAACAGCCGCTTCTATATCACCGTCGAAGAAGGTTTGGAGCGCGCGGGTTTTACCGTGACGACAAAAGCGTGGCTCGACGCTTACGATACGGAAAGAGCAAGCCGCCATGCGCAGTTTCTCGCGGGCATCAAAGAGAAAGCGCAAAGGGAAGGCGTTTCGCTCTTTGTCGCGGGATTCGGAGCCGTGGAGCCCGAATATGACTATGATCTTCCGCTCGAGGGGGAAGGGGACGTCGCGGTGTATGTCCTCGCCCGCGTCTCGGGAGAGGGGAACGACAGGAATCCCGTTGAGGGGGATATCTGCCTGACGAAAACCGAGACCCGCGATATTCTCACTTTGTCCCGACAATATGAAAAGTTCATCTTGGTGCTCAATGTGGGCGGCGTCGTCGATCTGACGCCCGTAAAGTCTGTACAAAATATCCTTTATCTCTCGCAACTCGGCGTCGTGACCGGCGATGTCTTTGCCGAGATTTTATTGGGGAAGCAAAGCCCTTCGGGGAAACTCACGACGACGTGGACGGGTTTTTCCGATTATTGCAGCGCGGGAGATTTCGGTGACAGAGACGATACGCACTACCGTGAGGGCATTTATGTCGGCTATCGCTATTTCGATGCGGCAAAGATCGAGCCTCTCTTTCCGTTCGGTCATGGGCTTTCCTATACCCGTTTCGATATCCGATTCCTTTCTTGCCGCCACGAGCAGAGCACGATCATACTCAATGTTTTGGTGAAAAACAGCGGCAAATATGCGGGAAAAGAAGTGATTCAACTGTACGCATCCTGTCCGGACGGACGATTGGATAAAGCGGAAAAGGGTCTCGTCGCTTTTGCGAAGAGCATGCTGCTCCAACCCGAAGAGGAACAGACGATCGAGCTTTCATTCGACATGAAAGATATCGCCTCATACGATACCGAGAGGGCGTGCTTTGTGTTGGAGCGCGGCAACTACGCACTGATGCTCGGAAATTCAAGCCGAGCCGTCTCGGTATGTACGGTAGTCCGTTTGGAAGAGGATGTGACCGTAAAAAAAGTTAAGAGGATGACTGCACGACCCGATTTTGAAGATATCAAATTTGTGCGGTCGGGGAAGCGCGAAGAATGCCAAAATATGATCCGTCTTTATCGGTCGGATTTTCAGGTGACGGACGTAAGCTATCCTCATAAAACGAAGATCCACCCGCTTGCGGAGACCCTTTCGGATACGCAGCTTGCACGGCTCTGTGTCGGGGCCTATTTGACGCAGACTTCGGCGGGAGTCATCGGCAGTTCATCTTTTCATGTTGCAGGAGCGGCGGGAGAAACGACCAATCGTTTGACGGAAGTTCTCGGAAAAAAATATGTCGTCATGGCAGACGGCCCTGCGGGGCTGCGCCTTACCCGCACTTATATCAGGGGGGAAAACGATACCGTGATCCCTCTGATCAAAGAACTTCCCGACGGACTTGGAGAAATTCTCGACCCTGCCGTTACCGCATATCTCCGCCAAGTTTATGACAATACGCCCAAGGATAAGGTCCTCGAACAATATACCACCGCGATCCCCATCGGAACAGCGATCGCTCAGAGTTGGAACACCGAATTTGCATATCTTTGCGGCGATATCGTAGGGAAAGAAATGGAAGAGTTCGGGATCCACATTTGGCTTGCTCCCGCTCTGAACATCCATCGGGATATCCGTTGCGGCAGAAATTTTGAATACTATTCCGAAGACCCTGTGATCTCCGGGAAAATGGCCGCAAGCATTGTGAGCGGCGTACAGTCGCACAAGAACTGCGGCGTCGCCATAAAGCATTTCGCCGCGAACAACCAAGAGACCAACCGTTATAACAATAACAGCATCGTAAGCGAACGGGCGTTGCGCGAGATCTATTTGAAGGGGTTTGAGATCTGCATCGCAGAGAGTAGCCCCAAAACGCTCATGACCTCCTATAACCTCATCAACGGCGCACACACCTCGGAGAACAGAGAACTTGTCACCGATATTCTGCGCTGTGAGTTCGGTTTTCAGGGAGTTGTCATGACGGATTGGATCACAACGGGGATGATTTACGATCCCCGCTCCAAGCATCCGCCCGTCTATGCCTCGAATATTGTAAAAGCGGGGAACGATTTGACGATGGCGGGCGCCCAAGCGGATATCGACGACCTCGAAAAAGCGATCGCCGACGGGAAATTACTTCGTCGGGAACTGCTTGAATGCGCTTCGCGTGTACTTTATCTCATCGATGCGTTGAACGAATAAGGAGCCTCCGATGGAAGACAAAACTTTTGAGTTGATGGCGAACGAGCAGAAGAGGGAAAAAGGCAGCATTATGCTCATGTCCGAGCCCGTGTTCAATCTCGATGACATGGACCCCAAATTTTGCATGGTCTCGCTGAGTTATTCGGGCTGTTTCTGCCTTCGGTCCTCGAAGACGATCGATGCGGCGCGCCCCGGCATGATCGAAATCGACGGCAAACTCACCGAACCGCCCGTGATAGAAGCTCCGAATTTCATGTTCGGGCAGATGATAGGGATACGGCTGAGGAAGTATTTACAGAAATACGGCAAGGACTATCGCATCCGTTATAGCGGCGCTTACGATACCGAGGGGGAAGAGATCCCTCCGTTTGAGTTCACGATAAAAACCCAACCCAAAGTCGATCCGGGCGATGTCTATCCCGAACACGATAAGCTCGTTCTTCAAGCCGCAAGAGAGGGGATCGTTTTGATGAAAAACGATAACAATGCTCTTCCGCTCGAAAAGGGGAGCGTCGTCAATGCGTTCGGAACGGGGTCCGTCGTCTTTCGTTCGGGCTGCCTCGGCGCAGGGAAGATCAATCCCCGTTATGCGATCCGTTTGAAAGACGGGTTAAAATACACCTCGCTCCGCCTGAATGAAGAACTGTACCGCTTTTACTGCAATGAAACAGATGATTGCCCGTCGGCGGAAGTCATGGAAAGAACAAGACAGCTTTCGGATACGGCGATCGTGTTTCTTTCGCGGTGCAGCAGCGAAGCCCACGAAATGCCTCTTGCAAAGGGCGGATACTATCTGACCGACGGAGAGCGCGCTCTCATCGGGCAGTGCTGCACGCATTTCACAAAGTGCGTCGTCGTCCTCAATACCGCCTATCCGATCGAAATGAAGTGGACAGAGGAATTCCCCGTTTCCGCGATCTTATGGACGGGACTTTGCGGCATGGCGGGCGGCAGGGCGCTTGCGGAAATTTTAGAAGGCAGCGTTTCGCCGTCGGGCAGACTTCCGAACACATGGGCATTCGATTACTATGATTATCCGTCTGCCTCTAACTTCTTGACCAAGGAAAGCATCATTCAAGAGCGCGGCAGCCTCTCCGTAAAGTATTCCGCGATCGTATATGAAGAGGGGATCTATGTCGGTTATCGCTATTTTACCACGTTCGGGAAACGGGCGGCATATTTGTTCGGACACGGATTGAGCTACACGGAATTTTCTACCGAGACATTGCTCTGCGAAAGAAAGGATGCAAACACCGTGCTGAAATTGCGCCTCACCAATACGGGAAAGGTCGCGGGGAAACATGTCGTTGCCGTCTATGCGAAGATCCGAGGGGAAGTCCTTGAACAGCCTGCGGCAAGGTTGATCGCTTTTGCCAAAACGAAGGAACTGTCGGCAGGCGAGAGTGAAGAGATCACATTCAAGATCCCCGATGAGCGTTTGGCATCCTATTCCGAGGGACTTGAAAGTTGGGTCATCGAGCGCGGGAAAATTGTTCTTTGCGTTGGGGGGACCCCCGAAGATGCGCAAGAGATCGCGACCTTTGAAACGGAAGAGACAGTTATCAAGAAAAGCAGGAATTTCATCGCTCCCCCGATCGGGGTGCGCGAAATGTCGCAGTCGCAACCCTTTGTCCCTTCCGGCGCGACAAGGGTTTACAGCAAAGAGGAAATCGATCATATCCCTTACAAACAGCCTGTCTCATATTCGGAAAGACAGGAATCGGAACGCGCCTATCAAGGGAAACGCATCGTCTTTGATGAGGTTGTACAGGATCACAGTCTTCTGAATGACTTTATCGATCAGATGGACGACTATCAGCTTGCGCGGCTTTGCGTCGGCGGCAAGACGGGGTGGGGCGTCGGAGATAAAGGCAATGCGGGGTCCATTGAGCGCGGCGGAAAAATGGAAGAGTTTGGTCTTCCCGAATTCTTATTTGCAGACGGAAACAACGGCGTAAACGTCAATGAGGCAAATATCGGATTTCCGACTTCAAACGTCATGTGTGCGACATGGAATACCGAACTTCTGCGCCTATCCGGAAACGCGATCGCACGGGAGGCCTCGGACATGGGTATCCGATGTTTGCTCGCCCCCGCCATGAATATTCAGCGCAACCCGCTTTGCGGGAGGCACAGCGAATATTTTTCGGAGGATCCTCTCCTTGCAGGGATCATGAGCGGCTATCAAGCCAAAGGGATCGAGGAGATGGGGGTCTCCGCCTGCGTAAAACATTTCTTCGGCAATAACTGCGAACTGATGCGCAGCGATTCCGACAGCATCATGAGTGAGCGTTGCGCCCGTGAGATCTATTTGAGAGCATTTGAGTATTCCTTTGAAACGCACATGCCCGACACCGTTATGACCTCATACAACGCCGTAAACGGCATCTATTGCAGCGACAACGAGGCTCTGCTGCGCGACTATCTGCGGGGCGAACTTGGCTTTACAGGCTTTGTTATGACGGATTGGAACGGGTATGGCGACGAGGGCTTCACCGCTTGTCTGAAAGCGGGCATCAGTTGGCTTGCCCCCGGATCGCCGGATGATTCCATTGTCCTTCCGCTTGTAGAGGATATGAAATCGGGCGTTCTTTCCCGTAAGCTCATGCGGCAGAACGCCAAAGAGATCGTTTCGGTCATGATCAAATACAGGTAAAAAGTTTTCTCATCATTCCTCCCTATATATAAAAGAAGAGCGGCATCGAAAGGTGCCGTTCTTCTTTTAGGGGGAAATTTTTTTGGAGGAATCGAAGGATCCTCACTTGTTTATGATCTTGCTCAAAGCGTGTTCCATTTCGTTCCGCTTTGAAGCCAAACCAAACATGGTTAAGAGATCGCAGAGCTTGAAAGACTTCGTTAAGGTGTCAAGCAAGACGCTGCCGTTCATTTGTGCGATATAAGCGTCTACCGCCGCGATCACAGGGGCGATGATTTTGACGGCGCTTTCGTTTTTCAGAAGATGACCGTAAGTACAGAACACGGAGAGGAACTCCTCGGTGTCACCGTTTACGCACCGTGCGATCTTGGGATCGAGATGACCGTTACAGGTCAATTCTCCCCAAACGTCGCCTATGAAGTCTACGCTGTCCTTGACCCAATCGGTAATATGTTTGGACATATTTGCGTCGTTGATATTTGCATACCCGGTTGCGAATCCATGACCGCCGTAAGCGTAAATATGGCTCTCGAAATTGACGCCTTGCGAAAACAGGGATTTTTGAAAATCGAGCATACCGTCCACGGTTACGATATTGTCATCCCTGCAAGCGAAGAGAAAGCAGGGACAGGTCTTTCCGTCTACATGTTCCGCAGGATAGGGCATTCCTGCCTGACAGGCATCGACGATATCCTTTTTTAACGCGGGATAGCCGAGGATCGCAACATTCGGTCTGTTTTTTGCCATGGTTGCAGCCACGGCGGCGAGATGACCGCCCGCAGAAAAACCAACGACGCCGATACGATCGACATCGATATGCCACTTCTCTTTGTTTTCCTTGATGAGCGACACAGCCTCATCATAGTCGTTTAAGGGGAGCGGCCAGCCTCCGAATTTTTTCAATGTGTAGCGCAACACAAAGCAGTGAAATCCGGCATGAAGATATGCCATCGCAATGCAGTCGGCTTCCCGATCCGAGCACATCGAGTACCCTCCGCCGGGCAAGACGATGATGGCGGGACGCTTCTCGAGCTTGGCATATTCAATGCTGTTGTCCTGAATGTATGCCATTAAAGACACGTCTCTGTCCGCATGTAATATGATTTTTTCTGCTGTCATAAAAATCATTTTTCTCCCAATCTTGATACTACAATTATAACGAAAAAAGAGGGCAAATGCAAGAATTCGCCGTGAATAAAAAAAAGGTCGTAACAATTCCAAAGGATTTGTTATAACCTTTTTGGCGGCGACGGATAAGCTGTTTAGTCGCGATAAATGAAGTGGTATTTCGACATCAATTCCTCTTTATCGGTCACGGGAAGAAGACGGAAAACTTGATTCCTGTCCATGTGATTATATTGCAGAATCAGATCCGCCACGTCCTCGGCGCTGCGTTTTGCATCATCGAAAAGCCAATAGATACATATCGCATAGAAGCTGCCGGCAAAATGGCACTCTTTGTAATGATTATGCTCATAACGGAACCAATCGCGAAACGCAAGGAAGATCGTATCGATCAGGATATATTGCAGATCGGCGGAAAGGATCTTATAAATCAGCTCCTTGTGCTTCGCCATATGCACGAGAAGCGCATGGAACAGATCGTAAGCAGTGACAAGCTCACCCTTCTTCCGCAAATTCTTTCGGTATTCCTCGGTGATCTGAAACAGATAATAGCGAATGATCGCGTCTTTCTTCGGATAGTGCCTGTAAAATGCGTTGCGCGATACGCCCGCTTTTTTGCAGATGTCCGTGATCGTGATCTTTTCATAGGGCATGGTCTCCATTAAAAGGATCACGGCGGTCACAAGGCTTTCTCTGGTGAGATTGTTTAATTCAATATTGTGGTTTTCCTTATCGCGGATCATTTTTCCCTTGTCCTTATCTGATTGGAACAATTATACCACCTTTTTCGCAAAAGGTCAATAGGCGGGGGAATTTTTCTGCGGAACAAAACGCCCTTTTTGTTCCATAAAAATCGCGCGATATTGACTGGGAAAAACAGCGATGGTACAATAAAAGCGACAAAGTTTCAGTAGAATACGAGCCGTTTCATGAAAGTATATGCCTTAAAAACCGAACATAATTTACGCCCGCAGGCGATCGATAACCCCCGCCCGAGGCTTTCTTGGAAGATCCTCGACGATAGGAGGGGAGTCGTTCAAACGCATTACCGCGTCATAGTCAAAACAGCCGAAGAGATCCTTTGGGACAGCGGGAAAACAGCGGGCGAAATGCAGCAAGTGGTCTATGCGGGGAAACCTCTCGTAAGCCGCATGACCGTTTTTTGGCGCGTTGAGCTGTGGTGCCGCGATGAGGAAGATCGCGAGGCTACCGCGAAAAGCGAATGGGCGACGTTTGTCATGGGCCTTTTGAAACGCTCCGATTGGGTTGCGAAGTGGATCGAGCCGGAGGACGAAATCGATTTGGATGCCCGCAAGCCGTCGCCCTATTTGCGGAGACGGTTTTCAGTGACAAAGCGGGTAAGATCGGGCGTGATCTATTGTACGGCGCACGGTCTTTATGAGCTTTGGATCAACGGGATCTGTCCTACCAAAGAGAAGTTCAAGCCGGGCTTGACGAGCTATTATTATCGCATTCAATATCAGCGCTACGACATCACGGATCTATTGCACGAAGGGGAGAATGTGTGGGCGGTATCGCTCGGAGACGGTTGGTGGCGCGGAGTCACGGGCGGTACGGTCAACAATAATTTTGGCTACAAGCTGCATTATTTCGGTCAAATCGAATTGGTGTACGAGGACGGCACCACGGAGACCATCGGGACCGATGAGTCGTTCAAAGCGTCTACGGGCGGACTTCTCGCCTCGGATATGCAGATGGGGGAGCTTTACGACGCCGCAAAAGAGCCGAAAGGATGGCGGGATATTGCCTTCGATGACAGCGGTTGGAAAAACGTTCATTTGACGGATGAGAGAACGGACGCCTCGCTGATCGCCTCGCGCTCGGTCCCCGTTCTGGAAAAGGAGGCTTTTTCGCCTGTTGAACTTTGCGATGCGGATGGGGAACGCATTCTTGATTTCGGTCAGAATTTTACGGGGTATGTCCATTTTGTCCTGCGGAATACCGAGAAGGGGCAGCGTGTCACGTTGACCCATGGGGAGGATCTCAAAGACGGCAAATTTTCCCTTGAAAATATCAGAGACACCCAATTCCCCATGTCGCATTTCCAAGAGATCACCTATATATGTGAAGGGAAAGAGCGCGAAGAATATACCCCTCGTTTTGCCGTCTTCGGATTTCGGTATGCCAAAATAACGGGGTATCGGGAACCCATTCAAAAAGGCGATTTTACGGGGATTGCGCTGTATTCGGACATGGAGCGCGTCGGAGAATTTTCCTGCTCGGATCAGCGCATCAACCGCCTCGTCGAAAACAGTTTGTGGAGCCAAAAAAGCAATTTCTTGGACGTTGCGGTGGATTGCCCGACCCGTGAGCGGAATGCTTGGACGGGCGATGCGCAAATTTATGTGCGTACCGCCACCGATTTTATGGACGTATATTCCTTTTTTGAAAAATGGCTGTCCGACCAAACGATCGAACAATACGCAAGCGGAAAGGTAGGGATCACCTTCCCCGCCACAAGCAATCTTCACAACCGGGAAGAATTTGAACGGATCCGAAAAAACAATTCACTGCTTTGCATGGCAGGCCCTGAGGGGAACGGCAATATCGGAGAGGACAGCGCGGGATGGGGCGACAGCGCCGCGTGGATCCCGTATATCTTGTATCTCTGCTATGGCGACAAGCAGATTTTGCAAAACCAATACGAAACGGCAAAGAAGTGGGTGGATTATATGTTGCGTTGCGCGAAAGAACATAATCCGCTCTATTCCGATCAGCCGCAATATCATACGTCGCAGGACGGAGAACTTGACGGCGAGTATATTTACGATACGCACATGCACTACGGAGAGTGGATGGAACCGATCGCCGGCAAGAAGGCGTCTCTGCCGCCCGATACGGATAAAAGAATGCTCTTTGAACTACTCGCCAAGCGCGGGGATCCGCTCGTCGCAACGGCGTATATGTGCCGCTCGGCACAAAACGTTTCTCAAATGGCAGGCGTGCTCGGGAACGAGGAAGACCATCGGAAATATCGTCGGATCTCGGAGCGCATCGCGGGCGTTTATGAGAAGTATTTGATACAAGACGACGGTACGATCGAACGGGGACATCAGGCGCCTTATGTCCGTGCGCTTGCATTCGGACTGTGCGGAGGGGACAAACGGAAAAAGGTTCTTGAAAAGCTCGTAGAGGAGATCGAAGCAAACGGTTTCAAACTGAATACGGGATTTTTATCGACCCCGTTTCTGCTTCCCGTTTTGGCAGAAAACGGATATACGGAACTTGCTTATCGGCTGTTGGAACAGGATGAAAGCCCGAGTTGGCTCAATGCGGTCGGCTGCGGGGCGACCACGATCCCCGAAAAGTGGGACGGGTTTCAGACGCATGAGGGTTCCTTGAATCATTACAGTTACGGAGCCGTCTCGGAATTTCTCTTTGCGTACACGGCAGGGATCATACCTATCTTTGAAAAGGCGGGCTATCGCGAGTTTATCTTGCAACCGTATTTGGGCGGGCATCTGACGTTTGCAAAGGCAAGTTTTGATTCTCCCTACGGCACGATCTGCTCCCAATGGGAAAGAAGAGGAGAGGAGGCCGAATTTCGGTTTCTCATCCCGGCAAATACATTTGCAAAGATCATTCTGCCCGACGGCTCCGTGAGGAGGGTCGGGAGCGGGGAATACCGCATACGATGTCATGTAAAACAGGGAATATTGAAAGGACGGCTAAATTGAGCCGTCCTTTTTTGACCTCTTATTTTGTGCGACGATCCGCGCCACCCCGTCGTGAACGTTGTGATATATGGAGTTGGCGTCGTCGGCATACTCTTTCAACAGGATCGCCCGTACAATGCCGATCCAAATGCCGGCTCCCGCATAGTTCAAATAAAGATTGTTTTCATCCCGATTGGCATCAAACACATCGATTATGATGTCGTCGATAAGATGGGTGAGACCGTTGCGGTGCAAGAGGAGCATCTGTTTTTTTGTATGATAAAGATAACTTAAAAAGAGTTTGTCCATGGAGGGTTCACGGGCGCTGTACCGATCGCGGTATTTATGCCAATTTTGGACAAGCCAAAACTGCAAAGCGTTCAGTTTGCCGTTTTTCGTTCCGAAATAGCGATAGAAAGTTGTTCTGCCGATATGTGCCTCATAGCAGATCTCATTGACGCTGATATCTTCAAAATCAGTGTTCTCCAAAAATTGAAAGATCGCGGCGCCCACACATTCCCGAATGGCATCGGAGCCCTCGTAAGTATAAGCCTTCATATTTGCCCCCTTGGTGCATTTGTTTCAGTATATCATGAAATACGATGGCTGTCAAGAGGAAAAAAGAAAAGAGCCACCCGGCAGATGCCGGGCAGCCCTTAAAGGGGGGAAAGTGTAAACTTGATCAAGCGTTCTCTTCGACCTTTGCAAGATCGGTTTCGCCGACCTTTATGTGCATGACGCCATCGACATAGGTGATAGAGTGCTCTCCCGCAGCGGTAAGCCCCGATGCGCTTTCGGTTGTCTGCGCAGTCAAAGTTAAGGTGTCTTCCGTCATTTCATAGGTGCCTGTTTCTTGGAGAACTACCGTATCGCTCATCTTCATGGTGAAGGTATAGGTCCCGTTCTCTTTCAACTGCAACTCGCTTTCGCTCTTGCCGAGGCCAAGGGCAGACATATCCAACACATAGTAGAATTTTGCATTCATCGTGATGGATTCGGGCTTGATCTCAATGAGTGTTCCGTCGCCGAGTACAAACTGGCGCAACCCATCCGCATTGGTGGTGAGCGTAGCGGTGAAAGCAGAAGTTCCCGCCATGTTCATGAGGTCAACCGCTGTGTTCGTCACTACGGTCGTGAGAGTATCGTTTGTCAGGGTGTAGGTACCGTGTTCGACGAGAATAGGATCCTCGGTCATGAAGTACCACTCAAAGGTGTAGGTGCCATCGGTTTTGAAAGTGATCTCCTGATAGATGAGACCACTTCCCGTATCGATAGGGGTGGTCGCGAAGGTCACATTCTTTTCAAAGAATTTGGCGGCTTCCTTCGTGAGCGTTCCGAGCGTACCTTCACCCGTATTCTTATCGGTCAACGTCACGGCATCGTCTGTTTCGGCATAGGTGAACGTGTATTCGGCTGCATTTTCAAACAGCTTTACTTCGACTTCGGAAATGGCATCGCCCGTCTTTGTCACGTTGTAGTAACCCATGGAGGAACCCACTCCGCTGAAATAGACCATACCTTCGGTATCGAATGCAAAGCTGATGGGAAGTTCCATAACGTCGGGTACGATCACGAAGATCCCCGTAAATACGGCGTCTTCCTCGAATGCAACGGGGGAAGTGAAGTACCCGCTCTTCTCGGGATAAGTGACGGTGACGGAGAGGGTGGCGGAACGGCTGCCTGCCTTCAAAACGACGTCGGTCGTTCCCGCCTTGACCGCATAGATCTTGTTGTCGGAAATTCTTACGATTTCGGTAGAGTCGTCTTTCAATTCTACCGTGATGGTCTTGTTTGTAGCGTCCGCAGGTTCAACGGTCGCCAATGTCGCGGGATCGAAGTTGGTGCCCGAGACCATCGAATGGGTCGTCTCGGAAAGAGTAATTCCGGTGACGGCGATGTCTGTGCCGACGGTAACTCCGAAAAGCGCTGCCTGTTCTGCGGTAAGAATGCACTTGGTGGCTCTGCCGACGGCTTCTTCATTATCGATCGCGATGATGATCTCAACCGTGTTGCCGACGACTACCGCTTCCGCCCATGCTTTGCCCTCATAACCTAAAATGGTGATGGTCGTTTTTTCGGTAGGGAACTTGAACGCCCCGTCAACCACCTCCCAAGTGGACTCCAAAACAACAGGTGCGTTCAATGCGCCGTTCAGGAAGAGATCTGCAAGAAACGTTCCGTCATCATAGAAGGTAATTGCCCCGGCTGCCGCAGGCTCTTCGGGGGCGAATGTGGAATCGAGAAGCTGATCGACGACACATTTGACGGCAGCCGCTTCTTTGACCGTAACCGTACAGGTTTTCGACAAATTGCTGCCGTCTTTGGTCTTCACGGTGATGGTGGTGTTGCCTGCCGCAACGGCGGTGACAAGTCCTTCATTGCTCACCGTCGCCTTGCTCGCATCGCTGGATGTCCATTCAACCGATTTATCGGTCGCTTTGAAATCAACGACGGCGTTGAGTTGCAAGGTTTCGCCGACTTTCAGAGTGGCTTCGCTTTGATCGAGCGTGATCACGGTGGCAAGCACTTTGTCGCCGTTGTTCGGAGTATTGTTGCAAGCTGCAAATCCGCATACCGCGAGCACAAGCGTTGCCATCGTAAGAAGCGCGATGAATAGCTTTCGGGTCTTTTTCATAATTTTCCTCCTCGGGATAAGATTTTGGTTTCCCCGTTTCGAGGAGTATCTTATCATGTGCGGAACATTTGTGTCAATAGCGCAAAAGAAAAGTGAAACAAAACACAAAATTTGTTCCAATACCCTGTTACAAAGACACATATTTTGTTACGACCCTATGAAACAAAACGCAAAATTTGTTCCAACAATCAAAAAGGTTATTGACACCTCGGAAAGGCAATGGTACACTTGTGCCACTTGGAAATGAAATTCCATGGCGATAGGAGGAAAATTATGAAAGCATCAAGAACGTTTGTGGTATGTGCATTGGCAGGAGTGATGGCATTCGGCACTTCAATGCTTGCGGGATGCGGCGGGAAAGGAACGAATACCGTCTCCATCACCTATCTCTATGCCACGGCTCTGCCCAAGGATTTCCAAAAGGTAGAAGATGCCATCAATGAGCACATCAAGGATTCGGGGATCCAAATCGAATTCTATCCCACTTCGCTTACTGCCGTCAATCAGTATAGCACCACGTTGCAGAGCGGCGACATGGATGTCATCTGTATGGCATGGACCAGCCCGTATGAACTTGCAGAACTTCACGCGATCGAAACGCTCACGGAAGAGCAGCTCCAAGAATATGCGCCGGGCGTCGTAGAACTGAATGAAGATTATCCGATGTATGTCCGGAACGCGAGGGGAGAAATCATCTCCATCGCGACCCGTGAAGAGGCCGTCGCCTCGGGCGGCAGCCTGATGATCCGAAAAGCCGACTTGGAAAAGTGCGGGTTGGCGGAAACCTATCCCGATCAGACCGAAATCGACTACGACGATCTTCGCACGATTTTTGCCGCATTGAAGAACAATGAAACGATAAAGAGCGAGGTGGGAACGAACTATTATCCGCTTGCAAGCATTCGGGATGATTCGGGCTTTTTCATCGCAAGGGATCTGTGCGGCGTACAAGACGTAACGGCATCCAGCGGTGTTTTGAACCTTCAAGCGGACCCTGCCACGACGACCGTCGTGAACTACTATGAGACGCAAGAATATAAGAATTTCGTAGCCTTCATGAAAGAGTGTCAGGAAAAGGGATGGCTTTCGCCCGAAGCCGATACGACGAATGAGTTGAGTACGGATATGTTCAAGACCGGAAAAGCGCGCTCTATGTTCCAAGACTGTCAGCAGGGATTGCGCAACGCACAGACGAACGCTTTGAAAGAAGAGGTGGTACAGCTCCAAATCATCAAGCCTTACTATGCGTTCGATAATTCGCAGATCAGTTGGGGCGTCTGTTCTCTTGCCGATAATGTCGGCGCTTGCCTGAAAGCGATTGACCTCATGATGACGGATAAAGAAGTCATCAACATGCTCTATTGGGGACTCGAAGGCGAACACTACAAGTTTGTCAACGAGGAGAACGGGTTTATTGATTATGCCGACGGTTTGGATATCAATACCACGCCCTATCGGAACGGGATCGGCGTCTATGGCGACAAACGCATGGTTTATAGCTATGTGACGGAAGGAAGCAGTTGGGAAGCCGATCTTGCGACCAAGAATGCAGACATCGCCGCCGCCGACAAAGCGTTTGCCGAGAGATGTTCAAAAGCAAACGGGTTTGTCTACGATTCTTCCAAGATGACGGCAAAACTCGCAAATATCACCAACGTCGTTTCCAAATATGCCAAAACCATCGCGACCGGAAAAGGCTCCACTGCCTATTATGACGAATTCATCAGAGAATTGAAGAACGCCGGGATCGGTGATGTGATCGCCGACAAGCAGGCGCAACTCAACGCTTGGCTTGCCAATAACGGTTGATCCGTTGATTTCGGCAATGGATAAGGAGGGAATTATGCCGTCGATTGAAGATGCGACCGTTTCCGAATCAACTTCCGAAACGCAAGCTGCCGAACAAACAGCGGTAGAAGTGAAAAAACGCAGTCAGCCGCAGAAGAAGCGGAAGAGAAAGTTCTCGTGGAAAAAGACGCTGATCATCTATGCGATCATGCTCCCGGGACTCATCTACCTTGTCATCAACAATATCATCCCGATGTATGGGATCACGATCGCCTTTCGCAAACCCGATCTGAAACTCGGATACCTCAATAGCCCGTTCTATGGTTTTGGAGAATTGAGCGAGTACAGCTTCTTCTACAATTTCGAGCTGTTGTTTTCGAGCAATCAGATCTGGACTTTGATCAGGAACACGGTTCTCTATAACGTCGTCTTCTCGATCCTCGGGATCGTGATCCCCGTGACCGTGGCTATCTTTTTCAATGTGGTAGCGAGCAAGGTCTCAAAGAAAGTATTTCAGACGGCGATCTTACTCCCCAACATCATCTCTTGGGTCATCGTAAGCTATCTTGTCTACGCATTCTTGGGACCCCAGAGCGGCGTCTTTACCAAGATGACGGGCGCGGATTATTATCACACGCCTGCCTATTGGCCGTTTATCCTCACGTTTTTGAATGTTTGGAAAGGCGTCGGGTTCGGCATGGTCGTGTATGTTGCGTCCCTCGTCGGGATCGATCCCGCGCTCTATGAAGCGGCGAAATTGGATGGCGCAAACTTTTGGCAGAGAACGCTCCACATCACGCTTCCGAGCCTGAAAAAGATGATCATAACGCTGAGTATCCTCAACGTTTCCAAGATCATGGCGTCCGATTTCGGTCTCTTTTATCAGGTCACGCAGAATGTCGGTACGCTCTATGAGGTCACACAGACGCTCGACGTCTATATTTACAATGCACTCAAAGTCACGCCGAACATTGCCGCATCGTCTGCCGTCAGTGTGTTCCAATCCCTTGTCGGCTTGATCCTTGTCGTTACCGCCAACTTCATCGTCAAGAAAGTCGATAAAGAAGACGCGATCTTTTGAGGGGGGGACATTTATGGAAAAATCTATCGATCATGTAAAAAAAGACCCCCGGAAAGTTACCAA
This sequence comes from uncultured Clostridia bacterium, assembly GCA_947624965.1. Lineage (GTDB taxonomy): Bacteria > Bacillota > Clostridia > Christensenellales > Borkfalkiaceae > Gallimonas. The sequence goes on from CANQMN010000021.1 coordinate 19,676, forward strand.
TAAAATTCCGGAAAGAGATATGTTGGCGGCGAAGATCATCGCCTATACCCTGCTCGGCGTTATGGCGTTCCTCGCACTGGCACCGTTCGTCGTTCTCATTGCCTCTTCGTTTACGTCGGAAAAAGCGATTTCCTTCTACGGTTACGGTTTTATTCCGCGTGAATGGAGCATGGACGCTTGGAAGTATCTTTGGGAAGCGCGCTCGTCGATCGGAATGGCGTATCTGATGACGATCCTCGTCACGGTAGTCGGGACGACCCTTTCCGTGATCATTACCTCCATGTTTGCCTATGGGCTTGCCCAAAAAGATGTTCCCGGGTTGAAGATCATTATGTTGGTACTCATGCTGACGATGATTTTTAACGGCGGCATGGTCTCTTCCTACATCGTCTGGAACAACTACATGAACATCGGGGATACATTTTGGGCGCTGATCCTTCCAAACCTTCTCATGAGTTCGTTTACGGTGATCCTTGTTTTGAGTTACTATAAAACGAGTATCCCGGGAGAGCTTTTGGAGGCCGCCCGCATCGACGGGGCAGGGGAGTTTACGATCTATTTCCAAATCGTCTTGCCTCTCTCGACGCCCATTCTTGCCACGATAGGCATGATGGCTGCACTGGCATATTGGAACGATTGGACGAACGGACTCTATTATATCAGCGATAAACATTCGGAGCTGTTTACGATCCAACAACTCCTGAACAAGATGAATGAAAATATCGCCTTTTTGCAATCCAACCCGAATCTTGCGGGAGAGATCGATATCCCTTCGGCATCTGTTCGTATGGCGATCTGCGTCGCGGGCATTTTGCCGCTCATCATCGCGTTCCCCTTCTTCCAAAAATATTTTGCGCAGGGGCTTACGTTGGGTAGCGTAAAAGGTTAAGGGAGAGCAGGAAATGAGTGAAAATACAAGGCACTATTCTTTTGCCATGCTCCAAAAGATGAAGAGCGACGATACGACGACAAACTTCGGGACTGCGAAAGTACATATCAAGCATATTCCCGATCGCGATAGGGCGGGCGAGTTTGAGCCGAGACTTGCCGAGAAGCTGAAACAGTCGGTGCTCGATGGGAATCCCAATCAAGCAATTCACATGCCCTCGTTGGATATTCCCGCAGAAAAACTTTTACCCGCTCTTCGGCAAATGATGGAAGCCGCACGCGAGGATCCGGAAAAGTCAAAGACGATCGACCTGTGCGACGGCAACATAGAGATCACGCAAGAAGAGGTGCTGTTGGGCGGCAGAAAGATAAAGCTGTGGCAATACCATGCGCCCGTAGATCTTGAAGGCGGCAACCCGTGTTTCTTGCATTTCCACGGCGGCGGGTTTTTTATGGGACCGCCGAACGGGAAGGACCCCATGCTGAAATTCATCGCCGAAAAAGCGAATGCGCATGTGTTCGACGTGGATTACTCGTTGTCGCCCGAAAACAAATATCCTGCGGCGATCGAGGATTGCTACAATGCGCTTTGTTATCTTTACGCTCATGCGGAGCGGTACGGGATCAGCCGCAGCAAAGTTGCCGTCGGCGGAGGCAGCGCGGGGGGAAATCTGTCCGCAGCGATCGCGTTGAAAGACAGAGATTCCGGCGAGAAAAAAGTGGCTTTGCAACTCTTGATGAACCCCGTGACGATGATCGGAGACGGTTATCCCGATGGTTTTGTTTGGTCTGCAAGCGAATATGTCTATAACGAAACTTCGGAGTTTTTGCGAGGGGAAATGGAAGATCCGCGCCAAAGCAAGGGATTGGATCTGATGTTCACGGCATATGTGACACCGGAAGAATCCAAGAGCCCTTACTGTTCGCCCGCCATGGCGGAAACGTTTGTCGGATTGCCGAAAGCGATCATCGTAACTTCCGAATTCGATTCGCTCAGGCAGGAGGGCGAATGGTATGGGGGCGTTTTACAACAAGCCGGGGTAGATGCAGAAATATATCGCTATAACGGGATCAGACATGAGGACATGGGAAACTTCGGCCTCATTCCACAAGCCGAAGATATGGCAGTTATCCTTGTTGAAGCCATCCGAATGATGTAAGCGTAAAAAAGCAAGGTGAACAGCCTTGCTTTTTTGTTGGAGAAACATGAAGAAAGAAAGCAGCGCATTTTATCCGATCGTATATCATCATTATCCGCTGCCCGACGGCATCATGCCTTGGGCGCCTACCTATTCGCCCGATGGGAAATTCATTTTGTTCCATGATTATAACCATGGAACGGAGTGGATGATGCGGGAAGACGGCAGCGGCGCAAAACGCATTACGGACCGTGTTGCGGGAAGACCTGATTTTTTAGGCGGTTTTTATTATATCCTCGACGAGAAGCGAATGTTTCTCTCCAATGAGCTTGGAAACGAAGCATATATTCTTGAAAGCGAACCGAGCTTATACGAGGCAAAAGAGCAAAGGTATCGGAAGATCGTATTTCATGACGGATTCGGGGACAAACAAGTCATCGGGAGACGCACATATCATGTCGCGCCCGACGGAAAACATTTGGCGTATAATCTTCTGCGAAGAGACGGCTTGATCATGGTGATCTGTACCTTAAAGAGAGAGGAGGATTGCTATGAGACCGAAGATTACCGCATTCTCAATCCGCAGGGTCCGTCGTCGGAAGACGATGCGGATGTGCGGGGTTGGGCAAACAGCGGCAGCCTTTGCGAATTCAAGTCTTTTGCGGAGGGGGGACGGTCGTTTTTGTTCGTCTCGAATGCAGAGGGCGGAAACATAGACCAATTCAAACGAAATTTTGCAACGGGCGAGATCACCCGCATGACCTATCATTCCGATTGGGATGAAGACGGGGCAATGAGCGCGGACGGCAATTTGTTGGTGTGTGCAAGTTGGCGGGGGATGCGGCAGTTGGAGGGGATCAATGCGGTTCCCGTTGCGCCGCCGCTGCTTTCGCAGAATGTTTCTGCCGTGATCGCCGTTCACTATGTATCAAGCTATTATGGGTTCATCAATGACTTGCAACCGTGGCTTTTGACACGGGAAGGCGATACAAAGTCGCATCCGATGGGACAGCCCCTTTCGCCTTACCGTGGCGGCGAGATTATTACCGTAAACAATCTTGCGGGACAGCCGATGTGGCATCCGTATCAAAACAAGGTTTTGTTGCAGGAAAGGCTGTTGACCCCGCCTCCGCAGAACGCCAATGAACGGATCAAAGAGAAAGGGCTTGCGCCGAACAGGATCACGGTAGCCGAAATCGGCGTGACGCCCGAAACGCCTCTTGCCCCCGTGGAAACAACGCTCGGCGAATGGGCGTTACTTCCCGAAATGTACCGCGCAGCGGTGGATTTTCAAGGGGAACATAAGATCGCGGGGCGGTTCGGCGGCGCGGCAGTGCTGTCGATCAAAGGCAACCTGTTCGACGCGGATCATAGCGTCGCTTACTACAATTATTGCGCCGACGGAGATCGGATCCTCAACGGAACGGAAAGCGTGAAGGGATCGCCTGCGGACCTTTTGTGGAAACAGGATCTTCAAGTGACGAACGGGGTGGGGGAAAGGATCGGCTCCGCGAAAATTGCCCTGCATTTCGTTCGGAAACTTCCCGAACAGCCCCGTGATGTGCCGCCTATGCGTTTGAGCGGCACGGCAGAGACCGAATGGGAGGGAAGGAAATTCAAAGGATTTCCTACCTTCGGAGCGAAAACGGACGCATTCCCTCGGGCAACGCCGCTGATGATCTCGATCGAAGTCGAGGACACTTTGAACGTGTATATCACTGCGGGCTACGGGAATGACGTTCGCCCCGTCTTCGGCGCCATCGTGCAATACCGCGATCAAACGGTGCAGACCGATCTCATGGGAATCGCAAGATTTCCATTGTCCGGAAACGGTACGATCTCGGCAAGTGCCGGCGAAAACTT
>CANQMN010000022.1 GCA_947624965.1 uncultured Clostridia bacterium
CATATATACCCCCAATAATTTATTGTTATTTGAATAAAAAAAGGAGCAATCAAATGAAAGAAGAAAAGAAGCATGCAGTCGCGGAAAAAGAGAAGCACAACGTGAAGGGTGATAGCCGAGGCGAAGCCGCGGAAACGGAAAAATACGACGTAAAAGGCGATAGCCGAGGCGAAGCTGTGGAAAAAGAGAAGCACGACGTGAAGGGCGATAGCAAAGACAAAGCCGCGGAAACGGAAAAATGCGACGTGAAAGGTGATAGCCGAGGCGAAGCCGCGGAAAAAGAGAAATGCGACGGGAAAGACGACGGCGGGACGCCGTTCGGCGAGCAGAACGGAAAGACTCGTTCGCTTACTGTTACCAAGGAAAAAGCGATGGAGTTGGAGCCTCTGCTCAACTTCCTCTTCATCGTGTATAACGAAATCGAATTCGAGGTAATGCTGGAAAGTCTCAAACCGTTGAGCGGTTATTCCATGCTGTTGCGCTATACCGACCCCGAGACGCTGCAACAGTTCTATCTCGGAAAGTTCTTCAAATACGACATCGTATTGATCCGCGCATGCGACATGGGCAGCGTCAACATCAACAGCGCGATCAACGTATTGCATCGCGCCATTCGCATCTTCAAGCCCGTCTACATCTTTATGCCCGGGATCGCCGCAAGTTTGGACGACGAAATCAAGATCGGCGACGTCGTGATCGCGCAGGAGATCGTCGGTTACGAATACGAGAAGGCGACCGACAGGGGTCGGATCGATCGGAGCCCGCATTTCCGTTCCACGCGGCTGATCAATCTCTTCGCGGGGATCGGCTTAAAGGAATACGACGACGCTCTTCGCGAAAATATACTTGCAGAGCTCCAAAAAGTCGGCGCGGCGCAGGGTCCGCATTCGGAAAAGTGCGATGGGGATCCGTTTCGGGCGGGAACGAAGTGCATATGCGAGCGTTTCCCGCGCGTTCACACGGGGTGCTACCTTTCGGGGGAGAAACTCTTGGACAGTGCGGCGGTGCGCGCCTGGCTCAAATATCATTTCCCCGAGGGGAAAGCGCTGGACATGGAGGGGATCGGCGTTGCCTCCGCGAGCATTTTCAACCGCGTCTACGATTGGGCGGTGATAAAGGGCATCAGCGACTACGGCGACGGAAACAAGAGCGTATCCAAAACGGAGAGACAGTACTATGCGATGAGGAACGTCATCGTCGTCTTGAAGAAGATATTCGACGACGAAAATTCTTTTGCCGCGGAGACATTGAAGGACATTTCCAAGATGCGTTTGCGGAATGTGATGGTATCCGGCAGTCAATGCAGGGGCGGACAGCACAGCGATGTTACCGAAATTTTCTTAAAAAAGCTCGTTTCGGAGCTAATTGTGAATTGTTTCCGCGTCGTAACGGGTTACGGGCTGGGCGTGGGTCCCGCAATCCTATACGGCATTTTCGACGGATGCGAAAGGTTGGGGCTCCGCGAAGAGGAATATCCCGATCATTTCAAAGCGTTTCCGTTCCCGCGGATCGAGGAAGGGGAGCCGAACCGCGATCTCGAATCTTGCAAGAAAACAAATCGATCGCTCCTTTGCGGCGAAGCGAAGGTCTGCATCTTTGCGTTCGGACAGAAGTTGCGGGACGGGAGCGTAGGATCGGCGGACGGAATGATGAAGGAGCTCGAAGGCATCGTCAAAAACAGGGCGTTGCCGCTCCCGATCGGCTGTACGGGCGGCACGGCGAGGGAAATATACGAGAAGATCTCCTCCCCGAAGGGCGTCGAAAGGTACATAAGACCCTATTTCGAGGAGAGGCAAAAGTACAGAGAGAACGAGACGGACGTCTTGACCGCGATAAAGAGCTATCTCGGCGCGCTGGACAAGCTGAACGGATACGAGATCGAGGAATCGAATTGCGATCTCATCGTCGAAGAGGTCATACAAATTGTAAACCGCTATATTTGAGGCGGAAAAATCCATATCACGGAAATTGAGGAGATTGTTATGTATCGCAAATTTGAACTGCGCCTTTCAGACAATTTTATCGACGAGAAAGAGAGAGAAGGATGCCATCAGAGAGGTGAGGAGATCTACCGTTATCACAAGATGAAAGCCCGTGGATGTATCGATAAATTCATCGGGGAGGACGGAGAAATCGACGGCGGCGCATTGAGAAATGCCTGGTTCGGTGCGGTTTCCGCGGACATCTTTTTGTCGCATTCGCACGAGGACATCGAAAAAGCCGTTACGCTTGCGGGTTGGCTCAAAAAGGAATTCGGTTTGAATACGTTTATCGATTCCTGCGTGTGGGGATACAGCGACGAATTGATCGGCATGCTGGACGATAGATTTTGCAGGGAGAGCGACGGTAACTATCATTATAAGAAGCGGAATATTACAACGGCGCACGTCCATGCGATGCTGACGGTCGCGCTGTCCGAGATGATCGACAAAACCGAGTGCGTGATGTTTTTCAATACGCCGAATTCGATCGTTTTGGAAAAGGACATGCAGGCATCTACGTCCTCGGCATGGATCTTTGAAGAGCTCGCGTTTACAGGGACAACGAGGATCAAACCGCCGAAACGTCTGTCTCCCTATGAAAGAAGAGATTCGGCGGTGTACGAATCGTATGAGAGCGATCGTATGCTACATCTTATAAGACACCCTGTCAATGAGTATATCGATGAGATGAAAAAGTTAGACGATCGCGTTTTGCGCCGCTGGCAGAGCGCATGGAAAGAACTGCCGCACTATCTGTCCGACGAGCGCCATGCGCTCGACGAGCTGTACAAACTTCTGCAATGAACCGAGTTCGGACGAGAGCCCCTGCGCTGCTAAAAAGCGCAGGGGCTCTTGGTTTTTTTGCACGCCGATAGAGCGCGCAAAGAACGGGCATTTTGCGGGGATGGGGTACGTTTTTTCCGCGATTTTTCCGCAAAACAGACCCGAACAGAGGTCGTCCGTCTCTTTTGGGACTTAAAGCAGTCTGCGGGAAAGTCCCGATTTTCCTCGGAGGCACGCCGCAAAGAGAGCAATGCGATCAGAGATCTTTCATTATGATCGAGATTTCGAGGGCGGAGTAGTCGGGAAGGAGTACGACCCGTTTCACCTTCGCCGTGAGTTTTTTGCCTGCGTCCAGCAGACGGGCAAAGATGCGCTCGTCCTTTTCGGCAAGTTCTCCGAACCGTTCCTTGCCTTTATAGACCGCGACGGTGTATTCGTCGTAGGGCGGCTTTTTGCGCACCAAAAGGAGTTCGTCGCCCGCTTTGAGTTTTCCGAGACGCCTGTCAAAGAGGACGCCGTGGACAAAGACGTCGTCGAGAAAAATTTCCCGTATGAAGGGCTTGATCACATCGCCAAGTCCGAATTTTTCGATTTTCCGTACCGCTTGTTGCGCAGCAATCAGTTCGTTTCCCATTACGCATTCTCCTCGACCCGATAGGTCTCCGCTTCTCTTTTGAGCTCTTCCAGATAATTTCCGTAATCCACGATGTCCTTTTTCAGTTCGGATCTCTTGTTTTCGCACGCCTCATCGTCTTGCAGAAAGAATTTGTAGAGATAGGGATCTTCCCGCACGATTTGCGCGATCTCCTCGCGGAGCGCGGCGATCTTGTTTTCCGCGTCCTCGACTTCGATCTCCTGCTTTGTTCCCTCCCTCTTTTCGAGCAGCGCCGCCGCGAGTACTTCCGCCTCTTTGAGCGCCTCGTAGTCGTTGCGCTCGTAGGCGCTCTTGATCTTTTGCCACAGTTCGTACGCCTCGAAGTCGCCGCAGAAGGCGGGATGAAGGTCGGGGTGAAGCATTCTCGCGAGCTTGCGGTAGAGCTTTTTGATGCGGAACACTTCGATTTCGGAGAGCGGGAGCCTCTCTGCTTTGCGGGCTTCGGAAAGGGCGCGAAGCTCTTCGTAGTAGCTTTCCATCGTGTTTTCGAGATAGCCGTCGAGTTCGGCGCGTAACACGGGCAGTCCGCTATTCTGCTTTGCGATGCAGAAGGAGAGGAGCTTTTTGTACTTGACGCATTCAATGAAGAGGGAGTATCTTTCTTCCAGCAGTTCTCCGAACTCCTGTATGTAGGCGATCCGATACGCCTCGCCCTCCTTGCGTAGGGCGTCCCGTTTCAGAAGCAGCGAACGGTAAAGCTCGCGCATTGTGTCTTTCACTTCTATTTCATTCATAGGGTCTCCTCCGTTGTGATATAAAGAATTTTATCGACATAGGCGGTGATGCGCTTGCCGTCGAGGCGGTACTTCTTGAAAAAGTCTGAGGTGTCCCGGAAGTAGAACTCCCCGCATTTCACAATGACCTCGTCCTCGTATCGCACTGCCTCGACTTCGATCTCCGTATCGCCTTCGAGAAAGATTCTCGCCTTGCACGGCGAACGCAATACATAGAAGAGGTCGAGAAGGTCCATCTCCGATGGCTCGAACTCGGTGAGACGGTAGAGTTGCAAAACGATTTGTTCGTCGTACTTGGAAGGATAGCAAGTATTGCAAGCGCACATGAGCGACATTTCCTTCCAATGGAGACAGAATTCGATTGCCTTTTCCGTGTTTCCGTGCTTTTCCTCGATGCGCGAGAGTTCAAAAACGACCTCGGGCAAGGCGAAGAGAGTGTACTCCGCGTCATAGTTGGCGCAAAATTCATAGAGACTTTGCACGATCTCCGCATAGCGGTCCAAGTCGGGCGGGGCAAGCCAGCCGTCGCGGAACGCCCTCGCCACCATGAGCGCCGCGCGGAGGGAGCCTGTGCGGGCGGCGTGAACGTAGAGATCGTACGCCCCTTTAAGGTCGGGCGGCGCGAGCCTTCCCTCATGGAGGAGGTCGGCCTTCGCCGCGGCGAGCACCGCGTCTTGCGGACAGTCGTCTATCATTTGTTCCAACCCTGCGTAGCAACCGTAAAAATGGCACAGCCCGACGAAGAACGGGGAATATTCAAGCAGATATTCGCGGCATAATCTTTCGAGCGCTTCCAATAGGACCGCATCCCCAAGCGCGCCGCTCACCTCTTCGACCATACACTGATTGAAAAGTATTTTGCATCGGTCAATTATTCGCTCTTCCCTGCGCTCCTTTGCGGTTTGCTTGTCGCTGAAAAGGCTTTCATGCCGTACCCATTTTTGCAGATCGGGCGCCTTCCGCTCCACGCAGATCTCATAGAATAGCCGCACGGCTTCTTCGCACGGAAGCTCCTCTTTTCGATAGAGCCACGTGCCCTCGCGCTCTCCGTCCGTTCCACGGATCCCGATCTCCGCCGTGAAGAGGTAGCGATCTTCGGGAGACCGTCGATAGGCCCTGCTCCGTGTCGTTTGGAAATAGGCGGGAGTGTTCTCCGAACCGTCCGCTCTTTTCAGGTCCACAACGACATATTCATCCAAGAGCGGGCGGAGAGCGCGGATTTTCTGCTCGATCTCCGCGATATGCTCCCTTTCGGCATTCATGTCGGGCGTCAATTCCGTGTGATAGGAGTTTCCCACATAAAAGCTACCGTAAATTTTCATGTCCTTTCCTCCTTTTACAGTGCCATTTTACCACAAAGTATATGACATATATTGTCATATATAAAAAAATTTTTCAAAATTTTTTCGCGATTCGAGCCTTCGGAGCGAACGTTCCGACGAAGCGGATTTGGAAAGCGCGATCGAAAGGTGCAATGGCGCGCATCATAAGGAAAAAGCCCACTCAAAAGAGTGAGCTTTCCATGGTGACCCCAACGGGATTTGAACCCATGATACCACCGTGAAAGGGTGGTGTCTTAACCGCTTGACCATGGGGCCGAAAAACGAATTATATATAAAAACGGCATGAAGCCGAATTTATTTGGTAGCGATGAGTGGAGTCGAACCGCTGACCTATCGGGTATGAACCGATCGCTCTAACCAACTAAGCTACATCGCCATAAATGGTTGCGGGGGCAGGATTCGGACCTGCGACCTCCGGGTTATGAGCCCGACGAGCTACCTGGCTGCTCTACCCCGCGATATAAGCTATCTCTCGATAGCCTAATTATTGTAACGGAAACCGCCCGTTTTGTCAATCGTTTTTGCCTTTTATTTTTATTTTTTTTGGAAGAAGGGGGAAGGCGCGTTCCGCGCGCGGCGAAAGGAGGGCAAAGTAAGCCATGAGAATGGGGAAAAAGAGATGCGCGCCGCGGGCGATGCCCGCGGCGCGCGCTTTGCAACCGTTACGGAAACATCCCGTTCTCACTCTGAATCGCGAGTCCAAACATAATTCTTATAATTATCTTTTAAGTATTTTGCGGCGACCGCCGTATCTTGCAGAGTTTCGCTCGGAAAGTTTACCCTTTTTTCCAAATGGTCTGATGGATCTGTTGCCTTAAAATACCACCCATCAGGGTTTTGGAACGTTACGCTTACGAGGTCGGTACACCCATAGAAAGAGGAGTAATAAATGACAGTTACGCTCTCGGGGATCGTAATGCTCGTAAGTCCTGTGCATCCAAAGAACACGTTTGCATCAATTAGAGTAACGCCGTTCGGGATCGTAACGCTCGTAAGCCCTGTGCGATCCTGGAAAGCGGCGCCATAGAGTACGGTAATGCCTTCGGGGATTGTAACCTCGCCTTTGATCGCGGGCGGAACGCATATCATTTCCGTCTTGGCTTTGTTGTATAAAATTCCGTCCTGACTGCTGTATACGGCATTTCCTTCCGCGACGGTGATTGCTTCAAGAGCATTGCATTCTCGAAAAGCGAAGTCGCTGATTTCGGTAACACTGTTCGGAATTGTAATGTTCGTAAGGCTTGTGCATCCATAGAAAGCAGAGTCGCCGATTTCGGTAACACTGTTCGGAATTGTAATGTTCGTAAGACTTGTGCATCCATAGAAAGCGCCATAGCTGAACGAGGTAACGCTCTCGGGAATGGTAATACTCGTGATCTCTGTGCATCCATAGAAAACGGAATCGCCGATTTCGGTAACGCCGTTTAGAATCGTAATTTCGCCCTTGATCCCGGGCGGAACGATTACGATCCCCGTCTTGGCTTTGTTGTATAGGATCCCGTCCTGACTGCTGAAAGTCGGGTGCGTTTCAGATACGGATATGCCTTCGAGATAGAGACAATAGTGGAGCACATAATCCGAAATCTCGGTAACGCTGTCGGGAATCGTAATTTCGCCCTTGATCCCTTGCGGGGCGCGTACGATCTCCGTCATGGCTTTGTTGTACAGGATCCCGTCCTGACTGCTGTATGTCGGGTGCGCCGCAGATACGGATATACTTTCGAGATAGCTACTCTGGCGGAACGCATTATTCGGGATCTCGGTAACGCCGTCGGGAATTGCAATCGAACCCTTGATTGCGGGCGGAACGCATATCATTTCCGTCTTGGCTTTGTTGTACAGTATTCCGTCCTGACTGCTGTAAACAGCATTTCCGTCTCCAACAGTAATTTTTTCAAAATCTCGGTTTCCCAAACCGGAAACCTTGGTAACGCTGTCGGGAATTGTGATCTCGCCTTTGATTCCGAGCGGAACGAATAACATTTCCGTCATGGCTTTGTTGTACAGGATCCCGTCCTGACTGCTGTACGTCGGGTGCGTTGCAGATACGGATATGCCTTCGAGATGGGGAAAATAAAAATCAAGTGAAGAGTATTGGATTTCGGGCAAGGTGTCGGGAATCGTAATTTCGCCCTTGATCCCTTGCGGGGCGCGTACGATCTCCGTCATGGCTTTGTTGTACAGGATCCCGTCCTGACTGCTGTATGTCGGGTGCGCCGCAGATACGGATATACTTTCGAGATAGCTACTCTGGCGGAGCGCATTATTCGGGATCTCGGTAACGCCGTCGGGAATTGCAATCGAACCCTTGATCGCGGGCGGAACGCATATCATTTCCGTCTTGGCTTTGTTGTACAGTATTCCATTCTGACTGCTGTAAACGGTATTCCCTTCCGCGACAGTAATGGATTCAAGCACATAGCATGAATCGAAAGCGAAGTCGCCGATCGAGGTAACGCTATTTGAAATGGTAATGCTTGTAAGACCCTTGCACCAATAGAAAGCGCGTTCGCCGATCGAAGTAACGCTATTCGGGATCGCAACACTTGTGAACTTATCGCACGATGAAAAAGCGTTAGCGCCAATAGAGGTAACACTGTCTGGGATCGTAATATTCGTAAGATCTCTGCACCCATAGAAAGCGCGTTCGCCGATAGAAGTAACGCTACTTGGAATCGCGACACTTGTAAGACCTCCAAATAGTGCAAAGCGATCACCGATCTTTGTTACGAATTTTCCCTCGTATCCATAGGGAATGACAATATTGCCACATATCATGTTTACGCCCGTTACCGTGTAGGTATCCGTAGCCGTATCCAGTTCGTATTCGAGCCCTTCGGTGAATTCCCACTTTTTCCCGCAGTTCGAGCAGACGTTGTCCACCGTGTAGGAGTGCGTCTCTTCTCCCGTGTCGTCCGCGGGGTTTTCCGGCGTGTCTCCGCAGCCCGCCAAGCCGAAGACAAGGCACAGACAGGCGGCGAGCGAAAGGAGCACGATCGCTATTTTGTGTTTCATTTTCATTTCTCCTTTTCTTTTTCTTGTATTGCGGATAAAAATAAGGGCGCTCCAATACAGGAGCGCCCGCATTGCGTATCCTGTATTGTCTGCGTCACAATTTCCTGCCAATAGCGGAAAAAGGATACACCGATGCCGTTGTACCTTGCCATTGGCAGTATGGAATTGTGACGCAATTTTATTCTAACACAGCGGAGCAAATTTTGCAAGTCCCTGATACAAATTTTTGGGACAGCATGGGAGGAAGAAAAGGAAAAAGCGCAAGCGGCTTGATTTTTCGGGCGGGATATGGTATACTTGCGGCGTGGAACTCTTCGATGCGGAAAAATACAGGGGCAAGCGGGTGTGCGTCGCGCTCTCGGGCGGCGTGGATTCGGTGTGCCTTCTGCACGCGTTCAAAGAGCGGGTGGCGGCGTGTGATATTTCCCTCTCCGCCGTCCATATCGAGCACGGCATCCGCGGGGAAGAGAGCATCCGCGACATGCGCTTTTGCCAAACGCTGTGCGATAAGTGGGGAATTCCCTTGAAAACCGTGCGCGCCGATGTGCCCGACCTTGTGAGAGAGGGGGGCGGGAGCGCGGAGGAGGTCGCCCGCGGCGTGCGCTATTCTACATTCCGTGCGCTTCTCGAAGAGGGGGGAGCCGACCTTGTTGCGACCGCCCACCACATGGACGACGTCGCGGAGACCGTTCTCTTCCGCCTCGCCCGCGGAACGGGACTTGCGGGCATGAAAGCCATCGAGGAATACGGCGGCATCGTGCGCCCGCTTCTCTCGTGCACGCGCGCCGAGATCGAGGCGTACGCAGACGAAAAAAACCTACCCCATGTCGAAGATTCGACGAATGGGGACGAAAATTACACCCGCAACTATATCCGCAAAACCGCGCTTCCCGCGTTTGAAAAAATTCACGGGAACGCGGCAAAGCACCTCGCGGAGTTCGCCGCGCTCGCGGCGGAGGAGGACGCGTTTCTCCAAACGCTCGCGGAGAGCAAAATTTTGCGCGTTTCGGGGGAGGAGCGGGTACCCGCGGATCTTCCCGACGTGTTGTTCCGCCGCGCCTGTCTCTCCCTCGTGCGGGACGCCGACGCCGATTACACGCGCGCAACGGTGGAGGAGATCGCGCGCCTCCGCACGGCGCAAAGCGGAAAGAAGAAAGTCCTCTGCGGCGGGGCGCGGTATGCCGTCCGCGAGGGAAAGTATATCGTGTTTTGCCGCGGGAAAGAAGCGGTCTCCGAAGAGACGGCGTTCGTGCCCGCGGAGAGCGTTTATACCTCGCCCGCGCCCTTTGTCGTGCGGGAGACGGCGCTTCCCGTCGGCGGGAAGGGGGCGCTCTTCGTCGATTTAGACGCATTTCCCGCGGGCTGTGTTGTGCGGGCGCGGCGGGAAGGAGACATGATCACCCCCTACCATGCCCCGAGAAAGACGCTCAAAAAGTTCCTGACGGACAGGAAGATCCCCGCGCGGCTCTCGAAGGAGCTCCCCGTCATCGCGAAGGGGAGCGAGGTGTACGCCGTCGTGGGCGTGGAGATCTCGGACGCCGTGAAGGTGTCCGAACGGACCGAGCGGCGCGGGATCATTCAATAAAAAAATGCCGAATGGCGCAAAAAATACGGAGGAAAAAACATGCACAAGGATTGCGAAAGAATTTTGTTGACAGAGGAGCAGATCCGCTCGCGCGTGCGGGAGGTCGCCCTCGCCGTGGACCGCGACTATCAGGGGAAGAACCCGCTCGTCGTGGGGATCTTGAAGGGGAGCATCATCTTCTATGCCGATTTCGTGCGCTGCCTCTCCATGCCCGTGGAACTCGACTTCATGGCGGTGTCCTCGTACGGCTCGGGCGCGGTGTCCTCGGGGAAACTCAAAATCCGAAAGGATCTCGACAAGGACGTGAAGGGCAGGGACGTCATCATCGTGGAGGACATCATCGACAGCGGCTTTACGCTTGCCAACCTCAAAGCGCTCCTCGTCGAGCGGGGAGCCGCTTCCGTGCGCATCGCGACGCTCCTCAACAAGGCGGCGCGGCGGGAGTACGACATCGCGCCCGACTATAATTGTTTTTACATCGAGAACGAGTTTGTCATCGGGTACGGGCTCGACTATAACGAGCAGTACCGCCACCTGCCCTATATCGGCATTCTCAAACGGGAGATCTACGAATAAAGAGCGGGACGGAAATTTTGAGGGCGGCGGCAAGTCCGCCGCCATTTCGGGACTGTAAAAAAACCGCGCGGCGACCGCGCGGTTTTTTTGTTTTCCCCGCAGAGGCGGGCGGCGATTTTCTCCTCCCCCCACCCTACCCTCCCCCCTCATTCATGAGGGGGGAGGTAATTTGTTGCCTTTTTCCTCCCCTCAACGAGAGAGTTGGTTAGTTGCTCCACTCGCTTTTGAGAGAAGTGTAATTAGGTCTCCTTCTCTCCGTCGGGGGAAGTGGTTGGTTCTTCTCCCCTCAATGAGGGAGAGTTTGTTAGTTTTCCTTCTCGCCGTCGGAAGTTGGTTAGTTCTCCTTCTTCCGTCGGGGGAAATGGTTAGTTCTTCACCCCCAACGAGAGAATTGGTTGGTTTTTTCTCGCCGTCGGAGAAAGTAGTTGGTTCTTTTCCTCCTCAACGAGGGGGAGGTTCTCGCCATCGGGGGAAATGGTTGGTTCTTCATCCCCAACGAGAGAGTTGGTTGGTTCTTCTCGCCGTCAGAGGAAGTGGTTGGTTCTTCATCCCCAACGAGAGAGTTGGTTGGTTCTTCTCGCCGTCAGAGGAAGTGGTTGGTTCTTCACCCCCAACGGGAGAGTTGGTTGGTTTTCCTTCTTAAAGAGGGGAAGGGAGCTTCCTAATTTACCCTCCCCCTCGCAACGCGAGGGGGAGGGGTAGGGGAGGGGGAGCAGAATTTTCCGCCCGCGCGCCGCCTGTATCCATCGGAGCATACAAAAAAGCCACCCGTGCGGGTGGCTTTCGTATTTTTGGTCATTTTTCGGCGAATGTCGCTCTCGTCAGCGAATAGGTGAACGATCCGAGCGATTGCAGCCCCGGCTTTTCCATTTTGAGGAGCACGTTGCGGTACTCGTTGGCGTTGGGGTTGGACGCCTTCGCCGCGTAAACGAAGGTCACCGTCTGTCCCGGCATGGTCGATTGATAGGCGACCGTCGCCTGATAGGCGGGGAGCGTCTGTTCGACGGACGTCTCGCCCGCCGCGCTCGCGAGCGTAAATTTCACGGGCTCGGAGCTCAACGTGGGGGTCGCGGTGATCGCGACGGTCTCCTTCGCCTGTTTTACGGGGTTGAGCGTGCGGAAGGATACCGCCGCGCTCATGTCCAGCCCGCGCAGGGCGAAGGCGATCTGCTCGTTGTCGAGGAAGGTGCCGTCCCCGTCGATATCCACCGTCATGTTGAGCGGCTCTTCCCCCTCGTATTGCAGGGTGAACGACGCCTCTTCGAGCGCCTCGTCGTAAACGGTCGTCATCGTATAGCGGTAGTTCGCCCATGCGGTATTTTCCTCCAACGCGGAGGGCGAGGAGGTGAACGGGACGTGCTGGGTCGTCGTTACCGTGCTCGAAATGGGGCGCAAATGTTCGTAGGCGTTGAGGAAGATGGTCTCCGTGAGAACGCTGTCGTGGAACGTCTCGCTCGTCTGCCCGCCCATCGTGAAGCGCACGTCGATGGCGAGGCTGGTCGTATAGCGGTAGACGGCGAGCGTCTGCCCGCCGATCGTCATCGTTTCGTCGCGCAGCGTCGTCTTATATACCCCGTTCTCGTAGGCGGCGGAAAATTCGTCCGTCTCGGCGGTCGGCGTAAAGGAGACGTTGTAGATGAGTTCTTCATACGTATCGGTGACCGACTGTTGGTTGGTCGTGTCCCGATACCAGTTCGCGCTGAGCGCAAGGTCGCTCGTGCCGCTTCCGCACGCGCACAGCGCGGCGAGCGGGAAGAGCGCAATGAGCCCCGCAAGGCGTTTTTTCTTCATGGAAAGCCCTCGATCGGATCGTTTTCTGCCATTATAGCATATTTTTTTTTGTTTGTAAAAACAAATCGCGGAAATATCGAGAAATTTTCACGGAAAGTATGGTATAATGGAGAAAAATCAAAGCGGAAGCGGGATATGTTGAAACTCATCCAAGCGCCCACGCTCGACGACGCCCTCTCGGCGCTCTCGGCGCTCGCGCGCGACAATGAAAAAAACGGGCGGCGCACCCTCGTATTCTGCGAGGACAGGCTCACTCTGCTCGCGGAGCGCGCCGTTCTCGCGGGGACGGGGGGGACCTTTCTTACGGAAGTAAGCACGTTCGCGCGCTTTCTCGAAGAGAAGAAGGCGCTCTCCAAACAGGGCTCCGTGATGGCGGTCGCCGCACTGCTCGAAAAACATGCGGATGAACTTCGTTGCTTCCGCAAGGGCGCGGCGCAGGCGGTGTACGAGACGCTCGCCCAGCTCTCGGCGTCCCGCGTGGACGCGGAGACGCTGAAACGGAGCGCGGAGGAGACGGAGGGCATGCTCCGTCTGAAACTGCTCGATCTTTCCTTTTTGCTCGAACGGTACGGGGAATTTCTGCGCGAAAAGGGCTTGCTCGACGAAACGGGCTACCTCGCGCTGCTTCCCGAAAAGATAGAGCGCGGCGCGCTCCGCGACACGGACGCCGTGTTCTTCGCCTTTCCCTCCTTCACGAAGCAGGGGCGGGAGGGGCTCTGCGCCGCCATGGAATACGCCCGCTCGACGACGGGCATCTTCCTTGCGGGGGAGCGGAATTGGTATACCAACGAGGCGGCGCGCGCGTTCCGCGCGCTCGCGGCGCGGTTCGGCGGCGCGGAGGAGCAAAAACTCCCGCTCACCCTGCAAGGGGACGCGCTCCTCTTGCACGAGGCGCTCTTTTCTCCCGAATGGCGGGAACCCGTTCCCGCGCAAAACGTCGTCGCGTTCTCCGCGGCGGACGAGGCGGGGGAGGCGTACGCCGTCGCCGCGCTGGTGAAAAAATACGTCGCGGAGGGCAAGCGGTATCGCGACCTCGCCGTCCTCGCGGGCGGGGAGGAATATTTCCTCGCCGTGGGCAAGGCGTTCGACGCCTTCCGCATCCCTTACTATGCGGACAGAAAGCGCGCCTTTTCGGAACATCCCTTCTGCGCGTTCGCGCTCTCCGTGCTGCAAGCCGTGCAGGACGGCGTTCTCCCCGAGGAGGCGGACGATATCGCGGCGAGCGTGTATTTCGGCGGGGGAGAGGAGTACCGCAACTATCTCTTGCGCTTCGGCGCGTACCGCGGCGCGGTGCGGCGGGAGATCCGCGGCGCGGAGAGCCTCGGCGGCGCGGACCGCGAAACGCTCGTGCGCGCCCGCGAGCGGATGCTCTCGTATTTGAAGCTCTTTCGCGCGAAGGACCGCGCGGGCGCGTATGCGGAGGGCATCCGCAAGCTCTGGGAGGCGGCGGACGGGGAGCGCGTTACCGAGGGGCTCAAACGCAAACTTTCGGGCGAGGAGGGGGAATTTCTCGACATCTCCCGCCTGTGGAAGGCGCTCGACGAGACGGAGACCGTCGCGGGAGAAGGGACATTCACGGCGCGGGAGTTCGCCGCGCTGTTGGAGAGCGGGCTCTCCGCCATGGAAGTTTCCCTCTTCCCCCGCCGCGCGGATGCCGTGTTCGTGGGGGATATCACGGAGAGCCGCATCTACCGTTCCCCCGTTCTCTTCTGCATCGGCATAACGGACGAACTGCCCCGCGTTTCGCAGGACACCGCCGTGATCTCGGACGGGGAGATCGCGCGGCTCGCCTCTCTCGGCGCGGAGATAGAGCCCGCCATCGCGCAGGTGAACGCCCGCGCGCGGGAGTCCCTCGCGCTCAACCTCACCGCATTCGGGGAGACGCTGTATGTGAGCACGCCCGCCCGCCGCGGCGAGAGCGAGACGTCGCCCGGCGAGATCTTTTTGTACCTTCGGCGTGCGTTCCGCCCCGCGTCCCTGCCCGATCTCTTTCCCTACGACTGCTGTGAAGCGGGACCCGCGCTGTTGCGCTTTTTCGCCCTTTTGGACGAGCTCGGGAACGGGAAGAACGCGGCGGAGACGATCGCGCGGTATTCCTCCCTTCGGCAAGTCCTTCTCTCGTCCGACCGCGGGACGGACCCCGACGCGCTCCGCGCGGGCGCGGAAAAGCCGCGCGTCCCCGAGGCAGGGGAACTCTATTTCGCGCGGGACTTTTCGCCCACTTTGCTCGAAACGTATTTCGACTGTCCCTATAAAAGTTTTGCGATGCGCGCGCTCCGTCTCTCGGACAGGGAGGAGCGCGGCGCGGTGGACGCCGCGGACGCGGGCACGTTCGTCCACACCGTGTTGAAGCGCACCGCCCGCCTCTTCAACGAACTGGAAAGTGCCGAAGCGTGCGTCGCGACGGCGAAAAAGGAGGCGGAAGCGCTGCTCGCTTCGCCCATGTTCTCCGCGCTCGCCGATACGGCGGCGGGGGGATATGCGGGCGCGCGGCTCATCGAGGAAGCGGCGGCGGTTACCGCGGCGGCGTACCGCCAGCTCGCGTGTTCGGAGTTCCGCGTGCGCGAGACGGAGGCGGGCATCCGCCTGCCCGCGCTCAAATTGAGCGGCAAGGCGGACCGCGTGGACGAGGCGGACGGCTTCGTCCGCGTCATCGATTACAAGACGGGCTCCTTCGACGATTCGCCCACCGCGTATTATACGGGCAGAAAGTTACAGCTCCAACTCTATCTGCGCGCCGCCTCCGCGGAGGGCAGGGCGGCGGGGGCGTTCTACTTCCCCGCGGCGGACGACTTCACGGGCGCGGACGCGGAGGGAAAATTCCGCATGAAGGGGTTCTTTTGCAGCGACGAAGAGGTGCTCTCCCGCATGGACAAGACGCGCGCGGAGGGCGGAAAGAGCGAATTTTACGAGGGGGGCGGCAGAACGGAAAAGGGCATGGACCGCGCGCGGTTCGAGGAGTTCCTTTCCTATGCGGAGCTCGTCAGCGCGGGCGCGGAGCGGGAGATGCGGAAGGGAAACGTCCGCCCCTCCCCCTACGAGGGCGCGTGCGAATACTGTAAACTCAAAGGCGCGTGCGGGTTTGTCGGCGCGGTGCGGAAGGAACCCTCCGCGCGGTGCGCCGAGATCGCCGAGATCGCCGAGATCGCCGAGAGGGAGGAGCGGGAATGAATCTTACGCTCGAACAAGCCGCCGCGATCGCGGCGCGCGGAAAGGTCATCGTCTCCGCTTCCGCGGGGAGCGGAAAGACGCACGTCATGATAGAGCGGTTCGTCTCCCTGCTCGAAGAGGGGGTGAGCGTGCGCCGCATCCTCGCCGTAACGTTTACGAACAAGGCGGCGGCGCAGATGCGCGACCGCGCGCGCAAGAGCCTGCTCACCGCATACCGCGATGCGAAGGGGGAGAAGCGGGAGCGGTTGAAACGCTGTCTCGAAGAGTTGCCGCTCGCCGACATCTCCACCATACACGCCTTTTGCGGACGGCTCGTGCGCGCCTATTTCTATCTCACGGGCGTAGACCCGCGCTTCCGCATCGTCGGCACGGACGACGCGGAGGGCAGGGCGCTCGCCGCCCGCGCGATGGACGCCGCGTTTGAAAAGGCTTATGACGGGGACGAGCCGTGGTTCCGCGCCCTTCTCGACGTCTATTTCCGCAAGAAAAAGGACGCCCGCCTCAAAGGGATCGTCTCCGATCTGTATGAAAAGGCGCGGAACTGCGCGGATTACCGCGCCCGCCTTGCGGCGATCGCGGAGGAGCGCGGGGACGCGGAAGAGGCGTTTGCGCGCGTCGGGGAGGAGCTGTTGCGCGATCACTGTCTCCGCCTTCTCTCCTTTGCGCGGCGCGCGCGGGAGGCAGTTCCCGCCGTCGCGGCGCAGGCTTCCGCCGCGGGCGTCTTTCTCGAAAGGGCGGCGTCGTGCGCGGAGCAGCTCGCGGGGGCGGACAGTCTCTGCGCGCTCTATGAGGCGGCGCTCCAAGCGGAGCTTCCCCGCAGTCCCGCGCGCAGTGCGAAGGATGCGCCCGAAAAGACGCGCGCGATCGCGCTTGCGCAGGAGCTTGCAAAGGAGTTCCGCGCGTTGCGCGGCGAACTTCTCGAAGCGGGGGCGCGCTATCCCGAGGAGCGGGCGGCGTTTTCGGAGGGCAGGAGCCGCGCCGCCGCGCTCGCCCGCCTCACCCTCCTCTTCGACGGGGAGTACTCCGCACTCAAACGGGAAGCGGGCGCGCTCGATTATTCCGATCTCGAACATCTCGCGCTGGAAATTTTGCAATGCGACGAGGCGCGCGCCGCCATCCGCGAAAAGTACGCCTATCTCTTCGTGGACGAATATCAGGACGTCAATCCCATGCAGTGCGCCGTGCTCGACGCGCTCGCGGGGGAGGAGACGTTTTACGTCGGCGACAAAAAACAGGCGATCTACGGGTTCCGCGGGAGCCGCTCCCGCTTCTTTACGGAGAAACAGCGCGCGTTCGGCTGTTCCCTCGGCTTGAACGCGAATTTCCGTTCCGCGCCCGCGATTTTGGACGCGGTGAACCTCGTGTTCCGCGCCGCTTACGGGGGCGATTACACGGACATGGTGGGGGGAGAGAGGTTCCGCGGCTACCAAGGGGCGGTCTATGCGCACGTGTTCGGAAGCGAGGAGCGCGCGGAGGAGCGCCCCCCGCGCGGGGTCTATTCCGTCGTGGGGGCGTCCGCCGCGCAGGAGGACAGTCCCGTCGCCCGCAAGGCGCTCGCCATCATCGAGGAAGAGTGCGGCGAGCGGGGCGTCGGCGGCAAGACGTGGCGGGATGCGGATACGGGCGAAGAGAGACCCGTCTCCTACGGCGACGTCGCCGTTCTCGTGCGGAAGCGTTCGGGCTCGGCGCAGGCGATCGTGCGGGCGCTCTCCGAGCGCGGCATCCCCGTCTCCGCCGTGGCGGAGGTCAACGTCTGCGATTTCTTCGAGGCGCGCCTTCTCATCGATTGGCTCTCCTATCTCGATAATCCCGAGCAGGATATCCCGCTCGCGACGGCGATGCTCTCCGCGCTCGGCGGCTTCACGGACGGCGAACTCGCGCTCATCCGCCTCAAAACGGATAAGTCCCTCGGACTGTACCGTGCAAGGCTGCCCTTCCGCGCCGCATGCAGGGCGTATGCGGAAGGATATCGCGCGGGCGGCGACAGGCTCTCAAAAAAATTGCAGGCGTTCTATGCGCGCACGGAGGAATACCGCACGCTTGCGCGGGTGCGCACCGCGCCCGAGATGATCTCCCTCCTGCTCGCGGAGGGGCTGGAAGCGCAGATCGCGGCGAAGGGGGACGGAGAAAACCGCCTTGCGCGGGTGCGCCGTCTGCTCGCCGAGAGCCGCGAATGCGCGAGCATCCACGCGTTTTTGCGCCGCTTGAAGAGCGGGGGCTATTTTGTGCGCTATTCGGAGAGCGGCGGCGAGAACGCCGTAAAGGTGCTCACCATGCACGCGGCGAAGGGGCTGGAATTTCCCGTCGTCATTTTAGCGGACACGGACGGGGAGATCCGCGCTTCCGAGCGCGACGAGACGATGTGGACGGACGAATACGGCATTTCGCCCCGCAGTTTCAACGTCGCCGCGCGGACATACCGCGAGACGCTCGCCCGCCGCGCCGCCGCCGTCGTGTTGCGGCGGCAGGAGGCGGAGGGGGAGAAGAATTTGCTCTATGTCGCGATGACGCGCGCCCGTTGCCGCCTCCATATGCTGTTTTCCGCGCGGACCGTGCCGTCCGCGGAGGACGCCGCGCGCTTCTATGCGCCCGAAAACGCGCGCAAGATGTCCGATTTCATCCCGCCCGAATTTTTCGCGCGGTACCTTGTTACGGAGACGGAGAAGACCGCCGCGCCCGAGGCAGCGCGCCCGCTCGTCTACCGTGCGGACGAGGAGACCGTCCGCCGTATCCGCGCGGCGGGGGCGGAATATCCCTTTGCGGCGAGCGTGGCGGTCCCCGTCAAGAGTTCGGCGACCGAGCTCATGCGGGACGGCGGGCACAGCCGCGCCGCGGAGGGCAAGGGGTTCTCGGCGGAGGAGGGCACGGCGTACCACGCCTTCCTCGAACATGCCGCCTTCGGCGCGGACGCGCACGAAGAACTCGCGCGCATGCGCCGCGAGGGACTGCTGTCCGAGGAACAGCTTTCCGTGCTCGAAGAGGAGAAGCTCCGAAACATTTTGGATATTCCCTGCCTTCGCGCGTTGAAGAGAGCGGACTGCGTCTGGCGGGAGCGGAAGTTCCTCGTCCCGCTCTCCGCGGCGGACTTCCCCGAACGGTACGGGGGCGCGGACGACGAGATCGTCTTTCAGGGCGCGATCGACCTTCTCGCGCGGGATGAGAGCGGGTATTTGATTCTCGATTATAAATACTCCGCGCGGGACGACGAGAGTTTGAAGCGGGACTACGCCGTCCAGATCAAGCTGTACCGCAAGGCGGTCGCGAAAATTTTGCGCGTTCCCGAACAGTCCGTGCGCGCCCGCATCGTCAACATCGCCCTCTGCCGCGAGATCGAGATGTGAGCGGATCCGACGGGATTCGCCCATCGTTCTCATTTTTCCCGCGCGGGGGAAGGGTATCCTTGACGGGTATGGAAATGCTCGAAACGATCGCGCGGTTCTTTGCGCCGACGCCCGAATGGGTCCCGCTGTTTGCTTTGCCCGCGTTGCTCTTTCCCGCCGCCGCGCTGTTTGCGCGCCTCGGGAAACGAAGGGGATATCCCGCCGCGGCGCTTGGCTTGGGCGCGCTCGGCGTCTTTCTCACCGCCTGCGGGGGCGGTCCGCAGCTTTCCCTTGTCTATGCCGCGCTCTTTGCCGCGGTCGCGGCGCTCGCGAGCCTTTTTCTGCTCTTGCCCGCGGGCAAGCGGACAAAGCGGGACCGCGAGCGGGAGACATACGAAAAATTCCGCATCCCGCTCGACGGGACGCCCGCTTCCGAACAGCCGCCCGCGAAGGTCTGCGCCTCGCCCGCCGAGGAGAGCGCCTCTGCCGAGGCGTGCGGGCTGCGCCTCTCGCACGCAAAGTCTTTGCTCGGATCGCTGCGCGCGGCGAAACTTTCCGCAAGCGACAGGCTGGAAGCGGACGCGCTCGAACGCGCCGTGGAGGGGTACGGAACGCGCGCGCTCACACAGGCGGAACTCGATTCCCTCAACGATTGCCTCGCCTCCGTCTTGAAACTCACCGCAAAGTACAAGCTCTGAACGGCGGACGGCAAGCGCGCTTTCATAGGAAAATTTCAAATTTTGTATCCGAAAAACAGCGGGGAATTTTCCCCGCTGTTTTGCCGTCTTTCGGTTCGGAATCTATTCGCTTTGTTTGGTCTTTTTCGCGGCGACGGCGATCATAAAAACGCCGAGCGCGGCGGTGAGCGCGCAGACGGCGGCGCCCGTTACCGCGTTCATCATGGGAACGTTGATGCCGCCCGTGCCGAATTCGCGGAACATCGCCGTCTGCAACGCCAAAACGGAGACCATCGCGTCGGCGAGGCTGATATTTTTCGCCGCCCGCACCGTCATTTCGTCCGTCTTTCGCGCCTTGACGAAATTGTAGACGGCGACGCCGATCTTGACGAACGCATACAGCGCATAGACGTAGATCGTGAGCCCTGCGTGGACGAAGGCTTCGTTTGCCGAGACCATCTGCGCGATGGCGACCGACAGCGCGGCGGGCAGCAGGACGAGGAATACGCCGCATATCAAATAGACCTTGGCGTCGCCGCGGCGCGTTTTCTCCTCCGTCTGTCCGCGGCGGATCTTCTTGCGTCTTGCGGCATGGTATGCGAGCAAACTGCCCCGCAAGACGAGGAGAAAGACGTAGTATGCGGCGAGCGCGCCGAACCAGACGGAGCGGTTGAGGACGCCGATGGCGCCGTTGTACGCCGCAAACGCGACGTTGAGGAAAAAGGAACAGGCGGCGAAGAAGATGGCGCGGAAGCCGTATTCCCGAAACAGGCGTCCCCAGAACGGTTTTCCCTCCGACCACGCCATAACGCGCCCGTTGAGATCGGGGAAAATGCGGATCCCCCCGTACACGGTATAGACGAAAAAGACGCCCGCGACGCTCAAACAGACGTAGCCCCACGCCTGCGCCGCCCCCGCGCGCGGCAGGAGGAGCCCCGCGCCGACGAGCCCGCCCGCCGCGCAGACCGCCGTAAGACACAACAGCCAAAGGGGCGGAGTTTTCAGAGCGTCGAAGAGCTTTTTCATATCGTCAGATCGGGTGTCTTCATGGTGGGGCGCACACAGATGGAGATGACTTCGCAGAGGAAGAGGATATCGTCCTCGCAACCGCGTCTCACCCACTCCATGGTGATGGCGTTCACGCCGCTGATGAAGTAGTGCGACATGTAATCCACGATTTTTTTGTCCGTAATGCCGTTTTTCGCATAGATCGGGACAAAGATGTTTTCGATGAGCTGTTTGTCCATTTCGCCAATTTGAAATGCGCCCGAATTGTTGTAGACTTCGTATAGCCGCCTGTTCTTTTTGATAAATGAAAGATACGGCACAAGGTATTGCGGCGAAATGAAAATGAGTTCGTCCGCCGTCATTTTGGAAAAGTCCGCCGCGCCGAAGGAAGCGCCGAAGGACACGAAAAATTCCGAAACGGCGCGCTCTTGCGTTTCTTTTAATAAATCGTACAAATTATCATAATGCGCGTAGAAGGTGGAGCGGTTGACGCCCGCCTTTTCGCATATATCCATAATGGAAATATCGGAAAACTCTTTTTGTTCGAGTAGCAGGACGAGCGCGTCGTCCATTTTTACGGCGGTGTTATGGAATTTGGCTTCGGATTTGTTCATGATACGCACCTCTTTTGTATTGTACCATATTTCGCCGCAAAACACAATTATAAAATAGGCTTCGTCCGTTTCTTTCCAAAAAAACTTTTCAGAAACCAACAGAAATCGGGATTTATGTTGTGGTGTTTTGTCCTTGAAGGTTTTATACTGAAAGCACCAATAAGGAGGACGGCATGAAAGATGAAGATGAATCGCTCACCATAGACGATCTGAATGAATTTCTGTCGGCAAAGACCTATGCGGAGCAATTTGAGATACTCCTGAAACACTCTCAAAAAAATCAAAAAAATATAGAAATAAGGAGAAAACACAAAATGGAAAACTACAATGCAGATTATGCGGTCAGTCAGGAAGAGATCACGAAACAATTCGAGGAATTTTGCCATACCAAAGGCATCGTCGCAAAATTCAAGGTGGCGTTCGAGCAAATGGGCGAAAACGCCAGCCGCCAAAAAGAACAGGATAAGGCGAACATCGAAGCCGTCAAAAATTCCGAAGAAAACAAGGAGTTCCGCGAATTTTTGCACGCCAAAGGTTTCAAGGCGAAGTGCCGCCTCGTCATTGAAAATATCAAGCGCGGCGCGGCAAACGCAAATGCGGACACCGCAAGAAAGCTCGACGAGCTTCACGCAAAGACGCAGGCAAATCTCCGCGCACACAACGTAAACCCGAGCGCAAAGCCCGCCGAATACTCCGCAGAACAACTTGCCGCAGAGTTCAACGCCTTTTTGAAGGAGCGGGGCTTGGACGAAAAGTACGCCGTCCAAATCGTGGAGGAATAACGCCATGACCGAACTTGAAAAAGCACTTTCGGGCGAGCAGTTCGACCGCAGGGACAAAGAAGTATTCCTCTTTCAAAGCAAAGTCAAGGATATGCTCCACGAGCTTCACTTTCTCAAACCGTCCGACCCCAAGAGGACGGAGATCATCAAAGAGCTTGTGACGGGATATAACCAATACGTCTTTATCGAGGACGGATTCCGTTGCAGTTTCGGCAAGAATATCCGTTTTCACGGAATGGCGATGGTAAATTACGACTGCACCTTCCTCGATACGAATATCATCGACATCGGGCATTGCGCCTTGATCGGTCCCGGTTGCAAACTCATTTGCACCAACCATTCCATCGACCCGGACGAGCGCCTGAAAGGCGTATTCAACGACAAGCCCATAAAAATCGGTAGCAACGTTTGGCTGGGCGCGAACGTGACCGTATTGCCGGGCGTGACGATCGGAGACAACGCCGTGATCGGCGCAGGTTCGGTCGTCACGAAAGATATTCCCGCAAACGTC
>CANQMN010000023.1 GCA_947624965.1 uncultured Clostridia bacterium
GGGGGAACACTCTATTTTCTCTCCCGCTCCCGTCGCTCTCGCCCTGTCTCTCTTTTCTCTGCTCTTTTTCCTGTGTTGCCCTCCCCCTCGCGTGCGAGGGGGAGGGGTAGGGGAGGGGGAGGCTTCCCCCTAATTCGTGCGGGCGAGAGGGGCGGGGGAGCAACAAATGCAAGAACGGCGATTTTCTTTTATGCGCATTTTTGTATTATTTATATCGATCGCGCCTATGCCGAAACGGGTCGCGACCCGCCTTGCGGACGGGCGATCAGCTATAAGCGCAACTTATACTTGATATAATAGATTTGAAAGGATTTTGTCCTCTCCGTATTTGCAAAAATAAAACGTATTTGGTATAATATTCATGAAATCAAATCGCCGCAGTGCGGCGGAAGGAGACAGAATATGCAGTATGTAGAGAGAGTTCTCGAAGAACTCAAAGCAAAGAACCCCGGCGAAAAGGAGTTCCATCAGGCGGCGACGGAGATCCTCAACGGGCTGAAACCCGTCGTCGAAAAGCACCCCGAATACGAAAAGGTCGCGCTCTTGGAGCGCTTCGTCGAGCCCGAACGCGTCATCATGTTCCGCGTTCCGTGGGTGGACGACGGCGGCAAGGTGCACGTGAACAAGGGCTACCGCGTGCAGTTCAACAGCGCGATCGGTCCCTATAAGGGCGGACTTCGCTTCCACCCGTCCGTCAACCTCTCCATCATCAAATTCCTCGGGCTCGAACAGATCCTCAAAAACAGCCTCACGGGGCTCCCCATCGGCGGCGGCAAGGGCGGCTCGGATTTCGACCCCAAGGGCAAGAGCGAGGGCGAGATCATGCGGTTCTGCCAGAGCTTCATGACCGAGCTGTACCGCCACATCGGGCAGGATACGGACGTTCCCGCGGGCGACATCGGCGTCGGCGGCAGGGAGATCGGGTACCTCTTCGGGCAGTATAAGCGCATCTGCGACGAGCATGTCGGCGTTCTCACGGGCAGAGGGCTCTCCTACGGCGGAAGCCTCGCGCGCACGGAGGCGACGGGCTACGGGCTCGTCTATATGGCGGAGGAAGCGCTCAAATGCCGCGGCGACGGGTTCAAGGGCAAGACGGTCGTCGTCTCGGGCTCGGGCAACGTCGCGATTTACGCCGTGGAAAAGGCGCAGTCTCTGGGCGCGAAGGTCGTCGCAATGTACGATTCCAACGGCTACATCTACGACAAGGCGGGCATCAAGCTGGACGTTATCAAGCAGATCAAAGAGGTGGAGCGCGGACGCATCAAGGAGTACGCGGCGCGCGTGAGCGGCGCGGAATATCACGAGGGCTGCAAGGGCATTTGGGGCATCCCCTGCGATATCGCGCTTCCCTGCGCCACGCAGAACGAGATCGACGAGGAGAGCGCGAAGCTCCTCGTGAAGGGCGGCGTGAAATACGTCGGCGAGGGCGCGAACATGCCCACGACGCTGGAAGGCATCGAGGTATTTCGGAATGCGGGCGTCGTGTTCCTGCCCGCGAAAGCGGCGAACGCGGGCGGCGTCGCGACGAGCGCGCTCGAAATGGCGCAGTCGAGCGGCAGACTGTTCTGGACGTTCGAGGAAGTGGATGCCAAGCTCAAAAACATCATGGTGAACATCTATCACAACATGGACGAGGCGGCGGCGAAGTACGGCGTCCCCGGCGATTACGTCGCGGGCGCGAACATCGCGGGCTTCTTGAAGGTCGCCGATGCAATGATGGCGCACGGCATCGTATGACCGATCGGCTTGCAGAAAAAAAGAGCGGAGACTTTCTCTCCGCTCTTTTTATTTACCAAAACCGCGCGCTCGCCGCATGACATTTTTTGCCAAGGGGGCAGAGCGGCGCGTTTTTTCTCTACCCCCTCGCAACGCGAGGGGGGGTGGGGGAGAGAATATATTGTTCGTTGCCTGTTTTTTTATTTCCTCCCCCTCGCAGTGCGAGGGGGAAAGAGTTGGGAGATTCCAACCCCCACCCTACCCTCCCCCTTGGGAAGGGGGAGGTGGCTGTTTGTTTTTCCTTTTCCCGTGCCGACTTTTTCTTCCCTCTTACTTCGGTTCATCTCTCCCCCTTGGGAAGGGGGAGGTGGCTGTATCCTCTCCGTGCCGTCTTTTTTTCTCCCCGTTGTTTCGGTTCATTCGTTCCCCCCCCTCGCAACGCGAGGGGGGGAAAGAGTTGAGAGATACCAACCCCCACCCTACCCTCCCCCTTTTTAAGGGGAGGTGGTGTTTGTTTTTCCTTTTCCCGCGCCGATTTTTTCTTCCCTCTTACTTCGGTTCATCCCTCACCCTTGGAAAGGGGAAGGTGGCTGTATCCTCCCCGTGCCGTCTTTTTCTCTCCTCCTTGTTTCGGTTCATTCGTTACCCTCCCCCTCGCACTGCGAGGGGGAGGGGTAGGGGAGGGGGAGAAGCGGGAGAGACCGTTCGGAAAAAACGGTAATACCGAGCGGCATAAAATGAAAAATTTCATACCGTACGGTGTAAACTGTCTTTATGGAGACAAAGAGCTACAAGGAAGCGTTTGCGCAAAATCTCAAAGAACTGATGGGCGATATGTCCGTAAACGAATTTTCCAAACTGGTGGGGATCCCGCAGCCGACGATCTCGCGGTATCTCCACTGCCGAAGGGAAGTGAAACTGGAAAATCTCTGCAAGATCGCAGACTTTTTCCACGAGGAACTCGATTATCTCATCGGGAGAAAGAACGTATAAAACGCGCCCCGCGATAGGATCGCGGGGTTTATTCTATCGCTTTCAGCGATTCGTTCATGTCGATCTTGACGATTTTATTGCGGAGCATGAGGGTAACGAGCGCGGTGAACGCGAGGGAAAGAAGGGGCGCGAGCAACCACACGTACCACCCGATCCCGGGGATGGAGCCGAACGACATCACGTTGAACACGAAATAGCAGACGAGACAGCCGAAGGGGAGCCCCAGCGCGATCCCGACGGAACTTGTGATATAGATCTCGCGGTAGATATACGAGGAAACTTCGCCGTCGAAATAGCCGAGCACCATCAGGGTCGCCAATTCGCGGTTGCGCTCGCTGATGTTGATGTTCGTGAGCGTGTAGATGACGACGGCGTTGAGGAGGGCGGCGAACACGAGCACGACGATCGCCACGCCGATCATCGCCGCCGTTCCGATGTCCCCGAAGAGACAGCAGTCGAGCACGGCGAGCCCCGCGAGGACGAGCGCGGTGGAAGCCATCACGGAGACCACGGTCATCGCGAAGCGCATCTTAAAGCGCAGGACGTTGCGCATCGTGGACTTGTATTTGAAGGAGAGCCTGTTCCAGAGGAGGGGGATGCGTTCGAGGATCACCTTCCTGCCCGCCTTCGGCACGCGCGGGCGGAGGAGCGCGGCGGGCGTCTCCCGCAATTTTATCCCCCCTGCGATCGCGGTCGCCGCGAGCGTCGCGCAGGAGACGAGCGAGGCGGAGAGGATGAAGAAGAGGGGCGCGGCGTGCCGCGAATAGGGCGGGAGCGCGAAATTCCACGTGAAGTTGATATAGATGATGTAGGAGAGCCCCTCCCCCGCGAAGTACGCGCCCACGCACCCGATGAGCGTCCCCGCGAGCGCAAACAGCAGATATTTCACAAGGATGCGCGCGGGCGAATATCCGAGGGTGGCGAGACAGGCGATCTGTCCGCGCTCCTCTTCGAGCAGGCGGGTCATCGTCGCGAGCACGACAAGGAGGGTTACGAGAAGAAAGACGACGATGAACACATAGCCGATCGAGGCGATCTTGTCCGCGTAGGCGGAGAAAGATTCAAAGGAGAAGTTTTCGTGCAGGGTGAGCACGCCCGCGCTCTGTTCGGCGAGCTCTTCCGCGAAGATCTGCTCCGCCGCCGCGCGCGCCCGTTCCAGCTCCTTTTCGTATTCGGAGGAGAACAGCGTGTACGTTTTCAGCGCGGGCACGGAGATATACGCCTCGTTCACGGGGAAGGAAAGGGGCATCCCCCCGACCGAAAATTCGTTGCCGTCGAGGTAAAAAATACTTTCGAGGGGCGCGTACCCGTCCTCGGACGCCGTCATGCTCGGGTCGTCCCGCACCGCAAAGTGCAGGGGGCTCTCCACGCGCTTTTCGACGGCGAAGGAGAGCGTCTCCTCGCGCGCGCCGAGGAAGGGGAGCTGCACCGAGATGCGCGCCGTGAGGCTCTCTCCGGGCGCGTAGGCGCGCAGTTGCGCGGTGTCCCGCTCGGTGGCGACGGGGATCGCGCCGTCCGTCTGCCGCTCTTCGAGCGTCGCCGCGCGGTTGACGTCCGCCTTTTTCGCGGAAAAATACACGCGGGTAACGCCCTCGCCCACGCCCTCCAAGGCGATCTGCGCGCTTCCCGCGGAGAGCGCGCCGCCCGTAAATTCGAGCACGCCGCCCGTCGCGACGTTCTCTTCCCCGAACGTCTCGTACAGTTTTTGCAGTTTTTCCTCCGCGAGCGCGCCCTGTCCGCGCACGATGAGGTCGCTCACGTTGTCCGCGACGTACTTATCGTGCAGGGAGTACCGCATTTTTTCGGTGGACATGCCGATCCCCGCGCAGAAGCCGATGCTCACGAGCACCATCAGAAAGACGGAGACGAGCCGCGTGAGATGGCGGCGGAACATCCGCCCGAATGTTTTGAGATACGTTTTCACCACTCGATCTCCTCTACGGGGCGGGGATGTTCGTTGCGCTCGATGCGCTCGATGCGCCCGCTGCGGATATAGATGACCTTGTCCGCGATCTCCTTGATGGCGGCGTTGTGCGTTACGACGACGACGGGCTTTTTCTGCCGTTTGGAGACATCGTACAGCAATTTGAGCACGAGTTTGCCCGTCTCGTAGTCGAGCGCGCCCGTCGGCTCGTCGCAGAGCAGGAGCTTGGGATTTTTGGCGATGGCGCGCGCGATCGCGACGCGCTGCTGTTCGCCGCCCGAGAGGCGGGCGGGGAAGTTCTGCAAGCGGTCCCCGAGCCCGACTTCCCGCAGAACTTCGGCGGGGTCGAGCGCGTTTTTGCAAATTTCCACGGCGATCTCCACGTTTTCGAGCGCGGTGAGATTGGGCATGAGGTTATAGAATTGGAACACGAACCCCACGTCGTTGCGGCGGTATTCCGTCAGTCCGCGGCGGTTGAGCGAGGTGATCGCCCTTCCGTCGAGCACGATCTCGCCCGACGTGGCGTTGTCCATGCCGCCGAGCAGGTTGAGGAGGGTCGTCTTTCCCGCGCCGCTCGAACCGAGCACGACGGCGAACTCGTTTTCTTCGAGCGAAAAGCTCGCGTCCTTCAACGCCTCCACGCAGACCGCGCCCGCGCGGTAAGTTTTGCATACGTTTTGCAGGGTGAGATAGCTCATACCGTTCTCCCGAGATCGCTTTTCGCCCATATTATATAACATGCGCGCCCGCGCATGCAAGCGTTTGCGCCGAAATTGCGCGAAAAACGGGCGCAAAGAGGGGGATCCGCGCGCTCCCGTTCCGCCGCGGCGGGTCGTTTTGCGGAATTTTTTGTTTTTTTGCCGCGAAAAGTTGACAGGCGCGGGGCGGAAGTGATACGATATGCGCGATTTCATTCTGCGAAGAACGCTATGCTGAACATCATCCTCTTCGCCGCGACGTGCCTTGTCATGCTCGTCGGCGTGCTCTTTTTCCCCAAATTCAAGCTCGGGAAATGCACGGTACACACCTATTGGATCGTCGTGCTCGTCGGCGCGGCGCTCGTGCTCGCCTGCGGACAGGCGGACGCCGCCGCGATCGGGTGGTCGCTCATCGCCGATACCGCCGTCAACCCGTTGAAGATCCTCGCGCTCTTTTTGTCCATGACCGTGCTCTCGGTGTTTTTGGACGAGGTCGGGTTTTTCCGCTGTCTCGCGAGTTTCGCGCTCCGCCATTCCCACGGCGGACAGAAGCGGCTGTTCTTCTCGCTCTATATTACCGTCTCCGTTCTCACCGTTTTCACCTCCAACGATATCATCGTGCTCTCCTTCACGCCCTTCATCTGCTACTTCGCGCGCAACGCGAAAATAGACCCCATTCCCTACCTTGCGGCGGAATTTGTCGCGGCGAACACGTGGAGCATGGCGCTCATCATCGGCAACCCCACGAATATCTATCTCGCGACGGCTTGCGAGATCGACTTCGTCTCCTATCTTGCCACGAGCATTTTGCCCACGCTGGCGGCGGGCGCGGTCGCACTCCTGTGCCTTTGGCTGCTCTTTCGGAAAAAGCTCTCCGCGCCCGTCTTTTATGCGGCGGAGCGGGCGCGCGCGGAGGACAAGGTCTCCCTCGGCATCGGCGTGGCGCACCTTGCCGCGTGTACCGTTTTGCTCGCCGTAAGCTCCTACATCGGGCTGGAAATGTGGTATATCTCCGTCGCCGCGGCGGGGAGTTTGTTCCTCTGCGAGCTCATCCTGTCCGCATGCAGAAAGGAGGCGCCGCGCGCCCTTCTCTCCTGCCTGAAACGCGCCCCGTGGCAGCTCGTTCCCTTTCTTCTCTCCATGTTCGTGATGACGGAGGCACTCCGCGAACAGGGGACGGTCGCGGCGATCGGGGAATGGCTGGGGCGCGATCTCACCGTGCTCAAATACGGAACGCTCTCCTTCTTGTGCGCGAACCTCGTGAACAATATCCCGATGAGCGTTTTGTTCTCCTCGATGATCTCCTCGGCGGACGCGGGGCTCGGCGCGGTGTACGCGACGGCGATCGGCTCCAACCTCGGCGCGTTTTTCACGCCCGTCGGCGCGCTTGCGGGGCTGATGTTCGGCTCCCTGCTCGCCGACCACGGCATAAAGTTCGGCTATCTCGATTTTCTGAAATTGGGCGTTGCGGTCGCGCTTCCCGCGCTGGCGGCGTCGCTCGGCGTGCTCCGCTTCGTCCTCATGCTCTGAAAGGCGCCCGCCCGCTTTTGCGCTTATAAATTCATAGGGCGGTTTTGCGCGGCGGTGAAAAATTTGAAAAAAAGTGCCGCGATTTATTTGACAAATCATTTTCGGAATGCTATGATATGAATAAATATTCGCATAAAGCGGATGAGATGCATTTTTGGTGTATATATTCGCATTTATGGGAAACAGTCGAGGTATTTTTTATGAAAAAGTTACGCAGGTTTCTCATGATCGTGCTTGCCGCGCTCTGTGCGACGGCGGGCATTGCGGCTCTCGCGGCGTGTAGCGACGGGAAGGATCCCGCCGACATCGGCGCAGAGTACAGAGCGATCTACAACGTGTACAGCGAGAAGGCGGGCGCAAACGCCAAATCGCTGGAAGAGTGGTATGCCGACCTTACGGCGGGTATCGCGCGCGTGAACGCGGGCGAAGTCTCCAAGGCGGGCGTCGCCGAGATCGACGGAGAGCAGTACGTCAAACTGGATTTTGCCAACGGAAAGCTCTACATGGCGCCGATCCTTCGGGGGGGGGTTGACCTAAAAGAGTACGCGGCGTTCGCGCTTACCGCGAAGGACGCGCAGGATGCTCTTGTAACCGGTCTATACCTCGACGTCTATTACATAAAATCGGATAACTCGCGCGAGAGAGTGCAAACGGTGCAGACGCACGCTGTCAGAGGGACGGCGGACGTCTATGCCGATGTTTCGCTTGCGCGGGTTTTTTATGTAACGGTGAACGCGCAGTCGGCGAGCTACGGCATTCCTTACGCGTACGAGCCCGCGCTCGACGCGGACGGCGCGAAGGAAGTGGAGGTCGTCGTCGGCACGCCCGCGACGTACACGGCGACCGTGAAGAACAAATCGGACGCCCCGCTCGAAGGCGTATCGCTTGCGCTGCGCTACGCGGAAGGGGAGGCGCACAGCGGCGTCGTCATCGCCACGGCGACGACGGACGGCGACGGGACCGCGTCGTTCTCCTACACGCCCCATACGGGGAGCGGGTACGAGATCGCGGTAACCTCCGTGGGGAGCGATTATACGTTGCCCGCGGCGGCGTTCGCGGCGGACCCTTCGGGGAGCAGTGAAATCAAACTCGACCACGTCAAGTGGTATTCCTCGCCCGAGAGAGACCCCGTCGAGCACGAGGCGGCTTCCGCGCCGACCAACTCTCCCGCGCTGCCCGCCAACCGCGATATGGAGCTCATCACGGGGTCGGCGGGTACGCTCACGAAGGACGCGGGCACGGGCTACTATTACTATGCTTCGGCGGACAGACCCGCATTCCTTGCGCTCACCGTCGGCATCGACCGCGTATTCGGCGGGAAGAGCATCGAGGAGATCCTCGACGAAGATGCAGACTACTTCGTCTTTGAACGGTGCGAGGACGAGGCGACCAACGAATGGGCTTGGCACGACTATGCGCCCCTTCTCCGCACGTATATCGAAAAAGTCAATGCGGAAGGTCTGTATCCCGTCAACGACGAACTGTACGAATTTATCTGTGCGGCGGCGGAACAGCACCTCTTCACCCGCACGGGCAGCGATACGTCCACGCACGAGGCGTACCTCGCGCTCTACCAGTACAGCTGGGCGAAGTTGGGGCTCGGCGCGGACGGCGCGTACTCGGCGGGCGGCTCCTCGCAAGCCATTCCTCTCGCGCACGGCATTACGGACGGCTATTACAACCTCACCGTTACGATGACGGTCGGCTCGGGAACGGGCTCGGCAGGCTTGGAGTACATGAGCTGTGTGGCGTCGCAGAGCTATGCGAACGGGATGGAATTTGCGCGGCACGCCCGCCTCAACGCGGTGGTAACAGACCAATCTTACAGCGGCTACATCTATCTCTCCGCGAACACGCCTTCGATCCACATCACGCACAGCGGCGGCACGCGCGTGCGGCTCAATCAGATTACGCTCGAACGCGTAGATACGCTCGCCCCGATCGACCTTGTCTCGCCCTCCGAGGATGAGATCACCGTCTACGCCATTCCCGAGAGCTGGGTAACGCTTGTCGAGAGCGGCTCGGAGGAATTCGGCAGTGTCGACCTGTTCGCAAACTTCTACACGCAGTCGCGCACGTTTGCGACGTTCACCGTTACGCCCGAACAGAAAGAGGGCGTCGACGGCTTGAAAGTTCACCAGTTCTACCGCCTCCGCAGGTCCGTGAATCAGCAGTGGCGTTACACCACCTACATCAACACGACGGAGATAAACGGGGGCTCGCCCTCCTCCACGACCAAGGAATTCGACTCCTTCAACGACAACGGCAGTTCGATGGGACCCGGGTTCCTCATCACCCACACGGGGTCCGACCTCATCCAAATCAAAGTGCGCGTTACCGCCTCTTACAGCCGTTACTATGTAACGTATGAGGGCGGCGAAGGTGCGGAAGGGGAGACCTATACCTCCTCTATGTTGCAGGGAGGCGCCGAATACGACGTGCTTCCGAACGGCGGGACGGTCAGCTTCTCCAAGAACGGCTACGCGTTCGACGGCTGGACGTATACGGACGGCACGGGCGAACACACGGTCCAGCCGGGCGAGACCATCACGGTGAACAGCGATATCACGCTCACGGCGAAGTGGAAACTCAATCATCCGCAGACGGCGGAGGATCCGCTCGGCGTCGGCGAAGAGAACAAGGCGGAAATCACGCTCGACCCGCAGACGTACACCTCGACGGAAGTGTCGCTCCAAAACGTCGCCGCGGGCGAATACGTCATCACGGCGACGGCGAGCCGTCAGATCTCGGGCTTCTATCTCGTGGTAGACGGCGTGCGCGCGTACTTCTCGTACGACGCCTCGGCAAGTCAGCCCGAACAAAATAAGTACGTCTACGTTGCCTATATCGGCATCAACGAAGATACGGCGCTCATCTCCGTTCCCTCCGAGGACGGGCTCGATACGGCGAACGTTACCCTCGTGCTCCAAGAATACGTCGCGCCCGAACTCGGCGGCGACGACGAGGCGGTGCTCGCGCCCACCAATCCCCACGGGGGCGATACCTTCAAGTTGCTCCTCGCGACGGATGTCGCGCCGGGCGAATATAAGCTCACGCTCACAACGACGTCGTCGATGAGCCCCGCGTTGAAGATCGTTACGGCGAGCGGGGAAACGGACGCGCTTATCTCGAACGGCGAGCGCTACACCTATTTCACCGTCGGCGAAGGCGACCGCGAAGTTTGGCTCGTCGGCGCGGCGGGCGCGGTGAACTACCTCTCCTCCGTCTCCGCATCCATGCACAGGGTCTATACCGTCAAGTTCGAGGCGGGCGAAGCGGCGGACAATGCGCAGGGCAGCGTCGCTTCGCGGAACCATCTCGACGGGAACACCGCCTTCAATCTTCCCACCTCGGGATTCACTTGGGAATATCATGTTCTCACGGGCTGGAAGGTCGGCGCGGAGGGCACGGTGTACCGCCGCGGCGAATCGTTCACGGTTACGGAGGATGTTACCCTCGTCGCCCAGTGGCGGGAGGAGAACATCAACGACCTCGTGCTCAACATCGGCGGCGCGGCGGGGCACATCGCCATCGATCCCGCAAAGCACACCTCCGTGCGGATCAATTACGATGAGACCGTAGATTACCCCGCGACCAATGATAAGTTTACGAACAGCTATGTGTTCACGGCGGACTTCGGCAACACCGATTACCGCGGAAGCGTCGTGCTCGGCGACTACAAGGGAGCTTCCAAGGTGTTTGACGTTGCGCTCACGTACAGCGCGGCGTTGAGCACGCCCAACCACGCGATCTTCAAGGGGTATTTGAAGTGGTCGGGGCAATGGCAGACCGATCACGTCCTCAAACTCGACCTCATCGATTACGACGGTCCCGCGCTCGAAGGCGAGATAAGTTTCGGCAGATACAATTACGCGGATAACGTTGTAACGCCCTCGGAGTCGGCGGAAGGCGCTCTCATCAACATCGGCTGCTCCAACGGCGTCATTCCGTTCACCATCAACCCCTCCACGTTCGCGGGTTACAAGTACAAATTACACGTGCTCGATTACACGGGGCTCCAAGGCACGCCGCGGGTGGCACAGCACGCTTCCGCTACCCAGTCGGCGTCCGTAACCGACGGCATCGAATTTGTGGAGACAAAGACGTACGACGGCTATCGCGAGCACATCTTTACCGTTCAGCAGACCTACCAGTACTTCTCCGTCAAATCTTCGCCGATCGGCTACTCCTACGACGTGTGGCTCGAATCCATCGAGAACGAGGATGCGGAAAACGCGTTGCAGGTCGGCGGGTCCGTGGAACTCACCCTCACGGGAAGGACCGCGGTGGACGTTGCCCTCGGGTCGACGGTGCTCCAAAATACGCAGTACGGGTTCCGTCTTGACATCACGGAAGGGGAACCTCCGTCGACCACGTCGAACTACGTTAACGTAACGTACAACGGAACGAATACTGCTTCTCTCCGCAGTAGCGGTCTCTTTGTCGCAACGGGCATCACCTTCACCTCGCTGCAAATAAAGGTCGCCGCGTCGTATACAAGCGCAAATCTCACCGCAACGCTCTATCTCTTCCGCTACGAGCCCGTCGAGCTCAGCACCTCGGAGGGCGTGGAGGCTTCCGTTCCCGCGAAGGATGGCGGCTATGCCTTCCTCCATGTGGATAATTCGAGCGCCTATTACGATTTGCGCATCCAACCGCAGGCGGACAGCGACGTCTACACGCTCTATTACGGCAGCAGCAGTACTACGCCCTCCTCTTACACCTTGAATCGGGAGAACAACTGGACGTTGAAGTGCTTCCGGGTGTCGGGAGGCGTTGCCATGCTTGCCTCCGAAGGGGGAGCGTGCACGGCGACCGTGTTCCTCACCGAGTACATTCAGGTGGACAATACCGCGGTCAACACCATCAATTGGGCGGCAAACGAGGAAAAACTCTTCATCATTGCCAATACGTCCTATCCCGATCGTGCACCGTACGGCAAGAGCGTCGCATGGAAATTCAAATTTACCATTACCGCGGGCGAGGTGGGCGATAACTTCCAACTCACCATAAAGTACGGCGACGGGCAGACGGCGATCCTCACCAAGGGGGCGGATTCCTCCGAGCTCGTGAGCGAACTCCTCATTTTCACCGAGCAGACGTTTAGCATAACGTGCAATGTGGATGTTTCGTTTACGCTCTCGCTCGATGCCGATGTCCAAACCGACGTGGAACTCTCCTTCGCCGCGTTGGAGACTGCGGCGAAACAGGTCACCCTCCAAGGGAGCTCCGCGCCGCAGTACGTGAAGTTCGTTACGCCTACGAGCGGTGTGTACCTTAGTGAGTCCTATATGTGGTTCTCGGCGACGCTTTCCGCCGCAGATGGGAGCCAGGCGGATCTCTCCGCGGTTACGCTCACCTTCTCCGAGGGCAACGTAGACGATAGCACGCAGCCCGTAACCCTCTCCTCGCCCAAGGACAACGGGAACGGCACCTACACGTTCAGCGGGTTCTTGTCGAGGGTAAAATACGCCATACTCACCGTTTCGGGCGCGAGCACGCAGCTCACCATGTCCTACTGGTTCGGTCCCGCGGTGAAACTTACCCTCGGCTCGGTATCGTATGATTGGCACAACAAGAACTTCCCCAAGGTCCGCTTCTTCACGGACAGCACGCTGCAAAAGGGCAAGCAGTATACGTTCACCGCGCCTGCGCTTTCAACGACGTTCAATAAGGCGAACGGGGTGCACAAGCACACGTCGCCTGTAACGTTCACGATGGTGGGCGAAACGAGCGGCACGAAGTACACCTTCACCAATTCGACTGCGTCGGCGGACGTTACCAAGCTCGTAACGTTCCAAGACGAAGTGTACACGATGACGCTCACGGGTTGCACGGTAACGTCGACGGCTACGTCTGTCAACGGAACTTATGAGGATAGCTGTACGTTTACGGTCAGCGAGGCGTATGTCCTCGGCGTCGAAAAGGATGTTACGATCACCCTCTCGAATATGACGGCTTGTACGTTGATGTTGGATAGCGACGTGCAGACGGCGGGCTACGGCAGCACGATGCTCTACGCCTTGAAGGCGCAGTTCACCGACGGCGACGGCGTAAACCTCACGGTTACGAGCGGACTGGTCAACGCCTTCACGACGACGACGGGGGTGCTCTCTTCCGCGAACAGCTACACCCTCTCTCCCGTTGCGTTCGCCGCGGGCGCGGTGAAAATCCAAAAGCGGAGCTCCGGAGACAAGGAGGTAACCTTCTCCATCGAGGAATACGAGCAGTCGCTCACGGCGGATAAGACGGAGCTCACCGTCTCCGTGCCCGCGTATTCGACGTCGAGCAAGGCGAT
The DNA here is from genome assembly GCA_947624965.1 of uncultured Clostridia bacterium. Classification (GTDB taxonomy): domain Bacteria; phylum Bacillota; class Clostridia; order Christensenellales; family Borkfalkiaceae; genus Gallimonas. The sequence continues at coordinate 13,160 of CANQMN010000023.1, forward strand.
GGCGATCGTCCGCCTCGATGAGAGCATCAAGCTGGGCAGCGAATTCTACACGCTCACCGCGAAGATAAGCAGCGGCGGCACGCCCACCCTTACCCTCGGCGAGGGCGCGGGCACGGGCATAGAGCTCAAAAACGCGAACGGCTACTCGGCTACCCTCTCCTTCTCGAACAAGATCTTTACAATTACGAACAGCACGTCGACCGCGGTGGAGATCACGCTCACCCTCGAACGCATCTCGGACGAGATGAAACTCAAACCGGATAGCGACGGGCTCACCGTAACGCTTCCGAGCAGGGTGGAAAAGACGGTCGTCATGAACTGGGGCGCGATCGGCACGGTCGCGGGCAACTATACTATCAGCGTAACGGTCCCGGACGGCAAGAGCGCGTCGTTCACCGTAAAAAATCTCACTTCTGCGTCGATCACCCTCAGTGCGTCGAACAGCTACACGGCGGCGGCAAATTCGGTCGCTTCCACAAAGCTCTCGTTCACCATAACGAGCAGCGCCACAGAGACGTTGGAGGTAACGGTTCGCCTTACGAGCAAGTACGCCGATGGGGCGAAAGTCCTCAAACTCGATGAGGAAGGGGTGCAGATCGAGGCTTCGACAACGCAGACGTCCGTTACGCTCGCAAACGATCTGTTCGCCCTGATGCAAGGAGTTTACGAAAAGGTGTACCTCCTCACGGCGACCGTGCCGGAGGATTGTCGGGACAACATCGTGCTCACGCTCGGCGGCGCGCTGACGGCGACCCTCTCCAAGAACAACAACTTCACGGCGCTCGTCGCGTTCATGACGCGCTCGCTCACCGTCAAGTCGAATTTGGAGGAGGGAAAGCAGGTAACGCTCAAACTTTCGGAGACCGACGCCGCGGGACATAAGGCGACGTTGGACGGCGCGGGGATCGAGCTGCAACTCAAAGCGAACGAATATGCGACGTTCGCGGTGGAGGGCATCACGGGACAGATCAAAGTGGATATCGAACTTACCTATACAACGCCCGAAGACGGTGTCCTTCCCATCTTCAATTCGAGCACGTCGCGTATAAGCTCCGCTTCGCCTTTGTCGGGCGGGGAGACGACCAATCCTACGGATGGCACGACGAAACAGGTTTTCTCGGGGAAAACCTTCCGAACGAACTTCGTCTTATTCTCCGCGGATAAGGATGTTACGGTGACCGTCGTCATCAGAACGCATCAGGCGTAACGCTCGCACTTCCCGCGAAAGCGGGTGCATCTCCAACCCCCCTCCCCGCGCTGCGGGGAGGGGGTACGAGGTTTCCGCGCAAATTTTGCGCTTAACGTATATTCCGCGGGCTCTCCCGCGGAGGAGGAAAAAATGAAGAGGCAGTTTATCCTTTTGCTCTCCATCTTCGCCGCGCTGTTCGCCGTTTTCGGGCTTGCGGCGTGCGACGGGGAGAAGGAGACGCACCACTGGGCGTCGGAATGGAGCCACACCTTGCAGAGCCATTGGCATTTCTGCACGGACGAGGACTGCGACGCACATGGGGACGAAGCGCCGCATGAGTTCGTGCTGAAAGAGTACGTGGAAGGGCAGGAGCCCACCTGCTATACGCGCGGGAAGGGCGTATTCGTCTGTTCCGTCTGTGGCGTGGAAAAAGAAGATACGGCGGAGGCGACGGGGGCGCACGTGTTCGAGGGCGAATGGTTATCCCGCGACGACGTCCATTATCGCGTCTGCTCTACGACGGGGTGCCGCGCCGAGCAGACGGAGCCGCACAGCGATCCGCTCATCCGCGAATTTGTCCGCCCCGCAGAGGCGTTTTCGGACGGCTTGGTGCAATACCGCTGTTCGATCTGCCAAAACGTCGTGCGCGAGGAGCGCATCTACGCAACGTCCATTCCCGTCTCCTTCAACGTGGGCGTCAGCTTAAAGCGCAACGGTTCCGCATGGGCGGATGACGACGTAGACCCCGTCGTTACCGTCTCTTCCAACGGGCGGTGGGGGGACGTCTCCCTCGTCCGCGACCCGGATACGTCTGTGAGCTACCAGTTCAACTATCGCTATACGAACGGCAAAAACGGCAACGGCGACCCCTGCGGCATCGCGGAATTTTCGTTGAGCACGCAGTCCGGCGTGCGGAAATATCTCTTCGACGAAACGACGGGGCGGGAGCTCGGCGAGCTCACCTCCATGTACACCAATCCCGTCACCTGTTTCGATTCGGTGCTCCGCGTAAAGGTGTCGAACGATCAGCTCATCCTGTTCCGCTTTTACTACAACGGCGAATCCATCGCCGAGTTCTATTTGCGCATCCACATCGTGTCCTATGCGCAATACCGCGCCCTGTACCGCTCGGAAGATCCCTCGCCCGCCATGGACATCTCCCTCCCCCCGCGCAAAGAGGACGAATAAGGGCAGAAATAGGGGGATTTGGCAGGAGAATAGGGGACTTCCCGCAAGAAGAATAGGGGAGCCCCGCGCAAGGAGAATAGGGAGCCCCGCGCGAAATTCTTCGCGCTCTCCTCATCTCACAAAAAAATAAAAAGCGGCGGGGGCGATTTGCCCCCGCCGCTTTTACTCGCGCATTTTTTCTCCCGCCTGTATTCTCTCTTCTCGCCGCCTTTCCCTTGTCCGTTTTCCCGCTTTCCTATCCTTTCCCCGTTTTCTCTCCCGCCGCGTCTCTTCTCCGCGCGCCCTTCCTCGACTCCCCTTATTTTCGTCTAATACAATTGGTGACAAGGCAAAAATGCCTTGTCACCAATCGTCTGGTGGAGCTAAGGGGAGTCGCGCCTTTGGCGGCGCGCCCCGGTGCACAGCACACCGTGCTGTGCAGTTTGCGGCAAACGTTTCTGTTCTCCCGCAGTTCGCCCGCAAACCGCGAGCTCCCGCTCGCGCCTCCGCCCTCGACTCCCCTTATTTTTCGTCTAATACGATTGGTGACAAGGCAATAATGCCTTGTCACCAATCGTCTGGTGGAGCTAATGGGAGTCGCGCCTTTGGCGGCGCGCCCCGGTGCACAGCACACCGTGCTGTGCAGTTTGCGGCAAACGTTTCTGTTCT
>CANQMN010000024.1 GCA_947624965.1 uncultured Clostridia bacterium
AGAAGAGCGCGAGCAAGTTACAGCGGCGCGGAAGGTTTCCTCGTGCGATTTTTTTCGTCAGCAAAAAATCGCACGAACCCTTTTCGGCGCGGAGCAGGGTCTCCCTGCGGCAGCGCACACAATTTGCCGAACCCTTTCGGCTTCTTGTCCGATAAGACGAAGAAGAGCGCGAGCAAGTTACAGCGGCGCGGAAGGTTTCCTCGCGCGATTTTTTTCGAAAGCAAAAAATCGCACGAAACTTACTTCTGGTTAAACTTCCTCCGCACCATCCAATCGGTGAAGCGTTCGGGCAGCATCTTATACAGGTACCGCGCGACGTTGTTTTTGCCCCCTGCCACGGACACGGGCGGGGGATTTTTCTTTTCCGCGAGCTTGACGATCGCCTCGGCGACGAGGGAAGGGTTCATTCCGCCCTGCTCCATGTTCGCGAGCGCGGCGGACGCCTTTTTGACGGAAGAGGCATACTCGCCGTTTTCCTCCTCGCCGTACACCCTTCTCGAATAGGTGAAATCGGTCGCCGTCCCGCCGGGGAGAAGGGCGCAGACCCGCACGCCCTGTCCGCGCAGTTCCAGATCGCACTCCCGCGCCAGCATGCAGAGCGCCGCCTTGGACGAGGAATAGAACCCATCGAAGGGAATGGGCATGTCCCCGCCGAGGGAGCCGACGAGCACGACTTTACCGCCCCGCTTGCGCAAGAAGGGCGCGGCGGCGCGGATCGCCTCGATCGCGCCGAAATAATTGACCTCGAAAAGATAGCGGTAGTCGCCGCTCTTGGCGCGTTCGACGGGCGCCGCCATGGAAAATCCCGCCGAATAGACGATGAGATCGATCGCACCCGCCTCCGCGCCGATGCTCTCGATCGCCTTTTTGAGTTCCCCCTCCTGCGCCGCATCCGCCGTAACGGAGTGGACGCGCTCCCCCTTGAAGGGCGTGCGGGAGACGTTGAACGTGCGGAATCCGAGCGAGGAGAGCTTTGCCGCCGTCTCCTTGCCGATCCCCGACGATCCCCCTACGACGATCGCCGTTTTGCGAACGGGAGCGACGCGCTCCTTCGTCTCTTCGTGTTGCCTTTCCATACACCGCAGTATGGACGCGCGCACGGAAAATTATACCGAAAACGCCGAGATCATCCGAGCGCGACGTCGAGGATCATCATGAGGCAAAACCCCAATACGACGCCGAGGGACGCCACCGTCTTGTTTCCCGAAAAGCATTCGGGGATGAGTTCCGAACAGACGACCGCGATCATCGCGCCCGCGGAGAAGGCGAGCGCCCACGGCATGAGCCCCACGATGAAGCCCGCCGCCGCCGCGCCCAGCACGCAGGCGGGGATCTCCACCGCGCCCGAGCCCTGCGAGAAGAGGAAGCTCCTGCACGGAGAGAGTCCCTTTGCGCGGAGCGGGAAGGCGACGCACATCCCCTCCGGGAAATTCTGCACGGCGATGCCGACGGCGAGGAGCGCGGCGGGCAGGATATCCCCACCGCCCGAAGCGAGCGCGAACGCCACCCCCACCGCCATCCCCTCGGGCACGTTGTGGAGGGTAACGGCGAAATACAGGAGGGCGCACTTTTTGTCCCCGAGCGCGGAAAAGCGCACGTTGGCGCGGGAGAGCGCGAGATCGGAGAGCACGATGAAGAGCCCGCCGAGCAAAAAGCCCAGCGTTACGGTGAGATAGGAAGGGAGCGCGGTCTCGTATTCGAGCGCGGGGACGAGGAGGGAGAAAAAACTCGCCGCCGTCATGATGCCCGCCGCCGCGCCCGTGAGCGCGGTGAGGAGCGTTTTATGCGGCTTTGCCGAAAAAAAGACGAACGCCGCGCCCAGCGCGGTGCACGCATACATAAAGACGGAAGCGAGAAGCGCCTGTTGCCATGCTTCGAGCGCGGTAAACCACTGCATTTGCGATCCCCCGGATTCTTTGGTATTTCCGATGTGCGGACAGTATATTGTATGCCGCGGGGAACGCGCGCGGTGCGTCCCCTCTCCCGCAGACGCCCGCGCCGTTTTTTTCACGAAAATTTCATTTCGGATATTGACATTCGGAATTTTGTGTATTATAATAAAGAAAAGTTTTCGATTATGGGGGAAATTCTATGGAAGCATTCGGCATTATCACCTTGATCCTGACGATTTTCATGCTGATTTTCTACGCATATCAGGATAAGCACGGCGAACGCGACGTCTCCTTCTTTTTGAGCGTCGGCATCATCTCTCTCGTGATGAACCTCTTCACGAACGCGGGCGGCATCTTCGAGCTCTGCTACCTCTATCTCATCATCGCAGTCGGGTTCCTTGCGCTCGGCTTCGCCGTGAGCGTGCAGAACACCGTCGCGTTCTATACCTCCATCGGTCCTTGGTTCAAGACTACGTTCACGAACACCAAGCTCATCGGCTGGCAGATCCTCTCCATGGTCTGCTTCCCCGCGGGCATCGTGCTCTACTTCGTTTGGTACAAGGAGAAATTTGAACTGGCGAAGGTCTGCGGCAGATGCGCCCTCTGGGGGCTCCTGCTCTGGGCGGTCCTGCTTTGGGCGATCCTCGGTATCGCGCTGTAAAAAACATCCGAAACAAAACCGCCCCGAAATTTCGGGGCGGTTTTTGATTGCGCTCCCCTCCGCCGACTGGCGGAGGGGATATTTTTTCAGAGCGAGAACAGATAGGTCGCGGTGAACTCGTACTCCTCGCCCGCGCCGTAGATCGAGCTGCCCTTCGCGGCGTACTCGGGCACGTTCACGTTGTTGGGGATCGCCTGCGTCTCCAAACAGAAGCCCGCGCGCTTGCCGTAATAGCCCCCCTTGCCCTGCTGGTTGAGCCCGTTGCCCGCATAGAACTGCACGGCGGGCATGTCCGTGCCGCACGTCATCTTGATGCCCGTCTTGCGGCTCTTCGCGACGGCATAAGTAACAAATTCTCCCTTCTTGTTTTTGAGCACGTGGCAGTGATCGTATCCGTTCCCCTGCAAAAGGTCCTTGTCCGCCGCGCCGATGTCCCGCCCGATCTCCTTGGGGACGTTGAAATCGAAGGGGGTGCCCTTTACCGCGCGGAAGCCGCCCGTGGGGATCATCGTGGGATCGGTCGGCGTGATCTCGTCGCAGTCGATCCACAGTTCGTTGTCGAGGATGCTCCCGTCGCCCTCGCCGTTCAGGTTGAAATAGGCGTGGTTGGTGAGATTGATCGCCGTCTTTTTATCGGAGACCGCATGGTAGCGGATCTTCCACTCGCCGTTTTTGAACGTGTACGCGACGCGGACGTCGAGGTTCCCGGGGTAGTTTTCCTCGCCGTCGGGGGAGTGCAGGGTGAGAACGAGCTCGTCCCCCTCTATCTCATGCGCCCAGATCTTTTTGTTGAAGCCCTCCTTCCCGCCGTGCAGGTGGTTGCCCCTGTCGTTGCAATAGAGGTCGTAAACCGTCCCGTCTATCGTGAGTTTCCCCTTCCCGATACGGTTGCCGAATCTGCCGATGAGCGCGCCGAGATAGCCGCCGTTCTTTTCGTAGCCCGCGACGTCGGGATAGCCGAGCACGACGTCCGTAGGCTTGCCGTTTTTGTCCGGCACGACGATGCTCTGCACGATGCCGCCCAAGTTGAGCACGGTAATGTGCGACGCGCCGTCCGACAGCGTAAAGGCGAGCACTTCCCGCCCGTCCGCCGTTTTTCCGAATGTCCTTTTTGTGATCATGATTTCCTCCGTGCGGCGGAGTTTTCCGCCTTTCCCGCATTATAACACAGCGCGGACGAAAAGTAAATATTTTCCGAAAATTTCGGCAAACTCAAAGTATGCAGAAAAAGTACATCCCCGTCGCGCTGTTGTTCGCGCTCCTCCTCGTGTTCTTCGCGCACTTCGGCGCGCGCATGAACGCGGTGCCCACGTTCACCTATGCGGACGAACAAAAGAAGGTCTACCTCACCTTCGACGACGGTCCGAGCACCCGCGTTACCTCCGCCGTGCTCGACGTGCTGAAACAGGAGAACGTGAAGGCGACTTTCTTTATCGTGAGCGACCGTGTGGCGGGAAGGGAGGGCGTCCTCAAACGCATCGCCGCGGAGGGGCACACGTTGGGCGTGCACTCCAAAACGCACGTCTATTCGCAAATATATGCCTCCGACAAGGCGTTTCTCGCCGACGTGGAAGCGTGCGAAAAGGTCATCCGCGAAGTCGCGGGCGTAACGCCGCGCGTCTACCGCTTCCCGGGCGGGGGATGCCTCGGCAGCGCGCGGCGGAGCAAACTGTTGGCGGCGCGGGGATACCGCGTTGTGCGGTGGAACGCCGTCTGCGGGGACGAGGAGATGAAAAACGCGAGCGCGGACGCGCTCGCGGAAAAGGCGAAGGAGACCTCCCGCGGGAAGGCGAACGTCGTGCTCCTTCTGCACGACTCCGCGCCGCACGGGGCGACGGCGGAAGCGCTCCCCGCGATCATCGGATATTTTCGCGGGCAGGGATACGAATTCTGCGCCTATTGAGCCTGCTCCCCGCGCCGAACGCCGCCTTGTAGAGCGCGCCCGCGGGTATCACGAGGAAGGACAGCCCGAGCGTCCACGCCCACTGCGAGAGGGTGAGCGGCGTCAGATCGAACGCGGCGCGAAGGACGGGAAGGGAGACAAGAAGCACGTTGAGCGCAAGCCCGACGGCGACCGTAACGAGGAGCGCCTTGTTGGAGAAAAATTCCTTTGCGCTCACTCTGCCGTATTCCTTGCGCACGTTGAACGCGTGGAAGAGCTCCACCGTGGAGAGGGCGACGAACGCCGCCGTGCTCGCCGCGCCGTTTCCCCATGCGCGCGTGCCCGCGGCGAACAGTCCCACGACGATCGCGGCTTGCAGACAGCCGAAAAACGCCATGTGCGCGACGGACCGCCCGCAGAAGATCTCCCGCTCGGAGACGGGCGGGCGCGACATCGCGCCGTCCATGCGCTCCACGCCGAGCGCGAGCACGGGCAGAGAGTCCGTGATGAGGTTGATCCACAAAAGCTGCGTGGACGTGAGAAACCCGTATTGCCAAAAGAAGAGGGTGGCGACCAGCACGGCGATGACTTCGGCGAGGTTGGTGGATAAAAAGAAGGAGATCGTCTTTTTGATGTTGAAAAAGACGTTCCGCCCCTCCTCCACCGCCTTCACGACGGTGGAAAAATCGTCGTTTGCGAGGACCATGTCCGCCGCGCTCTTGGTTACGTCCGTGCCGGAGCCCATCGCGATGCCGACGTCCGCCGCCTTGATGGACGGCGCGTCGTTGACGCCGTCCCCCGTCATGGCGACGATCTCCCCCCGCGCCTGCAAGGCGCGCACGATCTCCGTTTTGTGCTTGGGCGAGACGCGCGCATACACGGCGTACCGCTCCGCACAGCGGGCGTACTCCTCCCCGCGCGCGTCCAACTCCTCCCCCGTAACGACTTGCGCGCGGGAAGAGGCGATCCCCAGCCGCTCCGCGATCGCATAGGCGGTGTCCGCGGAATCTCCCGTGATCATCACGGTGCGCACGCCCGCCCGCGCGCACGCCTCCACCGCCTCTTTCACGCCCTCCTTGGGCGGGTCGAGCATGGCGGCGATCCCCAAAAAGACGAGCTCTTTCTCCTCCCTTCCGCCGCCCTCCGCAAAGGCGAGCACGCGCATCGCGCGCGAGGAGCAGGCAAAGACGCGCGCCGCGATCCGCTGTCTGTCCCGCTCCGTCATCGGTCTCTCCCCGTCCCCCGCGGAAATTTTATCGCAGAGCGGGAGCAGGACGTCCGCGCCGCCCTTTACGAAGAGGCGGGTCCCCCGCGCCGTCTCGGCAAGAACGCTCATGCGCTTGCGCTCCGAGGTGAACGGCGTGCCGCCCAGCGCGCGGAACGCAAATTCGCACCCCCGCCTGTCCGCAAATTCGACGAGCGCGATCTCCGTCGGGTCGCCGACGTAATTGCCCGCGCTCCCCTTTACGGTATGGCAGACGCGCATACATCGAACGAGCCGCTCTTCCGCGGCAAAATTTTTGCCCTCGGGAGAGAAATCCGCGGCGATCTCTTCCACCGCCATCCTGTTTTTGGTGAGCGTGCCCGTCTTGTCCGTACAGATCACGGTACAGCCGCCCAACGTTTGGACGGCGTTGAGTTTGCGCATGACGGCGCGGGACCGCGCCATCCGCTGTACGCCGACGGCGAGAATGATGGTAACGACCGCGCCCATGCCCTCCGGGATCGCGGCGACGGCGACGGCGACCGCCGTCATCACGTTGTGCAAAAAGCTCGTGCGCCGCGCGAGAAGCCCGCCGAGAAAGAGGATCGCCGCGACGGCGAGCACGGTCGCCGTGATGATCTTGCCGAGGCGGGAGAGCGTTTTATCGAGCGGGGAGGGCGCGGGCCTGTTCTTGTCCAGCATGCCCGCGATGCGCCCCGTCTCGGTGTCCATGCCCGTCGCGACGACGAGAAGGCGGGCGGAGCCCTTCACGCAGAACGTGGAGAGGTGCGCGGTATTTCTTCGGTCCGCGAGCGCGGAAGTTTTGACGACGCAGTTCTCCTTGCGGACGGGGACGCTCTCCCCCGTGAGCGCCGATTCGTCGCAATAGAAGTCCGCCGCGGAGAGCACGCGGCAGTCCGCGGGGATGCGGTCCCCCTCCGAAACTTCCACCACGTCGCCCGCAACGAGTTCTTCCGCGTCCGCGACGACGAGCTTTCCGTCCCGCACGACCTTCGCAGTCGCCTTGGAGAGCTTTTTCAACTGCTCGATCGCGGCGTCCGCGCGGTATTGCTGGAAAAATCCCACCGCCGCGTTCAACAGAATGACGAAGAGCAGGATCCCCGTATCCGCAAGTTCCCCCTTGTCCCCCGTAACGAACGCCAACACGCCCGAGAGGAAGGCGGCGAGGATGAGGATCACGGACATGAGATCTTTGAACTGCGAAAAAAAGAGCCCGAGCTTGCTCCGCTTTTTCCCCGCGGAGAGCGCGTTTTTCCCGAACGCGGAGAGCCGCCGCTCCGCCTCCTGCTGCGAAAGTCCGCCTTCGCCGCTCTGTACGCGCGCAAAGACCTCGTTGAGAGTTTGTCCGTACTGTTCCATACGGTTAGGGTATGAACTTTTTCTTCGGAATATGATAGGGCGCGCCCTCGTTAAGTCCGCGGGCGCGCCCTCTTTCCCTTTCCTTATGTTATGCGCCGTATGTTATGCGCCGTACGCCTCGCGGTATGCGAGCATGGCGGGCAGATATTCTTTCCCGCCGATCGCGCCGCACTCGATCGCTTCGAGGATGTCGTCCATCGTAACGATGGCGTGCACCTTCACGCCGAACTCCTCGTACGCCTCCTCGACGGCGGACTTTGCGCCCGCGCCGCGCTCGCGGCGGTCCACCGAGATGATCATCGTCTCCGCCTTTACGTCCGCCTCCGCTTTTATTTTGGGAAGGATCTCGCGGAGCGCCTTGCCCGAAGTCATCACGTCCTCGATGAGACATATTTTGTCTCCCGCGCACAGCTTTTCCCCGACGAAGAGCCCCCCTTCGCCGTGGTCCTTCGCCTCCTTCCTGTCGAAACAGTATCCCACGTTTACGCCGTGGTTGTTCGCAAGGGCGATCGCGGTGGCGACGGCGAGCGGAATGCCCTTGTACGCGGGTCCCACAAGCGTTTTGGCGTCCACCTTGTTCGCAAGATAGCATGCCGCATAGTATTCGCCGAGCCGCGCGATCTGCGCCCCCGTGCGGTACTTCCCCGCGTTGATGAAATAGGGCGCCTTTCTGCCGCTCTTCAAGGTAAAATCCCCGAAGAGGAGCACTTCGTTTTCCACCATGAAGCGAATGAACTCTTCCTTGTACGACTGCATATTTTTTTCTCCTCTAATTCATTTTCAGCGTGCCCGTGAGCGAAGAAACTTCCTTAACGCCGTGCGCGTCGCACCACGCGTCCAGCCCCGCGACGATCTTGGGACAGGCGAGGGAATCCGTAAAATTGCGCGTGCCCACCTGAACGGCGGTCGCGCCCGCCATGAGAAATTCCACGGCGTCCTCCGCGCACTCGATCCCGCCCATGCCGATGACGGGGATCTTCACCGCCCGCGCCGCCTCGTATACCATGCGCACCGCGATGGGCTTTATGCCCGCGCCCGAAACGCCGCCCGTGTTGTTCGCGAGAACGGGACGGCGGCGTTCGATATCCACCGCCATGCCCGTGAACGTGTTCACGAGGGAGACGCAGTCCGCGCCGCCGCGCTCCGCCGCCCGCGCATTCTCCGCAATGCTCTCTACATTGGGGGAGAGCTTGACGATGAGCGGCGTATCCGGACAGTTCTCCTTGGAAATGCGGGTAACTTCCTCGATGCTCTCGGGGCGGACGCCGAACGCCATGCCCCCGCACTTGACGTTGGGACAGGAGATGTTGAGTTCGAGAAAATCGACGAGCCCGTTCAGCCGCTTGCAGATGGCGGCGTAGTCCCCGAGCGTGCTCCCCGCGACGTTGGCGATGACCTTCGTCTTGGCGCGGAGCCAATCGAGATCGTCCTCGATGAACCGCTCCACGCCGGGATTTTGCAGTCCCACCGCGTTGAGGATGACGCCGCGGCTCTCCGCGATGCGCGGCACGGGATTGCCGAGACGGGGCGCGAGCGTGAGCCCCTTCGTGGCGACCGCGCCGAGCGCGGAGATATCGTAAATTTCGTTGTACTCGCGCCCGAACCCGAATGTGCCCGAGGCGGGGATCACGGGGTTTTTGAGCTCCACCCCGCAGAGCGTTACGCGAAGGTCCGCCATTATAGTTCCACCTCGCCGATCTCGAATACGGGACCGTCCTTACACACGCGGGCGTGCTGCCCGTCCGATTTTTTGCACACGCACACGAGGCACGCGCCCATTCCGCAGCCCATGCGCTCTTCCAGCGAGACATAGACGGGGACGTTCTTCCCGCCCGTCGCGCTCTTCAAGGCGCGGAGCATGGGCGTGGGACCGCACGCGATGACGGCAGACGGCTTCACCGCTTCCCAGTCCTCCATGAGCGCCTGTACCGCCGTGCCGCGGTATCCCGCGGAGCCGTCGTCCGTGCACAGGACGAGCTTTTCGCCCCGCCGCATCTCGTATTCCATGCACACGGCGGCGCGGTTTCGGAACCCCATGTACGCAAAGAGTTCCTTTTCGGGCGCATATTGGCGGATCGCGGCGATGAGCGGGAACACGCCCGCGCCGCCGCCCACGACGGCAACGCGTTTCTCCTGTTCGGAGAGGGCGAAGCCGTTCCCGAGCGGAAGCAAAACGGAGAGCGCGTCGCCCATCTTATACGTCTCGGAAAGAACATGCGTGCCCGCGCCCTTCAAGCGGTAACACACCGTGATGCGCTCCCCCTCCGCCTTGCAGACGGCGATGGGGCGGCGGAGCGGAAATCCCTTCACGCCGACCATGCAGAACTGTCCCGCGCGGACGGGGATCTCCTCCCCGCAGGCAAAGGTGAGACAGTACGTCTCCTCCGCGATGCGCTTGTTTTCGAGCACGACAGCCGTTATCTCACGCATGGATCTCCCCCAGTACGGAATTTAGATCCGCCTTCATATCGAGCGCGGCGGCGCGCGCCGCCTCGTCGTATGCGCCGCCCCGCTTCCGGTAGGCGCAGAGGATCCCGCGGGAATTGTTCACGATCCCGCCGAGCCCGTTCGCCGCAAAGCAGTTTTTGAGCATCTCCGCGCTGCCCCCCTGCGCGCCGTAGCCCGGCACGAGGAAGAACGTGTGCGGAAGGCGCGCGCGCAGAACTTTCGCCTCCTCGGGATAGGTCGCCCCGACGACGGCGCCCACGCGGGAATAGCCGTATTTGCCGCGGCTGTCCTCCCCCCACTTCTCCACCATGTCGCCCATGCACTCATAGACGGTGCGCCCGTCCGCAAGTTTCAGGTTTTGCAGTTCGCCCGACGAGGGATTGCTCGTCTTTACAAGGACGAAGATCGCGCCGTCGTGCGCCTTCCCTTCCTCGACGAAGGGCGCAATGCCGTCCGTCCCGAGATAGCCGTTTACGGTGAGGAAGTCGCACGAAAACGCCGCCCCTTCCCCCAAAAACGCCTTTGCGTATTGCGTTGCCGTCGCGCCGATATCGTTCCGCTTGGCGTCCGCGATCACGACGAGCCCCTTTTGCTTGGCATAGGCGCACGTCTTGCAAAAGCACGCCGCGCCCTCCGCGCCGAGCTTTTCGTAATAGGCGATCTGCACCTTCACCGAGGGAACGACGTCGCAGACCGCGTCGATAACGCCGCGGTTGAACGCGTACACCGCGTCCGCCTCCGTCGCGCAGGACCTGCGGAGCGCCTCGGGAACATAGCCGAGGTCGGTATCCAGTCCCACGCAGGCGGGATTTTGCTTTTCGATGATTTTTTCGATGAGCGTATCGACGATCATGCGCGTTTCTCCTCGTACTTTATTTCGCCGTCTACGACGGTGCACTTCACTCTGCCATAGACTTCCCGCCCCGCAAACGGCGTGTTCTTGCCCTTGGAGACGAACGCCGCGGGGTCCACCGTCCACTTCTCGTTGAGGTCGGCGAAGGTGAGATCGGCGGGCGCGCCCGCTTCCAGCCTGCCGCCTTCGAGATGAAGGATGCGCGCGGGGTTTGCGCTCATCTTCTCCGCGAGCCCGCAGAGGGTGAGCGCGCCGCCCTTAACGAGCTGCGTATAGCAGAGCGCAAAACTCGTTTCCAGCCCGCTGATGCCGAACGCCGCGAGGTCGTACTCCACGTTCTTGTCGTCCTCGTGGTGCGGGGCGTGGTCGGTTACGATGCAGTCGATCGTCCCGTCCCGAAGCCCCTCGATGAGGGCGAGCCTGTCCCGCTCCTCGCGGAGGGGGGGATTGACCTTGGTATTCGTATCGAAGTCCGCGATGGCTTCGTGGGTGAGCGTGATGTAGTGGGGGCAGGTCTCCGCCGTTACCTTCACGCCGCGCGCCTTCGCCTCGCGGATGAGTTCCACGCCGCTGTACGTGGAGACGTGGCAGATATGCACGGGGAGGTCCAAACTCTCCGCAAGGCAGATCTCGCGGGCGATGATGATGTCCTCCGCCGCGCGGATGCTCCCCTTTAAGCCCGTGAGCGTGGAATAATACCCCTCGTGCACGACGCCGCCGTCCACCAGCCCCGCGTCCTCGCAGTGGCAAAGGCACACGAGCCCGAAGTCGGAGGCGTACCGCATGGCGTTCGCCATGAGAGAGGTCTTGACGACCGACTTCCCGTCCTCCGAGAGCGCGACCGCCCCCGCCGCCTTCATCGCGCCGATGGCGGAGAGCGTCTCCCCCCGCTGTCCCTCGGTGATGGCGCCGACGGGATGGATCTTGCACAGCCCCGCCTCCTTCGCGCGCGCCTTTACATAGGTTACGACGACCTTGTTGTCAATGACGGGGTTGGTGTTCGGCATACAGCAGATCTGCGTAAAGCCGCCCTTCACCGCCGCCCGCGCGCCGCTTGCGATGTCCTCTTTCTTCTCATAGCCGGGCTCGCGGAGATGCACGTGCATGTCGATGAGCCCCGGGAACGCCGTGAGCCCCGTGCAATCGTACCCCTCTCCCGCGATTTTTCCGATCTCGGCGATCTTTCCGCCCTCGATGCGGATATCTGCCCGCTTTACGCCCTCGGGCGTTACGACGTCCGCGTTTTTGAATATCATGCGATTTCCTCCTTCGTCAACAGGAACAGGATCGCCATCCGCACGGCGATGCCCGAAAGGACCTGATCTTCGATGACGCTCGTCTCCCCGTCGATGAGTCCCGCCGTGAGCTCGACGCCGCGGTTGACGGGTCCCGGGTGCATGACGAGCGCGCCCGGCTTTGCGTACTTCACGATCTCCTCGTTCACGCCGTAATATTTCGCGTATTCGCCGAGGGAGGGGAAGTTGCCCGCGTGCTGCCGTTCAAGCTGGATGCGCAGCCCCATCACGGCGTCCGCGCCCTCCACCGCCTCCTCGCGCGAGGCGCACAGCTTGGCGCCCATCGCGTCGATCCCCGCGGGGATGAGGGTGCGCGGCGCGTACATCCGCACCGACGCCCCGAGCTTTGTGAGCCCGTAGAGATTGCTCTTCGCGACGCGCGAATGGCTGATGTCGCCGAGAATGGCGACCGTCTTCCCCGCGATGCTTCCCCAGCGCTCGCGCATCGTGAGCATGTCGAGGAGCGCCTGCGAGGGGTGCTCGTTCATGCCGTCGCCCGCGTTGACGACGTGCGCCTTCACCGTTCTTGCGAGAAGTTTGGGCGCGCCGCCCATCGGGTGGCGGATGACGATGACGTCGTTTTTCATCGCGTCCAGCGTCTTGCCCGTGTCCACGAGCGTCTCCCCCTTTTGGACGGAAGAGCTCGCCGCCGAGATGTTCACGACGTGCGCCCCCATGTACTTCGCCGCGAGCTCGAAGGAGCACCGCGTGCGCGTGGAGTTCTCGTAGAAGAGCGTAGTTACCGATTTGCCCATGAGATGGGGCAATTTCTTGATGTTCTGCCGCAGCAGTTTCTTCATGCTGAGCCCGAGCGTGAGGATCTCGTCGATCTCCTCCGCGGAGAGCTCGTACAGCCCCAAAATATCCTTGCGTTTCACGCCTTTTCCCCCTTTGTGATGGCGAGCGCGTCCTCCCCCGAGCCGAGTTCTTTGAGGTGCACGCTCACGTATTCCGCGCGCGACGTGGGAACGTTCTTCCCGACGTAATCCGCGCGGATGGGAAGTTCCCTTCCCCCGCGGTCCACGAGCACGAGGAGCTGGACCGCCGCGGGTCTGCCGAGGCGGAAGAGCGCCTCCACGCCCGCCGCCGCGCTCCTGCCCGTGTGGAGCACGTCGTCGCAGAGGACGACCTTCTTCCCTTCGAGGGAGAAGCCGAGCTCGTTGCGCTCCGCATCGGGAACAAAGAAGGATGACACGAGATCGTCCCGCGTCATGCCGATGTCCAGCCCCGCGCAGGGGAGCGCGACGCCCTCCGAGCCGAGCACATAGTCGCGGATACGGCGGGCGATCGCCTCGCCGCCCCGCTTGACGCCCACGAGCACGACGTCGTCCAGCCCCTCGTTCCGTTCACAGATCTCGTGCGAAAGTCTGATCACCGTGCGGTGGATCCCCGCGGCGTCCATGATGACGGGTCCTGCCATTATTACCTCCTTGCGCGGAACTCCGCGATAAAAAACGGTCTTGCGGGCGCGCTGCAAGACCGTTCGTTTCCATAACGCTTTCGGAAATCGCCTTGTCGGCATCGCAGTACCGCTCTTAAAAGCCCGTTCCGTTTTTTCAGTATACCACGTTTCTCCGCCGTTGTAAAGGAAATTTCAACAAATTTCCGTGAGCGTGAACCGCGTTTTGTCGCAGGACGTGAGAATGTATTCCACGCCCCCCTTCTCCGTGCGAAGCGGAAAGTATCCCGCGCCGTGCAGATGCCCGAAAACGGCGTAGTTTACGCCGTTCTCCTCGAACAGTTCGGTGAGAAGGGTGTCCTCCCGCTTGACGTTCATGGGCGGAAAATGGAGCAGTGCGATGAGGATGTCCCCCTCCTCCCGCTTCTTTTTGACCTCGGCGAAGGCGAGGCGGAACCGCTCCGCCTCCCGCTTGTAGAGCGCGAGATCGTGCTCGGTGAAATCGGGGCTCCCGGGGACCGTCCATCCCCGCGACCCCGCCACGACGACGTTGCCGAACTTCACGCAGTCGTTCTGCAAAAAGAAGAAGCTGTCGTCCGGGCGGGCGGCGCGCACGCGCGTGATGCCGTTCCACCAAAAATCGTGGTTCCCGCGCACGAACACCTTTTTCCCGGGGAGCCCGCGAAGAGACGCGACGTCGTACAAGCCCTCCTCGGGTCGCATGCCCCACGAGGTATCCCCCCCTAAAAGAACGACGTCCTCCCCGCCGACTTTGGCGTTCCAGTCCGCCTTGATTTTTTGGAAATGCCCCTCCCAACCGGGACCGAACACGTCCATCGGCTTATCGGAAAGACCGGAGAGATGCAGATCGCTGATCGCCCAAACTTTCATACCGCTCAAATTATAGCACAACGGCGCGGGAAAAGCAAGCCGCGGAGCGCATTTGCGGCGAGCCAAGAACGGACGAAACGCCGCGCGCCCTTTCCCATCCCCGCGGAAAAGAAAAACGGGGCAGCGGCGCGGGAAAAGCAAGCCGCGGAGCACATTTGCGGCGAGCCCCGAACGGGCGAAACGCCGCGCACGCCCTTTCCCGTCCCCGCGAAAAAGAAAAACGGGGCGGCGGCGCGGGAAAAGCAAGCCGCGGAGCGCATTTGCGGCGGACCCAGAACGGGCAAAACGCCGCGCGCCCTTTTTTCCCGCCCCCGCGGAAAAGAAAAACGGGGCGGCGACGCGCGCCTCCCCGCTCCCCTTTCAGTTTTTACGGTCCGCCGCGCCGCTCCGCGCCGCGTCGATCGCCTTCACCCACCGCCGCACGAACGTCGCGTTCAGGCGATACTGCTTTCCGTCCGTCGTGATGCGCATGCTCTGCGTAAAGAACGGAACGCCGATCTTCTCCACCGCGTAGATCTCCGAGAGCGGAAACTCGAAGGAGAGATATTCCCCCGAGGGAAGTTCCGCGCCGAAGAAAAACCGCTCGTCCGTGAGAATGGCGTCGCCCGCGACGAAATGCTTGTATTCGCCCGTAATACAGTAATCCATCATGCCGCGCTTCAACACCTTTTCCCTGCTGCGGACGTTGAAACGCGCTTTTTTTCCTTTGCTCATCGTCTTGTCCCCGTCTCTATTATAGCACGGCGGACAAAAAAGTCAATCCCCGACGGGCGCTTCTTCCGCGCCTTCAAAACAAGCCAGCGCGAAATTTTTCCCCGAGGGAAGGGTGAGACGGATCTCCGTTCCCGCCGCCGTCGTTTTTCCCTCGAAACATACTCTTATCATCGCCTCCACTTCCCGCGCGAACTCTTCGAGTGTAACCTGCATCTTCCTTTTCCTCCGGATACGTTTGTTGTGGATATCTTATCATCGCCCCGCGCGCGGATTTACACTACTCTTGTTTGAACGTGTCGAAAAAAGCGGAAAATGTGGAATTCGTTCGTCAAAATTTTCGGAATTTCCCCCAAAAGATACGTTTTTTGCGCTTGACAGCATACGGTCGATGGAGTATAATAAGAACACGATGCAGGAATCGCCTAGCGGTATGGCGCCAGCTTCCCAAGCTGGTTCCGGCGGGTTCGACTCCCGTTTCCTGCTCCAAAACGAACGGAACGCCCCTTCTGCGTTCCGTTCGTTTTTTGTGTAAGAGAGGAAACGGGGGGCGAGGGTGGAGACGAGCACGAGCCGTGCCCTACGCACGGCGCAGTGCGAAGGTTTGCGGGTACCTGCCCGCAAACCGGACAGCGCTGTGCGCTGTCC
>CANQMN010000025.1 GCA_947624965.1 uncultured Clostridia bacterium
AAAGAAAAAACCTAAACCGTCACTTTGTAAAGTGTTCGATTTAGGTTGAGAGTGGTGACCCGTGCGGGAATCGAACCTTAAATGTGCGAATTTTCTTATAAAAATAACGTATAAAAAGTGCAATTGGTTTATATTCATAACTATTATTCAATAGTTATTCATTTTTATGCCCCAAAATTTGGGGGCACTTTTGGGATACAGGGTCAATATTTGAATTTTTCACCTTCTGAAAGAAGGTGCTCGTCGGAATACTTTGTGTAGACCCGTCCAAGAAGCGTGCGAGGGGAGTGTCCCATCCAAACTTGCACCACTGTTTCAGAAACGCCGCACTCTTGCGTACGCGTGGCGAACGTGGTGCGAAGATCGTAAAGACGATGGTGAGGGCAAGTTTCTTGGAATTGCCAACGTGCTCTTTTCGCGCTGTCAGCAGTAAGTTCTTGCCAATTCGGCATGGCTGCCTCTACCAATGGAAGGTAGGGGCGAAGCATAGGAGTTATCGGAATCTTCTTCATTTCGATCTTTTGCACATTTTTACGTTTCCGGTTTTGTGCGATAATGAATTGACCGTCGATTTTAGCAGTTTCATATTCGCATGGCCGCAAGCCGGTGTATAGAGCAAGGATGAAAACAGCTTCATATTTCATGCCCTTGATGCGAGCAAGAAATGCCTTTTCCTCTTCCCTACTGAGCGGTATCCCATTCTCGCGTTCGTGCTTTATGGGCTTGATTGCAACCATAGGATTTTTTGTAATCATTTCGCTCAAAACGGCATAATCAAAAATGCGTTTCAAAATGCTGTAACAACTTTCAGCTGTTCGCTCTATCTGTTTTTCTTTGAAATTGTTGAAGATTCTGATAAGATCGATTGGCAAAACTTGGCGGATCGTCTTTCTTTCAAGAGAGGGAAATATGTGAAGTTTGAATCGTCCATATTCCCTTATGTAGGTCTGTGGAGTAACATCCGGCTTAAATACTTCTTCGAACCATTGATCCGCGACATCCCGGAATAAAATTTTGGAACGGGATTTGCTCTGCACAGAAAGCTCGGAATTTGTATCGAGAATTTTGGCAGTCAGATCGGCAAGAAATTTTGTTTCGCATTCTTCACGGTTGCGTGAGGAGGCATAAACAGAAATACCGTCAATCCTCACGCGTTTTTCATAAATTCGGTTATGGTAACGAGGAGGCGAATTTAGAATCTTAATTACCTTTTCATAAATTTGCATTTTTTTAAGCTCCTTTTGGTGAGATCTCAAAAATGCTTTTTTCTTTTTCTCTGATCCGTTTTGGTTTTCGGCTTCTTCTCTCTTCACCTCCTGTGCGCCGGGGAAATAAAGCACATTCCCGTCGGCGTTTTTTTTGCTTCTTCAATGAGCGCGCGGCGCTCTTCTTCATCGCGTGCGATGATTCCGAGCAATTGGGCAGAAAGCGTATGCAATTGAAACGCGATTGCCTTGATGTCCTTAGGATCTATCATACAACTTTTCTCCTTGGCGAAGTGTCGCCGAGGAGTATTTTAGTTATCAGGCCTTTTTCGGTAAAGCAGGTTTCATGGGTTCCCCGGCGAACATTCTGAGGCTTTCGAGCTCATGAATACGATATTCGGCCGGAAGTTTGCGGAAAAGACGCAAAAGCTCCTCTTCCTCATCGGTGAGCTGCACGGCGCCCGGCATCACCACCACCCCGAGCTCGTCGGTGTGCCCGAGAAGATAATCAAGTGGACAATCAAAAAAAGTAATCAAACGGTTCAAAGTTTTTGCTCCCGGGATTCGCTTTGTACTTTCCCACATGCCAACCGTTGAAACGCCAACGCCAAGCGCATCCGCAAGAGCTGCTTGTGACAGTCCCTTAGATTCTCGCAATTCCTTTAACCTTATTGAAAAATCCATAAAAATATTGTACCACAATCTCACAGAGCGGAGAATAAATAAAAAAATTTACTCCTTTTTGTGATAGAACTCTTGACATATACTCCTCTTTGTGATAAAATGCTCACAAAAAGGAGCATTGACGATAAGGAGAACAAAGGAATGAAGTATCAAGCGACAGAGAATTCGCAAGTACGGGTCTACAAGCATCTGCCGAAAGGGTGGAAAGTGGTAGAGGGATCGTGGTCGCAGCCGGAGGGGACGGTGTGGATCAACAATGGGAAATCGCGGTTCCGAAAGAGCAGGGCCAAGAAAGATCTGAAAGCGCAAAACGGGCGGATGGTGAGGAATCCCGCATATAAGAATGCGCTGTTGATCGTGGATGAAGAGCTCATGCTGGACAAGATCGGCAAACAGCGCGTCGCCGGGAAGAAAGATCGTTTCTTGCCGGACAAGACGTGGGAAAGTAAGATCCAAACCTCGGTGCGCAAAGAAAAGAAGCGCAAGCGGGAAGAGTGTGCGGCAGCCAAGGGCGCCAAGAAGCCTGCCGCAAAGGCACCCAAACCTGCCAAGAAAGCGAAGCCGGCGGCGAGGGGCAAAAAAGTTCAGTCCACTCCAAAGGCGCGGAAGAAATGACCGACGAGGACAAGCGGCGCGTGAAGTTCGCTGCTTGAAAATATTCGGGGAAAGAGGAAAGAGAGATGACGTGGGAAGAGGAAGAGAAAGAGAAGATCCGAGCGGGGCTGGCGTGTTGCAGGCAAGATCCCCCGGTGTGCGAGCTCTGTCCCTATGCAGACGACGGGTGGGACTGCTCATCGAAGTTGATGGATGAAGCAATCGAGCGTCTCGAAGAACTCTATGTTGGAGCGGCGGTAGCATGAAACTCATACGAACAATTCTCACAACGGTATGTGTGGCGGCGCTGTTTTTCCCGATGTCGGCGCTTCCCGTTTCGGCAGCAGAGGCAAGCGCCTTTGACGGGACTTCTATCGAAGAGGATCTGAAAGGGATAGATTTAAAGGCGTACACGGCTGGGAATGAAGTATCCGGGCTCATGAAAGAGATGGGGCTTGTGGAATACGCATACAGCGACACCGACGCGGGAGAGCATTACGGGCTTTATTTTTACGTCTACCACGCCACCGGGGGCAAATTGAGCACGCGCGCGGGTGCGAACAGTGTAAACATGGCGACGGCGTATGGCGAGACCGGAGAGCCCGCGGAATACAGCTCGTTGGCGCTCACCTATCTTGACAGCAGTGCGGACGGACGGTTTTACAAATTCCGTTTGACGAACAGTGCGGGCGCATTGGCGCGTGCGCGGGAATACGCGAGCATGCACAACGGGGAAAGGCGTTACGACATTGCGAGCATAGATCTATGGGAGCAGGGGCAGGTGTTGCCCACCGCATACGAAGTTGGCAAGACATACCGCGCGACGGGGTTTGCCAAGGGATGCGGCGAAGCGGAAGCAGAGAGCACGCTTGAAATCCACAGCACGGGCCTCGAAGTGATCCCGTTGCAAGTGAAGAGCACGTATTATCTGACGGGGGACGACACGGGAGACGCGGGCGGCCGTCAGATGCTCTCCTCGGTATACTTTTCGGTGCCGCAGGACTACATGGAGAACTATGGTGCGTTACAGTTTGTGAAAGCGGATTGGTGGGAATACCGCACGTCGCCGATGATCGTGACGGCCGATGCGGGCATCGCGCGCACCATAGAGGGCGTGCTGGGCTACACCTTGCAGAGTGAGCCGGGGAGCAGAGATCCCTCCGTGGGATTTTCTCTCTACACCGATTGGGGCTGGTCGGATTCCAAGCAATATGGTTGGGTATACAATCAACCCTATGACGGATGTGACCTTGATCTAAGGCGCATAGATTGGCTTTTCAAGACAGACGCGCTGATCGACACGGTTGCGCCGGAGGCGGTGGCAGAATACGCGTATGAATACAAGGGCGCGGCGGGGGACAGTTTCATTCAGATCGGGGAGAAGCGCATCAACGAGGCGCTGTTTGACAAAAGCGTTGAGACCGGGCACACGCGCGGCTACAACTCCCGCACGATCGATCTCAGAGATCGGGATGACTATGTGGATCTGAAACTCGAAAATACAACGAGCACGTGGGAGCAGATCTGCAATCTTTTCCGGCCGCATGACAGACAGTACAAGACATATTTTACGCAAAAGGGGATCGCGCCCATCTATCCCATTGATTACGGTGAAGATCTTGTCGGGAACGTTTCCGACAGGCTGTATATCGCGGATGAAGATGTGGATGGGTTCAAAAGATATTGCGATGCAGAGGCACGGGCGGGCAATCAAGTATTTCTGTTGCGGTTTTCCGTGAATGATTACCTCTCCAAGGAGATGTACTTTGACAACGGCGGCTGGGGCTGGGCGACCGCAAACTGTTATGCCGCTGTTGCGCCCATCTTTCTCAACTTCAAGATCATCGAGCTTGGCTTCATCAAGGAGAGAACTATCACGGTGTTGGGCACGGTATCCTCGCCGGTGGACATCTTCCCGCCCGTAGTACCGCCGGTAACGATAGACGGTGCTTGGGCGGCATGGTGCATCACGGCGGCCTGCATCCTCCTCGTGCTTCTCGTGGCGGACGTCTGGATCGAGCTCGCAATCGACAGAAAGAAACTGCTTGACGGGGTAGGTACCCCTGCCGGCAAAGGAGGTAGCGGATGATAGCAACGATTTTAAGCATGATGCTCGTATTTGTCGGCTGGATTTCTTACCAAGCGTGCATCGGGAGTTTTCCGTTTCTTGCAGAGTATCTTGTATACGTCAACTGGGCATTCGGGATCCTTGAAGGGATCCTGCTGATCGGGCTCATCGTGACAATTGTCATGAAGCTCGTCAAACGGAGATAGGAGGCGCGCAATGACTTAGCAATGAACGGAAAACCGGTAACCCCCAAGACAAAAAACCAAGTAAAACCAAATAAAAAAACAAATTGATAGGAGAAACCATGAAAGCAAACAGCAAAACCTTTAAGATCGCCGTGCTCTCCCTTGCGACCGTGCTGGGGCTCGGGTGCATCGGCATGGCATTCGGCTTTTTTGCCACCCGCAACAACGCAGGGCCCCTTCACGATGAAGCGGCGGGCGGGATGGAGCTCACCCCCGAGCTTCCCGCCGGTGCGGGCATTTCCATGACGTCCATCGCCATTCCCGTCTCGCAGTATGAGCAATACGGCATCATGCCCATCGCGGAGACCGCACAGCAACTCACCGCCACCGTGACGCCCGCGGATGCCGAGGATGCCGTCCTCGATTGGAATGTCGCATGGAAAGAGGGCACGAGCGGGAAATTCGGCAACGGCAAGACGGTCACCGAATATGTCACCGTCACGCCCACCTCGGACGGCGCCAAGACGGCCAACGTGCAGTGCTTGAAAGCATTTGGCGAGCAGATCGTCATCACGGCCTCCATCCGCGGCAACAGTTCCGTCAAGGGCACCGCGACGGCAGATTACCAACAGAAGTACAGCGCCGTCACCGCATCCATCGCCTACACCAACACGGCCACGGCGGCCAACATCACGTGGACGCTCGGCTCTGCCGCGACCGTGACGGGCAAGTTCCCCGGCTATGCCAAGAGCTTTGCCGAGCTCACCAATTACTACTCGGCGAGCGGTTCCAACAAGGGCACCTACACTGTCACCGTGACGACGGCCCTCACGGACACCTACACCAAGGAGGCGACCGTCGGCGCGACCAAGATCGAAATGGCACCCACGGCGGCCTACATTGCGGCGGTCACTAAGTACAAGGGGACCATCTCTCAGACGGCGGGCTCGTACCTCTCTCTTGCAACGGGGACAGGAAAGAGTGCCACCATGTCCGGGTTTGACTTCTCGAAAGCGCTCATGATCGCGACGGGCACCTCGATGGATTGGGCAGGCTTCAAGCGCGAGCTCAAAGGACAGGCTTCGACGAAGATGTTCGATATCAAGCTGACGACCACCGTCAACGGGCAGGCGCAGACCAAGACTTTTGCGCTCAACTTCGACGCGAATTCTTTCGGCAGCTTTGCAAGCGGCGTCACCGTCGGCCCGAATCTCACGTTCTAAAACAAGGAGGAGCACATGGAAAAGGGACTCACAAAAAGCGCAATCGCGCTCAGTCTCGCAATGTTCCTGTTTGGCGGGGTAGCCGGCTTTTTTGTCGGCTATCCTGTCGGCAGAGATGCGAGCATTGATTTATTTCCGACTGCCGATGTGGAAGCGGCGGGTGGGATGACGCTCGGGGAGGGCACAAATGACGGCATCGGCATGACTGCCGCCACGATCCAAGAAGAAAACTATGAGGAGTACGGCATCATGCCCATCGCGGAGAGCGCGCAGCAGGTGACGGCCACCGTGACGCCCGCAGGCGCCGAGGATGCCGTGATCGATTGGGCCGTCACTTGGAAGAGCGGCGCATCCGGGCAATGGGGCAACGGCAAGGCGGTCACCGACTATGTCACCGTCACGCCCACCTCGGACGGCGCTCTCACGGCCAGTGTCTCCTGCCTGCAAGCTTTCGGCGAGCAGATCATCCTCACGGCATCCATCCGCGGCAATGAGTCTGTCAAAGGCACCGCCACCGTGGATTATGTGCAGAAATTCGAATCTTCTCTGTCAATCAAGTATACCAATACCTATCGCCCGGACCTAAATACCACGTGGAATCTTTCAACGAAAAAGGGTAATATGAATCAATTAGTCGATTTTTCGCTCAACAATATCAATTCACTGGAAGAAGCGGAAAGTTACTACTCCTTAGAGGGCACACAGAAGGGTCAATATGAAGTGGCCGTCTCCAATCAGTTCGAGGACGTATATACGATAAAGGCGGAAATTACAGATGTGAAATTGATAGCGATTGGGGCGCCCAATATGAATGCATATGGTATTTACAATCCTTCCAATGCGGAAGTCAAGGAAGGATTGGGATCGTTAGTAAAACTGCTCAATACAGAATACGCAAGTTGGGTAGGTTTCGGAGTGAATGCGACAATTTCGGGATTCAACTTCTTTCAATTTTTCAGATTTGACGCGCTTCAATCTATTGATTTGGAATTGTTCAAGAAAAATGTATCTGAAAAAGACTTTATAAAAAGCATAGAGTTGCCATTTGGTATTGTAAGTACTGTTAACGGGATTGAAGTTAAAGAAACGGCAAGGTTTAAAGTAAATCCTGAATCCATAGTTTTAACTGCATCCAATGTCTCCGTCGCTCCCGGGGCGGTGGAGTTTTAAGAGCGAAAACGGGCATACCATGTCCGCAACAGACCAGACAGAAAGGAGATAAACAATGGCAAATAGATCGAAACAGGGAACGCGGCGCAGAGCGACGCGGCCGCCGAAAAAGCAGGGTTTGAGCGCGAAGAAGATCTGTCGCATCATCCTTGCCGTTCTGTTGGCGGCCGTGCTCGTCACCGCCGTGACGCTTGGCGTCATCTATCGCGACACCATCCGCGGATGGTTTACACCGGGGCCCACCGTGGCCGTGACGGTGGAGGATACCGTCTATGTGGAGGACGCGGAGGGCATCGTCATTTACTCGGGCAACGAGCTCACGATCTCGACGACGTCCGCCGAGGCGCCGACGGTTGAGATCCGCGCGGCAAAGGGAAAGAATTTCTTCTACACTGTCGGCAGCGAGCCCTATCAATGGGCGGATGTCGCCGGGGAAGATTTTACGCAGGATTTCGGGATCGCAAAGACGGAGAAAGGCTACACGATCAATTACGGCACGCTGGAAGAGATCCTGATGCGCCACCACGGCATGGCCTGCCAAATCGCGGAGAATGCAGATCTCACGGGAGATCTCTTCGAGCTCTCAATCGTATGCGGAAAGACAGAGCTGCACTTGGCATTCGGCATCGGGCTGCCGGCAGACGGTGTGCTCTTTGTAACTCCGAACGCAATTATTTTCTGACAAGGAGGAAACCATGAAAAACCAAAAGATCATAAGCATCCTTGCGGCGCTCTTGGCAATCGGGCTTGCGTTTGCGGCCGTCATCATGAGCCTGTTTTTGCAGGTCCGGATGCGAACGGAGCGGGAAAGCGCGGTCATCGGGGACGGCTTTCCGCTGTCGGCGGAGACGGCGAATCCCATGCCGCGCGAGCTCGCGTTCACGGCGGCAAGTCTCGCGGCCATGCAGGAGCCGAAACAGTCGGTGGATGTGCGGTTGGCCGTCACGGTGACGCCCGCCTCGGCTGCCCACAAGGAGGTGGATTTTGCTCTTGCATGGAAGGATGCGCCCACGCACGGAGAAGAGCCCGTCACGGATTACGTGGATTTTGCACAAGACGGGGATGGCAGTTGCGAGCTGACGCTCAGTTGCTATCAAGGGTTCGGCAAGGACACGATCTCTCTCACGGTGACGACGCGCGACGGCGGATTCACCGATGAGTGTCTCATCCGCTTCGAGGGCCGCCCTTCCGCCGTGGAAGTGCGCTCCAAAACGCTCCAAGAGGAGAACGGCCGCTACAAGCTCAGCGCGCAAAAGAGCTATGAGTTCGAGTTGGCAGCGGCGAGCCCGCTGTGGAATGTCGGCGGAACTTATTCGAATTATTCGCTCGTGAGCGTGAAAGGCAGCGATCAGAAGCTCATCTTCGATAACCGGGCGGCAGGGGCGTTCAACCCGGCGGGAAGCAGTGTCGATTGGACAGAGGAGGAGCACGAGGTCTCGTTTGCGGACGTCATCCAAGGCTTTGACTATGTCGAATATGACAATAAGACCTGCCACATCGGGCCGCTGTTTGATATCGGGTGTGTCACCGTGAGCGGTTCGAAGTTGAAGATCTCCACGCCCAAGGCTTTCTCCGAGCTGCTTGCCGCGATCATCGGGGATCACATGGCGGGATCTATGGGCTCCTATACCGATTACGGCTGCTTTAAAGCGGTTGCCGGCGGGCTTCTTCCCGAGGATCTCTACATCGTCGTGACCGTCAAGGAGAACACGACGGGCGTGACGGGGGAAGTGCGGCTGTCCATCGATAATTTTGTCGCCGGCGTGGAATTCAATGACAGCTCCAAGGTATTTTGAGGAAACAAATGAAGCAGACGAAGAAAAAACAGCCCACGGGAAAGAGGGCCGCGGCCAAGCCCGTCAAGGCAAAGAAGCCGAACGGGAGACCCGCCGCGGCAAGTCCCGTGCTGTTCAAGAACGCGAAGAGCATTGTTTTTACGAAGAAAAAGATCGTCGTGGAGGGCGGGAAAGATCTCAACGGCAAGCGCAAGAGAAGATACATAGAGCAAAGTGCGGAGAATGTGCGGGCGGCCAAAAAGGAGATCGCCCGGCGCGCGGGCAGGGTCCGCATCGATCTGAAATGAGGCGTCATGTCGCTCGCAGTGCGGGGAGGCGGATGTCGAAAGCATGATCCACATCATATTCGGTGCCCCGGGCGCGGGAAAGACGTCTTTAAATGCCTATCTTTTGAAGAACGCCTACCGTTCGGAGGGCCGCAGGCTTCTCGATTATACCCGCAACCGCATCATAGAGCTCAACGCAAGCCGTAAGACACCGCTCACGATCCCCGCAAAACCGCCCATCTTTTCAGATTTCAAAGTGCGCTTTCTTGACGGCTATGATACCTACTATGAGCCCTACTACCTCAACGGCTTCTACTTTGGCTTGGCCAACGATGTGATGGCGACGCAGTATATTCCCCCGGGGAGCAAGATCTTTCTCTCCGAGGGGCAGAAATACTTTGACAGCCGGCAAAACACAACGTTCCCGCGGTGGGTCTCTTCGGCCTTTGAAATGCACAGACATTACGGCATCGATATCTGGATCGACGTGCAACGGCCCAAGCTCATCGATTTGAACATCCGAGCCCTGTGCAAACACTTCATAGAAGTGCTGGGCATGGAAAATGACGAATCGGCCACGGGCAGTATCACGAAAAATACTTGGCTCTGCCGCGAGTTCGATTCCCTGCTTTCGGTTGAACAATACCTCGAAACCGGAGAGGGGAACTACCGGGAAAAGCGCTATGTCCACGAGGGAAACATCTTTGATGTATTCGACAGCGTGGGACACTTCAACGATTTTCTCCCGGCGGAGGGCAAGGATTTTACCTACCTTCCCTTTCTCGCGGACAAGGCGCCGCCGGAAGAGTATGAAGCATTCTATTCCCTGTCCGAGCCCAAGGGATATCGGGCAAAACCGACCGCGAAAAAGAAGGATGACAGCAAATGATCGATGAATTGACGCGATTGAACAATGAGGTGTACCGTCTGTTGAGTGAGCTGGACAAGTACAGCGCCGCAATGGGCGACGAGATGCGCGACGAAATGCGAGCGGTGATCTTGCAACTCTACAAGAGCGAGGCCGATCTTCTTATGAAGAAGCTCGCAATTTCTGTTGCGACGGAGAACTTCGAGTGCGACAGACAGATGGACTATCTCGTACCGCAGCGCTGGCGGACGAGGTTCTTCCGGAGGCGGAGACAGAATGCTGTCGCCGATCTGATCGAGGCCCGCGTTCAACAGACGCTTGCGGAGACCTTGCAGCAGATGCAGAAAGACCTTTCGCGCACCGATGCGCAGGAGGACGGCGCGGAGGAGGAGCAAGCTGAGGCGGCGCTGACGCTTCCGCCATCGGAAGCCGGAGAGGAGATTTCGTGGGATTCGGGGACGAAGCAAACGGACCAAGCGGCAGTGCAACCGGAAAAGGCTGCAACGCCCGAGGATCTGCCGGGAAAGGCGACATCGGGGATGCGTAGAGGACGGAAGAGGGAGAGGAGCCCGGAAGATCTGCCGGGCGGGTTTGAGCAGCTTACGCTCTCTCTTACGGGGGATGAGCCTAAGGCAAAGGGGAAGCGTGAAATAGAGGGCGCGGGAGACGAGGCAAAGCCTGCTCCCCCGCGCCCGATATGAGCGCGAGCCCTGCCTTGGAGGAAGATGATAGCGGGGAAAGGGCATAGCCCTTCCGCTTTGTTATGAATTTTTGCGGCTCGTCCGCAAAAATTCATCGACGATATCTCGATCATGAAGTTGGAATTTTCAAAGCTGGCAGAGCGGCTCTTGGGAAGCAGCCGTCAATATCTGCTTGTAAAGTATATCTTCCTCTTGCAGGGGGACCGATGGCAGCATTTGGATTACCGTCTCGCCGGGCTGGCAGTCGGCGCGGATCGGAGCACGGTTGCCCGCGACGTCCGCGAGCTCGCCGCAAAGGAGATCATCGAGATCCGGCAGGGAGCCGATGACTTCGAGTTGCGCATAGTCCCCGCCTTGATTGCGGCATGATGTTGGGAGAAATGAGGAACACGATGCAGAATTCAAACGCGAAAAAACTCAATCGGAGCGGGAATTCACACAGCGGCCGGACCATGCGCATCCTTACCCCCGGCTTTTACGGCGAGAAACTCTCCGCCGTCGCACGGCTCATCTTCGGTGCGCTCACTTCCTACACCCAAAAGGAGAAGCGCGCGGATTTTACTTATGCCGAGTTCTGTGCGCGATACCGTGTTTCCCCGGCCTCCGTCGCGCGGGCCGTCAATAAGGCCATTGCCTCCATGATCTTCGAGCGGGACGGCGATCTGCATACATACAAGCGCAAGGACGGCTTCACCAAGGAAACGCCCTGCTATTTCTACATCCTCGATTGGCTCCGCCATGCCCGCTTCGATGTGAACGGGCAAGCCCGCGAGCTCACGGAGACGGAGGTCGAGATCCTGAGCTTCCTCATCCATCAGAATGCGCACTATAAGCATTGGACAGGCTCCCAAGCTCAGATCGCGCGCACGCTCGAAATCGCACCGTCCACCGTCTCCAAGGGGATCTCCCGCCTCGAACAAATGAAGATCGGCGGCGAGTGCTTCTTTACTGTCTCCGGTTCAGATCTTACCGTGTCGAAAGCGGGGGACGAAAAAGGGTTCCGTGCGCCAAACAGCTATGTCAAAACTTACTATATCATCAACATGCAGCTCCTCGCAAAAAAGCGCGAGGAGGTCGTGGAGCATGAAAAAAGAGCCTCGCGCGAGGTGCAGGCCGCCGATGCCAAGACCGCCCGCGCACTCTTTTACGAGCGCCGCCGTGAGGCGGCCTATCATCATGCCAATGCCGTGCGCAGAGCGCTCGGAGAGGACTTCGCAAAATTGGAGAAATGGATCCAAGAGCTCGAACGGCAAGCTGTGAAAGCGGAGCGACAAAAACGCTTCGATCTTCTCCAAAAAATCCTTGCAAGGCGGGCAGAAGTTCAGGCGGAAAGGAAGAAAATGCTCGCCCGGCTCGGCTATCTCGAAGCCGACTTGCTGCCCCGCTTCTTTTGCAGCCTCTGTGAGGATACGGGTTGGAGGATCTCCGACGGCAGAATGTGTGACTGCTATGGGCCACCAAAGGGGAACGCATGACAGCGCGATATCACGTCGATCTCTTGAACAAACTGAATCAGATCCCACCGTGAGGAACGGTTCGAAGAGCGGAAGCAGACCGCTCTTATAAGCGTATAAAAATTGATCGATTGCCCCGATGTCATTGCATCGGGGCATTTTCTTCGAAATCTTCCATCTCAGAAAAAAAGACTATTTGACGCAGAAAAAAACAGTAAAATGTGCAAAAATGAAGGGAGCCAAAGAAAAGTATCTCAAAAACGAAGCCTATAACTATATTCCTTGATCATAGGAAAATATTTACGAATATAGGAAGCGGTGCGGCTGAGCGCCGCCGGAATGGGAACTTCTCGGATGCGGAAGGCGGCGCTCGCGCCGCCTTGAATTGAAAAGAATGACTTTTAGATCTCACCGAGATCCGCGGCGACAGTTGTACGCTTGCCCCGTTGCCGGCAACTGCATCCAACCGAGGGCAACCGTCTCCACCGCCGCCGCGGCCGCTCGCCTGCATTGTGCCGATAGACGGCGGTCGGGCCCATGTTCCGCATGCTTTTTGCAAGGAGATGGGGGAGAACGGTCTCCGAGCTCGCGCATCCACACGTCGCATCACCGCGAGAGACATTCCTTGGCCCCGGCCATAACAAAAATCTCTGCCCTCAGAATTTGGGGGCAGAGTTGGGAATAGAGAGTAAGAAAAAGCATTTTTAGAGGAAAATTAAGTAAAAAAGCGCGAATTTTCTTAAAAAAACGCGCTTTTTTTGGTGACCCGTGCGGGAATCGAACCCACGATACCACCGTGAAAGGGTGATGTCTTAACCTCTTGACCAACGGGCCGT
>CANQMN010000026.1 GCA_947624965.1 uncultured Clostridia bacterium
GGCCTTTCTCGAATTTCTTATTGCCTTACGTACTCATTCTTTCTTCTTTCTTGCTATGCAGTTGTCAATCTTCGGGGTCCCTGCGACAGCAGGGGCTTTTTCCGCAAGCGCGAAAAAAGCAAGCCGTCTTTTGCGACAGCTTATTCATATTAGCACGGAACGATTTTTTCGTCAAGCGATTTCGGAAGTTTTTTTGGGAATTTTTTGCGGAAAATCAGGGAATTTTCGACAGCGCCGATATGTTGAAAAAAAGCGCGGACGAACCACAAAATGTAGTCCTTTCCCGAAAAAAGCGCCGCCGCGCGGAAAACTCCGCGCGGCGGCGCCGACACGATTCAACGGCAGCCCGAGCACTCCGAACACTTGCCCGAGCACTTTTTCGCGGGCTTTCCCGTGGACGAATACACATTGCCGGACCAGCTCCGTACCGCGACTTCGCCGCATACGGGGCATCTCACTTCCTCTTCGTGGCTTTTCACGAGTTCGTCGAAACAGTTTCCGCACCGCGGACACGCATACTGCAAAACGGGCATACCCTTCTCCTCCGCGCTCTATTATACACCCGCGCGGCGGGAAAGGCAAGCGTTTTCAGAGCACGCACTTCCCCTCCGTAAAGGAGGCGAAGAGCCCCTCCGCGCTCGCTTCCGTCCGCGAAAAACAGCCGATGAGATCTTCGGGCGAGGCGATCCTCCCGCGGTTTTCCGCGCAATACCGCGACAGCGCGGCGAGGAATTTTTTCTTCCCCGTGAGCATGCGCACCTTATCGAAGAGGACGACCCCCTTGTCGTAGGCGACGCAGCGGTATTCATAGGCGCCCGTAAACTCCGTGAGCGGCTTATCCATGCGCGCGTCCGCGCCGAAGAGTTGGAGCGAGACCGAATAAAAGGCGCGGTACGCCCGTTCACTCTCCCCGACGAACTTCTCGTAGGAGACGCCGTACGCGGGGAACGCCTCGAAGAAGAGGGCGCAGGAATATTCCGCGAGCCCCTCGTCCTGCCACGCGTGTTCAAACTGGTCGCTCCCGACGGCGGAATACCACCACTGGTGCGCGGTCTCGTGCACGACGACGGCGGGGAGCTCCTCCGCCGAAAGGGAAGCCGATATCATGGACAGCATGGGAAATTCCATCCCCCCGTACGGAAAATCCGTCTCGACGACGGTGTAACGGGGATGCCCGTACGCCCCAAACGTCTCCGAAAAATACGCAAGGCTCTCCGCGGCGATTTCGAGCGTGCGCTCGGGCGTCTCGTCGTCCAAATAGCAATACTCTATCTCCGTGCCGTTCGCCTCCGTCCGCACGCGGGAAAACGTTCCGAGCACGACGGCGATCTCGCGCGAATCGGGCGCGGAGATCTCGTAGACCGTCTTCCCGTCCCGCGTCGCCGCGCTCCCCGTCCCGCCGTACGCAGCGCCGTATCCTTCGGGGACGGTGAGAGACAGGGTGAAGTCCGCGCACTCCGCGACGAACGGGTCGCCGTACTGCGCATAGACGTATTCGCGGAATCCGCTCTCCCCGTATGCGCAGAGCGCGGGATAAAAGCCCGTGAGGTTGACCGTGCGCTCCCCCACGCCGAGGCGGTGATCGACGGCGGCGAGGGAGACCTCGAAGCGAATGGCAAGCTCGGCGCGCTCCCCCGGGAAGAGCGCTTCGCCGAGGGAGACCGAGAGGATATTCTCGTCCTCCCCGCCCACCGAGAAGTCCGCCGCTCCCTCGACGGAGAGGATACGCACGCCGCCGTAGCTCATGCCGCTGTAATACGCGGCGGGCGCGTACGCTTCGGGAACGGGCGCGTACTTCGCGCCCTCGCGGTAGGCATTGGGATAGAGCTCGAAGGAGAGCGCGGAGAGCGGGTTCTCCGTTTTGTTGGGAATGCGCGCCTCCATGCAGGCGGAAAGCATGCTCCTTTCCGGGAAATATTCCGCGACGATGCGGTAGTTTGCCCGCTCCTCTTCCGAAGCGCAGGCAACGAGCCCGAGCGCGGCGAGCGCAAAGGGCGCGGCGAGCGCGACCGTAAAAAATTTCCGCATAGCGATCCCTCCCTGCGGGCGCATGCGCGCCCGCCGAAGTATCCTATGCGGACAAGTTTTCCCTTATTCCGCGAAGAAAGCGGCGGAACAAACTTCCGCCGCCCCCTTCATATTTTCGGTTATTTTTCCTCGTATTCGGCAACGAGATAGGACGTGGGGTCGATGCTCTTTTCGTTGCGGTACATTTCGAGGTGCAGATGCGGTTCGTCCTTGCTCTCCGTTCCGTAACTGCAATCCACCGTTCCGATCACATCCCCCTGCTTGACCTTTGCGCCCGCTTTGAGCGTTTCGGCAGGGTTCAGATTGCGGTAAAACGTACGGATGCCGCCCTCGTGCTCGATCTCGACGATGTTGCCGAGGTCGGGATCTCTATCGCACCGCACAACTTCGCCGTCCGCCATCGCCAGCACGTTCGCGCCGTTCTCCGCGTAGAGGTGCACCGCGTTGTGGTACATTTCCACGATGTCCGCCGCCTCGTCCCGATAGAGCCCGCCGTATTCGGACGCCCTGACGTAATCGAGCGGGGAGATGAACTC
Organism: uncultured Clostridia bacterium; assembly: GCA_947624965.1. Taxonomy (GTDB): domain Bacteria; phylum Bacillota; class Clostridia; order Christensenellales; family Borkfalkiaceae; genus Gallimonas. The sequence goes on from CANQMN010000026.1 coordinate 2,565, forward strand.
CTTCGCCGTCTCGCCGCCCGAGGGGACGTTCTGGTCCGAATCGGGCGGTGCGATCGTGCCCGGTCCGTCCTGTACGGGCGGGGTTTCGAGCACTTCGCGCCCGCCGTCCCCCACGACGAAGTACACCGTGAGCACCGTCGCCGCGACGAGCAGCAGCACGCAGACCGCCAAAATGAGATAGTAGAATATCCTTTTTTTGCTCTTTGCTTTTTCTTCTTTCATACCTTCCTCCGAATGCCTGAATTTTGTATGTAAAGGATTGACGCCTCTTTGCCGAAATATACGTTCCTTTTTGAAATTTTCACATTGACCCGTAAATGAGCGGGGTCCCCGCCGCCGTGCGCCCCCCGCGCACGGCGATCTGCAAGTTGACGAGGCGTCCCTTCACCTCGACGCCCGTGCCGAGAACGGGGGAGAAGAGGTAGTAAAAGACGGCGCCGTCCGTCTCCTCGGAGAACAGCAGCTTGGCGCGGAACGCTTCTTTGAGCTCCGCATAGACATCCCCCTCGAAGCGCGCGCTCTCCCCCGACGCGGCGAAGGCGAGCTTGTCGCGGAAGGGGTGCTGTGTCGCGAGCATCGCGGCGGAAGAGCTCTCCCCGAAGTACAGTTCGTACCCCTCCCCGCCCGCAAAGACGGGGGCGGCGTGCAGCGCGAGCGCGCAGAGCGCGGCGGCAAGACAGGCAAGGAGCGTGCCCAGCGCGAGGCAAAACGTTCGGATGCGGCGCATAAAAATCCTCCCGAAAACAATTCGGAAGGATTTTGGACAGCCGTTTGAAATTTTATACCGCGCTCACTCCCACGGGAGCGGCTCGCCGCCTAAAATGTGGATATGCAGATGGTGTACGGTCTGCCCCGCCGCCTCGCCTTGGTTGACGACGAGACGGTATCCCCCCGCGAGCCCGAGCGAGGGCGCGAGCGTGCCGATCTTTTTCAACATTCTCCCGAGCAGGGCGGCGCGGGCGTCGTCCGCCTCCGAAAGGAGCGCGAAATGTTCCTTCGGGACACAGAGAAGGTGAATTTTCGCCTTCGGCGCGATGTCCTCGAAGATGACGAGCTCCTCGTCCTCGTACCGCTTGGAAGAGGGGATCTCTCCCGCGACGATCTTGCAGAATACGCAGTTTTCCATATTTATATTTCCTCCTCGATCTCGGCGCGCACGCCGTCTTTGAATTTTTCTTTGAGCACGACTTTGCACAAACTCCCCTCGCGCGCGCCCTCGCAAAAGACGCGGATATAGTTCTCCGTGTAGCCGCCGCCGTCCTCGAAGAGCGCGACGGCGCGCTTCCCCTCCATGCCGGCAAGGAACGCTTGCTCCGCGCGCGCCGCCTCCGCCAGCATGCGCGCCATGCGCTCCCGCTTTACCGCGGCGGGAAGGTCGGGCAGTTTCGCCGCCGCCGTGCCCGCGCGCGGCGAGAAGGGAAAGGCGTGCACCCGCGAAAAGCCCGCCTCTTGCACGATGGAGAGGGACAAGGCGAAGTCCTCCTCCGTCTCCGTGGGATATCCCACGATGATGTCCGTCGTAATGGCAGCTTCGGGAAAATAGGCGCGGATGCGCGCGCACGCCGCGAGATATTCCTCCCGCGTGTAGTGTCTGTTCATGGCGCGGAGCACGGCGTCCGACCCGCTTTGCAGGGACAGATGGAAGTGCGGACAGACGTTCTCCGCCCGCCGCGCCGCCCCGAGAAACCGTTCGGTAACGACGCCGGGCTCCAAAGAACCGAGGCGGATGCGCGCGGGGACATCCTTCAACAAGAGAAGAAGCCCGCCGAGGTCCGTTTCGCCGTCGCGGTAGGAACTGATGTCGATGCCCGTGAGAACGATCTCCCGCGCGCCGCAGGCGGCGGCTTCGCGGAGCACGCTCTCCGCCTGCCGCGAACGCGTTCTCCCCCGCAGATAGGGAATGAGACAGTACGAGCAGAAGCGGTTGCACCCATCCTGAATGCGCAGATAGGCGCGCGTCCGCGTCTGCTTGGGCGGGGGAAGTTCGCAAAAGGTTTGCTCCGTCTCGCGAAAGACGCCCCGCTTTGAAAAGAGGTCTAAAAGTCTATCCTTGCGCATCGCGCCCGTAACGAGCACGACCCCCTCCCGCCGCGCAAACGCCTCCGCATCGTGCTCGGAGGCACAGCCGCACACGACGACGGGCGCTTCGGGCGAATACCGCCGCACGCGCGCGATCGCCTGCCTGCTCTTGCGCTCCGCCTCCGCCGTTACGGCGCAGGTATTGATGAGATACGCGTCCGCCTGCCCGAGCTTTTCCGTCGTCTCGAACCCGCGCGCTTCCAGCCCGCGCATGATGGACGCGCTCTCCGCTTCGTTGACTTTGCACCCGAGCGTGAGCACACAAACTTTCATCCGAGGTCCCCCGCCGCCCGCATGACGAGCGCGGCGAGCGCGATCGCCGCCGTCTCCGCCCGCAAAATGCGCTTCCCGAGGGAGACGCCGAGAAATCCGCGGGCGCGCGCCTGTTCGTATTCGGCGCGGGTAAATCCCCCTTCGCTGCCCACGACGAGCGCGTACGAGCCCCCCATGTTTGCGATCTCGCCTTCGCCGCGCTCCAAAAACTCGCAGGCGAACAGCTTGTGTTCGTACCCCGCGGCATCGTCGAGCGCTTCCGTGAGCGAGCGAAAATACACGACTTCCGGCACGCGGGCGCGCAGGCACTGTTTCGCCGCCTCGCGCGCGACGCGGTTCAGCCGTTCCAACTTATTTTCGTTCATATACGCGCTGCAATATTCGGAGGAGAACACGCCGATGCGGTCCACGCCGAGCTCGGTCGCCTTTTGGACGACGAGCTCCGTCTTGTCCCCTTTGAGTGCGCCGACAAGGAGAAGAACGTCCGCGCGGGGCTCCTTGTCCGAAACAAGTTCCCCCGTTACGTGGAGGATGAGCGCGCTCCTTTCCGCCCGCGCGACGACGGCGGAATATTCCTTCCCGCTCCCGTCGAAGAGGGTAACTTCATCGCCGACGTTCAGCCGCAACACGCTCTTCGCGTGGCGGTATTCGTCGCCCGTGAGCGCGACTTCCTCCGCGATCTTATCCACAAAAAAACGTTTCGGAACAGACATGCCCATCCCTCATTCGAAAAATCCGAGAATGTGCGCCGCAAAACTGCGGTGCCCCGCAAGCCCCAAATCGCAATGCCCCCGCCCGTGTACGATCTCGAGGGAGATATCGTAGCCCGCCGCCCTCATCTTTTCGGCAAAGGGGAGGGAGTGTCTGTCGATGGCGACCGCCCTGTCCTCGTCGCAATGGAGGATACGGTAGGGAATGTGCGGCAGTTTGCCCACAAGGTGCAGGGGGGAGATGCTTTCGAGCGCCTCTTCGAGGGTCCCCTCATACCCGCACAGCGCGCTGTACATCGTGCGCGGGAGGTCGGGCCGCTCGCCGTAGTGGAAGACGGCGTCGCACACGGGGCAATTCGCCACGCACAGCGCGGGGGTCCTCTTTGCGTACGCCGTATAGACGATGGCGGAGAGCCCGCCCATGCTACCGCCCGAGGAGACGACGGGGAGATTTTCGAGCCCCAATCCCTCCGAAACGGCCTCCACGATCTCGTCCGTAATGTGCACGGCGGCGCGGTTCATCCATGCCCACGGGTTTAAGTAAGGCACGATATAGAGGAGCCCGCAGGCGCCGTAGTATTCGCCATCCATGGTATCGTTCTGGTACATGGTCGCGTTGCCGAGCCCGAAAAAGTTCAAAATGATCCCCTTCACGGGGCGGACGCACACCCTGTCGTTCACATAGGCAAAGCTGCGGATATTCTGAAAATCGATGACCTTTTCCATACCCTTTCCCCTATTTTTTGAGGACGAGCGCGCACCACTCGCCCCGCCGCTCTTCCCGCACGGGGGAAAGCCCCGCCTGCGCGAACGCCGCCTTCACCTTGTCCGCGCGGTCGGGAAGAATGCCCGAGAGAATGACCGTCCCGCCCGCGTTCAGATGCGCGGGGACGGCGGGCGCGAGGGAGACTAAAATTTCCGCCGTGATGTTGGCGAGAATGAGATCGGCGCGCATGGAAGCGCCGTCCGCAAGATTGCTCTCCGCCGCCTCCACCCTGTCCGAGACGCCGTTCTTTTCCGCGTTGTGTCTGCTGCTCGCGACGGCGACGGGGTCGATATCGGTGAGATAGCATTTCCGCGCGCCGAGTTTCGCCGCCGCAATGCCGAGAATGCCGCTCCCGCAGCCGACGTCGAGCACGGCGTCCCCCGCCTTCAAATATTCCTGCATGAGCTCGACGCACATCGCGGTCGTCTCGTGCTCGCCCGTGCCGAACGCCATGTTGGAATCGAGCAGGACGATTTTTTCATCGGGCGCCGCGCGGTATTCAATCCACTCGGGCACGACGACGACGCGCCCGAGATGAATGGGGCGGAAGTGCTTTTTCCAGATCTCGATCCAGTCGTCCCCGTCGATCTCGCGCTTGGTCTCTTCGAGCGTGCCGAAGTCGATCGCCCCGCCGCTGCGTTCGCGGCAGGCGTAGATCTCGCGCATGATTTGGGGGATCTCCCCCGCGCGTTCGGGCGGGAGAAAGGCTTTTACGAGCGCGTCCGTCCCGCGGCTTTGCAAGCTCTCGTCGAGATAGTCCCAAAAGACGCCGCTCTTGCCGTTTTGAAGGGCGACGACGTCGGCGACGTCGGAGACGGCGACCCCGCCCTCCGTGTAGTTCCACAATACGTCGCAGACGAGCTCGCTCGCCTCGCTCGTCGTATGAACGGTGAGTTCGATATATTTCATGAGGGTATTATATCCCGTCCCGCTCCAAAAGTCAAGAGAAAGCCGCTTTTCCGATCTTCCTCCTTCATAAGGGAGAGGAAAAAAGAAGAGGGCGCGAACGCCCTCTTATAAAATCCATTGTGCGCGGAGCGGGCTCCGCCTGCGGCAGCGTCCCCATTCGGCGCCCTGCGGGAGCCTTACAGAAGGGTCGCGCGAGTGAGACGCCGAACCGAGCGAACGCACACGCTTATTTCCTATACGCCTCTTTTCCGTACAGCGCGGAGAGGTTATCCGAATAGCGTTTCGCCTTGTCGTACTGCTTCAAATCGAACGCGTCGGCTTCCTCCAAGGCTTTCTTCTGCTCGCGCGTGAGCCGCGTGGGGACTTCCACAAAGACGCGCAGATACAAATTTCCCGTGCCGTTTTTCGCCTTGATGCCCTTTCCGCGCACCATGAACGTCGTGCCCGACTGCGTTCCCTCGGGAATGGTGTAGTCGAACGCGTCGTCGAGGTCCGGAACTTTCACCGTGCCGCCGAGCGCCGCCGTCAAGAACGGGACGGGCAGATCGACGTACAGATCGTAATTCTTGCGCTGGAAAATTTTGTGCGGCTCCACGCGGAACACGACGATGAGGTCGCCCGCGGCGCCCCCCTCCGTGCTCGCCTGTCCGTAGCCGCGCTTGCGCATGTACGAGTTGGTATCCGCGCCCGCGGGAATGTTGAAAACCACCTTGGTTTCCCTGCGGAGCGAACCCCTGCCCTTGCAATCGGGACATTTTTCCGTAATTGTCTTGCCTCTGCCGCCGCAATCGGGACACGCGCCCACGCGGATGGTCCTGCCGAACATCGTCTCCTGCGCAAAGCGGATCTGCCCCTTCCCGCCGCATTTTTGGCAGGTCTTGAAGGCGGTCCCGCCACGCGCGCCCGTTCCGTTGCAGGAAGGGCACGGCTCGTTGCGGGTATAGGAAAATTCCTTCGTGCACCCCTTCGCCGCGTCCATGAAGGAGAGCGTCATCTCTACCTGAATATCCTCGCCCGTGGTGTCGCGCTGGACGTCCGCCCTGCCGCCGAACCCCTGAAAGATGGAGCCGAAGATATCCTCGAAGCCGCCGAACCCGCCGAAGCCGCCGAAGCCGCCGCCGCCTCCCATGCCGCCCATGCCGGGATGCTCCTGTTCGTAATCGTATGCGGCGCGCTTCTGCTTATCGGAGAGCACTTCGTTCGCCTCGTTGATCTCCTTGAACTTTTCCGCGGCGAGTTTGTCGCCCGGATGCAAGTCCGGGTGATACTGTTTGACGAGCTTTTTATACGCCGCCTTGATCTCCTCCTCGCTTGCGTCCTTCCCGACGCCGAGGACCTCGTAGTAATTTTTCTTTTCTGCCATACGATCCCTTTTTCATGCCGAAAGAGGATAGCGTTCCGCGATCCTCTTTTCGATGAGATTTCCAAATTACGGTGCAAGCAGAGCCGCGCCTCTGCGCCGCGCGCCCCCATTTGCGCATTTATGCGCTTCTTGTCCGGTGAAACGAACGAGAGCCCCGCACAGATCGAGACGCAAAAGGTTATTTCCTCGCGCGTATTTGTTTTCAGAGAAAAGAAATACGCGCGAAATGGTTTTTACTGGTGGAACTCCGTATCGCCGCCGTCCGCGGGACCCGCGTCGGGCGAGCCATGCGCGTTCGCCGCGCCCTGCTGGTAGAGCTTCGCAACCACGGGCTGGATCTTCTTGGACAGTTCGTCGAACGCCGTCTTGTAGCGCTCCTCGTCGTCCGATTCAAGCTCCCGCTTGCCCTCTTCCACCGCCGCCTGCAAGGTCGTCTTGTCCTCTTCGGTGAGCTTGTCGCCCGCGTCGCGGATGGTCTGCTCCACGGAGAAGATGAGCCCGTCGAGCTTGTTCTTCGCCTCCACCTTCGCCTTGCGCTTCTTGTCCTCCTCGGCGTACTGCTCGGCGTCCTTGACCGCCTTGTTGATCTCGTCCTCGGAGAGATTGGTGGACGACGTGATGGTGATATCCGCGCTCTTGCCCGTGCCGAGGTCCTTCGCCTCCACGTGCACGATGCCGTTCGCGTCTACGTCGAAGGTAACTTCGATCTGCGGAATGCCGCGGGGCGCGGGCGCGATGCCCGTGAGCATAAACCTGCCCATCGTCTTGTTGTCGCGGCAGAATTCGCGCTCGCCCTGCAAGATGTGGATCTCCACGCTCGTCTGGTTATCCGCCGCCGTGGAGAAGATCTGGGACTTCTTGACGGGTATGGTCGTGTTCCTGTCGATGAGGCGGGTGAATACGCCGTTGAGCGTCTCGATGCCGAGGGAAAGCGGCATGACGTCGAGAAGCAAAACATCCTTCACTTCGCCCGTGAGGACGCCGCCCTGGATCGCCGCGCCGACGGCGACGCACTCGTCGGGGTTGATGCCCTTGAAGGGCTCCTTGCCCGTGATGGACTTCACCTTGGCGATGACCGCGGGAACGCGCGTCGAGCCGCCGACGAGAATGACTTTATCGATGTCGTTGTAGGTAAGCCCCGCATCCTTCATCGCGAGGCGCATGGGTTCCGCCGTCTTTTCCACGAGGTCGGCGATGAGCGCTTCAAACTTCTGGCGGGTGATTTCGAGTTCGAGGTGGGCGGGACCTGCGTCCGTCATGGAGATGAAGGGAAGGGAGACGGAGGTGGAGTTCATGCCCGAGAGCTCGATCTTCGCCTTTTCCGCCGCCTCTTTGAGCCGCTGCATCGCCATCTTGTCCTTGGAAAGATCCACGCCGTGGCTCTTCTTGAATTCGTCCACCATGTAGTCCATGAGGCGTTTATCGAAGTCGTCGCCGCCGAGCATGTTGTTGCCGTTCGTCGCCAAAACTTCAAACACGCCGTCCGAAATTTCGAGGATGGAGACATCGAACGTGCCGCCGCCGAGGTCGTAGATCATGACCTTGCTGTTTTCCTTTTCCTTATCGAGCCCGTACGAAAGCGCCGCCGCCGTGGGCTCGTTGATGATACGAAGAACGTTGAGCCCCGCGATCTTGCCCGCGTCCTTGGTCGCCTGCCGCTGGGAATCGGTGAAATATGCGGGACAGGTAATAACGGCGTCCGTTACCTTGCCGCCGAGATACGCTTCCGCGTCCTGTTTGAGCTTGGAGAGGATCATCGCGGAGATCTCCTGCGGGGAATAGCTCTTTTCGTCGATCTTTACCTTATAATCGGAGCCCATCTTGCGCTTGATGGAGATGACCGTCTTGTCGGGATTGGCGACCGCCTGACGCTTCGCGACCTGCCCGACGACGCGGGAACCGTCTTTCTGGAATGCCACGACGGAAGGGGTCGTTCTCGAACCCTCCGCATTGGCGATGACGACGGGCTCACCGCCCTCCATGACCGCAACGCACGAGTTTGTCGTGCCCAAATCGATACCGATAACCTTTGCCATAATATTTTTTACTCCTTTATTCTTTCAAAAAATTATTTTTTTCTTTCACAAAATTCTTTCTTATCGGAGCCCCCCTGCGGGGAGCATTCTGCGGGCAAAGAATTTTCGTGAGGGGTCTGCTGTCAACATCCCACTTTCCTTTCGCCCGCCCGCCACCTTGTCCTCAAAAGCAACAAGCGCATGAATGCGCAAATTGGGTCGCGCACGGCGGAAGTGAATTCCGCCTAACGCAAGGGGGTTTGAGGGA
>CANQMN010000027.1 GCA_947624965.1 uncultured Clostridia bacterium
AACACAGAAGTTAAGCTCTCTTACGCCAAAGGTACTCGGTCTAACGACCCGGGAGAATAGGTAGTCGCCGGATTTCATTGCTCCTTAGCTCAGTCGGTAGAGCACGCGGCTGTTAACCGCGGTGTCGTCAGTTCGAGTCTGACAGGAGCAGCCACAATGCCGCGGGAGTTTCTCGCGGCTTTTTGCAACAAAATTTACGAAAAGGAGAATACGATCAAAATCAAAGACGCTATGGACAAAGGAGGATTTATTACAGCACAGCGGCGGTAATGCGGATAGCCCCTTTGCTGTCGCGGAAATTCATGTAAAGGAGGCATATCATGAGGGAAAGAACAAAAAAAGTTGCATTTTATGCAAAGAATGAAGAGGGAATGGTGGACGAACTCATCCTCGACCTCTTTGAAAGGGATTACGAGTACAACGGAAATTTCGACGAGCGCGATCTCTGGAAGAATCATGGCGGCAACGGCAGGGAGTTTGAACTCGGGCTTGCGGAGCTGAAACAGCTTTTCGGGATTGTGGAGAATGCTTTTTGCTACCAAGGTTCAACCTACATCGAGGCTCAAAGTTATGAGGAGCGAAAAGAGGCAGAACAGCTTTGGAATCAACGAAAAAGACGTCGCAAGCTTGTCCCGAAAGAGCGACTTTGGCAGGCGATCAAATGGGAATACGACGAAGAGGAGCTACGCGACCTTTGCTCCTACGACAGATATCGGTACGAGAAAGATCATTATTATGATTTCGTCCTCATCATAGAGAAGATCCACGCGTTTATGTCAGGGGAAAAGTCGGTCGGATATTTTACTTCGTGGCTGATTCTCATGATGCGCTGTCTTCAAGAGGGCATGACTTGTCGAAAGCGTCGCCAAAAAGAGATTTATCTTGAAATGGCGGATTGGTTCGACGGAGAGGCGTTTATGTCATCGGATATTTCCGAAGAGGAAAAACGCATCGATTGCTTGGAGTTCATTGCTATTCTGAAAGATCTTAATCATAGATTGAAGTGCGTTGAGGCAAAAAATGATACCCCATTTGCCGAAAATGGGGTTATTACCTATGTGACCTTTGCCGCTTGCATAAACGGAGACAGAGAGGTCTGCCTATCGAAAGTATGCGTCGTCGACGAGGACAGGGAGACGGTCAACTATCTCTTTGTCCCGAATCTTGTCTATCGGGAAGAGATCGATTACACCTTTCTTACAGAAGCGGAATTCGATCTTTTGACGAGCAGATATTATGAGTATACATTCGATGAGACGATGAATGACGACTATGCGCTGACGAAAGAAAACCGTTGAGCGGACGATCCAATGTGAAACAAATGAGACAAAGCCAAACCATCGGCGAGTCCCTTTGGACACGCCGATGGTTTGCGTATGGAAACGGCGTCTGCAATTCGTGCGCAGACGCCGTTTAATTCGTAACGCCCAAAAGATAGTCGGTGGTCTCCCCGAAAAATGCGGCAAGCAAGATGATCGCCGAGGCAGACGGCTCGGTCTTGCCGAGTTCCCACTTTGCGATCGCCGATTGACTCAATCCTACCGCCTGCGCAAGCTGCATTTGGCTCAATCCATTTGCCGTGCGCAGTTCCTTCAACCGTTCCTTGAACTTCATGCTTTTATTATATTGCTTTCAAGTCTTAAAATACTTGACAAGTCTGATAAGACTTGATATAATCGAATTATCGCTCGTAAGGCAAAGCGGTTGCCGTCAAGTTGAGGCTGTTTGCCCCGAAATTTTTGGAGGTATTTTCTATGGAATCAAACACGCCCGATAGGGGAAAAATCAGAATTGCCGTTATTATCACGGTCGTCATAATTCTCGCAGTCACGCTTTTTGTCGTCGTTTCCAACCAATCATGCGCTTCGTCATCTTCCAAGATCGAAGTCATTCAAGAACCGCGCATGACGATGGTAGAAGGGTCTCTCGGCTATCGGCCCCGCGTAACTGCGACCGTAAAAAACAAGACAAATTCCACGATCAAAGTTCAGCTCTCCTGTTCGATCTATGACCGCAACGGACATGTAACGAAAAATATTACGTCGGGCGGTTATATCACGCTTGCCGGCGGGGAAACCACGACGCTTGTTGCGGAATCTTATACCGATTATTCCATCATCGAATATTCAACGGCGTGTGCTTCCTTCGGCAATGTCGAATATAAATTTTTATGAGAGGACGCGAGGGAACTCTTGATCGGTCGTTATAAGTGAAACAGAGATAAAGGGTCTGCGCACCCTTTTGAGGTGCGCAGACCCTTTGTGTGCGCTTATCTATGCACGCCCTTGGGCGTGTCGTCCGTGACGCGCTCGGCGCGTTCAAAGAAAAGAACAGTTATATCCCGCGCAACGATCGCCATTCCGTCGCAAAAACGCAACGCAGGGTCGGTTTTTTAGGGAGAAGAAAGCGTTTTTGCTTCTTACACATCTGACAGGAGCAGCCAAATGAATGAGTTGAAATGTTCCATTCAACGCATTTTTAATTTGTAGCGAGGACAGAGTGAAGTTTTTACATACAATTTCAAAGGCGTGTAATAGACACCGTGAGCCGCTTTCAGCACGAAGGAAAGAATATTGTTATACAAGATCAAAATTTTTTATTTTTCCGTAAATTTTTAGAAAATCGCTTGACATCGTCCTTAAATAATGATAAACTGTCAATATAATGACAAGTCATAAAGGAGGAAAATATTATGGCGCAAAAAACAATCGGCGGCAGTATGAAATTGGCGGGTAAAATCAGGACGAGACGCAATGAGTTGGGTTTGACGATCGAAGAGGCAGCGCGCAAAGCGGGGGTCGGTATCAAGACCTGGTGCCGTTATGAGGCGGGTGAATCCATTCGTCGCGATAAGTGCAAAGGTGTTTGCAAGGCTTTGAATTGGAAATTATTGCCGACGGATAACGACGAGATAAATCCGTTCGAGGAAGAAAACCATCGGTCTCATGAAGCGTGGTCGAGCTATCTGGAAAAGAATTTCGGAGAGGTTGCTGCGGCTTCCTTTGCAATCGGAAGCGACATTGTGCTGGACTATATCAAAGAAGATATGCAAGCGCTTTCTTCCAAGGAAAAGGGTACGCATATTGGACAACTGGACGCGTCGTGGCTGGCTTCCATTCTTCCGCCTCAATTTCTGATGGAATATAATTATGAATTTTTATATTTGATGAGAGCAAAGTTGCTTCGCTTACGGGCTCTCGCCGGGGCAGGATCCGATATGCGGGCGAGTAATACTTTGGAAGAGATCCTCTATCTTTTGATTGTGGATGAATCGGAGATCTTGATCGAAAATGATTCGACGTTAAACGCTGAAAATGGTTGGAAAGAGTGGGTATACGATCTTTTGGAAGATGCGGATGTGGTCACATATTTGTATTCAAATGATTATCTTTCGCAAGATCACGATTATCATTTTTCGCATTGGCTGGATGAAATAATCTATGATGATGAGGAGGCATGAAGGCGCTATGAAATGTAATTTTGCCCTCTCCTTTGCGAGCGGACAGCGTACCATGAGCTATGTACATCACTTTGATAAAATCCGAAATTTAGTTTCAGTCGAAACAAATTGCACTCGTTCTTATTTTATCGCCAATAAAGATGAGCGATGGATCAAGTCGTGTGCGACCGATTGACATGTCGCAATGAAATAAATTGATCTTTGTAAATATCATGGAAAAAGGGTCATAAAGGAAGAGAAAATGAACGGTGTTAAATTGGATACCATCCTTGCAGGAGACATAAAAGGGGAATTCGTGATCCCCTCATTCCAGCGCGGTTATCGATGGGAAGAGGAAGTAACAAGGCTGCTTGACGATATTTATAATAATGCTTCGGCATACGCCAACGGTGGACAGTATTGCTTGCAGCCTATTGTTATATGTCGAGACGGGGCGTCCTTCATCGTAGTGGACGGACAGCAACGATTGACGACTCTTTTTCTTCTCTATCAATGTCTGCATAAGGCGAGCAACGGATTCTTGCACGGACCGCAGTTCTCCATCCGTTATGAAACGCGGACGGGATCAGAGCAATTTCTCAAAACCATCGATTTTGCCCTTGCCGAGGATAATATCGATTATTGGTTTATGGCGAACGCCTATCGGCGCATTGAAGAATGGTTTCACCAAAAAGACGATAGACCTGTCGTTCTGACGAACATGGACAAATATCTGGCGGAGAGCGTCGCCGTGATTTGGTACGAAGTCGGAGCGGGAGAGGACATTTATAAGCTATTTATCCGTCTCAACATCGGCAAGATCCCGCTTACGAATGCCGAACTCGTGAAGGCGATGTTTTTGAGCCGCAATGCAAACGACAACATCACCTCCGCGCGGCAGGAAGAAATTTCCCTTCAATGGGATACGATCGAACGCGACCTGCATAACGATTCCTTTTGGTTCTTCCTCGCCAACCGCACCGAGGACAGAATGCAGACGCGGATCGACCTCATCCTCGATCTTATTGCGCAAAAGCCGCAGAACAGCAGAGAGAACTACTATACATTTTTTGCATTTGCAAAAATGGGAGAGCGGCGAAAGCTCGGCGAAATTTGGGAAGAGGTCTCGCATACATACCTCATTTTGAAAGATTGGTATGAAGATGATGCGTTATATCACAAGATCGGCTACCTGATTGCGGTTGGAGCAAAGCAACTTTCTGAAATCTACGGGCTCTCGCTTGCCGTAACAAAATCGGAATTTGCCGCCCGTTTGAATGCGGAAATCAAGAAAAGTTTGAGATTCAACAAAGCGTACTGTGATTTGGATTACGAAAACGATTCCGACCGCAACGCAATGCAAAAGCTCCTACTTCTGTTTAACATCATGAGTTTAGATAAACAGGAGGAGGGGAGATTTCCTTTTGACCGATACAAAACGTTGGGGAAGGGAGCGCGTTGGAGCTTGGAACATATCCACGCACAGCATTCGGAGGGCATGACGGCGGAGTCGGAATGGCGGGAGTGGCTCACCGCGCATCGGGAAGCGATCGTCGCAATTTCGGATGCGGATACTTCGCTCCTCGGCGAGATCGATCATATTCTCAACCAAACGAGTATTTTGGGAGCGCAGTTTGCCGAGATTCAGGAAAAGATCGTTGCAGAGTTATCTGCGGGAGGAGCGTTGAACATGGACGGCATCGGTAATTTGGCGCTTCTCGATACGGGGAATAATTCTGTGCTGAGTAATTCGGTCTTTGCCGTCAAACGGAAGCACATCATCGAAATGGACAAGAACGGCGAATTTATCCCGCCTTGCACAAAGAAGGTATTCCTGAAATATTATAGCATGTCCGTGGGAACGCAATTGCATTTTTGGGGCAAGCCCGATGCGGACGCCTATTTGAAGGAGATGGAAAGAGTGTTGCGGCAATATTTAAGCGGCTCGCTTTTTATGAAAGTTGATGGGGGAGACGAATAAGATGAGTAAGGAAACCAATACCAAACTATATTCCTTCATCGGTATTTTTGAAGAAGTAGACAAGATCGTGATCCCCATCGTCCAGCGCGACTATGCGCAGGGGAGACAGAATGTATTTGTCGACAGGGTGCGCGCGGATTTTTTGGATTCTTTGTATGAAGCGATCGAAAACCATCCCACGACGCTGGACTTTATTTACGGCGACATAGATGAGAGCCGCACGCTCATTCCGCTCGACGGACAGCAACGTCTCACTACGCTCTTTTTGCTGCATTGGTATGCGGCAAAGCGGGAACGCGTTGCCGCAAGCGAGAGCTCGTTCTTGGGAAATTTCAGTTACGAGACGAGACCCGGCGCCCGCATATTTTGCGAGAAACTCGTGGAGTTTCAACCCGAGTTTACGGGGAAACTTTCCGAGGAGATCATCGATCAAAACTGGTTCCCGCTCGGTTGGAAAAAGGATCCGACAGTGCAGGGGATGCTTGTAATGCTCGACGCCATACATGAGAAGTTTCAGAACTCGGAGGGGATCTGGCAAAAATTGAAAAACGGCGCGATCACCTTCCACTTTCTTTCCCTATCGAACATGGGGCTGACGGACGAGTTATATATCAAGATGAATTCACGCGGCAAACCGTTGACCGATTTTGAGCACTTCAAGGCAGAGCTGGAACGTTCGCTTAAAGACGTGGAAAGAGTTAAGAAAGTAGAGATCTCCAAGCGCATCGGCAGGAAGATAGACTGCGCATGGACGGATATGCTGTGGCCGTATCGCGACGGGGATCATCTTATAGACCGCGCCTTCCTGCGTTATTTTCGGTTCGTGTGCGATATCCTCTATTATCGGAACAATGATTCGCCGCAGGGGAAGGAAACGGATTGGTTTTCTCTCATCGCAGAATTTTTCAGCACGAAAAGCGAACATGTTCTTGAAAATGTTGCATTTTTGGAAGAGGCGTTCGATTGCTGGACCGAGGCGGAACTCGGCAGCACGCCGAAGGAGTTCTTCTCAAAATACATCAGCTATACGCATGCGCCGCAAAAAGTGCTCAATTGGGATGTGAATATACTGCGCAGCCGTCTCATCATGGACGATTTCGCGCTCGGTCGTACGGTCCTTTTGTATGCAGTCGTTACCTATCTTCGCAATAAGTCGAAAATTTCCGAAGCGCAGTTCGTGCGCAGATTGAGAACGATCAATAATTTGATCGGAAATTCAGGCGATGAGATCAGCGACAGCAAGAACCGTCAAGGGGGCAACCGTATGCCCGCGATCTTGCGGCAAGTGGACGCCGTGATGCTCACGGGGGAGCCGGAAAGCGACGCAAAGGTCGGCGGTCTCAACTTCAATTCCTATCAGGTGGCGGAGGAGCGGGAGAAACTCGTTTGGACGGAGCAAAATCCCGCGCTTGCGGAGGAACTGTTCGCGCTCGAAGATCACGTGATCCTCTACGGGCAAATCGGGATCGTCGGATTGGATCATCCGGAACTTTTTGCGCGGTTTCATTCATTGTTCGAGTGCGATTTGGATCTCATCGATTGCGCGCTTATGTCGATCGGGAACTATGCGCAGAAGGAAAGAACTTGGCGGCGATTTCAGCTCGGTTCCCGCTATCTGAACAAGACGGCTTGGAAAAATCTGTTTCACCGAAGCGCAGCAGATAACTTCGAGACGACAAAACGGATATTGCACACATTGCTTTCGGAGCGTGAAGATTTTACGGACGAGTATCTTCTGCAAAAGAAGAACGCGTATCTCTCCGAGTGCGAACGGGTCAGCTTATATGATTGGAGATATTATTATATAAAATATCCGGAATTCCGTCCCGGGAGGTACGGAAAATATTTGTGGTGGGATTTTCAAAATAAACCCTATGAGATGTCCGCGCTCTGGACTCCGAGTAAGGAGTCGGCGAACGCCTATCATCCCTTCCTGAAAGCGCTCGGAACGGTGGATAAGAATGATTTGGGGAGAAGGATGCTTCTTCGGGAAGGGTATGTCCGTGCGCTAAACGATTGCTATGTCCTCTACGACATGGAGACGGGGGCAGAGAAGGACAGACTTATGATCCCGCAAAACGACGACGGGATCGATACGGTAGATCGTATCGAGATAGCCTCCGAATGGCTTGCCAAGCATGATTTTTAGCTCGTATCTCATCGATCCCGCTTCGATGCTTTTCGCTTAAATTTGTTTAATCGAGGCGCGGAGACGATGCCCAAATATTGTTCTGTCCCAAGGACATTGCCTTTTTTGGAAAGTCGTCTCAAACCGAAAAAACAAAGCGGAAAGAGATTTCCGCCCGAACAGACAAACTTTAACGACAGATCCGTCCCGCAGTGCGGCGGACTTTGCAAGCCCTTGCCAAACGGCAAGGGCTTGTTTTTTACGGCGGTTGCGCTTATTTACGAAAAATTTTTCATATTTTTGTCCGTTTTTGCGCTCGGAAGTTGTATTATATATGAGAGAACTACGTAAGAAGGTGAAAAGAGATGGACGGATCATGCGTTGACGATACCTTCATCCAAAGCGTTGTGGGGCGTTATTCCGACACGCTTTACAGGGTGTCCTATCAATATGTGCAGAACGCGCCCGATGCGGAGGACGTTGTGCAAGACGTATTGTTGGGGCTCGTGGATCGGCTGTTCCGCGCGGGCTTTGAGAGCGAAGAGCACATGAAGGCATGGCTTATCCGCGTGGCGATCAACAAGAGCAAAAATCTCGCAAAAGGAAATGCGCGGCGCAAGAGGCGGGAGGCGTTGTACCGCTCTTCGCACGGGCAAGAAGGACAGCGCTCCGAGGATCTCGAAACGGCGCTCGAAAAACTTGCTCCAACCGCGCGCGAAGCCGTCTATCTGCACTACTATGAGGGCTATACGGCGAAGGAGATCGCGGAACTCATCGGCAAGACGGAAAAGGCGGTGCTCAAATGCCTTTCGCGCGCCCGCGGAAAACTCAAAGAATATCTTTCGGAGGAGGAATGAACATGAAATATCATGAATATATGGCGCAGTTTGCGCTCCTCGATGAAACAAAGACGGTTTTGATGGGCAGAATGAAGCAACGCGAGCGGCAACTCCGCGCGGCGGGGGCAAAGACTGCACAGCGCACGGCGCCCGCGAAAGTTGCCCCGAAAAAGAACACCTTCCGCCTGCACCCCATGCGTTGGGCGGCGATTTTTACGAGCATTGCGCTCGTCGCGACGGCGACCCCCATCCTTGCGATTTTTGTCCCGCAGGACGGGGGACTTACAGCGGACGCCATCAAGCTGGAATACATGAAGGATCTGATGGTGGATACGACGGGCGTTACGGCGTACAGCATCCGCAAGGAATCGAGCGGGGAAGACGGGGCGGCGTCCCTTGCCTTTACGGGCGAGGACGAAAAAGAGGGGGATGGGCAGCCCGCGATCTCGCTCCTTTCCGCCCACCCTCTGGAAGAGGAAATCAAACCGCTTGCGAGCGAAACGAAAACGTACCAATATCTTTACAGCACGACCGACCGCTATGAGGCGGGAAGCGTGGAATACGACGAGACGGGCATCAAAAAGGTCACCTTCAAGAAGAATGTCGAGGTAGAGGAGGACGTATACGACGAGAACGGGCAGCTCATCGGATCGGAACGCCGCATCGGGCAGGAGGAACTCGACGCGCAGATCAATAAGATGTACACGACCGACCGCTTCACCTTTGTGCAATTTGTCGCAAAAGTAGGAGAAAGCGGGTACTACGAATATATTGACGCGGAAGGCAATGAACAAATGGAATATATCCAATTGAGACCGGAAGGATTGCATTTCGACGAAAACGGCGTTTCCGACTTTGACAAGGGATATTACGTTCACCCTTACGACACCGATATTCCGATGTATCCGAGTGTAACCGGCGGAGGACCGGACGGGATCCGCGTGATATATTCTCCCGCATATTACAGCAGCGCTTTTTCGGCGGCGTTTGTCATCGACAACAGCACGGGCTATTTCTACAAGATAGAAAACCTGAATATTTGCGGGTTCCGCAACGGGCTCGTCATAGGCGATAAAGCCTGCGCCTATACCGTTGACATAGACGCCGACCGCAACCTCGTGTTCACCGATGTCGTTCCCAACAAGGATATCGTCGTCTACGACGTATTTTCCGACCGAAACGGTTGGGTCTATGTCTATAACAACACGCTGGACGGCGTGGACAAAGCGAGAAAGACCGCCTACACCACGAAAAAGTATTATTTCGATGCGGAGGGGGACGTCTATTTCCCGCAAGGCGAGACCAATGTACTCACGCAGCGCGTGGAGGAAGGGGAACTTGTCCCGTTTGAAAATCAAGGGTATATTCGCGATCTGCATACGTTCGATTGGTTTTGGGGGGATGAGAATAACGAGAGGCTTGACAACTTGCACGGATATTGCGGAGACCTTGCCATATACAGCCGCGAGGGTTGGAGCGACAACCTGGTGACGTGGGGCGAATCTGTCGACGACGCGTACAAAAGGTACATTTTCGTTGCGGGGTATATGCAAGAGAGAAATGCTGACGATACGGTGCACGGGCTTTCCTTGGAATTCGATCAAACCACCGTTAACGGGCAGATTGTGGAAAAATGGGCGTGGCGGTGGTTGGACGACGATTATAACGTGCTCCTCGCCATCACCGACGGGACGCTGTATTACAAAGAGGTCGATCTCATGGAGTACACCGACAAATCGGTGATTTTGACGGAGGCGGACTTTTCGCGGTTGAGCAATTTGCAATTGGAATCGTACGACGACTACTATATGTCCGTCGGGAGCGACTTCTATAAAGTGGAGGGAGTGTACCGCTACAAGGGGCTGAGCGAGACGAAGTATTACCGTGTCGTGCGCACGGAGACGGGGCTCGGGCTCGAAGAGCTGACTTCCAAATCCTATGCGGATAACATCTTTATCTTCCAGCCCATCAATAAGTAGCGTCCCGCGTACGGGAGAAAACTTGACGAACGGGCGGCGGAGACAGTCCCACCGCATGTGGGGACAAGCTCTACGAACGGGCGGCGGAAACAGTCCCACCGCATGTGGGGACAAACTCTACCAACGAACGGCGGAAACAGTCCCACCGCATGTGGGAACAAGCTCTACGAACGGGCGGTGGAAACAGTTTTCCCTCGCATTGCGAGGGGAGATACTTCTTTTACCCTCCCCCTCGTGAACGAGGGGGAGATATTACTTTTACCCTCCCCCTCGCGTTGCGAGGGGGAGGGGTAGGGGGAGGGGGAGTGCGAAGGGTAGTTCTAACCCCCACCCAACCCTCCCCCTTGAAAAGGGGGAGGCGTCTTTTTCCCGCCTTTCTATTTTCTCCTTGTTTTTCCTTCTCGTGTCGTCCCTCTTACCCTCATTCCCAAGGGGAAAGATACTACTTTTTACCCTCCCCCTCGTGAACGAGGGGGAGGAGAGGTACTACTTTTACCCT
>CANQMN010000028.1 GCA_947624965.1 uncultured Clostridia bacterium
GGGAGGTAATAAGAAGCTACTCCCCCTCGCAAAGCGAGAGGGAGGTAATAAGAAGCTACTCCCCCTCGCAAAGCGAGGGGGAGGTAAGTATAAGCCCCTTCACGGTGTGAGGGGGGAAAGAGACGGGCGGAACGGCAAAAAAATCCCCGCCGAAGCAGGGATTTTTTTGCTGCCTGTTACGATGCGGGCGTAACCTCTATTTTGAAGTTGACGCTCGGCGAGCCGAAGTTTTCGGAGATATAGCTACCTGTTACGACGCGGGCGTAACTTCTATCTTGAAGCTGACGCTCGTCATTCCGTTGCTATCGGAGATATAGAAGTAGATCTTGTCGCCGACGTTCACGGTATAGTCCTCTCTGTCATAATCTTGGGTGAGGCTCTGCCAATAGCCGGGCTCTTCGCTTGCGGAGTTCGCATAGTACTCGCCGCCGAGGATATTGGCTTCGTAATTGCCCCAATCGTCCGAGGTGAGGAACGTTGTCATGCAGGATGCGGTGGACGCCTCGTCCTCTTCAAACACGTAGGAGAACTTGAACACGCCGCTCTGCGTCGCCGTATAGACGTAGTAGTAGCTGCCGCCGATGAGTTCTGCGGTAAACGAACCTTCGCCGATCTCACTGGGCTGCCACTTTTCGCCCTCTACCGCGGAGAAATCTTCGACGGTAACGGTGACGGAGGCGTTCCAGTTGTTGCTGACGCGGATGTAATAGGTCGTGCCTTCCTCGAAGGTGTACTTATCGGCGCCCGCGCTGTAAAACTCCTGTCCGATCGGGTTGCCGGTAGCCATCCCATAACTTTCCGCCGGGGAGTCGTAAACGCAGAAGCCGAATGTTACGCTTATCTTGTAGTCTCCGCTCGCATCGGGCGTGAAGGCGAACCATGCCGGCAAACCATCGAAACTGCTCCCGAACTGGTACGTTTCGGGCTCGCCCTTCGTAATGACGATGGGATTGGCAGACGATCCCGGTTTGTCAACGGCGACGATCGTAAAGGAAATCTCCGCGCCGTCCGACGCCGTGATGTGGAGATATGCAGGGACGTAATCGGAAGAAGCGTTGATGGTATCGCCGTCGGAGATCGGAGAGCCCGCCGCCTTGGCGTTCTCCAAATAATCCACTGCAAGCCCGTCGCCGAAGGTTACGGAATACGCCTTGCCAGACACTGCGACGGGAAGTTTGAAGTAGGCTTCCGTCATCCCTTCCGCAGTGTTCTCGCCGACAATCGCGTCCTTTGCGGTGAGCACGTGCGCACCCTCGGCAGGCGCAACTTCGGCGATCACTTCGAGCGTGCAGTACAAGACCTGCCCATCGGTAACCTGATCGTTATCGAACAAGACGCTGCAAAGGCAGAATCTCTCCGTGTCCCCTTCGCTTCCGTCGAAGATATAGATGAAGTATCCCGCATCCGAATTGTCCAGATCGGCGGCATCGCCGTACACATAATCGGTTTCGAGGTATGTCCCCGTCTGGAATCCGAACGTGAAGCCGTCCATCGAGGTAAAGCGGAACGTGTACATCATCTTGCTTTCCGACGGTATGTCGAAGGCGAACCTGAACGAAACGTTTCTCGCCTGATAATAAGGCGGGGAAGGCTCGCTCGGGTCATCATACGTATGATCGGTTATATCATGCACCGACGTGGAGAACAGATATTCGCCCGTCTGCGTGATGGCGTAAGTGGCATTGCCGCCGCTCGTGGGTTTGTTATAGAGGGAGATCGTGATGTTGCGGTCCAACTCGGTCACGGACGCGCCCGTATAGACAAGCGTCGTGGGGAGCCCGACGATCTCCACGGTGTAATTATCCGACATCGCGACGATCTCCGCCGTCCAAGCGGTGTTGAGCTGTACGGCTTCGCCGACGGTCTCTTCCGCCTTCTTCAACTGAACGGACAGATCGGAATAGGTAAGCGTGGAAATGTTCGCGTGGCTCGTGTCTACCGTTACCGTGTAGCGCACTTCGCCCGTTGTGACAAGCTCGATGACACCCGTCCTCTGCGCGGGCGTGAGCAAGACCTGGTCGTACATGTACCCATCGGGTTTCTCCGTGAGGCGCGCGATATAGTTGCCCGCCGTGAGCGTAAGCGTCGCCGTGCCGTTGATGACTTGGACGGGAGAATCCGCCTCCACCATGTCCTCCGTAAAGAACTGCACGGAAAGCTCGTCTTCGATTTCCGCAGGCTTATTTACGGTAATCGAATACTGCACGGTCTTCAACGAGAGCGAAATGACAGCCGACGGGGACGAGGGCGCAACGATCTCCTCTTGTGCATACTCCAACCAATCGGGTAAGCCCGCGAGACGCACCGTGTAGGTGTCCTCCTTCGCGCGAAGGCTCGCCGTTCCGTCCTCGAACGCAACGGGGTCGCACGCGGCTCTGCCCGATTTGTACAACTGCGCCGTGATCCCTTCCGCTTCAAACCCGCCGGGAATGCTCAACGTCAAGGTATATGTACATGCTTTATCGATTTGAATGGACGCCGACGGGGAAGTTCCGCTCACCGTCGCGGGGGTATAGATCCCGTCCGACGGAACGTTCGTCAAGTTCACGGTATAATCCCCGTAATCGAGTTCCGCGGACGCCTTGCCCTGCGCGTCCAGCGCGATCTCTTGGGTCGCCGCTTCCGTCCCCTTCATCCACTGCGCCTTCACGCCCTCGGTGGAGATACCGTTTCCCGCGGTAACTTCCACGGAATAGGTGATCTGCTTCGCGACGATCTCGATCGACGCCGACGTGCTCTCCGCAGTTACCTGCTTCTCCTCAAACGTATACGCAACGGGGACGCCCGTCAGCGTTACCGTATAGTTCGCGGGCGCGAGCTCCGCGGTCGCCTTGCCCTGCGCGTCCAGCGCGATCTCCTGCGTCGCCGCCGTCGTCCCGCTCTTCCACTGCGCCTTTACGGTCGCGAGCGAGCAGTCCGTCTCCGTCGTTACCGTTACGGAGTACGTCGCCGTTTCGGGGTCGTTCGGCTCCTCCTCATCACAAGCAACCCCCCCCCGCTACGATGCAGGCGAGCGATGCGATGGAAGCGAGCAAAACTGCAACTTTTTGCCATTTCTTGTGCATATATACACCTCCAAATTTTTTATCCAATAAAATTTATGCTCTTGCTTCCCCTTATTTTATGATATTATAAATCATTTTTTCGGAAAATGCAAATTTTTGCAAGCGGTTTTTTATTAAAAATATAAAAATTTTTAGAAATTTTCTATTTATTTTGAATATATCCGAAAAAATAATCATTTTTTGCACGGCGGGGATTTTTTTCACCCCCACCCTACCCTCCTCCTCAACGGGGGGGAGGTGAGAGAAAGCCCCCTCGCGGAGAGGGAAGTAAGAGCTACCCTCATTGAGAGGAGGTGAGAGCCTTCCTGAACAGAGGGAAGGAAGAACTACCCTCAACTGGGAAGAGAGAAAAGACCCTACCCCCTCCCCTACCCCTCCCCCTGAACAGGGGGAGGGTAAATAAAGGAGAGCGCAGGGAGAGGCAAGAGAGACGATGCGAGGATAAAAACAGATAGCGCGGGAGAAAGGAGACGAGGGAGAAGGAGGCGCGGGAGAAAGGAGACGAGGGAGAAGGAGGCGCGGGAGAAGAAGAGCGAAGAGACAAGAAAGCGGCTCCCGTGCGGGAGCCGCTTGCAGATCGCTTGTTTGCGGGCGTTACCTTCCGCCCTTCTTCCGCTCCGCGAGGCGGATGAAGCACTTGGAGATCTCCACCGCGAGAAAGGGAACAATGCACAGCGCGACGATGATGAGATACTGTTGCCACGAGAGCAGCGCAAGCCCGAAGAAGGTTCGGAGCGGCGGCACGAACAGAAGGAGCAGTACGATCGCCGCCGAAGCCGCCATGGCGACGAACAGCATCTTGTTGTGCCCGTTCCCGCGGGCGAACACCGACTCGACGTTGGAGCGTTGGTTGAGCGCGTGCATGAGCTGGGAGCCCGAGAGCACGGCGAACGTCATCGTCATGGCGACGGACGCGTCGCAATAGCCGTACAACCCGATGAAATATGCGCCGAGCGAAATTGCGGAGAGCATGAGCCCGTGCAGAACGACGCGCAAAACCAATCCCTTTTCAAACAGCGTTCCCGCGTGCACGGGCGGTCGGCGCATGATGTCCTTCCCCGCGGGGTCCACGCCGAGCGCGAGGGCGGGCAACGTATCCGTTACGAGGTTGATGATGAGAACGTGCACCGCGAGAATGGGCGCGGGCAGGTTGAACAGCGTCGCGAGAAAGATCGTGAGAATCTCCGCGACGTTCCCCGCGAGAAGATACTGGATGACCTTTTGGATGTTGGCATACACCCTTCTCCCCTCGCGCACCGCGCTCTCGATGGTGGTGAAATTGTTGTCGAGGAGCACCATATCGGACGCGTCCTTTGCGACGTCCGTTCCCGCCCCCATCGCGACGCCGATGTCCGCCGCTTTGAGCGCGGGGGAATCGTTGACGCCGTCCCCCGTCATCGCGACGACTTCGCCCGCCCGTTGCAGGGCGCGGACGATACGCAGTTTATCCGAAGGCGAAACGCGGGCATAGACGGACGTCGTTTTTACCGCCCCGTCCAGCTCCTCGTCCGTCAGCGCGGCGAGCTCCGCGCCCGTGAGCGCGGTGTCCCCCTCGCGGAAAATTTTGAGTTCCTTCGCGATCGCGACGGCGGTCGTCTTGTGGTCGCCCGTGATCATGACGACGCGGATCCCCGCCGAATGGCAGGACTCCACCGCGCCGATGACTTCCTTCCGCGGCGGGTCGATCATGCAGGTGAGCCCGAGAAAGACGAGGGACTCCTCCACGTTGTCCCCCTCTTGGGGCACATAGTCCACCGTGCGCATCGCATAGCCGAGCACGCGGAGCGCGCGGGAGGACATCTCCTCCGCAAACGCGAGCGCGCGCGCCCGATCTTCCTCTGTGATGGGACGGACGCCCTGCTCCGTAAAAATGCGGTCGCAGTGGGGCAAGAGTTCGTCCACCGCGCCCTTGGCGTACGCCTTGTTCGTCTCCCCGTCGCGGACGACGACGGACATCCGCTTTCTGTCCGAATCGAAGGGCTGTTCAAAGACGCGGGGATATTGCGCCTTCAACGCCTCGCTCTCGACGCCGAACCGCTCCGCAAAGTAGATGAGCGCGCCCTCCGTGGGGTCGCCGAGGCATTCGCCCGCGCGTTCGGGATCCTTCGCCGCGTCGTTGCAGAGCGCGGCGGCGCGCACGAGTTCGTCCAGCTCCGCCGAGCGGGAGACATCCTCCGCCCGCTCCCCGTCCGCGGGCGAGGAATGGGTGCAGACGCGCGTTACCGTCATGCGGTTCAAGGTGAGCGTCCCCGTCTTGTCGCAACAGACGACGGTGGCGCTGCCGAGCGTCTCCACGGCGGGAAGGGCGCGGATGAGCGCCTGCTGTTTCGCCATCCGCTGGACGCCGAGCGCCATGACGACGGTCGCCGTGGCGGGAAGCCCCTCGGGGATCACCGAGACGGCGAGCGAGATCGCCACGAGAAGAGGCTGTACCCAATTGTCGCGTATGCTCCAATCGCTCACGCGGAGATAGCTGATGCCGAGCACGAGGAGCGCGATGACGACCCCGATGACGGAGAGCGTCTTTCCCACCTTGTTGAGTTTTTTCTTCATGGGCGTGGCGAGCTCGTCCTGCGTATCGAGCATGCCCGCGATGCTTCCCACCTGCGTGCGCATGCCCGTCTCCACGACAACGCCGACGCCCGTTCCCGCCGTGCATACGCAGGAGGAAAACGCCATGTTCACGCGGTCGCCGAGCGGCGCGTCCTCCCCGAGACGGACGCGGGCGTCCTTCTCCACGGGAACGCTCTCCCCTGTGAGCGCGGACTCCTGCACCGCGAGGTTGGACTCCTCCAACAGGCGGATGTCGGCGGGCGTTACGCAACCGTCGCCGAGATAGACGACGTCGCCCGGAACGAGCTCCTCCGCGGGGAGCACGCACTCCTGTCCGTCCCGCAAGACGCGCGCCGTCGGCGCGCCCAGCGTTTTGAGCGATTCGAGCGCGTCCGCCGCCTTCTTTTCCTGTACGATGCCGATGACGGCGTTCACCACGATGATGACGAGGATGACCGCGCCCTCCGCATAATCCGCGAAGGCGAAGGAGATCGCGGCGGCAATGAACAGGATGAGGATCATGACGTCTTTGAGCTGTTCCCAAAGCATCATCCAAATGCTCTTTTTTTTGCGTTCGCGGAGCGCGTTCTTGCCGTATTTTTCCCTGCGCGCCGCCGCCTCTTGGGACGTGAGCCCCGCGGGCGTCGTTTCCAGCGCGGAGAGCGTCTCCTCCGCCGTCATCGCATGCCACGCGCGCTCCTGCCGTTGCGAACCTTCCATTGTCCTCTCGTCTCCCGTTTTACACGATATCTATCGTATTATACCACATTGCGCGCGGGAAGAAAACCGTCCGAGGGAAAATTTTTCCCTCGGACGGCATTTTTGTGCGGATCAGCCTGCGCTCGGCGCGAGATACCCCGCCGCACGGAGGCTCGCAAGGAGCGCGTTCACCGTCGCGGCGATACTTTCGGCGTCCGACGTGTCCGTAATGTCGGGGACTGCCGTCGCGGGCGTGATCTCGGCATCCGCCCCCGCGGGACCCTGCGGACCTGCGGGACCTTGCGGACCCTCGGGACCTTCGGGACCTTCGGGACCCTGCGGACCCGTCTCGCCCTGCGGACCCGTCTCACCCGTTGCGCCCGTCGCGCCCGTTGCGCCTGTTGCGCCCGTCGCGCCCGTTGCGCCCGTCGCGCTTGCAGAGCCCGCGGGACCGGTTGCCCCCGTGGCACCCGTTGCTCCCGTAACGGAAGGGACGCTTTCACGGCGAGAGGTCGCAGGACGCCTTGTAGTAAATGCGAAGTTCCCGCGGAGCGTCCCCTTTCGCCTCCCCCACTTCGACGCGTTCGATGAGTTGCAGGCACAGCTCGCGGGAGAGACTGTCGCACCGCGCATAACGGGCGAAGCGTTCGGAGAACGCGGCGTCGTCCTCCCGCGCCGCGCCCGCCTGCCGTGCGGCTTCGTCGCGCCGTCTGCGCACGCTCTCCCGCTCCGCCTCGTACCCCGCGCAGAGGCGGGAGAACGCTTCCTCCGAGAGGCGGCGCGCGACCTTTTCCTCGAACGCGGCGCGCAAGAGGGCGTCCAACGCGGCGAGCCGCTCGTCGCACGCCCTCTGCTGTTTTTCCGCCGCAAAGCGCCGTTCCTTCTCGCGGGATGCCCGCTCCCGCAGGGCGCGTTCGCACGCGCGCGCTTGCTCCGCCCCGCCCGCTCCCAACAGCGAACGGATATCCCGCAAGACGAGCGTTTGGAGAAGCCGCTCCGAAATGTAGTGCGACGCGCAGTATTTTTTCCCGAGATCGGCATACGTCCTGCAAATGTACCCCGTACCGCCGCCCGATCCGCGCGCTTTCATCTTTTTTCCGCAATCGGGACAGACGAGGAGCCCGCTCAACGGACGGACTTCCCGCTTGCCGTTCTCCCTTCCGCGGGCACGGGAGCGGTTGATCTCCTGCACGCTCTCCCACGTCTCGCGCGAGATCAGCGGTTCGTGCGCGTTTTCCCGCACGATCCACTCCGCTTCGGGCAGTTTGACGACGGCATGGTTCTTATAGGAGACTCGCGTCGTCCTGCGCTGCGTCGTCCTGCCGAGGTAGACGGGGTCTTTCAGGATATCCATCACCGTCTTGGGTACCCAGCGGGAGCCCCGCCGCCGCTTGGAACACGCCCCGTCCCGCCGCGTGAAATGCGCCGCGGGGTTGGGGATCCCCTCGCCGGTGAGAAGTTCCGCGATGCGGCGCGCGGAAAATCCCCGCAGGCGCATGTCGTAGATGCGCCGCACGACGCACGCCGCCTCCTCGTCCGCGACGGCGGTGCGCATGCGATCGTCGCCCGCCCGATAGCCGTAGGGATAGTTCCAGCCCGTATACTTGCCGCCGCGGCGACTCGCGTCCAAAACCGCCCTGATCTTTCGGCTGGTATTCGCCGCATGCCACTCGTTGAAGACGTTCATCACGGGCATCATATCCATCGCGGAGCTGTCCCGTTCCGCCGTATCGACGCGGTCGGAGAGCGCGATGAACCGTATCCCGTAGGCGGGAAAGATGTAGTCCGTATATTTGACAAATGGACTTAATATAGGTTATTGAGTTTTTTGTTTATCAATCAGCTTATAATAGATGTGGATCTCCCGCGGGACATTCGGATCTTTGGGGATAACTCCTATCGTGATG
>CANQMN010000029.1 GCA_947624965.1 uncultured Clostridia bacterium
AGGTTTACGGTGCCGCGCTTGAACTGCACCCTGCTGAACACAGCGGGGAGCTTCGACGAATTGATGGACGTGGCGGCAGAGGTCTTGTCCTGCTTCTTGCTCATGTCGAGCGCATAACTTTTTCCAGACCGCTTGACATTTCGTATTTTTTGGAATATACTATTTATGGAAGGTGAGCCGCCGAGCTCCTGCGTTCTGGTTTCAGACGCTGACTCAGGTTGAACGGCTTGCCTTTTTTCTATGTCAATCTCGTGCAAGTAAAACCTTTGAGTAGCCTCTGTCCTGCGAACGACGACGGCGGCGTAATACTCATCGCCTGCTATTGTGATAGGCGCCGCGATGATCGCCGTGTCGTAATTTCTTCCTTTCCAGCGCTCCTGATAATCAACTATTTCACCGTCGCTTATAATCTGCGGGACAGCTTTGTATGCGGCGGCTTTGTTTTGCCCTATACCATGCGCGAGGGAGCCTTTTATGCCACGCCGCGTGAGCTCCACGTCGCCCAAAACGTCATTGTAGGCGTTGTTTCCGATGGTCGCATAGTAGTCGGACACTTCCGATATAAGCGATTCTCCGCCAACCTTGAACTCGTCGCCCGTAAGCGTAGCCACCGCGTCCATTTCAGACACGGAGCGGATATTTGCTTCCAGATCGTTGTCTGTCCTGTTGAAAGGCTTGATGACATACTGCGTCGCACTCTGCTTATTCGCAAAGGAAGTCCTGCGCAGGTTATAGACGGAGGTAAATTTCTTGATGAGGAGGTCGAACTCCCCATTTGATTCGGCGCTTATCCCGCGCAGAGAATTGACGCGGTTTTTGAGCCAATTTATGCACCTTTTGATAAATCTCGGCTTTTCCGCCGTGATTTTGGTTAAGACGTTCCTCTTTTCGAGCATTGTCTCGATATAATGCGCCGTCAATTCAGACGGCAAAATCTCATCGGCAAATTTCACTTCTTCGCTTCCATACAGGGAGCGGTATGTGCTTTCTATTGCCGCTTTTTCATCGGGGTGCTTGTCATAATATGCGACCGCCTCTCTCCTCAACTCCTCGTACCCGTCGGTGCCCTCCAAGTAATGGGTGAGCTCATGGAGCGTCGCCGCCTCGATAGAGCGCTTTCCGTTTGCGTTAAGATAGATGGTGAGGTGCCCGCTTCTCGTATAGCAAGCCGCGTCGGGGCTGTATTTGCTCCCGTCTGCCGCCGTCGCTTGAAAATCGGCAAAGCCTATGCCTATTCCTGTTTGCGCGGATATTTTTGCGAGATCGAGAATTGTAGCCTCGTCCACTCCGTTGCGCCAGCCAGAGGCAATCGTCCACTCAACTTCGAGCTTTTCTGCCTGCGTCAAGTTTTCATACCCGTTGACATTCCTTTGCGCATAACTTTCCGCCCGCTTCATCTGCAATGGAGCGAGCCGTTGGCTCTTATTCCCTGCGGGTTGAGAATTGAGATCGGCGCTCTCCGAAAGAGCATATTGCGCGGTGGTCGTCGGCTTCTTTCTTGTTGCGGAGGAAATCAAGCCGTCCTCTTTTGCGGCGGCAAAAAGCGCGTCGAACGCCGCATTGATTTTTACGCGCTCCTCACCCATAGGGCAGATATAGACTGTCTTTCCGTTGTTAAGCGTTACTCCGCCATAGGCGTGCCCCGTCAGATAGTCGTTGCCTCTCCCCGTTTTGTCACCAATATAGGCGGCAAACGAACGAGCAAGCATTTCGCTCGTGGATTCCCAATACCCGCCGTCTTTCGAGAGGGCTTTTCCGAGAGCTATTGCGTCATCATAAAATTTTGTGTTCTTGTGCAGACGGATCTCTACCGCCGAATCGGTTGCGGTCTTGATTCTTGCAATCGCGCCGAAAATCGTGTCCCTCGTTTCTTTCGGGATCACCCTGCCATAAACTTCTTTGCGCAGATTCGACAATTCGTCTATCACGGTCGAATCGCCGCTTGCCGCACGTTCGCGCAGGGACGCAAACTGCTCAATTTCCGCGTCCGTCGGTACTCTCTTATATCCGTAAACCTTGACGCGCTTTTGCTTTTCCTCCGCTGTGAGCTTGTCTCCGAATAAATTAAACTCCTGATCGAGCACGCTGTCGAGATAGCGGGTAGCCATTTCGTAGTTATGCTGACGGACGAGATTTTTTTCTTCAACCGTGGCGTCACGGTAACGAATAGCGTTTACGAGATTGATTGCGGCTTCTCTTGTCTTTTGCGGCATTTGCCTGAAATCGCTCTCCATCGACGCTTGGTGCGTGTCTCCCGAGGCATAATCTTCAAAGGCGTGCCACCACTCATGCGCGAGAGAGCCTGCGCCTTTCATCTTCGTGAGGTTTATAACTTTTCTTGCGGGCTCGTAGTGAGCGACCGCTCCACTCAAACCTTGTCCCCGCGAGCCGAAGCCAATGCTCAAAGTCCCATTCAGAGAAATGTCGGTGAGCTCTATATCGAGGGCGTCTGCAAGGTCGCAAAATGCGTCATACCCATAGTTGAGCGATTCTTTCCTGTCGTTTTCGGAGAGCCAATTCCCAAACTCTCCGCCCTTAATTCCAAAATCGCGCAAAAAGTCCTCTCCCGTCGCGTCTTTCCCTGCGCGGTAGTCAAGCCCTGTTCTATGCACGTCTTTGAGCTGTTCGGGCACATAGCGCTGTTTTCCCGTTTGCGTCTTTTTGTCTGCTGCTGTTCCAAACAGCTCTTTCCCTTTTGCAAGCGCCTCCTCGTATGACGAAAAGCCCCTCGCAACGATCCAGCTCCCGCGTACAATGTAGTATTTTCCCGTCCCAGACGAAGCGTCAGACGCCGTGTGAATCTCATATCCTTTCGGCAAGCGCTCCTCTGCCGCCACTCCGAAGCCTTTCCTTTGCGCGATGGTTTCCATTGTGTCGAATTTGCGCACAATGTTGTTGATGGTGCTCGCATAATCGGACGAAGCCAATGCGGGACTGTTATAAAATTTTTGCGTATAGCGGAGCCTGCCTCCCGCCTCCTCGACGTAGCCATTTTTTGCAAGCCAAGCGGCGCCCATTTGCGCAAAGTCCTCTTTTGTCTTTGCCGCAGCCGCCATTTTTTGTATCTCCGATACCTCTTGCACATACGTCTGGGCGGCGGCTTTTGCCGCTTCCTCGGTCACTTTCCCATATCCCATGAACGGGGTGGCGTTGAGCGAAAGGTAAATCTCATTTTGCGCGTATAACAGCCCTCTGTTCCCGCCGTTGTTGACGGCTTCCACCCAATTCGGACGCTTCCAGACGTTCTCCTTTCTGACGTGCCTTGCGATCTCGCGGGCGTTCATCGTCTCAATGTCGGTCACTATAAGCCCCCGCGATTTCCATTCATCTTTGCGGGCACCGCCAATCTTCTCTCCGAAGTCCTCCGTCTTTGCGCTTTTGCGGGTTTTCTGCGTGGTTTCCTGCGTCGTCTCTGCCGTCGTCGAAGTAGCGGGCTCCGTGACGGCTTTGGCTTCCTGCGCGTCTTTTGCGGCTTCATACACGGTCGCCTCTCCCCTGCTATCCACCACGATAACGTCATATCCCTTGCTTTGCAGTTTCTTCCTGTACTCGCTCAAAAAGGGAATGGGGAAGCCCGTCATTTTTGCCCTTTCCGACAGACCGATATTTCTGCTTGTGAGCGTCAGATCAAGCAATTCAGACGCGACGGTCGCGTCGTCGAAAAAGCTCTCGTAAAAGTCCCCAGCTTCGTTGAGTATGATTGCGTTCGGGTTAAAGTGCTTGCGACGCAAATAGTCCTGCGCCACTTTGGGAAGTTTTTCAAACTCCTGCGCCGTAAAGTCGGAATATCCCTTGCCGTTGATTGTCGTTGGTGCCGCCGACGGCGCGGGCGCACCATTCACGCCCTCGCTTTTATGCTCTATGGCATCAATAAGCGCGTTGAAATAAGAGGCGGTATTTGCGTCGTGCCCCTTTTTGTGCCAATAATTCCAGCCGTCGCTCGTGCGCTCTATGCCCGTGAGATAGTTGGCGATAAAGCCTCTTGTCTTTGCGGGAATTTTGATCCCGTATTTATCGAAAAGCGCGATAAACAGGCTTGTTTCCTTGCCTGTAATATCGGAGGCGCCTTGATAGACACGCACGGTATCGTTGGTGATCTTTTTCCCGCTTGCAATCGTCTCCTCCGCTTTGGATATTTTTGCCTCGTGCTCCTTTTTCTCTGCGGCAAGGCGCTCCGTCCGTTCCTTGTCTCTCTGCTCCTGTTCTGCTCGCTCTCTGCGCTCCTGTTCCTCAAACCTTTTCTTTCTCTCGCGTTCTGCCTTTTTGCGGTCAGCCTCTGCTTTGTCACGCAAAGCCTTGTTCTCCTCTTTGGAAAGCTCGGAGAAATCTGCCTCGTAGACAAACTCGCTCTGCACGCCGCCGACGGAGCGCACGGGGAGAATGATTGCCTCGCCATTGTCGCCTGTGATATATAAGGGGTTCATTCCGCCCGTCGTTGAATTTTCCGCCGCTTCGGTAACATAAACTTTGGGGTTGGTGATGGCTTCCAAAACTCGCCTGACGTATTTCACCTGATAATTCGTATCACCGAGGCGGACAAGGGCATACACGCCTTGCGTGAGCTTTCCCTTTGACGACTCTCTCAATGCGGACATATCAATATCTACCCTGCGGGTAGGTTTTGTCGTGGCAAATTCGTCAAACTCCATTTTGAGAATCTTGGGCATATCCCCGTCCGCTTTTTGCAGGCTCTCTATAACGTCGTCGAAGCGTGCGACAAAATGACCGTCCGAGATATACTGCTTCCCGTCGGTGACAAAGTAGCCGTGCACGTTTTCCTGTACGTCTTTTCTCGTTGTCAGTTTTACAAGCTCCTCGCGCGCTTTTGCCGCAGACGGCTTGCGATCCGTGGTTGCTTTTGCGGGCGGTGCTTTTTTTGCCTCGGTTTCGGTTTTCGTGGGGTGATACTGCTCCTTATACCAATCGGGCATGGGCTTGCCCTCAATTTCAAGGGCTCTATCCATCACCTTGACTGTTACAGCGGCACCATTCCCCGCTTTGATCTCGTCGGCATATTCGGAAATCGCTTTTGCAAGCGATTCTGCGGAGTAGACGTCCTCTATCACATAGTCCTTGACCTTATCCGTCGCAAAATCTGCTATCGGGGAGAGCTTGCCGTCGTCCGATATAATATCCTCGTATTCCAGCGTTCCGAGAGCGCAAAGCTCTCCCAAAACACGCTCGGTGGAGGCTTCGGAATGCCTCATCTTTTCTATTTCGGCGGCTTTTTCTTCTGCCGACAAAGGCTTTTTTGTTTCTGCGGGGGCAGATTCTTCCCTGCTGTTTGTTTCTTTGGCTTCGGGCGCTTTCTTTTTCCCCTCCGCTTTCTTCTCTGCGGCTGTTTCTTCCGATACGGGCTTTTTTCCCCGCGTCTCGGTCTCCGAGCTGGTCTTTTTCGAGGCGTCCGTCCTCTTTCCGCTGTCCGACTTCGGAGACGCGCTTTTCTTCTTCGCGTCTACCTTTTTCGTCGTCGTGGGCGCCTGTTTTTTCGGTTTTTTCCCGTTCAGGGCGGCGATGATCTCTCTCAATTCAGCTCTTGTGAGCTTTTTTGAGATATTCCCGTCCTGATAGACGTAGTATGTATTCCCGCTCTTTGTAATTGCGATCTTTTTCCCTGTCTCCGTGTTGTAGACGGTGGTGCCGTCCGCGATATTTGTGCGCTCCTCTATTGTCTCGACCTCTGCCCGCGTATTCACGGCGTTGGAAACGGCTTTTTGAGACTGTGCGAAAATTTGGAGCTCCGCACGCTTCCCCTCGAAAACGCTCCTATTGGTGCTTTGTATCTTATCCACAAAGTCCTCATAAGTTATGGAATCGACGTCTATCCCGAAAAGCTCATTGACGCTCCGTTTTTGCTCGGGACTTGCTTCTTTTTGGAAGTTGCGGAAATCTGCCTGCATAATGCCGTCGGTGCGCTTGTCAGAAACAAGATCGTAGACACTATCGTGGCTTAACATAAGTTTTCCGAGCGCGTCCGCGACGGCGAATTGGGTAAGCAGACCCTCATTGCTCGTAAGCTCCTCCGCGCTGTTAAAGTGGAACGGCTGCCCTGTTGCGGCGTCAATCACCTGTCTTTCGTTGACCGCCTTTACAAACGCCTCCGCATTTGCGATAATCTGCGCCTTGCTCCTCTGCACCGATTCCGCATTTGCGAGCACGACGGCTGCGCTCTCCATTTGACCGAGAATTTTCTTTTGCTTTACGGTGAGCTTATCAACGTCGCCGCCGCCGAGAGCGTCCCATTGCGACACGAGGTCGGAAACGTACTGATATGCTTCGAGCCCCGTGCTGTGTTGCGCCTCATAGTCCGCAAAGTTGCGGCTCATATCCACGATTGACGCGACATGAGACGGGTTTTGCGCTATTTGACTTCCACGTCTGATGGAGCGTGCGGAAGAATAAACGTCCCCGATTCCGCCCATCAATGCGCCCGATATACCGCCAATGAGCGCGGCATACCCGATTTGCTTTGCCGTCGCGTTTTCCGCGTTGGGATCGACCTGCGTCCACCGCAAATAATAGGGCTCCAAGAACTCGCTCGCC
Source organism: uncultured Clostridia bacterium (assembly GCA_947624965.1). Taxonomy (GTDB): domain Bacteria; phylum Bacillota; class Clostridia; order Christensenellales; family Borkfalkiaceae; genus Gallimonas. Next base: position 6,544 of record CANQMN010000029.1, read on the forward strand.
GCTTCCTCGAACGCCTCTCCTGCGAAATTCGAGATCATTCCCTTGATGATGGACTTCTGCGCGACCGTCTTTGCCGTTTGCTTTGCAAAAAGTTTTGCGCTGATCTTTCCTGCGGCGCCTGATACATATTCGAGCCCCGCTTCCGTCACGCCAGAGAGAAAGCCGTAGCCGAACTCCTTGCCGCCCAGCTCTCCCGTCCTTTCGTAAGCCTCCGTTGTCGCCATGCCAGCGGCGCCCAAGCCAATCACGGCAGAGGAAATCACGCCCGCCGCCGCAGGCGCGAGCGTTCCGCCAGAGAGCGCAGTCAAAGCCGCCGCCCCCGCCACAGCCGCGATACCGACAAGGCTGTTTCCGATACCGCCCGCGACGTCTCCCGCCACTTTCCAGCCTTGCGAGGGGTTGTACCATTCATCGAGCGACTGATTCCAATTCCCCGTGATATTGTTCGCAAATTGCTCCTCCGCCCATTCGTCTGCGCCAAAGAGCTTTGCAATGCCGCCTGCGGTGTAGTCCCAAATACCCTCCAATATGCCGAACGCTCCCGTCCCGAGCTTTCCGAGGGTATATCCGATTCCGCCAAGCAAGCCGCCATTGTTCTGCTCTCCCTGCTCCTCTATTTGTTCGCGGAGAGTAGGTGTATAATTCAGGAAAGAGGCTGC
>CANQMN010000030.1 GCA_947624965.1 uncultured Clostridia bacterium
CTTTCTGAGAGGATCTACGCATGAAGATTTATATTGTCGAAGATGACGCCCATGCCGAAGAGACCCTCGAAAAGATGGTCCTGCGGGTCCTCCAGGAGATGGGGACCACCGCCGAGATCCAGTCCGCTCCCAACGGGGTCGTCTTTTTGCAAAAATACGCGGGGGATGGAGACCTTGTTTTCCTGGACTGCGAGATGCCCGTGATGAATGGTATGGAGGTGGCCAAACGGCTGCGCAAAAGGGACGGGCGAGTCATGATCATCTTCGTCACCAATCTGGCGCGGTATGCCGTGGAGGGCTACGAGGTGGGCGCGTTTGACTATCTGTTAAAGCCTCTGTCCTATCCCGCTTTTTCCCGCAAATTCAAACGCGCACTGGAAAAAATCGAAAGCGAGAAAGACGCATTTCTATCCGTCCGGTCGGGCCGCAGCGTGGTCAAAGTGGTGGTGTCCGACGTATACTATGTGGAGGTGAATGGGCACAATGTTACCGTTCACACCACAGGCGGGGATATCACATCCCGCAGCCCCCTGTCTGAGCTGGAACCCGCCCTGGCGGCATATGGGATTGTCCGCTGCGCCAGCTGTTTCATGGTCAATCTGCTGCGGGTGAAGCAGGTAAAGGCGGACAAGGTCCTCCTGACAGACGGCACCGAAATCGCCCTTACCCGCTCCTATAAAAAAGAGTTCATGCAAAAGCTTGCCGCTTATCTCAACAAATAGCGGCGCTGGGGAGAGAAGACCATGGAATTTGTGGGACAGTTGGTCACCAGCATTGTGTTTCCTGTGAAGCTTCTGATTGGGTTTGCCTTTTTTGCGCCTATGCTCCGGCGGAGGGGCTACTTTTGGCTGCGCGCGTCATTCTGCATCGCCGTCCTTCTTTTTCTATCCCTGGGTTTTTACCATCTGTTTGTGAATTACAATTATATTTTCCTGCTGAATATGGCCCAGTTTGCGTTCTTTGTTGCCTCTGTTTATTTCTGCTTCCGGGCTTCGGTGACCCAGGTGTGTTTTTTCACGGGGCTGGCGCTGGCTATCCAGCAGATTGCGTTCAATCTTTTGACGCTGCTCTATATTCCTGTTTTCTATCTTAGCGGCCAGTTTGCCGCATTGGGTCCCGCCATGCAGACCGTTGACCTACTCGTTAACTTTGTGCATATGGGCTTTGCGGCCCTTGCCTTTTGGCTGTTTGCAAAATTTCTCCTTGGTCGCTACGTCGTGACCGAGGAGGTCATTGTCAAGAATAAAGCAGTTATATTGATTGATTTTGCCCTGGTTTTGAGCATTTTCTTTCTCTTTCATCTGGCTTACCGTATGCTTTCGTCGCTCACGGCGGAGGGTACCGAGTTCGTCTTTCTCTACCTCTACGCTCTGGTCACGGTGTCCTGTGTTCTGGCGGTGGGATACTTCATCAGCATCTTCAAGAAAGAGCAGACGGACATAGAAGTGGAGACCATGCAGCGCATCCTGCGTGAAAACAGCGCCCAGCACAATATTTTCAAAGAGAATATCGACATCATCAACCGCAAGTGCCATGACATCAAGTTCATGCTCTCCTCCTTGTCCACCCAGGGGCAGGACGCATATATCGAGGAGCTCAAACGGGCGGTGGGGATCTATGAGGCCACGCCCAAAACCGGCAATATGGTGCTGGATGTGGTCCTGTCGGAGAACATCCTCCGGGCGAAGGAGGCAGGCGTGGAGCTCAGCTGCATTGCGGACGGGAAGCTGCTGGAGTTCATCGAGGAGGCCGATCTCTATGCCTTGTTCGGCAACATCATCTCCAACGCGCTGGAGGCTGCGGTGAAGGCGGACGGGGACAAGCGGTATATCGACCTCTTTGTGGGAGAACTCAAAGGGGATCTGATCAGCATCACGGCGGAAAACGGGTACAGCGGGGCGATCGAGCTGAAAAACGGCCTGCCCCAGACCAGTAAGGGCGATACCGCCAACCACGGCTTCGGCATGAAGAGCATCGATTATATCGTGAAGAAGTACGGAGGCGGGCTGGACATCCGGCTTGCGGAGCAGGTGTTCAAGCTTTCCATCGTTTTTGAGAAGAACAGCCAGGCGGAAAAAGCGTAACTTAGGACGGAAAAACGCCGATTGCGACGTATCTATTGAATCAAGTGAAAAGCCTCTTTACTATTTAAGTAGAGAGGCTTTTTTATACCTCAATTTATAAGGAGCGTGACAAAAATGAGGAAACTCAGCACAAAACGTAAGATCCTGTTATCTGTGCAGTGCATCTGCTGCGTCCTGATCCTCGTACTGACGGTCGTCGCGAACTGCGTATGCGTGTATTGGAGCGAACCGCTCACGCAGGCGCTGGGTGTGACGGGCGCCAAAGAGGGTACCGGGGAAAGCTACTTTGTTCCTGACTTTGCCAGTCAGGCGGACGCGCTGGCCGCATCCGACGCGCTGATCGAGGAGGTCGTGTCAAAGGGCGCTGTTCTTCTCAAAAACGAGGGGAACGTACTGCCTCTGGAGACCCCCAAGAAGATCACATTGCTGGGCACCGCGTCTTACTCCTTCGTCATGAGCGGCAGCGGCAGCGGTTCCTCCAATATGTCCTCCGCCGTGGACTTCAAAACGGCGCTGGAGGGCGTGGGCTACACAGTCAATCCCACACTGTGGGACTTCTACGGGAACGGCGCGGGCAAGGATTACGGTACGGGCAGCGGCGGCTCCCAGGCCGTAGGCGGACTTAACCAGAGGATTGCCGAAGTGCCCGGCAGTCTTTATGGCAAGACGGAGAAGGATTCCTTCAAGGAGTATTCCGACGCGGCCATCGTCGTCATCGGGCGCTCTGGCAGCGAGGGCGTGGATCTCTCCCGCAACCTGGCGTCTCTCAACGATAAGCGCCCTGACAAGATCGAGGCGTATGCCGACGGCCAGCACTATCTGGAGCTGACCAAGGAAGAGAAGGACCTCTTCAAGATGGCGAATGAGAATTTCTCCACCGTTATCGCCGTCATCAATTCCCCCAACGCCATGGAGCTTGGCTTTGTAAACGAGGAAGAATATGGCATCGACGCCTGCCTCTGGGTGGGCGCCGTGGGGCAGAGCGGCACGCGCGGCGTTGCTGACGTGATCTGCGGGAAGGCAAACCCCTCCGGCAGGCTTGTAGATACCTATGTCTACGATAACTTCTCCTCCCCGGCCAGCGCGAACATTGGCGACTACCGCTACGGGACGGAAAATTACTTCTATGTCTCCTACAGCGAAGGCATCTATGTGGGTTATAAGTATTACGAGACCCGCTATGAGGACAAGGTCCTCGGACGGGACAAGGTGGGCGAATATGACTACGCCGCCACTGTTCAGTATCCCTTCGGTTTCGGGCTGTCCTATACGGACTTCACTTGGGGCGGCTTCAACGCGGTGGACAATGGAGACTCCGTTACAGTGAGCGTTGACGTCTCCAATGCCGCAAGCGGGCGGGACGGCGCCGAGGTCGTCCAGCTCTATGTATGCGCTCCCTACACGGAGGGCGGCATTGAAAAGGCCGCGGTCTCTCTGTGCGGTTTCCAGAAGATTGAGGTAGAAAAGGGCGGCAGTAAAACGGCGGAGATCACCGTCGATAAAAAGGCGCTGGCCTCCTACGACGCCTACGGGGCAAAGACCTATGTGCTGGAAGCGGGCGTCTACTACCTCACCGCCGCGCGCAACGCCCATGAGGCGGTCAACAACATTCTGGCCGCGAAAGCGGCGGACGGCGCGGAACTGCACGATGAGTTTCTGGCGGGCGAGGGTGACGCGGCGTTTGTGACGAAATTTACCGTTGCCGAGACCGAGAAATACGACGAGCGCAACGGCGTAAAGGTCGAGAACCAATTTGACGATGTGGACCTCACCAACGTGGCATGCCCCGCCTACGACGAGTCGTTCAAATACCTGACCCGTAGCGATTGGGAGGGCACCTTCCCTGTGAGCTATTCCACCGGCAAGAACAGCACGGTGAGCAACAACCTGAGCGGGTTTGTGGAGACCCGGCCCATAAGCGATACCCTGCTGCAGGCATTGAACGCCGCCGGATATGCGGCCTCCGGCAATCCGGCGAGTGCCTCCGACTATCAGACTGTCGCCACTGGGCAGAAGGGCAAGGGCGAGCTGGTGGAAATGGTTGGAAAGAGCTTTGAAGATGAGGGCTGGGACGCGCTCCTCGATCAGATGACGGTGGAGGAAATGGCCAAGATCGTCGAATCCTCCGGCTATAAGACGGCGGTCATGGAGAGCGTCGCGAAGCCCAAGACCTATGACTTCGACGGCCCCGCAGGCCTCACCTCCTTCTTTACCGAGGTGCATTCCAGCGGCTGGCCCGTAGAGACCATCATGGCGGCGACATGGGACGTGGATCTGCTGGAAAAGGTGGGCACCGCTATCGGAAACGAGGCGCTCTTTGCCACCGAAGTGGGCCGCGTGAACGGCATCAACGGCTGGTACGCCCCCGGCATGAATATCCACCGCTCTCCCTTCTCTGGCAGAAACTTTGAGTATTACAGCGAGGACGGCTTCCTCGGCGGAACGCTGGGCAGTGCGCAGATCAAGGGCGTGCAGTCCAAGGGCGTCTACTGCTACATGAAGCACTTTGCGCTCAACGATCAGGAGTCCAACCGTTCCTGCAGCGGCAATGACGGCAATGGGAAAGGCGGTCGCGGTCTTGTCACATGGTCCAACGAACAGGCGATCCGCGAGATTTATCTGAAGCCGTTTGAGATCGCGATCGCGGACAACAAGGACAATGGGACGCTTGCCGTGATGACGTCTTTCAACCGTGTCGGCGCACGCTGGGCGGGCGGCAACTACAACCTGATCACCGGCGTTCTGCGCAACGAGTGGGGCTTCAACGGGTTCGTCATCACCGACTATTGGGAAGGCGACTACATGAACGGGATGCAGATGCTCGGCGCGGGCGGCGATGCGATGCTGATCTCTGCCGGAAACGACAGCTCCCGCGTTAAGGATACGGGCAGCGGCATGACGCAGACGCTGCTCCGCAACAGCATGAAGCATATCCTGTACACGGTAGCGAACAGCAGCGCGATGAACGGTGTGGTGCTGGGCGCGAACACAAGTTCCGGCATTCCCAACTATGTGTTTATCCTCATTGCCGTTGATCTGCTTGCGGCAGCAGGGATCGTGGTACTGGCGGTCTTTGCGGTCAAGGGCGTGAGACGTGAGCTGGGCAAATCCGGCGGTTCGGCGAAAAAGGCCAAGTGATAACTTCACCCAAGAAAGCACAAAGCCCGTGAAAACCTCACGGTTCCCTCCTATCTTCTCTCAATGGAGGAGGGGCTGTCTCACTAGAGTGGTGAGGCAGCCCGAAAATACAGCGCCCGGCTCTTGAAAAGAGTCGGGCGTTGGCGT
>CANQMN010000031.1 GCA_947624965.1 uncultured Clostridia bacterium
GGGCGGACCCCCACCCCTACCCCGCCCCCTGACGCAGGGGGCGGGCAAGAGGAAGAGCAGAATGAGCGGGCGGGGGCTGCCTGTGGCGGCCCCCGCGCCTGACCCGCGCCCGTCGAAGACCATACAAAAAAGAGAGGTTACCCTCTCTTTTTTGCTGTGTGGATATGTTTTGGGTAAAAGGAGATTTACCCTCTGTGAGTTAATTATTGTTCGTAGCCTCTTACAAATACCATCGTCTTGTCGGCACCTGTTTCGCCCTTGCAAGTGACGGTAATTTCCTGCGTGAGTGTCTGGAAGAAATCGGTGGCCTGCATCAAGGCGTTCCACTCCGTTTTCGTTCCCGCAAAGGCAACGTCAGTGAGCGTCTTACATTCCTCAAAGGCGGTCCTGTCGATTTCCATTTCAGGACTATACTTTTCAAACGTCACGCTCTTGATCGTCTTGCACGCGAGGAATGCCTGTGCTCCGATCGATACGCAGCCGCGGAATGTCACACTCGTAAGAGCAGTGCAACTTTTGAATGCATTCTCTTCAACCTCCGTCACGGTGTCGGCAACAACGATTTCCTGAAGTTTTGTGCATGCATTGAATGCACTGTATCCGATTTTTTTGATCCCCTCGGGGATGACGATCTTCGTGCACCCCTCCTCGGGCCTCACCCAAAGGAGCGTCATGGTCTCTTTTTCGACCATGTAGCTCCAATTTCCGTTGACGCTATCATTGACGGTCTTGACCTCAAATTTTTCATTTTCAGCCTGAACGGTGACAATGGTATTTGTATGGAATGCACCTTCGCCGACCGCAGTCACCCCTGCGGGGATCTCTGCATTCGCAAGAAAGTCACAATTGAGGAATGCCCCCTTTCCGATCACTTTCACGCTCTCGGGGATCGTGATGCTGCGAAGGCTACTTCTGGATTCACGGAACGCGCTATCCGCAATGACGACGGTCCCCGCAGCGATGGCTGTGTCGCCATTCGCTCCGTATGCAGAGAGCAGGAAATGATGTGCATTCTCCCCAGCCGCCATGTAGAGTACGCCCTGTTTTGCGGCTTCGCCCGTCCAGTTTTCTGCGTCATTGAAATATGCCGTATCCTCAAACGCACCGCTGCCGATCGACACAATATTTTGGGTAAGGGTAATGTCGGCGAGCCGATCGCAACCGTAAAATGCATGCAAGCCGATCGAGATCACGCTCGCAGGAATGTCGATCTTCGTCAGATTTTTACGCGCGTTAAACGCATAATCTCCGATCCTCGTTACGTCCGCAGGGATCGTAGCGGATTCAATGTCCTTCTTCGCCCAAAGCAGAGTGCGTGTATCGCCCTTGCTCAACAAAAGATCGTTTATGACTTCATAGTGAGTGTTTTCGGCGGCGACCTCGAGCGAACCTTGATAGTCGATAAACGCCGTTTCTTCGATCTTTGTCACACCTGCCGGGATACGGATCTTCGCAAGCTGATCGCAATGTACAAATGCGTTGTATCCGATCTCCTTGACGCTCTCGGGGATCGTAAGTTCCGTAATGCCCTTGCAGCCCTGAAACGACCACTGGGGGATCGCAGTCAGGTTCTCCGAGAGTTTAATTTCCGTGGCGCCTGCACAATCGCAAAATGCTACCACGCCGATCTTGGTGACCGTGTCGGGCATAATGATCTTTTGAAGCGCCTTGCAGCCGTAGAATGCCTGATAGCCGATCTCCGTGACACCTTCGGGGATATCTGCCTTTTCAAGCGATGTGCACTGGTAGAATGTCGCTGTCTTGATGTTTGTCAAGCTTTTCGGGAGCGTCACACTCGTCAGGTCCTCGCAATATGCAAAGATACCCGTTCCAATCTCCTCCAGCCCTTCAGGCAGGACGACTTCTTTAAGCCCGGTTTTGTAAAACGCATTGCTGCCGATTTCCTTTATGCCTTCTTCCAATGTAATCGAGGTAAGTTCTTTGTGGTTGGCAAATGCCTGTTCACCGATCACGACAGGCTTTCCGTTCAGAGTGCCGGGGACCGTGAGCTTCGTCGTACCCGCGGCAACACCTGTAATCGTTACGGTGCCGTCCTCGGCGACGTCGAGATAGGACTCTCCGTCGGTTTTTTTAAATGCATCTCCAAGAGAACCTGCCACGACCGACGTCATAAGGACCCACTTTCCGCCCTCATAGCGATAAATTTGATAATTGGAAGTATTTTCCACTATATCAATGTATGAACGGTAGTAATAATCTCCCTCATAAACACCTTTGAGGTCTGCATTGTCGGGCTCCAAGTTGCCGTCGAACCAAGTCGTGCCGCGGCCCATAATGGAGCCGAGGAATTCCCACTCGGTGTCGGAAGTCTTTTGGTAGACATCAAAACTCTCAGTGTCGAGATAGAAGTCGCCGACATAGGAGCCAGCAAGGGCGGTTTTATCTTTCAGAGTATTAGGGTTGCCCTTGTTGGAGTACCAAAGAACGCCGTCGCGGCCGGGTTTGCCTTGCTCACCCTTGAGAGTCAGAATCGGAGAGCCCCAATCGTCTGCTTTCTTCTGATAGAGAGCGCCCGTGTTGGTGTTGAGATAGAAGTCATTCGTTGCCCCAAGGTTGGCAACGGGTTCCTCCGTGCCGTAGTACCAGTTTGCGGCCGTCTCCGTCCATGTGCCATCATCGGACTTGACGTAGCTGGCGAGCGTTTGAGTGTTGAGATAGTAATCACCCTCGTGCCCGAGCGTGTCGGCAGGAACTTCCGCGCCATAGTACCATTGATTGCTTGAGGTCGTATTGTTGTCCGTGTTTCCGCATGCGCTCATGAGTCCCATTGAGAACACGAGGGCGAAAATGCACACGAGAGCTGCAAGCAACGAGATGCGTTTTTTGCCTTTCATTTGTCTTTTCTCCTTACAAAAATTTGATTTTTCCTCTTTCCACACAAAATGTTGAACGGGGTATAAATCAATTTTAGTATATCATACTACCCCCCCCCGTCAAGTCTTCACCCCCCTTTTTGAAGAAATTTTTTAAAAAATTTTTTGGTTTTCACTGATTTTGGGGGATTGGAGGGGGTGGGAGTTATCAACGGGGAGGGCTTTCCGCTCATTCTGAGGGAGCGCCAGCGACCGAGGAATCCCCTCATACGAAGTCCGTTGGTCTAATGGGATCCTTCGCTACGCTCAGGATGAGCGCGCGGGGGCACGGGCTCATTCTGAGGGAGCGCCAGCGACCGAAGAATCCCCTCAAACGAAGTCCGTTGGTCTAATGGGATCCTTCGCTACGCTCAGGATGAGCGCGCGGGGGCACGGGCTCCCGTCCTCATCCCGCCGCATAGTACACGCCCCGCGAGATTCTTCGGGTTAAGTCGTCGGACTTCGTTTTTTCTCCGTTTCTTAGAATGACGCGGGGCTGCTCCCGTCGGTCTACGGGATCCGCTCGGCTACGCCTCGGGATGAGGGAATGCGCTCCCGTGCGTTTAATGGGATCCTTCGCTACGCTCAGGATGAGCG
>CANQMN010000032.1 GCA_947624965.1 uncultured Clostridia bacterium
GTGGGTATCCCACTTGGTCGGCATTTGGGGAGTGCATCAAAATTGAATCAGGGCCTTTGGGCCTGAGTCGGCTACAGCCCTTTATTTTAGGGCTGTCTGCAAAATTTTGATGCTACTCCTTATCCTGCTTACTATTTTTCTATCTCGACATCCCCAGCAACTCTTTCCTCGGCTCTTTTAAAGCTGTCAAAGAAATCCCCATACAATCGGCTTGTAACTTTGTCCGGGGTGGCTGTGTTGAGTATTAAAGTTCCGTCGTTTTTCGCTGCGATATATTTTCTAAAATATTTTCCTCTTTCTCCAGCACCAAGACGTTTGCAAAATTCATCTTCCAAAAGGACTGGGCTGAGCCGAAAATCTATGTTATATAAATCCTCTTGTTGTTTAAACAAATCGGCAGCATTATCTTGCAGGACGCGTTCTGGCTCTCCTGCATGGCCACCAGAAATAAGCGTGGCATATTTTGATAGATCGCCTCCGCTGTCAATCCAACTTTGTAAGTGTTTGATTGTATCTTTTGCTTGGCCAAGTTCTTGAACAGTGAGTAATGCACACCTTGTAGTTGATGGTTGTGCAGAAATGATTTTCAACTGCTCTAATATGGCTCGGGCAAGGTCTTTTTGATTGTCATACATTTTCATTCGAGATTCGCGTTTTTGTTGCAAATCAAATTCAAACAAAACATCATCTTGGTCGTCAGGTTTTCTCTCTTTATTGTTCTCGGAATCAATAAAAGTAATCAAATCATCAAAATCTTTTTCTGCTCTTTTTCTTTGACTATTGAATTCGGCGTCAATTTCGTCCAGTTGTTTTTGCGGAAATTTGCTTTTTCTTTCTTCATATTTTCCAAGTAGATCGTTTGCAACGCCCATTAGTTGTTTTTCGGTCTGAGCCTTTACATAAAAATCTCCAAATTGTTGTACGGATAAAACTTGAATTGCCGAGATTGTTTCTTTTAACTCTTCAATTTTTTTGGTTATACTTTTATTCTCTATGTTATGTTTGGACATATAGTCTTCAAATAAGCCTATAATATACTCAGCATCATCAAGGTTTTTATCAAGTGCATATTGCGACGGCAATTTGGCTGCATGCTCATTTTCTGAATTTAGCACGCCATGTATGAAACTTAAGCAACGATCTGAAGGCAACTCCAAACACAAATTCATCATTTGACAAAGTGCGTGTGTGCGGGCATCTCGTTCGACGAGTTCGTTGTAATATGTTGAGCCGTGAATTGTTGAATGAGTGGTTTTAAATTGAAAAATTTCGTTTAATCTATCCGTATTTGGCATTCTTTCAGAGCCGAAACAAGCTAAAAGAATAATATCTGACGTGAGGTGATCAAGTTTGTTTGAAAGTGCAATAAACTGATCCTTGTAATCAAGCGCTAAGAATTTTTTAATATTCTGCTTGTATAGACGGCCATTATATTCCTGTTCCGCGTGCCTGCCTTCATGGATAATTGTATCCAAAAATTTATAAACTGTGAAAGGATGATACTCTTTCTCAGAAAAAAGTTCACAAAAGGCAGGGTTAATGTAAATGGCGTTTTCATCTGCACTATATTGGCCAAGGGTCGTGCTTTTTTCAGGATGAATTTGAAATGTTGGCATATATGCAATTTTAACTTCTTTAAGATTTGGATAGTATTGTTTAAAAATAAAATCTGCTAGTTCCAATAGCTTTTCTTTTCGTGTATCTTTATTTCTTAAAAAAGTATAAAATAAATCGGACCTAGAAAACAATTCAAACATACTTTTGGGCTTTTTTGTTTTGCTCATATCTTCTCCTTAGTTTAAGTATAGCATATTTTTTATGTAAAATAAAGATGTTTTGGCAAATTTTATAAAAACCCGCTGACTTTTGAGTTAAAATGTGCTATTATTAAGCAAAAGGCGGTGGAAAAGTGAAAAACGCAGTGATTTATGCAAGATATTCAAGCGACAATCAAACAGAGCAAAGTATTGAAGGGCAAGTTAGAGTTTGCAAAGAATACGCTGAGAAAAACGATTTTGCCATTGTCAACGAATATATTGATCGTGCCATGACAGGAACGAATGACAATCGTCCTGCTTTTCAGCAAATGCTTTCGGACAGCAAAAAGAAAGGTTTTGAATTTGTGCTTGTGTATAAGTTTGATAGATTTTCGCGTTCAAGACATGACAGTGCCGTAAACAAAGCAATTTTGAAAAAGAATGGCGTTAAGGTTATTTCTGCAACCGAGCAAATCTCCGACACTCCAGAAGGCATAATTTTGGAAGGAATGCTTGAAAGTTTTGCGGAGTATTATTCTGCCGAACTTTCTCAAAAAGTCAAGCGTGGAAGAAAAGAGAGCTTAATCAAAGGACAATATGTTGGCGGAAGAGTTGCTTTCGGATATTATGTCAAAGACAAAAAAGTGTATATACATGAACAAAATGCTGAAATTGTTAAGCAAGTGTTCAATGATTATCTTAGTGGCATGAAATTAAAAGATATTGCTGACAAATTAAACAACATTGGCTTGCAGAATGTGCTCGGCGGAAAATTTTGCATAAATATTATTTCAAGAATGTTGAGAAATCCTATTTACACAGGGAAATTTTATGCTAATGATACTGTCTATACAAATGTTTATCCACAAATAATTGATGAAATAACTTTCGACAAAGTGAACAAAATGCTTTCAGTAGGCAAACACACAGGTGCACAAAAGAAAGCAGTTGTTCCATTCATTTTAAGCGGAAAACTAATTTGTGGGAAATGCTATACTCAAATGACGGGTGACAGTGGAACAGGAAGAAATGGAATTCATTATTACTACAAATGTCACAATCGTAAAAAGAACAAGACTTGCGATAAAAAGACTATAGAGAAAAACTTTATTGAGAATTATGTAGTTCAAGCAACGCAAGCATTTTTGAAAAATTGTAAAGAAATCAAACAAATCTCGGAAAAGGTTGCAGAAATTTTTAATAAAGCAGTTGAACAAGACAATCTTTTAATCTCTCTAACCGCACAAGTTAAAGATATTGACAGACAACTCAACAATTTGGCTAACGCAATCGCAAATGGAATTTTTAG
>CANQMN010000033.1 GCA_947624965.1 uncultured Clostridia bacterium
GCTGTGTAGCAACTGTCGGACGAGGCTCGCGTTTTTCGGTGCGTAGCTTCGGCTGCGCATTCTTTTTTATCGGAGGACAACGTTCGTGCACTATCAATTTGAGGTAACGATCCCGACAAAAATTCGTTCCGTTGAAACTTATCGGGATAGAATAGGCGAGATCGTTTTCGGACAGTTAAAAAATGCTTTCGATCCTTACAAACTCGCCAATATCTTTTTTTGGATATTGTGTCTGCTGGCGATTCCCATGACTATCATCTATGCGGCTCTTTGCCTCTTTGAAATAGTCATTGATACGGTATTGCTTCCACTTTCCCTGATTCCCGTTGTGAGGGTGATCCCGATGGCGATTGAGACAATCGTATGGTCGGCACAGGCGGCTATTGGGTATTTCAGCTGTACAGATCAAGTTTATTATTAAAATCGGAGGATATTATCATGAAAAAATTCAGGCTCATTTTTACACTCGCCCTTGTCTCCCTTGTCGCTTGCCTATGCTTGTGTTCGTGCGGAGACGATAAAGAGGTCTATACCGTCACGCTGAAATCGGAACTAAATCCTTATTCGGTAGACGGAAAAATCACGGCGGCGGACTACCTCGAATACGACGGCATTTACAAAACGGTCGAAGTCGAGGAGGGAAAAATCGTCGGTGACGTGGAGCTCGTCGTGTCCCCTGCCGCAAAATACCGCTTTTGCGGGTGGTTTACTGACACCAGCTTTGCGATACAATGGAATACCGCACAGGACGTTGTGAAAGGCAATATGACGCTATACGCAAAATGGGAAAAAATATCGTAATGTTTGAGGGCGGCTGCCGATAATGGTAGCCGCCCTTTCTTATGCGGTGATGATAATTCTGCCGTTCGACACCGTGAGCCCGCAGAGCTCCGCGAGAGCCGCTTTCTCCTCTTTCGTGATATTGAGCCTTGTTATGTACTGCGCCACCACTCTCTGCGCCTGCTTTGCGGACAGCCCTCTTATGTCTCCGTCCGATATTTTATATCCAGCACTCATGATGAGAATGAGCTTCTGAATACGCGGAATGTCCTGCGCCCAAGTAAACGCTATCACTTGGGCTTTTTTCGACCCGCTTATCGTCCTACCGCTCGCGTCCGTCGCCGCGCTTATTTGTTTCAGCGCGAAGTAGTAATCGTAGTATGTACCGAAGCCTATGCCGAGCTTTTCAAGGCTTTTCGCCTTTTCGTACACCTGCTTATTGTAGGTGCGGAGCGCAAACTCCTCACCGACGACGACACTCACCGCGTCGAGGTAGCTATTGTCAAAATTTTCCTCCGAGAGATCGTACTTTTTCAGCTCCTCATAGAGGTATTTTGCATTTGTGAGCGAATCTTTCTGCAAGGCGTTGATAGCCGCTTGGACGATTTTCGATTGCGTGTTCTTCTCGGAATCGGAGAGCGTTTTGTCTGACTGAATTTCGCGCTTTTGTGCATACATATCGGAAAGCGTGCTCTTTATACCATTGAGATATTTTACGACGCCTTTTGCCGCCGCGTCGCCCGCCGTCTTTTTGTATGTGTATTTTTCGATCTGCGAATAGAACTCCGTCCCCCAGCGGCTGTTTGTCGTCGCGTTTGCTATGAGGTTTTGGCTCACTATCCCCTTTTCCGCTTGCAATGTGGTCGCGGGGAGGACAATATCCGTTACGACGCCGCCGTATTGATCGAGCAAGTAGTCGATTTTTACGGGGGAATAGTTGAATACCTTTCCAAGCCAGATGGCAATGGAGCTCGTTGTCTCGTCGTAACGATCTTTGGGCTGTGTATCGCTCCACTTCTCACTCTCTATCTGCCCGCCATACCATGTTGTATTTGTGGAAATGTCCGTAAGAGGGCTGAAAATCGTGCGGGAGAAGTTATCGACGGGGGTAACTTGCGACGCTATATTGCTGATCCAGCCCTCGAAAGCGTCCTCGTCTCCCTCCATATACCACTTTGCGCGGAGGTAGGCACCGCCTATGACGCTCGCTACTCTGCCTTTGGGAATTTTGATAAAATCTCCGTCTCCGAGAGCAATTACATAGTTGTTTTCTTTCACATAATCGGAAAGATTTTTGTAATCTTCGTCATCGTCGTTAAGCAGATCGTTGAGCGCGGACGCCGCGAGCCCAAGCATAATGCTCCTGACAATCAAATTGACCCACGATTGAGCCGCGTCTTTCCCCGTATAGGCTCTCACCATCTTGGAGAAGCCCTGTATTGCAGGGTTTAAGAACGGCATAATTGTTGCATTGAGCTTTTTGGCAAACACGCCGCTCCTGCCGAAGTTGGTGGTGACGTCCTGCGCCTGTAAAAGGGCTTCCTGCACGGAGAGACCCGCCTCCCTCGCGGAAATATACTCTGCCAATCTGGGAGCCATTTCAACGGCATTTGAGGCAGATTCCAAACGCTGTCCGAGCTTCTTTATCGCGCTTTCGTTCTTATATGTGAGCCCTTTTTCGTAGTCATATACGCTTGCAGAAGTAATGCCCGCCGCCTTTGCCTCCTGCCAATACCTGCCGTTTGTGGATATTTCTCTCCTTGCGCGAGCATAGTTTTTGGCAAAGGTGCGCAGAGGGTATCTCGTATAGAGCCCCGCTTCCTGAATGTCCCTTATGGGGTTTCGGAAGAACGAAAAGAACGGATTCCACGAGGTAACAAGCCTCTTAAAGGTGCTGTTTATTTTTGCGGCGCCGTTCAGAATGGCGTTATTGAACGCGGAATCTCCACTCGGAGCAAACGCTTCCACGCCCTTGAACAGATTGCGAGAAACCTGCGCTGTTATGCGATTCCCGTCATGATAAAACGTGATTTGATGGGTATTTTT
>CANQMN010000034.1 GCA_947624965.1 uncultured Clostridia bacterium
TTTGAGACGTTGTTCACGGCCCTCTGCAGATTCTTTTTGAGTCCGTTGCCGTAAAAGATATTGTCGCCGAGGACCATACACACGTCGTCGTCCCCGATGAAATCTGCCCCGATGATGAACGCCTGCGCGAGGCCCTCGGGCCGCTCCTGCACGGCATAGGAGAGCTTGAGGCCGAACTTTTTGCCGTCGCCCAAGAGCTGCTCGAAGCGGGGCGTGTCCAAAGGGGTGGAGATGATGAGGATCTCCCGTATCCCCGCGAGCATGAGGGTGGAGAGCGGGTAATAGATCATGGGCTTATCGTACACGGGCAAGAGCTGCTTGCTTGTCACCGTTGTGAGCGGATACAGCCTTGTTCCGCTTCCGCCCGCAAGAATGATTCCTTTCATTTACTTTCTCCTTTGAGGTGTAGGTATAATTCTTATATTTTGGCGTCCCCCGCCGAGAGGTGCTTTTGTATCTTTGCAGAAGCCCTTTGCCGATATTCCGCTTTATCCTTGAGGGGAAGCATCAAATAAATGATAAAGTAAAACATGAACACCCAAAGATTGTAATACAGAAGATTATTGAAATTACAAATCACAAGCGCCGAAACGATCAATCCGATGACGCATTTTGAATGCTTTGTCCGCCTGAGCAGATGATAAATGTGCATTCCGAAGAGAATGCAACCGATAAAACCTGTCGTGATCAGGGTAAGAAGCAGCGAGGAGTCGTTTCCGTATCCGGGTCCGTCATGAACGGCTCCGTACATCTGTTGGCTCAAAGCTCCGTTCAAATTATACCCAACGCCAAAGAAACCTGTCTTTTTTGCCATCTCCCAGCCTTTTTCCCATGAAGAAAGCCGTGCCCAAGAGGAAGGATCGTTAAACGAATTCCTGATGCGCACAAACGTCGATATATCTGAGAAAAAGAACAGATATAACAGCACTGCGAGCGCAAGAAAGATGAATGGTAAGAATTCGATCTTTAGATTGGACAAATGAAACGTAAAGAGGAAATAGAAGACAAAACAGATTGCAAAACCAACAAAACCAGAGCGCGATTTAGTCAAAAATACCGTTAATAAGTAAATACACCATGCGACCCTATACCACCACACGGCTGAGGTCCCACGGCTCTTTTCCATGAGGAAATAATTCACACAGATCCCCAAAGTCAGGCAAGACGCCAAATAATTCGGATCGAAATAGGTTGAGATCAGCCGTCCGACATGGGGATCCGCATCGGGGAAATAAACGCCAATGTTCCAAAATATGCCGTAAAAATCGTATGCAACGGGGAAAAAGATGAGTTGAAAAAATCCTATGAAGCAGACGGCCAGATACAAAATATTAATATACTTCAATACTTCTATCATGAGTCCTTTTTTCTTGACCCATCTTGCGGTAACATAGCCCAGCCAGAGCATGTACATAAATCGGAGGAGGTACAAAACGGCGGTCAAGGCATCTCCTGCGGTAAAATGAAAGACCAACAGATTGCAACAAATCAGCAAAAGGGACCACAGGCCCCATGTCGACATAATCCCGATCGAAAAATCGATCTCACATTTCATAAATTCATGCAAAAGGATCAGGCCGAGAAAAATCGCAAGGACATCGCTCAGTTTGATCGCGGCGCGGCCAAACAACTGAAAGGTCAATGCATTTCCGGAAACGATAAACACCAAGAGGAAAATGTATATAGAATACTTTTTGAGTCTGTCGTTTTTACTGAGCCAAACCATATAGTTTCCCCAAAATGATTTTTGCGCATGCAGAATAGCTGTATCTTTCCGCTATCTCTGCGCTACAGTTTACTTGATCCGACGCCGCCCGCATTTCTGCTGTCAGCGTCTCTTCGCTTCCGAAAAACTTCACGGGAAGACCTTGGTACACTTCTCGGAACACGGGGATATCCGAGACGATGGGCTGGGTCCCGAGGACAAGCGCCTCGAGCGGCGGAAGGCCGAACCCCTCATACTTTGAGGGCAAAACGAGATATTTGGAACGTGCGATCTCAAAAAACAGCTCCTCATCGCTCAATTTACCCGTAAAGACAACGTTTTTGTAAGCGCTTTCGTCAAGCTGCAGACCCGTCAGAAAGGTGTCCTTTTCGCCGATGATCTTGAGCTTTGTCTCCCCGCCGAGTTCCGAAAAGGCGGAGAGCAAAGTCGTAAGCCCCTTGTGCGGCTTGACGTTGCCGACAAATACGATCTGGTCCTTCTTCTCCGCACGTTCATGCGTATTTGCATAGGAAAACACGTTTTCCGAGATGCCGTTATAATTAACAAAGCACTTCTTTGCAAGTTTTCCGTAGTAGTGTTCACAGCGTTCCAGCGTAAAGCGGGAGACGCATGCAACGGACTTCGACTTCTTCATGCACCGCTTGAGGAGAACTTTCTTGATGAGCCTGTCCTTGAAACCGCGCGTCGTCTCCTTCACGTCGAGAAAGGCAAGGTCGTGCATGATCGTAAGCACGGGGATTTTTACGCCGAAAGGGATCAAAAAATTCGGAACAAACAGAGCGTCGCATGTTTGATTCAATTCCTTCGGAAAAGATCTCAATCCGCCGAAAGAGTATGGATTTGTGCTGTCCTCGATGATCTCTGCGGGATATTTTTGCAACTTTTCTTTTTTTCCGATAAGAAAAAAGGAATTGGCGGAAAAATCCAGCGCGTCGAGAATCCCCTCGCAGACCCTGCCGATCCCCGACATTCCGATATATCTGCAATCGATTGCGATCTTCATTTCAATAACTCACGA